>CP070641.1:1092008-1095058 GCA_020354085.1 Pseudomonadota bacterium
GATGGTTGAGCTGTTCGCTGGTGAGTAGCGAGAATACTGAGCCGGCGGCGCCAGCCTTTGGGTCCGCAGCGCCGTACACTACTCGCGCAAGCCGCGCCTGCACAATCGCGCCCGCGCACATCACGCAAGGCTCCAGCGTCACGTAGAGGATCGCGCCTGGCAATCGATAATTCTGCGCGCGCTGCGCCGCAGCGCGTAAAGCCACGATCTCGGCGTGTGCACTCGGATCGTGCGAAACGATCGGTTGGTTCCAACCCTCCCCGATCACCTCGCCGTCGTGCACTACCACGGCCCCAACTGGCACCTCGCCGTTTTCCTCGGCGTGTCGCGCCAACGCTAGCGCACGCCGCATCCAGAACTCGTCAGTTCCGAGTTTCGAGTCTCGTGTTTCGAGTTCGCTCGCTACCATGCTTCATCAACTCGAAACGCGAGACCCGAAACCCGAAACTCCGATCATTCCCACTCGATCGTTGCCGGGGGTTTTCCCGAAATGTCGTACACTACCCGCGAGATGCCCGCGACCTCGTTGATGATCCGGTTGGAGATGCGCCCCAATACCTCATACGGCAGGTGCGCCCAGTTGGCGGTCATGAAATCCACGGTCTCGACTGCACGCAACGCCACCACGTAGTCATAGGCACGCGCATCCCCTAATACCGCCACGGAGCGGACGGGGAGAAATACTGCGAAGGCCTGACTCACCTTGTCGTAAAGTTCATCTCGGTAAAGCTCCTCGAGGTAGATGGCGTCGGCCTTGCGCAGCAGGTCCGCGTACTCCTTCTTCACCTCGCCTAGAATGCGCACCCCTAATCCCGGCCCTGGGAACGGATGACGATAGATCATCTGGTGCGGCAACCCGAGTTCGGTGCCAATCCGGCGCACCTCGTCCTTGAACAGTTCGCGCAAGGGCTCCAGCAGCTTGAGATGCATGCGCTCGGGCAAACCACCGACATTGTGGTGCGACTTGATCACATGCGCCTTCTTGGTCTTGGCCGCCGCCGACTCGATGACGTCGGGATAGATCGTCCCCTGCGCCAGCCATTTGGCGTTGCGAATCTTCTTCGCCTCTTCTTCGAACACCTCGATGAATAACCGCCCGATAATCTTGCGCTTCTGCTCTGGATCAGAGACTCCCGTAAGCGCGCTTAGGAAACGCTCCTCGGCATCCACTCGAATAACCTTCACGCCCATGTGCCGCGCGAAGGTCTCCATTACTTGATCGCCCTCGTTGAGCCGCAACAGGCCGTTGTCGACGAACAGACAGGTCAGCTGCTTGCCAATGGAGCGGTGCAGCAATGCCGCGACCACGGAGGAATCGACGCCGCCTGACAAACCCAACACTACTTCGTCGCTGCCCACTTGGCTGCGCACGGCCTCCACCATGCTCTCGATGATGTTGCCCGGCGTCCACAACGAGCCGCAGCCGCAAATATCATGCACGAAGCGCTGCAAGATCACGCGCCCCTGAGTGGTGTGCGTCACCTCGGGATGAAATTGCACGCCGTAGAACTTGCGTTCCTCATCGGCAATGCCGGCAAACGGGGCATGGTCAGTGTCGGCGATGACTTTGAAGCCCGGCGGCAGCTTCGTCACACGATCGCCGTGGCTCATCCACACGTGCAGGAATTCCTTGCCGTCGGCCTCTTGCTCATCGCGCATGTCGCGAAACAACTGCGAGTGGGCACGCATGCGCACCCGCGCATAGCCGAACTCGCGTTTGTCTGAGCCCGTCACCTCGCCGCCGAGCTGCGCGGCCATGGTTTGCTGCCCATAACAGATGCCGAGGATCGGCACACCAAGCGTGAAGATCTCTCTTGGCGCGCGCGGCGTATCCGCGAGTGTCACCGTCTCCGGACCGCCGGAAAGGATTATGCCGCGGGGCGCGAATGCGCGGATCTCGTCGAACGGCGTGTCGTACGAGTACAGCTCGCAATACACCCCGGCTTCGCGCACGCGGCGCGCGATAAGCTGCGTGTATTGCGAGCCAAAGTCGAGAATCAGTATGCGTTGGGAATGCGGATCGGTCATGCGGCGATCGCGCGAGACGGGCCGGCGCGGCTAGCTTCGGTAGTTGGGGGCTTCCTTGGTCACCATGACATCATGCACATGCGACTCACGGACGCCGGCGTTCGTTATGCGCACGAACTGCGTCTTGGTGCGCAAGCTTTCGATATCCGCCGAACCCGTATAGCCCATCCCGGAGCGCAGGCCGCCCATCAGCTGGTGAATGATGTTCGGCATCGGACCTTTGTACGGAACGCGACCCTCGACTCCTTCGGGCACCAGTTTCTCGGCGGTCGATCCTTCCTGGAAATAGCGGTCGCTCGAACCCTCGCCCATCGCGCCGAGCGAACCCATGCCACGATAGCTCTTGTACGAGCGGCCCTGATAGATCTCGATCTCGCCCGGAGACTCATCGGTTCCAGCGAGCAAACTGCCGACCATTACGCAGTGCGCCCCAGCGGCGATGGCCTTGGCGATATCGCCCGAATAGCGGATGCCGCCGTCTGCGATCACGCCGACCTTTGTGCCGGCCAGCGCTTCGGCGACGTTAGCGACCGCTGTAACCTGCGGTACACCAACGCCAGCGACCATGCGCGTCGTGCAAATCGACCCCGGCCCGATTCCCACCTTAACAGCATCAGCGCCAGCATCGCGCAGCGCCTTGGCAGCATCGGCGGTGGCGATGTTGCCACCAATCACCTGCACCGCCGGGAAGTTCTTCTTGATCCATTGCACGCGTTGCAGCACGCCTTGCGAATGGCCGTGAGCAGTATCCACCACCACGACATCGACCTCGGCTGCAACCAGCTGCTCGACCCGCTCCTCTGTACCCTTGCCCACACCCACGGCGGCACCGACGCGCAACCGGCCCTTCGCGTCCTTGGCGGCTCGCGGGTACTCTTGCGACTTCTGAATATCCTTAACCGTTATGAGTCCCTTGAGGCCGAACTGGTCATCCACGACCAGCACCTTTTCGATGCGGTGTTTGTGCAACAACGCCTGAATCTCGTCGCGTGTGGCGCCCTCTTTCACGGTCACCAGTTTTT
>CP070641.1:1095158-1098202 GCA_020354085.1 Pseudomonadota bacterium
ATTCTCGCTTCGATCTGCGCTACTGGCCAATGCCAGTGGTCGTCGGATTGGTCTGGACGATTGGCTGCGCCGCACCGCTCTGGGCCGGCGAACCTCCCGTGGCCACAGAATCCAACGCCATAGCGGCTGCGGATGGTCGCGCGGTTTATCGGTATTACTGTTATCAATGCCATGGTTACGCCGGCGACGCGAAGACATTGGCCGCCACCTATTTCGAACACAAACCACGTGATTTCACGCAGGCGACCAAGACCACGCTGACGCGCGAGGCCATGCGAAATGCCGTGGTTCACGGCCGCCCCGGCACGGCGATGGTCAGCTTTAACCGCGTTCTCACGCCGGCTCAAATCGATGCCGTGGTCAGCTATATACGCACCAGCTTCATGGTGTCCCGTCCGGTGGTAGCGCGCTATCACTCCCCGGAGAATGGCTGGAACAATCATGCCCGATATGCCGCCGCCTTCCCATTTGCCACCGGCGCCATTCCGTTAAACCGTCCGTGGGAATTGCTGACACCCGAGCAGCGCGATGGCAAGCGCCTCTTTCTATCAAGCTGCATAACTTGTCACGACCGCGCCCGGTCGACTGACGAAGGACCGGTGTGGGAGGCCTTTGCGGTATCTTATCCACGCCCGCTCGGTTTTCGGCCTCCGAATCCCGGAGCCCAAGCCGCGCCGGCCAAGGTCGACGACGTCTCCTCCGCGTCGCCCTTCCGACAACACGAGAACGCGCCGTCGGCAGAGGGGCTCACGGCAGTAGAGACGCGCGGCCGCGGCATCTTTCTTGAGAACTGCGCCTTTTGCCACGCGCCCGATGCCAGCGGTCGCAACTGGATCGGCAGTTTCTTGATCCCACGACCGCGTGATTTGACCGACGCAGCGATACGGCAGCGCGATTGGCAGTCGCTCGTCCACGTCATCGCGGATGGTCTGCCCGGAACATCGATGCCGGCCTGGAGACACGTGCTAACGGATAACCAAATCTCCGACGTCGTTGCCTATCTACAGCGGCGCCGATCTGCTCCCGCAGAGGTGCAGACGTCGGATCGGGCTACCCGCCCTGCCGAAGCGGGCATTCCGCTTTGGAAGCGCGCAAACCCGGCGCGTTAGTCGAGTTGGAACAACGATCGGTGCACCCCGACATTACGAATTCCGGGTAGCCAGGCGAGATATGTTCTGCGCGGTCGAACTCCCGAGTTTGACGCGCTATGTTCCCTTCCACGAGGGCCCGCCCTTGACCGCGCCGGTGTGGGCCGCGACTGAGGAATCCCAGAAAGTGAGACTCGTGTGCCACTTCTCTTCCGCCAATCGCATGACTGGTGGCTATATCCACTACGCGCATACCTTAAATAACAGATCTTCGCTACGGGAGAACTCCGCGCGGTCTTTCTCGGTATCGTCGACCAATGCCCCAGGGTTCACAAAGAGATCGGCAACGCTTCCCCTTTATTTAAGGGTTCAGCTTGGCTCTTCCCGGGCGCGGGGAGTCAGCTATCGCCGTACATCTGGCTGTAGCTTCGATACAGCATCGCAACCGTAACTGGCAGCAACACCAACCAGCCAAGCATGAACGGCATGGAAGCCAGTACCGCAACTGCGCCATAAAGCACGCCGAACACCAATAGCGGCAACCAATTGCGCGCGCAAGCAACGAAACTCGAGCGCATCGCCTTGCCCACGGCGATGCCGCGGAACATGACCAGCGGCGTGGCGTAGAGCAGCGCCATCATGGCCAGGGTCAGCACCACGACAACCAGTGATAGGCCGATGAAGGTTCCCGCGTCGATGGATGCGGCATGGGCCGGCATGTCGTCTTGCATCGCGCGCATCATGGGCCCCCCGATGAACACGATCAGGGCCAAGAACACCACTACCCAGATCAATACCGCGATGCCGCCAAGTGCAAGCAACCGCGTCAGCTTGTCCTTCGCCTTGAATCCCTGAAACACGTGCGTGGCTTGAAGGGGACGCCCCTGGTCGACCTCGCGCGCGGCGTGCAGGAAACCGGCCGTCAGCACCGGCGACAACAAGGTCAGCGCGGTGCCGCCCAGGAACGGCACGAGCGACAGCACCACCGCGGTGACGAGAAATATTAATCCCAGCACGATCCATAAGGCGGGATGGCGGATGAAGATGCGCCAGCCGCCAGCGAACCACCCCACCGCGTCGGCGACCGTCACGGCCTTTGCTTTCATCATCCCCTCTTGTCGCTTCTTGTTGCGCCCGCTCCGATCATAACCGCTGCCCGGTCGACTCGCCGTCTTGTAGCGAGCCGGCAGTATACTCCCCACCTATCGGCCTGCCCACGCAGCCGATCACCGCATCGTTTCTAACCAAAACGCGACCAAGATGGCCCCGAGTTCCCGCAAAGCCCTACCGCGCACCGTCGTGATCGTCGGACTGGTGAGTCTCTTCAACGACCTCGCGTCCGAGATGGTCGTGCCGCTCATCCCGCTGCTGCTCGCGACCGTGCTCGCCGCCGGGCCAGTCGCGCTCGGCCTGATCGAGGGCGTAGCCGACGCGGTGTCGAATCTGCTCAAGCTCTGGGCCGGGCGCCACTCGGACCTGTTCGGTCGCCGGCGCAAGCCCTATGTGGTAGCTGGCTATCTGTTGTCCAACCTCGCGCGCCCCTTGATCGGATTTGCCGCGAGCTGGATCACGGTGCTCGGCATTCGCGTAACCGACCGCGTCGGCAAGGGCATACGGACGGCACCGCGCGACGCGATGGTGGCAGATGCCATCGATGAGACCAACGCCGGTCGCGCCTATGGCTTCATTCGTGCGCTTGATCACCTGGGCGCGGTGCTCGGTGCGCTCGCCGCCGCGGCGATTATTTACTTCGGCACCACACGGCTCGATGTGGTAATCGCACTTTCCGCCATTCCCGGCCTGCTCGCGGTGACCCTCATCGCCTTCGGTATACGCGAAGCGCCGCGCCCGACCGTTCCCGCTGATGCGACACCGCGGCTCGTCTGGCTAGCGCTCGATTACCGCTCGCGCAACTACTTAATAATGATTGGCCTCTTCAGCCTCGGCCGCATCCCT
>CP070641.1:1098302-1101328 GCA_020354085.1 Pseudomonadota bacterium
TTTGAGGTGATGATCGCACGCTCCATCGGCTTGCTTGGCCCCGCACCGACCCCGGAAGTAAGCGGCTTTGACTTCGTAACGCTCGTGGTAACCGGATTGGTGCGTAGATCGGCAAGATCGTCTTTGAACGCCAGTAAGCCCGAACGCTCGGCCTTGGCACGAGCCGTTTCGATGTTCTTCTTGGGCTTCTCCTCTACCTTGGGCTTCGGATCTTCCTTCTTCTTCGGTGCTTCGGCCTTGGGTGCCTCCGGCTGTTGGACCACTGGCGGCGGTGGCGGCGGCTGACGTTCGAGCAGCAGCTTCGCGAGCCGCGGCGGCACCTCCTCCACCTTGGCGCGATCGAGTTTCGGCACCGGCAGAAAAGCCATGATCAGCGATAGCAGCAACACAATGAGCAGTGAACGTTTGACCGTGCGGCGGAAACGCTGCTCCTCCTCTTCGGTGATGGTCCACGGCAGGACCGGCGAATGGTGATAGACGTATGACATCTTGCGCTTAGACCTGCGTCTTCTTAATCACCGCGAGCGAAATGTTGTCGTAGCTCGCCCGTACGCAGGTCAACATGATCTTTTTCAGCAGCTGATAGGGAATATCCTTGTCACCCATGATCGTGATCTCCCGCCCCGTCTTGCCGCCGGTCGGAACGCTCACACCCTTCGCCGCCTGGTAATCGAGCTCGGTCTTGAGCGCGCCAATGACGTCAACATCGGCCTTCATGACGTCAGCGACCGAGGCCACCTTGCGCCCTTGAACCAGGATATCTTGCTCATTGACGGTGATGACGACGGTCTGCTTGGGCTGCTTTTCAGCGAGCGATTCCGGCAACTGCACGGCCTTGGTCGGCAGTTCCTGCACGTTGGAGGAATGCACCAACAGGAAAAACACCAGGATCGTGAAGATATCCATGAGCGAAACCATGCTGAGCACCGCGCGCATGCGATTGCGCTTGTGGTGCCGCTCCATTCGGATTGCGCGCCGCGACATCTTCATCTGCTTATCTCCGCTTGGCCGCTGGCGTGCCGGCGCTTGCCGTCCGTATTGGCGCATCCCCGATCGACACGTCCGGGAACAGTTCGTAACGGGTCACGGTCTTGCCTTGCGCCACTTCGTATACGCGCACCGCGTCCATGACCTGTACAAGTGTGTCATAGGAAGTATCGGACTCCGAAAGCACGGTCGCCGCGGTCTTGTCCGGATAGCGTTCCTTAATCTGTCGCAACACCTCGTTCAAACGCCGATAGTTGTGACCCTTATCAGTCTTCTCGATGCGCTGCAGGAGTCCACGCGAGCGTTCGCCTAGCTCCAGGGATTCCGACCGAATAACGATTTCCAGATGCAGATCCTGTTTCTGCTGCACTGAACTGCTTGCCTGCGGCGGCAGATTAAGCTCGTGTATGGTGATACGCGAGAACACCGCCGTCACCAACAGGAACGGCACCAAGATCACCATCAGGTTCATGAACGCCGTGATGTTCATGTCCTGATCGTGCTTCAGGTGGCGGCGAAAACGCCGTCTCATGCCGCGGAACCCTCGCGTGCACGATCGGTCACGATGTTGAGAAACTTCACGGATGCCATCTCCAGGCTATCGACAATCTGTGTGGTCTTGGACTGCAACACGGAGGAGATCAGCAGCAGCGGGATGGCAACCATCAGGCCGAACGCGGTGGTATTCATTGCTACCGAAATACTGGACGACAGCAATTCCGCCTTCTCCGCGGGATTGGCATTCGCCACCGCGGTAAATGCCTGGATCAGACCGATAATCGTGCCGAGCAGCCCGAGCAGGGTCGCAATGTTGGCCAAGGCAGACAGGTAGTGGGTGCGGCGCTCCAACCGCGGGATCATTTCCATGAGACCCTCCTCCATCGCGGTCTCAATGTCCTCGCGTCGGCGTGCGCCTTTGATGCGCGCCAAGCCATAGTTGAGAATCTTCGCGATGGCGATGTCGGACTTGGACGTTGCCGAGAACGCCTTTTGATATTGGCCGCCCTGCAATACCGGCATTACCTCTTCCCAATACTTGCGATTGGTGAACGCCGAGCGGGACAGGAACACATAGCGCTCAAGCGCTACCGCCAGCCCCACTGCCGCCACCAGGGCTATCGGGAACATCCAAAACCCGCCCTCTTGAAAGAAGCGGACGATCGTTGAGTAGATTTCCATAGGAATCTCCTGTCAGTGTCGCTATTTCTTGCTCGAACCTTGTGATGGCGTGTCGGAAGCGGCGACCGACGCACCCTGTAACTGTCCGTGGTATTCCACCTGCCGGCGAAATACATCGCGATCGATCGGTGCCAACGCCTCATCGAGCAGGCTTTGGACCGGTCGGCCCACCAAATCGCCGGGTTGTGGCTTCTTCCACGGAACAATATAGGTCACCTTCGGTAACTCGCGGTTACCGATGATTTGCGTGCCTTCGAGGTCCGCCCGGTCGACACGATTCTCCGCCGCGTACAGCGCGCTAGCGCTGATCGAAAGAACGGTTCCAATCATATAGGCATAACTCTTCATCCGGCCTCCTGGGCTTGCGCTTGCCCGGTCTTGCGCGTGCGTTGCTGCAAGTCGACGATCCACTTCTCCACCTGCTGGCGATCGGCCGGGTAAAGTTCGCCGTAACGCCGGTAGTGCGTCATGGCCTTGCCCGGTTCGCCCAGATACAGGTCATAAAGAATCGCCAGGTTAAGATGCGCGAGCGGATAGTTGGCATCGACCTCCAGCGCGTTCGTGTAGGCACGCTGCGCCTCGGCAAACCGACCGGCGCCGCGGTGTACGATGCCGAGCTGGTTGTAATAGGCTGGCTGCTCCGGGTTGATTGCGATCGCTTTCTTGAACATGGCGACGGCCTCGGCCGAACGGCCGGTACGCTGATAGACTATCCCGAGATTGGCAAAAGGTCCCGATAGATCCGGATATTTGCGCGTAAGCTCCAGAAGAACGGTCTCCGCCTCTTTGTGGTTGCCGGCCTGCAGCGCGGCCAACGCCCGATCGTAAGGACGACGGATTTCAGGCGCCACCGGCTGCTC
>CP070641.1:1101428-1104443 GCA_020354085.1 Pseudomonadota bacterium
TGTCGTGCAATTCACCACGGTTACCGACGTCGCGCCGGCCAGCGCCATGGCGCTGGCGGCGTTGGCGGTATTGAAATACGGCACGACGGTGTCGTCCTCGCCGTGGAACAGGCGCGTTGGCGCTACCGGTGCCCAGTCGTAAATGTCGTTCCGGGCCATATCGGCCTTGAGCGCCATCTCGCCGCTGCCAAGGAAGTCGCTGCGGAAGGTGCCCGCGAACAGCAGCGTCGAATCGGTAGTCAATGCATTACGCGTTTCCGCCCCGCTGTGATTGCCGTCGTAGTAGGTGGCAACCACCGTGCTGTACGGCGACTGGAAAATATCGTCGATCCGGTTCCAGTTGTACCAATGGTCGTAGGCGCGAATCACGAAACCCAGGTACTGCGGATTGGGATTGGTCGCCAGCCCGACCAGATACTGCGCGGTTGCCGAGATATCATATGGTCCGGCCGCCGGCATCGAAGCAGTGATCGAGAATTCTCCCGCCAGTCGCTGTTCGATCTCCTGCTGTGTCGCCAGCGTGGCGTAACCGCCTTCGGAGTAGCCGGTGAGAAATAGTTGATCGTTGGTCGCCACGTTGTTGTTCGCGAGCAAGCGCCGCGCGGCACGCAGCAGGTCCACCACCGCGACCGCGGTGCCCTGCGCATGAGTGTAGGGATGAACCTCGGCGGTGGAAGCGGCGTAGCCCACGTAGTCCGGCATGACGACCACGAACCCGGTGCCCGCCATGGCGACCAGCACCGGATCCGGGGTGGCGGCGAGACTTGGCACATCCGCATCGAGAAAAATCGTACCGTGCTGATAACTCACCACCGGACTTTGCGCCCCGGGCGTTTTCGTCGGGTACGCGACGACACCCGATGCGTCGATCAGCCGGCCATCGGGCGTGACCGTCTTGTAGACGACCCGGTTCAGCGACACGCTGTATCGGGTTGTGTTCAGCACGCTCGTGTTCACACCGAGGCCCGCGAGCACCGCGATGTAGGCGTTCACGGCCGGGATCGCGATAAAGGTCGGCGACGCAACCGAAACCAGATCGCCGCGCTGCGCAGTTGGCGAAGAAGCGCCGCCCGATCCGCCACACGCCGACAGAGACAGAAGTACCGCGATCCACAGGTACCGGAATACTGACCACCAACGCCATGAACACCCAAGCATCTTGCTGCCTCTTACCTTGTCATCGCCTTCTGTGCGACGTAGCTATTCTAGGGGAGTGACGCCACAGGGGAAATCCGTGCCAGAGAGCATTCTTCTTGAATATTCGCGCCGGCTGATTTTTGAAGTCACTGCGCGTATCGGAATGATTACTCTTACCTACTTTGGCTCTTCGCCCCGGCGGGTCAACGGCTGAACGCGACCAGCAAAACTGTGTTCTGACCCCAGTTTTGCCCGCTCGGTCCGGCGCGGTCGCATGGGGCAGCAAATCCCCACGGATGTGATGTTGGAACGGTTTGATGCCCGGTCGATCCGGGCAATAGTTCGCAAATTGCGTCCGTTAACCCTTCCTTATCGGACGCCGTGGAAACACCCGACAACCCTTCGTCGGCGGATGCTTGGGCCGCGCGCTCGCGGAGCACCAAATGACCGCCTCTCTTGTTCGCGGGTCGCATAAGCTACGCCCAAACCGTCTCTGCTCGGGCGCCGAATGGATCCGGCGTCTCGATGCCCGGGAGCCGATCGGGCCGCCACGCTTGTGTCGAGGCCTCCGCGGGTATTGCCACCGAAGGCTCCGCAGTCCCGAACCGCGGGTTGCCATCTACTATAAGGAGTATATGCGTGGAGCGCTCCGGTGAGATGCCTTAGGGGAATGGTGCTGGTATTGGCTGCCGGGTGCTCAGCCGTTGTGCCCGCCTTTGCCGCCGAGCCCGCCCCGGTATACGTGGTTGGCGTTGTGCCGCAGTTCGAAACCCGTCGCCTTGCCGATATCTGGCAGCCCATTGTTGATGAGGTCAGCCGGCGCAGTGGCGTGAGATTGGTGTTACATCTTTCGCCCAGCATCCCGGCATTTGAGAAAGATTTTTCCAAAGGGGTGTTCGACTTTGCCTACATGAATCCGTACCACCTCATTGTCGCCAACGAAAAACAGGGTTACCGGCCAATCGCACGCGACGTCGCGACGGACCTGCGCGGGATCATCGTCGTTCGCCAGGACAGCAAGCTCAAGTCGGTGAAGGAGCTGGATGGCAAGCGCGTGGCATTCCCGGCGCCCAACGCCCTCGGCGCAGCACTCATTCCGCGGGCCGAGTTTCGAAACAAGTTTTCCATCCGGGTGCAGGAGCTGTATTCCAGAAGCCACAGTTCGGTTTACCTCAACGTGGTGCTTGGTCTGGCGGACGCCGGTGGCGGCGTCGAGGCAACGCTTCAGGCCGAGCCGAAGGAAGTGCGCGAGCAGTTGCGGGTGCTTTACCACACGCAATCCGTTCCGCCGCACCCGATGACGGTGCACCCGCGGGTTCCTGCCGCTGTGCGCAAGCAAGTGCAGGCGGCGCTCCTCGAACTGGCCAAGGAGCCGGCCGGTGGGCAACTGCTTGCCAACGTCCCGATCACCAAGATCGGAGTTTCGTCTATGCAAGAGTACGAGGAACTGCGCCGCTTGCGGCTGGCAGATTTCTACGTCGAGTGAGCGGAGGCATGGGTATCCGCGCCAAGCTATTCGTTCCGATGCTCCTGCTGATTGTGGCGATGTCGCTGCTGATTCATTTTTACTGGCTCCCGAACTATCTGAGCATCGAGCGAAAAGCGCAAATCGATCAAGAGCGACAGAATATCAAGCTGCTCGGTACCGCCATCATCCCGGCGCTGCTCGCCAATGACCTCGCCGAGGTTCACTCCACGCTTGACAATGTAATGCTTGGTCGTAACTACTGGAACGAGCTGACGCTTTATAACGATCGCAACGTCCGACTCTATCCACTCGCATCACCCGGGCAGGCTAGCGTGCAGGCGCTGGAGACGTTCGAATATGTGCTGCAACATGAGCAGCGCGCAATTGGTCGGCTTGAGCTTCGCGTCGAT
>CP070641.1:1104543-1107540 GCA_020354085.1 Pseudomonadota bacterium
GGATCGGATAACGCCCGGGAAATTTCACCTGCCCGACCAACTCAACGACGCCTTCCTCTTCCCATTTCGGAATGCGGCGAATCACGAGTCGATCGTAGGCATCCAAGGCAACATCCGCTTCGTCAACGCCACGAAGCACGCCCGCCAGATTGATATTCTGCTGGATTTGCTCACGTTCCTTGCCGTCTACCACAATGAACCGCGTGAGCTCTGCTTCCAGTGTGTAAGCCTTGTCGGTGAGTCCGCCAGCGGCGTAGATCAGATCGCTCACGCGCATGTTGTTCGACAGCGGGTACCGGCCAGCGTGGTGCACTACACCTTCGACGAAAACCTCGCGCACAGGGTTGGTCGGCGAAGCTCGGCTGCGCGCCTGCTCCAGCAACGGCCGCACGATTTCCTCGCGTGGGCTGCGCAGATCGAAGACATACACTTGATCGCGCGGGTTCAGGGCGATATTTGCTTCACTCTCCGGTTTGGCTAAGGCGGCGCCGAGATCGGCGTTGGCGAAACTCACCACGCGCCCGTCCGCGCTTTCGCGCTGCACCAGCACATAGCGCGTGTCCGCTTCCGGTTTGAGATCTGCCAAAGAAGATATGAGCTGGGTCAGTCGCAGGCCCGGCTTCCACTGGAAATAGCCCGGTCGCTGAACGTGCCCCGTGAGGCGTACTACACCGTGCAGACGTTCCGATACTGTATATACCTTGATGACATCCCCATCGCGCAGTTCCGTTTGGTGCACGTCGGTTCGAGTGAGATCGATGTCCATTACGGTGCGCGCACGACTGTCGGCGATGCGCTCGATCTGGGCCCCTTCCGGGAAAGCATCTGGCATGAGTCCACCGGCCATGGCGACAAGCTCGCCGACGCTCTTCTCCTCCTTGAGCTCGTAGATCGCCGGCCGGCGTACGCGCCCCGCCACGCCGACCGTCTTGCCGACGGGAGGGATGAAAATTACATCGCCACCGACAAGCCGCGCGTCTTTACTGTTGTCACCGCGCAGGAGTAGATCGTAGACATCAAGCCGCGTGACGACCTTGCCCTGGCGTTTTAGCTGGATATCGCGCAGCGAACCGATCGGCCTCACACCACCCGAGGCATAGAGGGCGTGCGTGATGGTCGCGAGACCACTAACGGCATAAGAACCTGGCCGCTCGACATCGCCGACCACGAACACGCGTACCGAGCGTAGCTTGCCGAGCGTGACGGATGCCTTCACGCCGATTAGCTGGCGCTGTACCCGGTTCTGAATTTGTTGTTCAAGTTGTGCGAATCTAAGCCCGGATACCGGGATGGGCCCTATTCCCGGAAACAGTATGTTGCCGTCGCGGCTGATGACCAGTTCATGCTCGGCATTGTCCTTGCCGAACAGCTGCACCAGCACCACATCACCGGGACCGACGACGTAATCCGCTGGCACGGGAATGTCGGTCGCCGGGGTAAGCGTTGCACGCGGCGCGGTGAACAAATCGTATCCGAAGGGTTTGAGGGGCTCCTCAATCGGCAGGAGCTTCACGACGACAGTAACCCCCTTCAGCGTCGGCTCCGCCTGTATGCGCTCCGCCGCCTGTGCTTCATTGAGACCCTTGAGGATGATGCGGCCAACGCTCGGAATGCTAATCGCCGCAAATTGATCGAGAACATAGAGTCTTTGCTCGGGAAGCTCGCTGCGTTTGTCCGCGAGACTCTTGAAGGGACCCGCTTGTCCGACATCAGGGCGCGGCTCGGTCAATTTGAATTCGAGCAATACCGTGTCACCGGCCTTGAGGCGTGGCGCTTTCAAGACCGCCGGCTCCGCCTTTGTTGCCTCGACCGGTTCTGCGGGTAGGGTGTCGACATCCACCGTCGGTTCAGCCTTCGAGGCTTTCACGCTGTCGCGCTTCATGCTTCGCAACAGCGCATCGCGCTCCGAAGGAGACAGACTCTGGAACGCGCGCAGTTGCTCGGCAGTCGGCTGCGCCGTGACTGGCGCACACAAACCAAGCAGCACGACAAAGAGCGCGCTGGCGAGCAGGGCTGACCGACTGTTCATTGTCTGCGGAATTCTTCTAATTCAATAAGTTGCTGTGACATCTGGGTCGGCGCATCTTACCGACCGCCCAAGACCCATGACAACCCCTGTTTCCCGTGGCTGGCCGCTATTTTGCGAAATCCGCAAAGGGACCGTAGTCAGACCGGTCGAACAGCAGCCTTTCTTCCATCTGTCGGTACAGGTCTCCCGGCGACTCGACCATCTGGCCGACGTCGCGCGTGAAGTCCACGATCGCAATGGTCGAACGTTGCTGCGTATCCCGTGTCAGCATCGAGCTAAGGGGGATCGATATAAACAGCCCCTTGTCACGATAGGGGTCATCCGGGCTGCCCGGTGGCTGGGTGTCGTTGGCGTTGGTGATCGTGTACCAGGCGCCCGCCTCAACGCCCGAACGGAAGCGCCGTTTGATCTCGAATCGCGCGCCCTCGTCCTTGGCCAGGAACCGACCGGCGCGCACCGTGGTCGTGACACCGACTGACGGAAAGCGATAGTGGAACGCCCCGATCGCCGTTACTACCGAGTAGTCGCGGAAACCAAACGCCGACTGTGGCGAGCGCTGTTGCAATGCGTCGACGGAGAGATCCACCGCCCAGTCTCTGTTCACCGGCATGTACAGCACCTGCCCGCCGGCGCCACCATACATCTGTTCGTAGTAACCCAATGATCCCCGCCCGTACCACTCACTCGCGATCTGATAGTACTTGTTAAGCAGCAGACGATTGAGGCTTATCACACCCCGGTCGCGCATGTACTCCGCGATGTCGGAACGAACGTGCGGCAGCTCGCTATTGGACGGCTGCGTTACGTCGCTGACGTTCTCCGACCATGTGCCGCGCACCGAGGTATTGAGGAACAAGCCATCCGTGAGTTGCTTGTCATAGTTAAGTAGAGCAAACAGGTCATACTTGAACGCGCCGCTCGGGTCGTTGAAGAAGAAGCGAAGATTGATAGGAATGAACTGCAACTGC
>CP070641.1:1107640-1110632 GCA_020354085.1 Pseudomonadota bacterium
CTGACAGGCAAGCGCGGTTGACATCAGATCGACGCCACGGCGCCTAGCCGGGTAGTCGACGAGCAAGAAGAGAGCGGCGGCAACAAGAATAGATTGAAAGTTGTCGCCGTGGGGTAAGTGGGGCCTTGCAAGTCCAGCATTCGCGCTGGAGCCATGGTGGGCATTCTTGCAGGCGTAAGCGTCAGGTGGTGCATTAACCCGGCACCAGCTGCGCTGGCAGTTACGTCTAGGAGATCCGACCATGAACGCATCCGCGCATCGTTCAGTCGTTAGCCGTTTTATTTGGGCCGTCGCGCTCGTACTTTCCGTCGTTCCGGCGCTGTTACCCAGCGCTGCCCAGGCGGCGATTGCGTGTGCACGCACCGTCACCGCCGAGGTTGTCGCCCTCGACACGCCCATCATGTTCAACCGCCTCGGCGCGCAGAACATCAACTGGATGGCGTACGCGCTGCGCAACGACGTCATGCGGGTGCAAACCGATGCGCTAGGAGTACGCACACCGGTGCCGGGCACCGTCGGATTGCCCGGTGGTGTCGGGGCCGGTGATGCCGGCAACGTCATGGTGCGCCCGGACAAGCGCATTCGTCCGCTGGTGCTGCGCGTGGCCGCCGGCGACTGCTTGCGCGTGACGATGTACAACCTGCTGTCACCGGTCGCCAATCCGTTCAACATCCAAGGTTTCATCAATCCCGGGCAGCTCGGGGATCCCAACGGCCAGACCGCGGGGCAGCCGCCATTCACGCGCGAGCAGGTCGTGGCTGATCAACCCGCCGACCGCTTCGCGGGCTTTCACGTGCTCGGCATGCAGGTCGTGAACAGTGTCAACGACGACAGCTCCTACGTCGGCAGAAACGCCAACAGCATCGTGCCGCAGGGCGGCAGCCTGACGTATACGATTTTCGCCGAGCGCGAAGGCGCGTTCGCCGTGCAGAGTCACGGCGCGCAGTTCGGCAGCGACGCGAGCGCCGGCCAGAACGCCGTGGGCTTGTTCGGCCAGGTGATCGTCGAACCGCGGGGCGCGGCGATCTATCGCAGCGACGTCACCGAGGAAGAGCTGCGCCTGACCTGGGACGCGAACGGCAACGGCGTGCTCGACGCCGCCGAGCGCACCGCCACCGGCCAGCCAATCATCGATTACGAGAAGCTCTATCCTAATGATTGCGCGACCAATGGCGTGTGGTGCCAGGAGGGCAAAGCCGGCAAGCCGATCCTGAACATGATCGACTCCACCAATGCCATCGTGCACAGCGACATCAACGCGATCATGGCCTATGCAGGCCCGGGCGCCCGCCAGTTTGTCAGCGATGGAAAGTTCCCGGCGAGCACCTATCCGCTGGAGAGTAAAAGCCTGCGCAATCCGACGGTGCCGAACCGGCTCGAGGCGTTCCGCGATTTCGCCTCGGTGTGGCACGACGAGAACGTCGTCGGGCAGGCGTTCCCACTCTGGTACAACGACCCGGTGCTCGGCCACACGCTGCACGGCGTGCGCGACACCTTCATGATCAACTACGGCTCGGGCGGCATCGGCACGGAAATCATCGCCAACCGCCTGCTGGTCGGTCCGATGCACGACTGCGCCTCGTGCGCCTACGAGGAGTTCTTCCTCACTTCGTTCACCGTGGGCGATCCGGCGATGCTGGTCGACGTGCCGGCGAACTTCGGGCTCGAGAACTGCACCCCCGGGCTCGGCGCAGCCTGCGTCGGTCCGGGCTTGAACGGCCCGAAGGCCAACAAGGCGCTGTTCCCGGCGGACCCG
This sequence comes from Pseudomonadota bacterium, assembly GCA_020354085.1. Taxonomy (GTDB): domain Bacteria; phylum Pseudomonadota; class Gammaproteobacteria; order Acidiferrobacterales; family Sulfurifustaceae. The sequence continues at coordinate 1,109,397 of CP070641.1, forward strand.
TCGAACGTGCACCACAGCTACACGGGTGACTTCGTCAAATTCCGCAACACGCACAACGGCAAGGAACAGCACGTATTCCATCTGCACAACCACCAGTGGTTGTTCAATCCGAGCGATGACAACTCGAACTACCTCGATGCGCAGGGCATCGGACCGGGCTCGGGTTACACCTACGAGATCAACTTCGGCGGTTCCGGCAACCGCAACAAGAGCGCCGGCGACGCCATCTTCCACTGCCACTTCTATCCGCACTTCGCGCAAGGCATGTGGTACATGTGGCGTATCCACGACGTGTCCGAAACCGGCACGGTGCTCGCCGCCTCCGGCGGCACTCCCGCCGCTCCCGCCATCCACAATGTGGCCTTTGCGCTGAAAGACGGCACGCCGGCGACCGGCGCACGCGCGCTGCCCGACGGCGAGCTCGTGGTCGGCGCGCCAATTCCGGCGGTGGTACCGCTGCCGGGCAAGCCGATGGCGCCGATGCCGGCGAAAGTCTCGGTGGTGGCCAAGGTCGGCGGCAACGGATTCACGGTCGGCTCCAACGCGAGCGTCGACCGCACCGACATGAAAGGGCCGGACGGCGTGCTCGGCACGGCGGACGACAAGAACCCCGGCTATCCGTTCTGGATCGCCGGCATCGAGGACATCGTCGGTCAGCGGCCGCCAACGCCGCCGCTCGATATGGCGAGCAAACAGTTCCAAACGGATCTCGTGGCCTCCGGCAACGCCCTGTGGGCGAACGTCGACAACACCGGCAGCGCCGAGGGCTTCGACGGCGGTCTGCCGCGCCACGCACTGCAGGGCCATGCCGACGACGCGCAGGTGCTGAGCACCGTGAGCCGTCTCGATTTCTCCAAGGTTCTGGAGAACGTCAAGCCGGTGTACTTCCCCGAGGAAGGCACGGACGTCGAGCAGGTCGCGATGCGCAAGCACGCGCAGCGTCTGCACGCGAGCACCGCGTTGATCAAGAGCGGCGCCGCGACGACCAGCATCGCCGGGGACTTCGTCCTCAACGGCATGAAGCCGGTGGCGGGCGCGCCGTTCTCCGATCCGTGCGTGGACGACGCCGGTGGGCGCGCGGCGGCTTCGGGCAACCAGTTCTTCGGCGCGAGCGGGCTTTCGGTGAGCGGCGGTTCGCCGTTCAACGCGACCACCCCGCGCGTGTACAAGGGCGCCAACGTGCAGCTCGATGCCGTGTTCAACAAGGTCGGTTACCACTATCCGCAGCAACGCATC
>CP070641.1:1110732-1113691 GCA_020354085.1 Pseudomonadota bacterium
GTGCAATGGCGAGCACCTCACCGACGACGACACCGTCAAGTTGCGGACTGGGGGGTTCGATTGCGCTAACCTCGAGTCCAACCCGCGTCAGGCGATCGGCTAGCCCACGTGGGGTTAGCTTCGGCGACACAAATTCCCGCAGCCACTTTTCGCTGAGTTTCACGGACACTCTCTCATCGGGAGACTCATGCGAACTGCCGCAAGAAGCGCAAATCGTTTTCGTAGAACATACGCAAATCGTTGACCCCGTAACGCAGCATCGTCAGGCGTTCGACGCCAAGGCCGAAGGCGAATCCGGTCCAATGCTCGCTGTCGATTCCCACGTGCCGAAACACCTCGGGGTGCACCATGCCGCAGCCCAAAACCTCGAGCCAGCCGGTCTGTTTGCACACCCGGCAACCTTTCGACCCGCAGATCACGCAGCCGATATCTACCTCCGCCGACGGTTCCGTGAACGGGAAATATGAGGGCCGGAACCGCACGGGTAAGTCGCGCTCGAAATAGTGGCGCAAGAACTCCGTCAAAATGCCCTTCAAATCCGCGAAGCTCACGTTTTCGTCGACCATCAGTCCTTCTAGCTGATGGAACATGGGCGTATGGGTAACGTCCGAGTCACAGCGGTACACGCGCCCCGGTGCAATGACACGCAATGGCGGACGATGTGTCTTCATGTAGCGCACCTGCACCGGGGACGTATGCGTACGCAACAGCCGGCGCGCATCGAAGTAGAACGTGTCGTGCATCGCGCGCGACGGATGGCTTTCCGGAATATTGAGCGCCTCGAAGTTGTGGTAGTCGTCCTCAATCTCCGGACCATCGGCGATATCGAAGCCGAGTTGGGTGAAGAAGGCCTCGAGCCGATTTAGCGTCCGGGTAACCGGATGCAATCCGCCGATACCCGCGGCGCGCCCCGGAAGCGTAACGTCCAGCGACTCTTGCGCTAGACGCTGTGCACGCGCTGCCTGTTCCAGCCCTTGGCGGCGCGCGCTGAGCTGCTCTTGCAGCGTCTGCTTGGCATCGTTGACCCATTTGCCGACTTGCGGTCGTTGTTCGGGCGGCAGTTGCCCTAGCAAGCGCAGTTGCTCCGTTAGAACGCTTTTCTTGCCGAGATAGCGAACCCTCAATTCCTCGACAGCGGCAAGATCCACCGCGCCATCGATGAGCGTCTGGGCTTCGCTCAGCAGTCGAGATAGATCCTGTTCTATGGCATCGATGGTTATGGTCACTGTCTGGTTCCGTCGCCAAAAAAAGAAAGGGAAAGACCGGTCACGGCCCTTCCCTTCCTGGAGTTCGCCAGAAATCGGCGCGGCAAGCCGCGCCGCAACTGCGTTAGCTAGCGAGCGCGGCCTTGGCCCTATCGGCCAGGAGAGAGAAGGCCTTCTTGTCGTGCACGGCGATATCGGCCAAGACCTTCCGATCGATGACGATATCGGCCTTCTTGAGACCGTTCATAAATCGGCTGTACGAAAGACCGGACTCCCGGGCTCCCGCGTTGATGCGCTGTATCCACAACGCACGAAACTCGCGCTTGCGGACGCGCCGATCGCGATAGGCATACTGGCCGGCCTTGGTAACGGCCTGTTTGGCGACCTTAATGGTCTTACGGCGCGCGTTATAGTAACCCTTGGCCTTGGCCAAGACCTTTTTGTGGCGTCGACCTGCAACGACGCCGCGTTTTACGCGTGGCATGGCTTATCCTCCCTTAGCGATACGGCATCATCTGACGGATACGATCGACATCCGTCTCGTGCACCATGGTTTCCCCGCGTAGATGACGTTTGCGCTTGGTCGTCTTCTTGGTGAGGATGTGCCGCAGATGCGAGCTGCCACGTTTATAACCGCCGCTGGCGGTTTTCTTAAAGCGCTTGGCGGCGCTCTTGTTTGTCTTGAGCTTGGGCATGTTTTGGGTACTCCTGCTGTCTAGCGCCTTGGGGCACATGCTGGCCCGGTCGGTCGCGGATTGATGAAACTAGTGCTGCGTTTCCTGCTTTGGCACTTCCGGCTTCTCATGTTTCGCGCGTACAGCCCCCGTTTTCGGGGCCACGATCATGGTCATTTGTCTACCTTCCAATCGCGGATGGACTTCGATGATCCCGTGATCCTTGAGATCGGCCTCGATGCGTTTCAGCATCTCCATACCGAGCTCTTGATGGCTCATTTCGCGCCCGCGAAACCGCAGCGTCACCTTCGCCTTGTTGCCTTCCTCTAGAAAACGCATGAGGTTGCGCAACTTCACCTGGTAGTCGCCTACGTCCGTGCCCGGGCGAAACTTCACTTCCTTAACCTGGATCTGTTTCTGCTTTTTCTTGGCAGCGTGCCGACGTTTGGCTTCTTCGTACTGGAACTTGCCGTAATTCATGATACGGCAAACTGGGGGCTCGGCATTGGGCGAGATCTCCACCAGATCGAGCCCGGCGTCTTCCGCCTTGCGCAGGGCTTCACCCACCGGAAAGATGCCTAGCTGTTGTCCGTCGACGCCGATGACGCGCACGCTCGGGGACCGAATACGGTTGTTTACCCGATGTTCTCGTTCGTTTGCGATGTTTTTCGCCCTCTCAAACAGTAACGCCGCGGCCCGCGATTTCCCTGGCGAGTAGCTCGCTAAACGCCTCGAGCGTCAAGCTGCCCAAATCCTCGCCCTTGCGCGTGCGCACGGCAACGGACCTTGCTTCAGCCTCTTTCTTACCAACTACCAACAAATAGGGTATGCGTTGCAAGGTATGTTCGCGAATTTTAAAGCCAATTTTTTCGTTTCTCAAGTCGGCCTCGACCCGCAATCCGCCTCTGCGCAGGACCGTTTCCGCCTCTCGCGCATAGTCTGCTTGTTGGTCTGTAATCGTCAGCAGGACTGCCTGCACCGGGGCCAACCACGCGGGGAAGGCGCCTGCGTGCTCCTCAATAAGGATCCCGATAAATCGTTCAATCGAGCCAAAAATGGCTCGGTGCAGCATCACCGGGA
>CP070641.1:1113791-1116740 GCA_020354085.1 Pseudomonadota bacterium
ACCCGGTGATGTCATCAAAGCCGAAGACCCCCTGATCACGCTCGAGTCGGACAAGGCCACGATGGACGTACCGTCCCCGGCCGCCGGTGTCGTCAAAGAGCTCAAGGTAAGCGTTGGTGACAAGGTAAGCGAAGGCTCGGTCATCGCTCTTCTGGAGGTAGCCGAAACCGCCGCGCCCGAGACCCCCGCCCCTGCCAAACCGGCGGCAGCGGCCCCGGTCGCGGCAACGCCAGCGACAAAGGAAGCACCGAAGGCGCCGCCTCCGGCAGCGGCCGTGACCTCCACTTATAAAGGCAAAGTCGACATCGAGTGCGAGATGCTGGTACTCGGTGCCGGACCCGGCGGTTATTCGGCGGCGTTTCGCGCCGCGGATCTCGGCATGAAGACCGTGCTGGTCGAGCGCTACGCCACACTCGGTGGCGTGTGCCTCAACGTCGGCTGCATCCCCTCCAAGGCGCTGTTGCACGTTGCGGCCGTCACCGAGGAGGCGCAGAACCTGAGCGAGCACGGCGTGAGTTTCGGCAAACCGAGTTTCGATCTCGAAAAATTGCGTGGCTGGAAATCCAAAGTGGTCGGCAAGCTCACCGGCGGTCTCGGTCAAATGGCCAAGGCGCGCAAGGTCGAGGTGGTACGCGGAGTAGGCACATTTATTGACGCCTTGCATCTGGAAGTGGCGCTCACGACCGGTGAGGGGCAGAAGCCCACGGGCGAAAAGAGAGTGGTGCGTTTCGGAAGAGCGATTATCGCCGCTGGCTCGCAGGCAGTGCGTTTGCCGTTTATTCCGGACGATCCGCGCATCGTCGACTCCACTGGCGCGCTGGAACTCAAATCGGTTCCAAAGAAGATGCTGGTGATTGGCGGCGGCATCATCGGTCTTGAAATGGCCACCGTGTATTCCGCGCTCGGGGCACGTATCGATGTTGTGGAGATGTTAGACGGGCTCATGCCTGGTGCTGATCGTGACCTCGTGCGCGTGTGGGACAAGATGAACGCCAAGCGCTTCGATCAGGTCATGCTCGGCACGAAGACCATCAAGGTCGAGGCGTTGAAGGAGGGGATCAAGGTATGGTTTGAAGGAGCCAAGGCCCCGGCTGAGCCGCAGCTTTACGATTTCGTGCTGGTCGCCACCGGCCGCGCACCCAATGGCAAGAACATCGGCGCTGACAAAGCGGGCGTTGCCGTCACCGAGCGCGGCTTCATCGAGGTCGACCAGCAGTTGCGTACCAATGTGCCGAATATCTTCGCCATCGGCGACATCGTCGGCCAGCCGATGTTGGCGCATAAAGCGGCGCACGAAGGCCACGTCGCTGCTGAGGCGGCGGCCGGCCAGAAGTCGTTCTTCGACGCCACCGTAATTCCGTCGGTGGCCTACACCGACCCGGAGATCGCCTGGGTCGGCGTGACGGAAGACGAAGCGAAAAAGCAGGGGCGGAAGCTGGGTAAGGCCTTGTTCCCCTGGGCCGCTTCGGGTCGCGCCATCGCCAACGGCCGCGACGAGGGATTCACCAAAATCCTGGTTGACGAGGAAACCCATCGCGTGATCGGCGGCGGGATCGTCGGGACGCACGCCGGCGATCTCATCAGCGAGCTGGCGCTAGCGATCGAGATGGGCGCCGACCCGGAAGACATCGGTAAGACGATTCATCCACACCCCACGCTTGGCGAGTCCATTGGCATGGCCGCGGAAGTATTCGAGGGTGTCTGCACCGATCTGATGCCGGCCCGCAAGAAGTAGGGCACTCCCTACCTCGCGGCGCCAAGGCGCCGAGCGCTTTTGGTGTAGAATCCTGCCTGCCCGCATCAACGCGGCGCTTACCGAACCATGAGCAAGATCAAGAAAGTCGTCCTCGCCTATTCGGGCGGACTCGATACCTCCGTCATCCTCAAGTGGCTGCAAGAGCAGTACGACTGCGAGGTGGTGACGTTCACTGCTGACATTGGCCAGGGCGAGGAACTCGAGCCGGCGCGCGCCAAGGCGAAGAAGATGGGGGTGAAGGAGATCTTCATCCTCGATCTCAAAGAAGAATTTGTACGCGACTTCGTGTTCCCGATGTTTCGCGCCAATACCTTGTACGAGGGCGAGTACCTGCTCGGCACGTCGATCGCGCGTCCTTTGATCGGAAAATATTTAGTCGAGATTGCCAGCAAGACCGGCGCGGATGCGATCGCGCACGGTGCCACCGGCAAGGGCAACGACCAGGTGCGCTTTGAGTTGACCGCCTATGCATTGAAGCCCGGCATCAAGGTGATCGCGCCGTGGCGCGAGTGGGATCTGACCTCGCGCGAGAAGCTCTTGAAGTACGCCGAGACCAACAAGATCCCGGTCGAGTTCAAGAAGGGCAAGAAGTCGCCGTATTCGATGGACGCGAATCTTCTGCACATCTCCTATGAAGGCGGCGTGCTGGAGGATCCGTGGCAGGAGCCAGAGGAATCCATGTGGCGCTGGTCGGTCGCGCCCGAGAAAGCGCCGAACAAGCCGACCTATCTTGAGCTGACGTTCAAGCGGGGCGATTGTGTGGCGCTCGATGGCAAAGCCATGAGCCCGGCAACAGTGCTGGCGAGGCTCAACAAGCTCGGCGGCGCGAACGGTATCGGGCGCGCCGACATCGTCGAGAACCGTTACGTCGGTATGAAGTCGCGCGGCGCCTATGAAACGCCGGGTGGCACGATTCTGCTCAAGGCGCACCGCGCGATGGAGTCGCTCACGCTCGATCGCGAAGTGGCGCACCTCAAGGACGAACTGATGCCGCGCTACGCCTCGCTCATCTACAACGGCTACTGGTATAGCCCCGAGCGCTTGATGATGCAGCAAATGATCGACGCCTCGCAGGCGACGGTGAATGGGGTCGTGCGCGTCAAGCTCTACAAGGGCAATGTCAGCATTGTTGGCCGCCAGTCCGACAGAGACTCGCTGTTCGATACGACCATCGCGACCTTCGAGGAAGACCG
>CP070641.1:1116840-1119783 GCA_020354085.1 Pseudomonadota bacterium
CTTGCTGCGCGGCCATGAACTCGGCATGTCGGTGGTGGAATTGTTGCTGCTGTGGGCGGCGATGCACCTTATTAAGGTAGTGATCGCCGAGGAGGCCGGCGCGCAGACCGACCGTATCGGCCGCCGGCCGCTGATCCTGGCCGGCTGGGGCGTCTATGCGGCCGCCCTCGTGGGCTTGGCCGGCACCCACACGCCGATCATGTTGTGGGCCTGGAGCCTCGCGCTCGGGTTTCACTTCGGGCTCACCGAAGGCGCCGAGCGCGCGCTGGTGCGTGATCTCGCCACGCCCGCGGCGCGCGGCACGGCATTCGGCTGGTTTCACATGATCGTCGGGATGGTCGCCATTCCGGCCGGCCTGTTGCTGGGCGTGCTGTGGAGCGAGTTCGGCGTGCGCACGGCGTTTCTCGTGTCCGCCGCAATAGCCGCGCTCGCGACACTTGGCTTCTGGCGCTACGTGCGCTAGTCGACACGGTCGTCAGTGCGTTGTCGATTGCGGCGCGCTGGGCCGTCAGGATGAAAATGGCGTGGCGAGTTTGCGCGCCATCCAGATGAGCGCAGAAATTGCCGCTATGGACGGTGCCTGCACGCGCGGCGTCGCGTGCCATCATGTCGCGGCAATGCTTCGCGACATACTGTTCATGTTGAAGCCTGTTCATGCATGATGCCTCGCCGCCAAAACGTGAGGCGACCGCGTTCGTGTGAACCCAAGCAGTCGTGGCACGAACGCATAGCGGCGCTCGGCGGGTGCTTAATGCTCCTACTGCCAGGGCCCGCCGCGGCCATCGCGTACGGCGTACAGGATCCGCGCGCGCTTGCCATGGGCGGTGCGACGGTCGCGGCGGCAACGAGCGCCCACGCCATGCTCTACAACCCCGCGCTGCTGGCGATTTACGACGAACGCAAAGAGCGCAACGGCGCGCAGCGCTTCCAGTTTCCAATCGCCAGCGTGCAGACCACCGACGCGGCGGAAGCGCTGTACGAGCTGAATCGCGACGACCTTGATCAGCGTTTGACCGCGGCAGTCGCCACCTTCAACGCCGCGCCAACCGCTGCCAATGCCGGCGCGGTCGCTGTTGCCACACGCGACCTCGAGGATGCTCTGATACGCATTGCCAACAAGGACCTGCTCGTTGACGGTTACGTCGGACTCGCCATTGGAGTGCCGGGTAAACGCGAGGGTGGCGGATTTTTCGCCGGTTCGCGCCTGGTGGGCGGCGGCTTCGCCAACCTGTCAGACGCCGATCGCGCGTTGCTCGATGCATACATCGACGGCATGACCTACATCGCCACGGGCGGCGCCCAGGGCAGTCCGCAGCCCGGCATTTTCGACGCCGGCGGCAACCTTATCGATCCAACCGACTCTCTTACTTCAATGCTGAACGCGCGCGGCGCGCTGATCAGCGAGATGGGCGTCGCGCTGGCGCGCGAATTCAATCTTTTCGACTGGCCGGTAGCGCTCGGCATCGCACCCAAAGCGGTCCATGTCCAGGTTTACGAATACCGTCAGACCGTAACCGACGACCTGAATACAACCAGCAACGGCCGCAGGGAATATGACGACTTCAACCTGGACGTCGGCGCGACAACGGCACTTGGCGGGCATTACCGCCTCGGGATCGGGATCAAGGACGTCTTGCCGCGCGATTATGAAACCGCTCTCGGCGGCGCCGTCAAGCTGCGACCGCGGGTGCGCGCCGGCATTGCGCACCGCTCCGGGAACATGCAACTGGCCGCCGACCTCGACCTGACGCGAAACGCCCCCGTGGGGTTCGAGTCCGCGACACGCGAACTCGCCGTCGGCGCCGAATGGGCTGCGACCGATTGGCTGCAACTGCGCGGCGGCTATCGCGCCAATCTCGAGGCCAGCGGCGGCCTCGTCTCGCTGGGCGCCGGTGTCACCGTCTCCGGTGCGCTGCTCGATCTTGCCTACGGCCACGGGCGCGAGACGCGCGCACTCGCGCTGCAATTCGGCGTGGCTTTCTAGCCGTCACGCTACACCTCCGTTCATCGCGCGCCAGCGCAAGCAGTCGTTTTCCGCAGTGCGCGTTTACCGTATCCTGACGTACCCATGTCGCTCAAGCCGCTCCGTCTCAACAAGCACGAAGACCGCCGGCTGCGCGCCGGGCATGTGTGGGTCTTCAGCAACGAAGTCGATACGCGCGCCACACCGCTCGCGCAGTTCGAGCCCGGTGAGCCGGTGCTGATTGAAGCAAGCGGCGGGCACGTGCTCGGCACCGGCTACGTCAACCCGCACGCGCTCATCTGCGCGCGCCTGGTGTCGCGCGACCCCGGTTACGTACTCGATCAATCGCTCATCACCCACCGGCTTAACATCGCGTTGAGTCTGCGCACGCGCCTGTTCGATGCGCCCTACTATCGTCTTGCCTTCGGTGACTCCGACGCGCTGCCGGGGCTCGTCATCGACCGATATAGTGACGTGGTCGTGGCGCAAATCACCACCGCCGGCATGGAGCGCCTCAAGACGGAGATCGTCGCGGCGCTGGAAAAGGTCATCAAACCGCGCGTCGTCATTTTTCGCAATGACACCTCGACGCGCGCCCTTGAAGGCCTGCCGAGCTACGTCGAGACCGCAGTCGGCGAGGCGCCCGATCATTTGATGGTCGAGGAGAACGACGTGCGTTTCGAAGTCGCACCCCTCACCGGCCAGAAGACCGGTTGGTTCTACGATCAGCGCCTGAACCGCACGCGCCTGCGCCATTACGTCAAAGGCACGCGCGTCCTCGATGTCTTCAGCTACGTCGGTGCCTGGGGCGTGCAAGCGGCCGCGGCCGGCGCGGAATCAGTATTATGCGTGGACAGCTCGCCGCAAGCAGTCGAGGCCATCCGGACCAACGCCGCGCGCAACGATGTTACTGACCGCGTGACGGCCGAACGTGACGATGCCTTCGAGGCGCTCCGCAAGCTGCGCGCGGCGCGCGAGCG
>CP070641.1:1119883-1122814 GCA_020354085.1 Pseudomonadota bacterium
GGGCGGTATGCGCGGCACGGCGCGCGCTCGCTGCTGCGTGGGTTTTTGGGTTACCTGTCGTTTTGGGCGAATTGCTTGTCCGGTTCCGACCTTCGAAGGCTTCTTCGGCTTCGGCACGGGTCGCGAAGGATTTGAAGCGCGCCCCAGCATACTTGTCCACCGCCCGCTGGGTGGTCGCCCAGTCCGTGAACACCCCGGTCTCTCGTCCCGACCATACCACGTAGAATTTTCGCGCCATCTTGAATCGATGTGCCTCCTGTAGAAATTAAACGTTCGCTCTGGAGGAATTTTTTGCGTCGCCCGGACGCATGACTCAGGTCCCTCAGAAGGTTTGGTAGCGCTCTTGCCCTTCCGGCGTGGGTTGGCCGAAGTCGGCAAACTCCGGCTGACCGTCGAAAGGGCGCGATAGGATATTCAGCAGCGTCCTGAACGGCGCGTAATCGCCGCGTTCCACCGCGGCACTCAAGGCCTGCTCGACTCGATGATTGCGCGGAATGAACGCGGGATTAACACGCCGCATCGCCTGCGCGCGCTCCAAGGGCGCCACAGACTCCCGTGAAAGACGCGCACGCCAGTGTCCGCTCCACAAATCGTAGGCCGACGCATCGGCAAACTGGGCGCGAATCGGTTCCTCCTGGCCCAAGGCCGCATCGGCGAGGTACCGGAAAGCCAGCGTGTAGTCGACTTTTTTGCCCTCCATCGAATTAAGAAATCCCGTGGCGAGGTTGAAATCGGCCTCTTCCTCACTGGCCAGTCCGAGCTTCGGCCGCATCCCTTTTAGCCACTGGCGTCCGTATTGTTCCGGAAAGGCATTGACCACCTCACTGGCACGCGCGATGGCGCGGTTTTGATCCGCATCGATCAAGGGCAAGAGCGTCTCCGCCAGCCGCGCAAGGTTCCACTGTGCGATCCGCGGCTGATTGGCGTAGGCATAGCGGCCCAGTGTATCGATGGAGCTGAAGACAGTCGCCGGATCATAATGATCCATGAAGGCGCATGGGCCGTAGTCGATAGTCTCACCGGAGATCGCCATATTGTCGGTGTTCATCACCCCATGGATGAAGCCCACGTGCATCCAGCCGGCAATGAGCGCCGCCTGTACGTCGCGCACGCGCTCGAGTAATCTCAGATAGCGGTCAGCGTGGCCTTTCAGCTCCGGATAGTGGCGATCGATGACGTAATCGGCCAGGCGGCGCACCTTGGCCTGGTCGCCGCGGGCGGCGAAGAACTGGAAGGTGCCGACACGAATGTGGCTCGCGGCAACGCGCGTCAAGACCGCGCCCGGCAACGCAGTCTCACGATAGACGGGCTCGCCCGTGACCACTGCGGCAAGGGCACGCGTCGTCGGGATCCCAAGCGCGTGCATCGCTTCGCCGATCAAATATTCGCGCAACACGGGCCCGAGCGCCGCCCGGCCGTCGCCGGCCCGCGAAAAGGGAGTAGAGCCGGAACCCTTGAGCTGAATGTCGCGCCGCCGACCCTTTTGGTCGATCACCTCGCCCAAGAGCAGCGCCCGCCCATCTCCGAGTTGCGGCACGAAGCCCCCGAACTGGTGGCCGGCGTACGCTTGAGCGAGCGGCAATGATCCCTCGGGTGTCTCATTGCCCACAAAGATCCTCGCGCCTTCCTCGGAATCGAGAGCATCTGCATCGAGCCCCAATTCTTCAGCCAGCTCACGGTTGAGCAGAACCAACCTCGGCTGCGCCGCTTGGGCCGCCTTCCAGGGCACATAGAAGCCTTCAAGCTCGCGCGCATAGGTATTGTCGAATGCGAATACCGCCGCGGTCGGATTGTTAGGGACATAAGTCATCGCGTGTCTTTATTGGTAAGGCAAGGATTTGTGAATTCCCGCTTTTCATTCTCCTCAATATCGATAGAGATATCTACACCCGTCGTTGTTGCTTCACTTAGCTCGAGTTCTCTCACTTCGTTCGAGCAGAAACGAGAAATCTTTCCTTGGATCGAGTCTCGAGGCAACTTCTCGCTGAAGCACCGTCCATTTGCTAAAAAAGTGTGCTCGGTTTCAACGCCCTTGCGTATGGAGCGAGGCTTCCGAAATTACGGTGGAGGATTTTTCACCTCAAAGATCATTCCCACCTGCTCAACAATCAATCTCGTTCCTAAACCATTTGTTCGATTCCGTCGACGGATTGAACGGCTGAAACGACTGGAACGATTGGAACGAGGGCAGGAAGTGAGATGCGACGGCCGAAAACCACGACCTTCTAGACCGAGCAGTCGGAAAACTGAGACGTAACTTGTCCATCCCCCTTTCCCACAATCCCTACGCCATAACCACCACCGACCGCGTCGCGTTGTTCCCCTGCTCGACCGCCTCGTGCGCCCGGGCGATCTGGTCGAGGGTGAACTCGCGCACCGGCAGGTGCTTCAGTTTCCCGGCGCTCTGCAGGCGCTCGAAGTCCGCCACGGCGCGAGCATACGCCTGCTGCGGCAGCTCGTACATGTAGATGAACTTGATGGTCGGCTGGTTCTGGATGCCCCAGCTCCCCGGAATCACTGCTTCTGCCCCACCCGCGCCGTAGACGACCACCGTGCCAAGCTTCGCCAGGACTTTTGGAAAGAGTGGCGCATTTTTTCCGAAATGCGGCTCGATCAGCCGGTCCGCGCCCTTGCCGTTCGTCACCTCCGCGATCCGCGCACCGACATCCTCGGCGCGAAAGTCGATCACCTCGTCCGCTCCCGCCCCACGGGCCATCCGACCCTTCTCGGCGCTTCCCACGGTCGCAATGACTCGCGCGCCTTCGTGCTTCGCAATTTGCACCGCGTAATAACCAACCGCACCCGTTCCACCCGCCACAAGCACCGTGCGGCCAGCGACTGGGCCGTCGCACAAGACGGCGTAATGCGCCGTAAGCCACGGCACGCCGAGCGAAGCGCCTTCAGTAAAGCTGCAGTTGTCGGGCAGCTTCG
>CP070641.1:1122914-1125824 GCA_020354085.1 Pseudomonadota bacterium
CGGCGCGCAGGTCATGGCGCTTGATATCGCGTTTCCCATGTTGCGGCGTGCGCGCGCCAACGCATCTTGGTGGCAAAGGCTCCTGAGTGAGGATGCTTCACGCTTGTGTGCAGATGCGGAGGCGTTGCCGCTCGCGACCGAATCGGTCGACATGCTGGTGTCCAACCTCACCCTGCAATGGTGTGACCCGGTGCGGGCATTTGCCGAGTTTCGCCGCGTGCTGCGCCCCGGCGGCGTGCTGATGTTCACGACGTTCGGTCCAGACACACTCACGGAACTTCGCGCCGCGTGGCGGGCGGTCGACGCGAGTCTGCACGTGCATCCGTTCCTCGACATGCATGACATCGGCGATGCGCTCGTGCGTGCTGGTTTGGCCGAGCCGGTCATGGATGTCGAGCGGGTTACGCTCACCTATGCCGATCCGGTCGATGTCATGCGCGATATTAAAAGTATTGGCGCACATAATGCGGTCTATGGCAGAGCACGCGGACTGACCGGCAAGCAGCACTTTGCGGGCATGCGTGCCGCCTACCGGCAGTGGGAGAACGCCGACGGCCGCGTGCCGGCAACCTATGAAGTTGTTTTCGGCCATGCTTGGGCGCCCGGCGGCGCTGGGCGCTTAGGAGTGCCACCGCAAGACACCGCCATCAAAGTGCCAATTGTCGAAGTTCGGCGCACGCCGCCGCACCGCTAAGCCGCTCGTGGCGCGACGCTGTGTTGACCAAAGTCACTTCGACGCCCCACTATGTCGCTCGGTCTCTCGCCGTCTATTTCCGCGTTGTTCGCAGAGCAATTTTTATGTGTCCATTGAGTCCGAGTGTGTTGCCGGTCCCCAGACCATGTGATAGGGTGCGCGCGCCAAAAAACCGGTGGTACGCGAGGGATTTGTCCTTGATCGGGATCAAGCCGTCGCCTACTAAGGGGAGGAATTCCGGTACGACGCGCTCGGTGGGTTTGCCGGGGTAGTGCAGGGCACGTGCGATGGGCCAGCACCACACCCAGCAAGTCGACGGTTCGAACCGAATCGAAATTCTGATTCGACCCAATCGATCGCTCACGCCGGCGGCGATGTTGGCCGTGGTGATGGCAGTAGCCCTGGTGTCGCTCGCGATTGGTCTAGGGTTCTGGATGATGGGCGCGCACCTGATCCTGCCGTTTGCCGGATTGGAGGCGCTGGTTGTTGGCGTCGCGTTTTGGTCGTTGAGCCGCCATCAAGCGGACTACGAGCGGATCGTGATCGACGGCGATCAGGTGGAACTGATGAGTTGTACCGGAGGGAAAGAGTCCCGCACCCGTTTTCAGCGTTATTGGGCGCGGGTGCACCGGGCCCACACAGCTGACGGGCGCCCTCCGCGGATTTTGCTGGGATCACACGGTCGGTTTGTGGAAGTAGGCAGCGCCTTGGACGGGCCGGCGCGCGAAGCGCTTGCGCGGGAGCTCATGATCAGGCTGCGGGCGGACCGCGTGTGAAGGGTGGAAACAAGAATGACGTCGGCGGGATGCGCGTTTGGTCTTGCCAACGAAAGAATCAAACTATGACGATGGAGAGCATTCCATGACGTGTAGCAAGCGGTACGCAGGCGCACTGCAGCGCCTCGCTCTCGGTGTGAGCCTGTGGATGGTGTCGGGCTTTGCGATGGCCGAATACGGGCTCAACTTCCAGAAACCGGTCACCCAGATCGGGCACCGACTGCTCGAGCTGCATAATCTTATTATGATCATCTGCGCTGTGATCTTCGTGATCGTATTCGGCGCGATGTTCTACTCGATCTTCGCGCACCGTAAAAGCCGCGGCCACAAGGCTGCGAAGTTCCACGACAATCTGGGGGTCGAGATCGCCTGGACCGTGGTTCCATTCTTGATTCTGGTCGGTATGGCCGTTCCTTCCACGGCCACGCTTATCCAGATGGAGGACGTGAGCAAGTCGGACATGACGGTGCAGATCACGGGCTACCAGTGGAAGTGGAAATACGAATATCCGGACCAGGAACTCAGCTTCTTCAGCAATCTCTCTACCCCGCGCGATCAAATTGGCAACAAGGAAAAGAAGGGTGAGCACTACCTTCTTGAAGTCGACAACCCCATGGTGATCCCGGTCGGCAAGAAGGTTCGGTTTGTCGTTACCGCCAATGATGTCATTCACGCTTGGTGGGTGCCGGCCCTAGGCGTGAAGAAAGATGCGATCCCCGGGTTCGTGAACGAAATGTGGGCACGAGTGGATGAGCCCGGTATCTACCGTGGGCAGTGCGCGGAACTCTGCGGCAAAGACCACGGGTTCATGCCGATCGTGGTGCAGGCCGTGCCCCAGGAAGAATTCGAGAAGTGGGCGAGCCTGCAAAAGAGCAAGGCCGTAGCCGAGGCCGCCGACTCGACCAAGACCTTCACGCTCGACGAGCTGATGGCGAAGGGCAAGCAAGTGTACGGTTCGACATGTGCCGCGTGTCATGGCCCGAACGGCGAAGGCGTGGGGCCATTCCCCAAGATTGCGGGCAGCAAGGTCGCTACCGGCCCGCTCGCCGCCCATCTCGGCACGGTGATCAAAGGCCGGCCAGGTACCGCCATGCAGGCGTTCGGTCCGCAGCTCAATGATGCCGATATCGCGGCAGTCGTGACGTTCCAGCGCAACAGCTTCGGCAACAAGACCGGTGATGTTGTTCAGCCCGCGCAGGCCAAGGCCGCGCGCTAAACCGAACTGAGGTTCAGAGGAGATCCGAAAGATGGCAACCGCAGCAGCACATCACGACGAGCATCCGAGCGGCATCGGTCGCTGGCTGTTTACTACCAATCACAAAGACATCGGCACCATGTACCTGGTGTTCGGTTTCATCATGGCGTTGGCCGGCGGCCTCATGTCGCTGGTAATTCGCGCCGAGTTGTGGGGGCCGGGCCTGCAGATCACTGATCCGCACT
>CP070641.1:1125924-1128763 GCA_020354085.1 Pseudomonadota bacterium
GAACAATTCGAGTCAGTCAAAGAACGTGTCGGGGTCCAAGATGACGTCTCGTTGAACGCGCAGCATTTGCGCGAGATCGTCGATCGACTGCTCGACGCGGTACGCGCCGCTACCGGGCAGCCGTTTCCCATGGACCCCCATCAACAGTTGGAGTTGGCCATTCGGGCGGTATTCGAGTCGTGGACGGGCAAGCGTGCGGTCGACTATCGCCGGGAATTCAACATCACTCCGGACATGGCCAACGGTACCGCGGTCAATGTCGTCAGCATGGTGTTCGGCAACCGTGGCGACGATAGTGCCACCGGCGTCGCGTTTACGCGCAACCCGGCAACAGGCGAGAACACCTTGTTTGGAGAGTACCTCGTCAACGCCCAAGGCGAGGATGTTGTCGCGGGCATTCGAACACCCAAACCCATTAATACGCTGCGCACCGAGATGCCGGAGATCTATGCTCAACTCGAGGATTTGCGCGCCAAGCTCGAGGGTCACTATTGCGAGGTTCAGGACTTCGAGTTCACCATCGAACGCGGCACGCTCTACTGCTTGCAGACCCGCAACGGCAAGATGAACGCGCCCGCCATGGTTCGGACCTCTGTTGAGATGGAGCGCGAAGGCCTGATCAGCCGCAACCAAGCGCTGCTGCGTATCGATCCATCGCTGCTCGAGCAGATGCTCTATCCGCGCCTTGATCCTTCTGCCCATATCGACAGCATTGCCACGGGTCTACCAGCCTCACCCGGCGCTGCTTGCGGGCATGCGATCTTTGACGCCGACCAAGCGCAAACCTTGGCCAAACAGGGTATGCGCGTAATTCTCGTGCGCGAGGAAACAAAACCTGAGGACATACACGGCTTCTTCGCAGCCCAGGGGATTCTAACGAGTCGCGGCGGCAAGACTTCCCACGCGGCAGTGGTCGCGCGTGGCATGGGCAAACCGTGTGTGGCGGGGGCCGAGGGTATCCACGTCGACGTCCGCCTGCGCGAGGCGTTCGTCGGCGACATCATCATTCGCGAAGGCGATCGCATCACCATTGACGGCGGCAACGGCCGCGTCTATGTCGGCGAAGTTCCGATGATCGAAGGCGAGTTCTCGCCCGAGCTGCAGACACTACTGCACTGGGCTGATGAAACAGCGCGACTTCGAGTCATGGCCAATGCCGACACGCCGGACGATGCCAAGCGCGCTCTACGCTACGGTGCTATGGGCATCGGACTGTGTCGGACCGAACGCATGTTCAACGCCGTCGATCGACTTCCACTTGTTATCGATATGATCGTCGCCGAAAGTGCCGACGAGCGCCAGCGGGCCTTGGATCGATTGCTGCCCATTCAGCGCGCCGACTTCCAATCGTTGTTCGAAACCATGGCACCGCGCCCCGTAACGATTCGCTTGCTGGATCCGCCCATCCACGAGTTCTTGCCCAACGAAAACCAGTTGCTCGAGCAACTTGACGTGTTGCGGCAACTACGCGCCAGCGCTCGAGGCATGGAGATACTTACGGAGTCCGTGCGCCAACAACGCAACAATGAGTCCGAGCAAGACGAGGGACATCCACTTGGCCAACTGGCAGACTCGCGCCTCGTAGACGATGCCGTCAAGCGCAAGGAAGCGGTGTTGCGCAAGGTACGCGCGCTGCACGAGATCAACCCCATGCTCGGCCACCGCGGAGTACGACTCGGCATTACCTTCCCCGAGATCTACCGCATGCAGATACGCGCCATTCTCGAGGCCGCTGCGGAGTGCGCAAGATCCGGCATCGAAGTAAGCCCGGAGATCATGGTGCCGCAGGTGTGCACAGCTCAAGAGTTGCGCCGTGTGGGTGCCTATGTCAACGACATCCGCGCCGCCATCGAACAGGCCTACGGTGTACAGCTCAATTTCAAGTTCGGGACGATGATTGAAGTGGTGCGCGCCTGCATGCGCGCAGTCAGTTTAGCCGAAGTCGCCGAGTTCTTTTCATTCGGCACCAACGACCTGACGCAGGCGGCTTTCTCATTCTCCCGTGAAGACGCAGAGAACAAGTTTCTCCCCATGTACAATGAAACCAAGATTCTGCAGGACAATCCGTTTGAAGTTCTCGATGTGAACGGCGTGGTGAAACTCATGGAGCTTGCTGTGAACTGGGGCCGTGAGACCCGCCCTGATCTCAAGGTTGGCATCTGCGGCGAGCATGGGGGCCATCCGCGCTCGATTGGTTTTTGCCATGACATCGGTCTGGACTACGTATCGTGCTCGGCGCCGCGGGTGCCGGTAGCTCGTCTCGCCGCCGCCCATGCTGCGTTGGGCTCATCCCCCGCTGGGGAGACCTGACATGCTAGAGGTGCGCATACACGGGCGCGGCGGCCAGGGTAACGTCGTGGCCGCCTACCTGCTGGCGACCGTGGCCATCAATGAGGGGCGCTTCGCGCAGGCCTTCCCGGCTTTTGGGGCTGAACGCCGTGGCGCGCCGGTCACCGCATTTGTGCGCATTGCGAAGGATGGTTTTCGCCGCCGTTCGCAAGTCCGGCAACCCGCCTTTCTAATTGTCCAAGACCAGTCACTGCTCCACGTCGAAGGGGTTACCGACGGACTTCCCGAGGACGGCGGCATACTCGTGAACAGCTCGCTGAGCTCGCGCACCCTGAGCGCGCAGTTGGGCCGTGAAACCATTGCCATGCCGGCCACCGCGTTGGCCAAAGAGTTTCTCGGCCGACCGGTCCCCAATACTGCCCTGCTCGCCGGATTTCTCGCGCTCACCCACATGCTGCCGCTCGAGTCACTGGTGAATTCCTTGGCCGATCGCTTCAAGGGCGACGTGCTCGAGCGCAACACGCAACTGATCGAGGAAGCCGCAAAACAG
>CP070641.1:1128863-1131662 GCA_020354085.1 Pseudomonadota bacterium
TACAAGTTTCAGGACCGAAAGATCCTGCGGCTTACTTGGCCGGTCCTTGATCGCGCCCCCACGACCAAACCGCAAGAAACCATCCTGCTGCAGGAGGTCGAAGACTTTAAAGTGCAGTTCTACGGACCGGCGGGCGGTTGGCTTACCAACTGGCCCCCCACCGGGACGGCACCGCCACCCGCGCTGCCGCGTGCCGTGGAGGTAACCGTCACGCTCCCCGGAAAGGGAGAGCTAAAGCGTGTCTTCCTGGTCAGTGGCTAACACACGCCGACAATCCGGACTCGCCTTGGTTACCGCAATGCTGGTCGTGGCCATCGTGGCCACCGTCGCGACCTATCTGAGCTTTCGCCAACAGGTCTGGCTCCGCCAAGTCCAGAACACCACCGACCGCGCAACCGTGGAATCGGTGCGTCAAGGCGCGCTCGCCTTCGCCGGCGTGGTCCTGGATGAAGACCTGAAGCAGAACAACTTCGATCATTTGAAGGAAAAGTGGGCGCAGCCGGTTATCCTGCCCTTCGACGGCGGCACCGTGGCCATTGCGATCACCGACGCGCAGGCGCGATTCAACCTGAACAGCCTGCAAGTAGGCGGGAGCGCTCCGCCCCAGTCCGGCCAGCCGCCGGCCAATCCTAGCAATCCCGAAATGGTGGGGCAGATCACACAGGCCTTTGCGCAATTGCTCGTCGCGCTTAAGATTGACCCAGGCCTTGCCAATGCGCTCAAAGACTGGATCGACCCGGATACCAACACGCTCCCGGGCGGCGCCGAAGACCTGGAATATGCCACCCTTTCGGTTCCTTACCGGGCTGCGAATCAATTGCTGATCAGCGTCGACGAGTTGCGCCTGATAAAGGGTTTCACAAAAGAGATCGTTGAGACATTGCGCCCATTCGTGATTGCCCTGCCCGGCCCCGCTCCGATCAACGCCAATACCGCCTCCGAGACCGTGCTGGCAACGCTGTTTTCCGGCGGCGGCGATACGGCCGCGAAGGACATCGTGCGTGCACGCGACGCCAAACCGTTCGAAAGCATCACCGACTATGATAAAGCATTGCCGCAAGGCGTTCAGAAATGGTCGAACCTTACACCCAGTACCGCCAGCAGCTATTTTTTGGTTAATGTCGATATACGCGTCGGGCGACTGTCATCGCAAACCGAAGGGCTCATCAAGCGCGAGGGCAATCGCAAGACCACGGTTTACTGGTCCCGGCCACGACCGATCGTGATCCAGAATGAAGAGCCTAGCTAAGCGCATCACTGAATCGAGGCCAACGCCCGCGGCACCCCATTCATCGAGCGGTGCCTTTGAACTGTGGCTGCCAAACGGCTGGCCCGAGACGGCGGGCCCTATCCTGTGGCGCCGTGGCGGCACGCGCGTTGAGCGGGGCCGCTGCGCGGACATTCTCGAATGCGCCGCGCGTGCGCGCGGCGCGCGCGTACACGTGTGGACCCCGACTGCCGAAACCCTGCTCGCCCGCGCCGCACTCCCCACCCGCTCGCGCGCCAAGATCATGCAGGCCTTACCCTTCGCGCTCGAGGATCAATTGCTGGACGATCCCGAGAACCTTCATTTCGCCTACGTCGACGATGTTGGCGGCGCACTCGCCGTCGCGGTCACCGCGCGCCAGCGCGTCGAGCACTGGATCAAGATTCTCACCCAAGCAGGCGTCACACCGACGAGCATGGCACCTGCCTGCCTGTCGGTTCCCTGGTCCCCCCAAACCTGGTCACTGGCCATCACCGAAAATGAAGCGTGGCTGCGTACCGGCGCGGCGAGCGGCAGCGCCTGCCCGCGCCCCGGAGCCGAACCGCCGGCGCTACTGCGCATGGCGCTCGCCGAGGCGCGCAAGGCCGAGCGCGCACCAGAGACGCTGTTGGTGTTCGGGGCGGCCGACAATCTTGACGCCGAGGCCTGGGGTGCCGCGCTCGGGCTGACCGTGCACGCCTCGCCGCAGGCGATCGGCGAATGGGAATACGCGGCGCTCCCCCATCTCAACATCCTGCAGGGCGTGTTCGCACAACACAGCCCGGTGACCGACGTGCTGCGGCCGCTGCGCCCGGCATTGATCATCCTCGCGGTTTGGTTGGTCGCCGAGCTTGCCTTGAGCGGTTTCGATTGGTGGCAGGTACGCGGACAGTACGAAGGCTATCGCAAGCAGATGACCGATATCCTGCTGAAGAGCTTTCCGGAGACAAAAGTTGTCCTGGATCCCGCGCAACAAATGCAGCGCGGCATTGAGCAGCTGCAAAAGCGCGGCGGCGGCGCGGCCGATACGGACCTGGTACCGCTGCTCGCGCGCGCCACGCCCGCGATCCGCAAACAGCCGCAGGTGCGTGTCGCTGCCCTGCGCTATGCCGATCGCAGCCTGACGCTCGATGTGTTGGCTCCGAATGCGCAGGCATTGGAAACGCTCAAGCAGGAACTGCGCAGCGCCAACGTTGAGGCCGAGCTGCTCAACACAACCGAGCGCGGTCAGCAGGTCGAAGGCCGGCTGCGGATCCAGCCGCCGCGCGCCGCGAAGAGCTCATGAAACTCCCAAGGATCAACCTTCAAATGCCCGCGTTACGCGTCCGCCTACCGGCCGCCTGGACCGCACCGCTGCGCGCGCGTTGGGAGTCGCTGCCGCCCGACGTGCGCCGCTATATCAGGCTCGGCAGCCTCGTAGCGATCCCGTTCCTCGTCTATCTCTCCATATGGGTGCCGATGCAGCGCGACCTGAACAGCATGCGCGCGGCCCTGCCCAAAGCGCGCGAGCAGCTTGCGTTGATGCGGGTGCAGGCGACTCAGGTCGGCCAACT
>CP070641.1:1131762-1134548 GCA_020354085.1 Pseudomonadota bacterium
GGATTTGCTCGATGACCTGTATCTGATGCGCGATTCCCTCATCGGACATGGCGATGCACGCATCGCCGACCGCGAACTCAAAGATCTGGTCCGCCTGGTTGAAACGTTTGGCTTTCATCTGGTCCATCTCGACGTGCGCCAGGAATCGACCGTGCACACGGCAACGGTGCAGGAAATCTTGGGACAATGGGGCGAAGACTACGCCGGCTTGAATGAAGACGCACGTTGCGCCCGACTCGCTTCACTCATCGATACCGCTGCGCCGCTCGGCTTCCATCTTGCGCGCTTGACACCGCGCGCCCGTGAGACGGTCGCTGTGTTCCAGCTTATTGCGCGGCTGCAGCAGGAGATTGGCCACGACACGTTCGGTGCCTATGTCATCTCCATGACCCACCACGCCTCGCACGTCTTGGAAGTCATGTTCCTCGCGCGCCTTGCCGGGCTGGCGGGCCGCGACGGCGATGGCTGGCGTTCCGCAATACGCACGAGCCCGCTGTTCGAGACCATCGATGATCTCGAACGGATCGAAGCCGTGCTTGCACGTCTGCTCGATGAGCCGACCTACCTTGCCTTGCTCAAGGCCTCGGGCAACGTACAAGAAGTCATGCTGGGGTATTCCGACTCGGCAAAAGACGGTGGCGTACTGGCATCTAGCTGGAATCTTTACAAGGCACAGAAGCACGTTATCGCGCTCGCCCAGGCGCGCGGCGTTGGCTGCCGGCTGTTCCATGGGCGCGGCGGCACCGTCGGCCGTGGCGGCGGCCCAACCCACGACGCCATCCTCGCGCAGCCCCCGGGCACCGTACACGGCGAGATCAAGTTCACCGAGCAGGGCGAGGTGCTCTACTACAAATACAGTAACGCCGAGACGGCCGCCTATGAGCTCAGCATGGGCGCGACTGGCTTAATGAAAGCAAGTCTCGGCCTGATCCGCCCGGTCGCACCCGACAACGCTGAACACTGCGAGGTGCTCGAGGAATTGTCCCAACGCGCGGAGACCGCGTATCGCGAGCTCACCGACGACACGCCGGGGTTCATGGATTATTTTTACGAGGCGACCCCGGTCAACGAGATCGCATTACTCAACATCGGCTCGCGTCCGACGCACCGGGCAAAGACCGATCGCTCCAAGCAGTCGGTGCGTGCCATTCCGTGGGTATTCGGCTGGGCGCAGTCGCGCCACACGCTTCCGGCGTGGTACGGCATCGGCACCGCCCTGCAAAGCTGGCGCGGCGATGACCCCCAGCGCTTTGCGTTGCTGCGCAGCATGTGCCGCGATTGGCCGTTCTTCCGGTCGTTGCTGTCGAACGTGCAAATGACGCTGTTCAAGGCCGACATGGACATCGCGCGCGAGTACGCCGCGCTTTGCAGCGACGCAGCGACGCGCGATCAGATCTTTGGCGCCATCCACACCGAATTCGATCGTACGGTACGCGAAGTACTGGGCGCCGCCTCGAGCGCACGGCTGATGGATGAAACGCCGGAACTCGCGCTGTCACTCGCGCGCCGCAACCCTTATCTCGATCCGCTCAACCACATTCAGATCGCCATGCTCAAGCGCCACCGCGCGGCACCCAGCAGCGAAGACGTCACTTCCCCCTGGCTCGACCCCTTGCTGCGCACCATCAACGCGATCGCCGCCGGCATGCGCAACACCGGCTAAGGGCGCCGGGCCCGGCGCACCCTATTTCGGGTGCTTGGCCGGCCTCCTCAATACACTGTCATTTTTTCGCCGGTGCTCGCATGGCGCCAAGTTTCCGTCACTTGGTCGGCCGGAAATTGAGTCCTGTGTTTCTTAAACTAAACTACTAGTTACTAACCAGCATTGGTCATCACCACGCCAGTAACACCGGCGCGAGAGACACAGCCTGCATGCGTAGCAGTAAGTCGCGACCGGGGCCAGCGGACGCCGTCACAGGCCGTTCTCAATCTCGAAAGACACGATTCGCAGCCGCGTTCACGCCTGTGCCGCGCGTCGCACCACTGCACGTACAACTTGCGCAGATTGGCTCCGTCGCTAGCCCTCCTCTCCTGCATTCCTCCAGGCCAAGTCCGACTGTGAGCGCGAGCGAGCCCAACCCACCAATAACGTCTGCCGATAACCAAGCGGTAACGGCTGTACGCTTTCGGCGCGCGCACAGCTGTCCATATCGGCGCGCGTTCACGCTGGTCGAGCTGCTCCTCGCAATCACGATTCTTGGTCTGCTCGCCACGCTGGGCTATGCCGGTTATGAACAGTACATGGAAAAAGCCCGAGTCACGCAGGCCAAGGTCGACATTCGACGATTCGAGTCTGTCTTGGAACGCTTCCGAATCGGCAGCGGTCGCTATCCCGAAACCCTGGCCGAGGCCGGGCTCGCAACCGAGCGCGACCCGTGGAAGCGACCCTACCAGTATCTCAATATCGCGCTCGCCGAGAATCGCGGTCAAATGCGCAAGGACCGCAAACTCGTCCCGATCAATTCCGACTACGACCTCTACAGTGTGGGCAAGGACGGCGAGAGCAAGCCACCGCTCACCGCCAAGACAAGTCATGATGACGTGATCCGCGCCAACAACGGCGCGTTCGTTGGACTCGCCTCGGACTACTAAATGCGCCCCCCGGCGATCGACATCGCGTTCTTGCGCAGCAAGGTCGGGCGCCGGGTGTTCTTGCTGTTCGTCGCCTCCGCGCTCGTGCCGCTGGCTGTTCTCGCCGCGTTGTCCATCGGTCAAGTGCAGCGGGTATTGCTGGAACTAGGCGACCGCGAGCTCGCCGGTACCGCCAAGTCCTACGGAATGGCGCT
>CP070641.1:1134648-1137428 GCA_020354085.1 Pseudomonadota bacterium
GAGGATCCGTCTTCCGACTGGCTGCGCATCGGAACGGTCGAGGAAATCAACTGGCTTTCCACGCGCATCCGCGGGATCGATCGAACGCTGACCACCATCCCCAATGCCGAGTTCGCCAACATGCACATCGTCAACCTGACCAAGCGCGATCAACGCCTGGTCAAGACGACGTTGCAGCTTCGCTACGAGACGACATCGGAGCAGTTGCGCTATATCCTCGTGAAACTGCGCGAGCTGCTGCTGGGTCATCCGAAAGTTACTCCCGACCCGGCCCGCGTCCGTTTCGTCGGCTATGGCGCCTACTCCAAGGACGTCGAGGTCTTCTGCTACCTGCAGTGTCGGGAACAGAATGAATTTCTTGCCATTCAAGAGGATCTTCTGCTGCGCATTGAAGGTATCGTCAAAGAGGCAGGCAGCGGATTCGCCTTCCCCTCGCAGACAGCCTATCTGGCGCGCGACCGCGGCCTCGACGACAAGCGCCGCGAAGAAGCGGAAACCAACGTCGGGCATCTGAGGTTTACGGGCAAGCTACCGTTCCCCGAGTTCGATGAAGAGGAACGCGAGCAGCTGAAGGACATTCTCGATTATCCACCGCAGGGCTCGCCAGACTACCAGCCGCCCAAGGGCAAGGCAGGCCCAAAATCCGGGAAGTGATCCCGCTCCCGTTCGGTTAGGCGTCGACTGTACCTTTCGCCCGTCAGCGGACTGTAATCGCTGAACATTTGGTGCGGTGAGCAACGACGACTGTCATAACGCGTGGCCTACGCTGCAACGCGCCTCAGTGGAAAAACCGAATCTCGCGTATGAACGCCGATGTGCGACCGCCGCTACCGGCCTTCTTTGTATCCAGACCCAAGGCTATGCCAGATACGGCGGGGTCATCATCGCCTTCCTCGTCAAAATAGGCACGGTAGGCCTCCCGCAGATTGAAGCGCGTTGTCACCGTTTGCCCGGGCGCGGGACGGTTAAGGCAAACGTAGCGGCCCGACTTCTTGAAATACGACCCCACATAGGGGTGGTTGACCCTGTCATCGCCGTGACAAAGGAACAATCCGATAAAGTGCGGGCTGTCCGGAATAAACAGCGAGCCACTGGGTTTGCGCTCGTCGCCCAGGAAGACAAACACAATGATGGCCTCGTTGCGCACACCCTGTTCGTAGGATGCGCCTTCGGGAAACTTGTTGACTCCCCAATCGATTTCGACGTAAGTGAACTCGGGTACGTTCACCGCCTCGTTCGGCATCATGCCGAAGGCGCGACGCTTGGCCTCAATGGTGAGCCGGCTGTCGGCGACGTCCAAGTCAATCAAGTTGCGGCGCTGCGCATCCTGTTCGAACTGGAATCCCTTGCCCCGCAACCAATCGTCAACCGATCCCGATTCGTAATCGCTGAAGCGAATTGCGTAGGCCAATTTGGCTGACTCGGCGACCGCCACCTGTGCAGTGAGCCCGACAGCGCACGTCAACAGCATTCCAATGAACCAGCGCATACTTTCAGAAAAACCCGTTCACGCGTTCGATCACCCAAAATGCGGCAATGCCACCAATGCCATAGATCGTGACTGGCACGGCCCAACGGGGTTCGGTCTTGATAACGCGTTTCATCATGTGTAGCAACCCCAGCACCGCGATGACGAAGAGAATTTGACCAGCCTCTACGCCTATGTTGAATGTGAGTAAGGCGAGAGGAATTTCTTTCTGGGGCAAACCGACCTCGGCGAGTGCGCTCGCGAACCCGAAACCGTGCAACAACCCAAAGGCGAATGCCACCAACCACGGCCAGCGCTTGGTAATGCTTTCACGTCCCGCGCGGGCGTGGAGGATTTCGCCGGCAACGAACACAATGCTGAGCGCGATCACCGCTTCCACCGGCTTCTGTGGGACTTGCACCCAGCCGAGCGTGGCGGCGGCCAGCGTCACGCTGTGTGCCACCGTGAACGCTGTGATGGTAGCAATCAATCGGCGCGTACCCTCGACGATGATCAGCAATGCGAGCACGAACAACAGATGGTCGATGCCGCCCAGGATGTGCTCAATACCGAGCCGCGTGTAGTCTCTCGCAACCGACCACTTGGACGGCGCGCCCTTGACCACGAACCCGGTCGCGTTGGGGCGCAGGATCTGCGTGTGCGTCACGCCGCTGGCGAAAGCCACGCGCGCGAGCACGTCCGTCAGCGTGGCTTCGAGCCCGGCAATCTGGATGGAATTGCCAACTAGTCCTTCGGCCCCACAGTCGATGGTCCATCGTTCAACCAGCGCATCGGGCTGTTGATAGTGAGCGCGCGCACCTTGTGTTGCGCAGTGCGACGGCAGTATCGGTTGCATGGAGAGCACGCGATCACCGCGCATCGGGCGGCGCCATAAAACATCGAAAATGTTCTTGTGTACCTCAGTTAGTTCCAGGTATGCCGGGCGTGACTCGTGCGCATAACCGACCGACGTCCACAGGGCACAGACCGCAAAAAGGGCGAGGAGGCGGTTCACTTTATTTGGTCTACGGCGTGAGCGCCTGCGCAGTACGCATCCCCGGCACGTCAGCGATGATCACCTGGTAGCGGGCGCGCAGCCGTTCAAACACGCGCTCGTTTGCCTCCCGCCGTTGATCGATCAACCAGTCGTTGACCACGCGCTCGCGCACCTGCGCAAGCGCCGGCACCCGAGACTCGACGCGCGCGCGCACATAGACAAGATGGAGCCCATAGCCCGAGGTCACGGGTCCCTGCCATTGTCCGCTCGGCAGCTTGCCCAGAGCGTCGGCGAATTCCTGACCGAATTCGCGCG
>CP070641.1:1137528-1140305 GCA_020354085.1 Pseudomonadota bacterium
TCACCGGCGGACTTGGCCAAGCGCCTCGGATTGTCGGAAAAGGATGTTAAGGAGCAATTCGCACAAGGCGCACGCAAGCTCCTGGCCGCGCGCGCCAAGCGCTCGTTGCCGCGCGACACCAAGCTGCTCGCTGCCTGGAACGCACTCGCGCTCTCCGCCTACGCCGAGGCGGCGCGGGTGCTGAAAGAGGATGCCTATCGCGCCGCGGCGCAAGAGGTACGTGACTACATCGCGCGCACGCTCTGGACCGGCAAGGCCTTGCACCGCGCGGTGCATGCCGGCAACCCAATCGGCGCCGCGGGACTGGAGGACTATGCTTATGTCGCGCGCGCCATGTTTGATTACGCCATGCTGACTGGCGCAGACGAGGACTATGCGCTGGCGACGGCGATCGCTGAGGCCGGGTGGGCACGTCTTTATGACAAGAACGGCTGGCGTCTGGGGCAAAGCGTGATCGCCGGCGAGCCGGGACAAGACATCGTGGCCGATGGGCCGATGCCATCGCCGTCCGCGGTGCTCGCGGAAACGACGCTCGCGCTCGCGGCACGCACCGGCAACAAGCGCCTGCGCGAGCGCGCGCAGGCGGCGCTAAACAGCGGTCACGCCTTGCTCAAGACCGATCCGTTCTGGTACGCGACGCATATTGACGCCATGCTGGTGGCCAGCGCGCCACGCTGACTTCGCGTTAGGGTCGGCGTGCGGCCTGTTGCGGGCGCTCGATCGCGACGACCTGCAGTGTTGACTCTTTTCCGCCGCGCCGGATGCGCATTGTCACCTTGTCGCCGGGACGACGCGTAGCAATGGCGAGGAAGGCATCGCGCGCTTCAGTGATATTCTTGCCGTCGATGCTGATGATGGCATCGCCTGGTTGCAGGCCCGCGCTGTGCGCCGGCCCGCCGCGCACCACGCCCGTCACGATGAGCCCGTCCGTCGGTTCCACACCCAATTGGCGCGCGGTGGCCTCGTTGACCATGCGCGCCTCGACGCCCAACCAGCCGCGCAGCGCGCGACCGTGTTGAATGATGTCCTCGAGCACGGTCTTGGCCATGCTGGTGGGTATGGCGAAGCCGATGCCTTGGTAGCCGCCGCTCTTGGAGAAAATCGCCGTGTTCACGCCTACCAACTCGCCGCGCGCGTTGACGAGCGCACCGCCGGAGTTGCCGGGATTGATGGCGGCATCGGTTTGAATGAAGTTCTCAAAGGTGTTGATGCCGAGATGGCTGCGGCCGGTGGCACTGACGATTCCCATGGTCACGGTTTGGCCCACGCCGAACGGGTTGCCGATGGCCAGCACCACGTCGCCGATGCGCAGGCCCTCCGACTGACCGAGCGTGATGACCGGCAATTTGGCGAGGTCGACCTTGAGTACCGCGATATCGGATTCCGCATCGCTGCCGACGACACGCGCCTCCGCCGTGCGCCCGTCGCGCAGGGCCACCTGGATCGCATCGGCGCCGTCGATAACATGGTGATTGGTCAGGATATAACCGGTGTCGCTCACGATCACGCCCGAGCCGAGGCTCGTTTCCACCTTCTGCCGCGGCCGGATCAACTGATCGCTGCCCCCGAAGAACTGGCGAAAGAAGGGATCGTTAAAGAACGGGTGCGGTCGCACGGTAACGACCTTGGCGGTATTGATGTTGACCACGGCTGGTGCGGCCTTTTCGACAGCCGCCGCATACGACACCGGCCCGCTCGTTAGCGGCAGGGGAGCGGATTCCGGCGCCGACTCGCGGATCGACACCACCGGGGCAGTATCGGTCGGCGCCTGGCGCAGCTGCGGCCAGATCAGCGTCAGCACGAAGGCGATCGCCAGGCCTAGGATTACGGCCTGGATGACAAAACGGGCGGTTGCTTTCATGGGCATCTCAACGGAAAGGCGGTCTTTCGGTGGGCGGAAAATGTACGCGATGCTCGACTTTGCGTGGTCGCTTTGACCAATTCTCTTGACTGCTTGGGCGGCTTATACCATCCTATGCGCCGCTTTTGACCTGACCAGCATCTAAGTCTCTGAATTAAAGAATCTTTCGCGCATTGTACCGCGTGACGTCAGCAATTTTTAGGGGGTTTCATGAGTGAAGACGGTGTCGACCGCAGCCGACGGCGTTTTTTGACGGCAGCAACAACAGGGATCGGCGTAGTCGGCACGGGTATCGCGGCTGCTCCTTTCGTGCTCAGCATGCAACCGAGCGAGCGCGCCAAGGCGGCCGGTGCCCCGGTCGAAGTGGATATCAGCAAGCTGCAGCCGGGCGAGCTAAAGGTCGAGGAATGGCGCGGCAAGCCCGTGTGGATCATGCGCCGCACCCCGGAGCAACTGAAGGGCCTCAAGACTGTCGAATCGCAGCTCGCCGACCCCGAATCCAAGGTTCTGCAGCAGCCGACGTACGCCCAGAACCCCACGCGGTCGATCAAGCCCGACCTGTTCATCTGCGTCGGCATCTGCACGCACCTCGGCTGCTCGCCGGACAAGCGCCTGGAGGCCGGTACCGCGTCCGGTCTCGGTGCCGACTGGCCGGGCGGTTACTTCTGCCCCTGCCATGGTTCGAAGTTCGATCTCGCCGGACGCGTTTGGAAGAACGTGCCCGCGCCGACCAACCTTGTGGTGCCCTCGCATACCTACGTCGGCGAGAACCGCATCATCATCGGCGTCGATAAGGGAGAGGCATGATGCAAAAGCTCCTTACCTGGATCGACGAACGCTACCCGCTCACCAAGGCCTGGAATGAGCATCTGGCGAAGTATTTTGCGCCGAAGAATTTTAATTTCTGGTACTACTT
>CP070641.1:1140405-1143171 GCA_020354085.1 Pseudomonadota bacterium
AGGGTTTGACGAGCTGTTCGTTGCGCGCCGAATACACCACCAGCTCCGCGCTGAGCGCCGCCGGTGCTGCCGCGCACAAAGTCACCGCGCCGATCGCGGCTGACAGGTACCGCCTTATCATTTGCTTACTCCTGACTTCGTTATGGTTACTAAAGGGCACTTGAAGACGCTGCGCGTCAGTGTCTGTTGCCGTTAGTGACCGTGTGTCGACTGATCGAGCCGACGCGCCCTGCTATGCTGCCACGGGTTTAATATAAATGCAAATCATTCTCATTTGTATTGTGCCAACGTGGCGATTTACACGTGAGCCGATAAACCCCCTGATCCAGTTAACTATTAGAAACAATTAACTCCAATTTTTTGAGGTCATTTTGCGCGCCATTTCTGAGGATGGTCTCGCCCTACCAAACTGACGATGTAACCACCGTCCAGGTGTAACGCTACCTATACTGTTTCGGTATAGAGGTTGCACCACCAAGTGATTGCGGAGGCGCGCTGGTTCACCTCCGGCAACTGGGTCGCGCTTGGCGGTGACAGTTCCTGCCCTTCTACGACCCCAACCGTTTCGTGACATCGCGATGGACAGCGACGCCGGCGAAGTCGGATTGACCAGGTCTTCTTGCAGTCTGGAAGCAGTCGGTCGCAACGAACCGCGTGAGGGTAGCCGCCATGAATACAAAGCATCTCTTGCAGCTCGGCGCTAGCATGCTGCTCGCCATCTGGGCAGCGAATGCCGCCGCCAACAAACCGTACATCTTAACCGCACCGCCGCGCGATTCGGGTGGCGCTGAAGCAGACGTGTACGAACCGATTGCTCAATACCTATCGGCAGCGACCGGGAAAAAAATCGACTATCGCCACTACGACAATTGGCTTACCTACCAGGACCGCATGCGCCGCGATGAATTCGATATCGTCTTCGACGGTCCGCATTTCGTCGGTTGGCGCATCGTGAAGCTCGACCACGAGCCCCTGGTGCGCCTACCGGGCAAGCTGGCATTCGTCGTGGCGGTCAAGAAGGACAACGACAAGATTGCCTCGGTAAAGGATCTCGCCGGACGCACGGTTTGCGGTCTCGCGCCTCCCAATCTCGCCACCTTGACGGTGCTCAACCAATTTGACAACCCGGCACGCCAGCCGATCGTCGTCGAAGTCAAGAGCTTTAAAGAATCGTACGCAGCGATGGCCAACGGCAAATGTGTCGCCAGCATCTTGCGCGACAATGCCTTCAAACGCTTCAATGAGGAAAAGAAACTTGGCAAAGTGATCTTCAAATCCGAAGGAATCGCCAACCAAGGTTTCTCGGTTAGCAAACGCGTCGCGGATGCTGACCGGATCAAGATCGTCCAGGCGTTGACCGCGCCGGATGCACCGAAGCGCCTCAAAGCCTTCTTTGAGCGCTACAACAAGGACAAGGATTTAGCAAAGACCTCACGCGACGAATACCAGGATCTCGGCAAGCTGCTACGTGATGTTTGGGGCTTTGACTTGGCTGCGGAGTCCGCAACCAAACGCTGACGACGCCGCGCGACATCAATCGAAGGTCGCGACAACGGGTGCATGATCCGACGGGCGTTCGAGGCCCCGCGGTTCCTTGTCGATGATGCATCGTCGGCAGTACGCCGCAAGCGGCGCGCTAACCAAGATATGGTCAATTCGCAAACCATGGTTGCGCCGAAAGCCACCCTGCCGGTAATCCCACCAGGTATAACTCGCATCGGGCTGCGGGAAGGCGCGGAACACATCGACCAAACCAGTCTCGGCTAGACCCCGCAATGCTGCGCGCTCCGGTTCGCTGAATAGTACATGCCCTTCCCAGGTCTTGGGATCGTAGACATCGCGCGGCTCCGGGGCGATGTTAAAATCGCCCAGTAGCACTAGCTGTCTATGTGTGGCGAGTTCCTGCGCCAAGTAGCTTCGCAGAGCCCGTAACCACTTCAGCTTGAACTGGTACTTATCCGATTCCACCGATTCGCCGTTCGGCACGTAGACGTTGACAACGCGCGTGCCATTGATGGTTGCCGCGAGTAGCCGTCTCTGCTCGGTATCGAGCATCGGTAGCTCCGTTTGTAGCGCACTGGCTGCGGTTCGGCTCAATATCGCGACACCGTTATAGGTCTTCTGGCCGTTGAGCGCGGCCTGGTAACCGAAAGCGGCGAAATCTGCCTGCGGAAAATCGCTATCGATGACCTTGGTTTCTTGCAAACACAGGATGTCAGGCTTGTGCTGCGCCAACCAATCGAGCACCTGCGGCAGGCGCACACGTATGGAATTAACATTCCAGGTGGCAATAATCATTCGCGCAGCGTTGGACGGCGGTAGATGCCGGCTGCCGGATCGATTCGGCGGGCAGTGCTAGGGAGGAGTAGTCGGCTTTTCGAAACCGGCAGCGTCGAGCTCACCGTCAAGGAGACTATCGATATAGCCTTTCATTACCTTCTCGCCAACGATGATGGTCGGGACGGATAGGCCGCCGCTGCGTTTCTGCAGCTCATTCTGCGCGGCGCGATCCTTGTCGACGTTCTTTTCCGAGAATGGTACGCCGCGTTTCTCGAGATGCGCGCGTACTTGATCGCAGCTTGAACATTGCGGCACGGTGTAGATCACCACGGCGACTTTCGGCGTATCGGTTGCAGCGGTTGCACGCCCTTCGCGCACGCGGAACTGTCGCTCCTCCACTTTTCCAGCACTGTCGCCGGGTGGCGGTCGATCGTGGTACGAGACATTGCCATCCTTGTCGACCCAGCGGTAAACACGCTCGGCTTG
>CP070641.1:1143271-1146030 GCA_020354085.1 Pseudomonadota bacterium
GCACGCATGCCGGCCAAGAGCTGGCCGAAATGCTTGAAGATTTTCGCGGCCAGCCAGCGCTGATCCTGGCCATCCCGGCGGGCGGTGTGCCGGTAGCAGTCGCGCTGGCGCGTAGCCTCAAACTGCCGCTCGATGTGGCGGTGGTAAGCAAGATTACCCTGCCCTGGAACCCCGAGGCAGGATATGGTGCAGTGGCTTTCGACGGCACGGTGCAGCTCAATCAGAAACTCATCGCCAGCCTCGCACTCACCGACTCCGTCGTCCGCAATGGCATCGACACCACGCGCGCCAAAGTCGAGGCGCGTGTCAAGCGCCTGCACGCCAACACGCCGATGACGTCGTTAGCCGACAAAATAGTCATCCTGGTCGATGACGGACTCGCCTCCGGCTACACCATGACTACCGCCATTGAAGCGGTGCGGCGCCAGAAACCACGCGAAATCGTTGTGGCGGTGCCGACGGCGCACGCCGAATCGGCCCGCCGCTTGGCCCTGGAGGTCGACGCGCTTTATTGCACCAATTTACGCGAAGGGCGCAGCTTTGCCGTGGCGGACGCCTATGAACATTGGTCGGACATAGGCGAAGATACGGCCGAAGCGTTGCTGCGGACTGTCCGACCAAGTGCCGTCGTCAACTAATTCCTTTCGCCCGCATTGGGAACACTTCGCGCACGGCGCCGACATCGGCGTGCGCGGCTTCGGCATCGATCCTGCGCAGGCGTTCGAACAAGCTGCGCTGGCGATGACGGCAGTCGTGACCGATCCGACGACGGTGGGGGCGCGCGACAAGATCGATATCACCTGCGACGCACCCGATATCGAGTTGCTCTTGGTAGATTGGCTCAACGCCCTCATCTATGAAATGTCGACGCGCAAGATGCTGTTCAGTCGATTCGTTGTTGGCCTGTCCGAAGGTGGCTTGCACGCGAGCGCGTGGGGCGAAACCGTGGAAACCGCGCGCCACCAACCGGCAGTCGAGATAAAGGGTGCGACGTACACAGCGCTC
Source organism: Pseudomonadota bacterium (assembly GCA_020354085.1). Lineage (GTDB taxonomy): Bacteria > Pseudomonadota > Gammaproteobacteria > Acidiferrobacterales > Sulfurifustaceae. The sequence continues at coordinate 1,144,277 of CP070641.1, forward strand.
AAAGTTGCGCAAGAGAACGGTCACTGGACAGCGCAAACGGTCGTTGACGTATGACGTTTCAAGTTTCTGGTTTCAGGTTTAAGGTTTTTGAAAACTCGAAACCCCAAACTTGAAACATGAAACCTTTGCGAATATGGATCTGTCGCTTCTAAAGAAACGCTCCGAATACGCCTGGGAGATCGAACCCCGGGGAAACATGCGCGTGCCGGGTGTCATCTACGCCGATGAAGCGCTCATCCGCGATATGGACCACAAGGTCTACGAGCAAGTCACCAACGTCGCCACCCTGCCCGGCATCGTGCAAGCGTCGTATGCCATGCCCGACGCCCACTGGGGTTACGGCTTTCCGATCGGCGGTGTCGCGGCCTTCGACCCGAATGAAGGCGGCGTAGTGTCCGCCGGGGGCGTTGGCTTCGACGTCTCCTGCGGCGTGCGTTGTTTGCACACCGGTCTCACGCGCGCCGATATCGTCGCCCAGCAAAAGGCGCTCGCGGACATGCTTTACTACAAGATCCCTGCCGGGGTTGGATCCACGGGCACCATACGGCTCGACGCGCAGCAAATGGACGCCATGCTCACCGGCGGCGCGAAGTGGGCGGTAGAACGCGGCTGGGGCACGCACGCGGACCTGGACCGTATCGAGGAACACGGCCAGATGAAAGGCGCCAAACCGGGAAATGTCTCGGAGCGCGCCAAGAAGCGCCAGCGTGATGAGATGGGCACACTCGGTTCCGGCAATCACTACCTCGAAGTGCAGGAAGTCACGGCCGTATACGCCAAGGATGCGGCCGTCGTATTTGGGCTACGCGAGGGGGACGTCGTGATCAGCATCCATTGCGGCTCGCGCGGGCTCGGCCACCAAATCGGCACCGAGTTCCTGAAAAAGATGGCGGTCGCGGCTGCGGGCCATGGTATCCAGCTGCCCGATCGCGAGCTTGCCTGCGCACCAATAAACTCCGAGGTCGGCCAGGAGTATCTCGGTGCCATGCGCGCCGCCATCAACTGCGCACTCGCCAATCGACAAATCCTCACGCACCTCACGCGCGAAGTTTTCGGCGAGCTGTTTCCGCGGTCGCGCCTGCCACTGCTCTACGACGTGTCGCACAACACCTGCAAAGTCGAGACCCATACGGTCAACGGCAAGCAGCGTGAACTCTACGTGCACCGTAAGGGCGCCACACGCGCGTTCGGCCCCGGTCACCCCGACATTCCGGGTGCACTGCGTCCGGCTGGTCAACCGGTATTGATTGGCGGCTCTATGGGCACCGGCTCCTACGTGCTCGCCGGCGCCACGAGCGGCGAAGAGCTTTCCTTCAACTCGGCATGCCATGGCGCTGGCCGCGCCATGAGTCGCCACGCAGCCTATCGCCAGTGGAAAGGCCGCCAAGTCATCGACGAACTCGCCGCTCGCGGCATTCTTATAAGAAGTCCGTCCTCACGCGGCGTCGCCGAAGAAGCCCCTGGCGCCTACAAGGACGTGACCGCCGTGGTCGACGCCGCCGACCACGCGGGACTTGCCCGCAAAGTCGCGCGACTCGAGCCATTAGTCTGCGTGAAGGGATAAACCGTTGGCCAGCCGCTTATATGTTGGTACGAGCGGCTGGAACTACGACTCCTGGAAAGCCTCGTTCTATGGCGACACGCCGAAGAAGGACTGGCTGCGCTTCTGTGCCGAGCGTTTCACCGCCATCGAAGTCAACGCCACTTTCTACCGGCTGCAAACGCGCGAAACCTTCGCGCGCTGGCGAAAGGAA
>CP070641.1:1146130-1148882 GCA_020354085.1 Pseudomonadota bacterium
TGCCATCGACCGGCCGCGCCACGCCGCGTTGGTCGGTCGTGGGGCAGCCCGTGTTGGACGCCGCGTCGATTGCGGGACTTCCGGACAAGAGCGCGTGGGTCGTGGTTGGACCACCATTGTCGGAAAGAGCTCCAATCCGTGGATCAACGCTATTCAAATCACCGAGCCCGGTAAACAGACAACTTGCACCGCTGTCGAGGTTCGTGCCGCCGGAGCTGACTGTGCCGTTGCAGTTGGCGGGCGTATTGGCGCTGAGCAGCGAGCTGGTGAGCGTGGCCGTGCCCAGGTTCCTCACGCCACCACCGGTCGCAGCGCTGTTAAGCGCGAAGGTCGCGTTGCGCAGCGTAGCGATCGAGGACGTTGCGTTGTACAGACCTCCACCGGAGGTGGTGGCGACGTTACCGCTGAACGTCGTATTAGTAATGCTCGCGCTTGCACCGTTGTAGAGACCACCGCCGTTGCTGCTTGCGCTGTTGTCACTCAAGGTGCAGCGATTGACGGTCAACGTGCCAGCGTTATAGATTCCGCCGCCATTGGTGTCCGCATCACTGCCGCTTATCGTGCAGTCGTTGAGCGTCACGGTGCCAAGATTGATGCGGATGGCGCCGCCCGATCCCGAGGTCGCCAGGCCGTTGCGGATGGTTACGCCGCTAATCGTGACGGTCACCGCGCCGACGTTGGGCGCGATATCGAACACGCGGTCGAGACCGCCGCCGTCGATGATCGTGCTCAGGGCACCTGCCCCGGCGATGGTGAGATTGTCGGTGATATCAAGATCGCCAGTGGCGGCGATCTCCTCGCCAGTGCCGCTCAGCGAGAGCGTGAACACACCGGCCGGTAGCGTGATCGTGTCTGCGCCCGCCGACTGATTGGACTCTTGGATCGCCGCGCGCAGCGTGCAATTGCCCGCCGCATCCGCGCAGACGCCGTTGCCGAGATTGGCGTCGACGACATCGAGCGTGCTGTTGACCGTGAAGTTGAGCGCCCGCGCCGGAAAGGCGAACAGCAGAGTACCGACAAGCGCCGCGCGCGCTGTATACCTTATGTAACGATGTCCCGGCCTATCCATGTCGCCAACCCTCGTTGGTGCCGTTGCCACGTTGACCGTCGTGGGACTTCAATGCGGAAGACTATATACCGCTCAAAGGTTTTCGCGAAAAGGACGGGGCTTGCGTCATCAAGCAGAATCGAAGGCATTGATCGAGAAGGCGGCGGTTTGGCGATATCTCCGTCAACCGACCTGGTGCACGATGCGTTAAAGTGCAAATGGCGGCACACTGCCATCATTCAGCAAGCCGTCGTAGCCGAACGACCGAAACAGGGATACCGCGATCATGGAGAGAGGTGCAATGACGTTAGGCACAAGATCCACGTATGTTTCGCTCACGAAGCGAAATGGCGCCATCATTTCCGGCCTCGGCATTGGCGTTGCGGTAATCCTTGCGGCGATTGGTCTCGCAAGCTGCAATGGCAGCGGCTCGAGCGATGCGCCGCCAGCCACACCCACCTGCAATCCAACTACTGGCCTGGGTGACCCGCTGCCGCTCTGCACCGTGCAGAACCCCTGCACCCGTCCGGGGCCGGAGTTGGGCGTGGCAGAAATAACTACCTCGTTCTCCGTCCCTCTGTGCCGCACAACCGAAACCGGCCGCGCGCTGTTCGACGACGGACCACCGCTCACGTGGACCGACCCGGACGGCGTCACGCGCTCGGCCTGCCTGTTTGCGCCCACTGGTGCGTCGTCTTCCTCGCGGCGCCCGCTGGTGGTGTGGTTGCACGGGGGCAATGGCTCTGCGGACGGTGTCTATGATTTCACTTCCTTGCGCGCCAAGGCACCCGCTTACGATCTAACGGGCGATCCACAGCGTCCGGGATTCTTTCTGCTGAGTGTGCACGGCCGCAATCTGCATTATCCCACCGAAGCGCCGCGCGATGGCAACCATCACGACTTCTATTTTCGCGACTTGGAACAGCCGACGCGCAACCGGGATATCGCCAACGTCGACCGGCTAGTCGACAATCTGGTAGCCACTGGCAACGTCGATCCGCGGCGAATCTATTTCCTGGGGTGGTCGAACGGCGCATTCTTCAGCCAAATGTACGTGATCGCCCGGCAGAACATACCGACTCCGGGCGGCAACGCACCGGCCGCGGCTGTGGCCTACACCGGCGCCGACCCGTTTCACAACACCAAGACCGCGCAATCGCCGTCCTGCCAGCTCGATCCCTACCCAACCTCGCGAGCACCCATCTTTCTGGTGAGCCGCGCCTGCGATATCGTCGCCTGCGACGTGCCGCAGGCCGACGGGCTCGCCGCGCAGGGCACAGTGGTGGCGCCCGGTCATGTCGTGAGCGAGTGGCAGCAAACGCTCCAGAGTACGGTCGGCAATCTAAACGTGCTGCGCCGCATCGTGAGTGGCACCGGCCAGACCGTGACAAGCTGCACCGCTGCGGCGTTTTGCACCAGCGCTATCGCGACGGTCAATCATCTGCGCTGGCCGGATGGCGTGGCCGACAGTAGCGGCATCGACCACGAACTGGCGATGCTCGAGTTCCTGCGCAACAACCCAAGATAGACAGTTAGACGTTTGGCCGATAGTGCGGCTGTACCGCGCGGCGTGGATCACCTACCATCCGCGCATGCACCCGGCGCCTGCGCTTACTGCTTCCGAAACCCGGCGCCTGCTGTTTTTGTTCGCGCTCGCCTACTTCGCGCAGGGTCTTGGTCAGGCCGGCGGTCTGATCAGCCAGC
>CP070641.1:1148982-1151725 GCA_020354085.1 Pseudomonadota bacterium
AGTCCCGGGAACCGGCCGCATAGTGGCAGCTCGAGCCTTCGCGGCCGCAACCGCCGCATGGCGCTCGGTCGCGCGTGCGGAGTGAGCGCGTTCGGCCGCCAGTTGTACCTTGACCGTCTGCGTACTTAGCTCGGCGCGGGCCGCATTCATGTATTGCTGCGCGAGCAGGGTTTCGGCGGCCAGGGAGGCGTCGTCCGGTGTAGATTCCGACTTACGCTTGGCGACCCGGTAGTTTTCCTCTGCCTGCGAAGCGCGTGCAGCCAGGTACTCTAGATAGATGCGCTCCTGCTGGGCGTCGTACTCGGCCGCGTGGGCCGAGTCGGCCGATTGGTCTACGTCAAACAGATAGCCGCAATCGCAGCGGCTAGCCGACAGCGAATGGCCGGTGGTGCACTCCGGGCAGAACTTCTGGAGAAAGATGCTCATTGCCTGGCGCCTGCCAGCAGTCTCATGCTGGCTCCATTAATAATCGAATGACCGAGTCGACACAGACTATGGCACGGGAGAAAAGCCGGTGGTAATGCAAGCAGACGATCTGGCCACTTGGCGGGACGAGTGGTTGACCGAAATTCCCACTCGTTGCGGTTGATTTGAGTGGCGCTTTGCCTAACACTTAGCGCCCCTACGGCCGGTGGGCGCGAGACACCAGGACCTACCGGTTGGGAGGCGCGTAATAGACCATCCTGGTCGCAGGCAAATCTAGGCGCCTCGCATCACTATCCATGATCCGTGCCGGCCGGCTACATCCACTCACCATCATCTGGGCGTTGCTTCTAGGCTTGGCCGTGAGCCCGGTGAGTCACGCGGCCGCAAGCCGTTACTTCGTCACCAGTGACGGCGCGCGACTCCATTACCAAGAGGCAGGCACCGGCTACACCCTGGTGTTTGTGCCGGGCTGGACCATGCCGGGAGATATTTGGCGCGCGCAGGTCGACCACTTCGCCAAAGCCTATCGGGTTGTCGCCTTCGACCCGCGCGGGCAGGGCAAATCCGAAATTACGCCGGCCGGCTACACGGTCGAGCGTCGAGCAAGAGACATTGAGGAGCTGCTGGCGGCCGTCGGCGATGAATCTGTGGTTTTGATCGGCTGGTCGCTGGGTGTCCTCGAGTCCTTGGCCTACGTCGGTGCGTACGGTACGCGGCGCCTGGCGGCGGTGGTCCTCGTGGATAACTCGATCGGCGAGGAGCCGCCGCCGGTATCGGATCCGACCTTCTTGACGCGATTGCGCAAGGAGCGCACCAAGACAGTGGATCGCTTCGTGCGCAGCATGTATCGACAGCCGCAAAGCGAGAAATATCTGAAGGGGATCGTCGCGGCGGCACTGCGTACGCCCCTGCAAGCAAGCGTGGATCTGCTCAGCTACCCTTATCCGCGGGAACGATGGCGCGAGATGGTTTATCAGATCGATCGGCCGCTTTCTTACATCGTTACATCGAAATTCGAAGGACAAGCTCGTAACTTGAAAAAGAACCGGCCCGACGCTTGGGTCGAAATATTCCCGACTGCCGGCCACGCGCTATTCGTCGACGAGCCCGCGCGCTTCAACGACTACTTGTCCAAATTCATCACATCGGCGTCGCGACACTAACATCTGCACCACACGATTTCGCCACCACATGCACAAGTACTTCAAGACCCGCGCACCCCTGATGCCGTTGTTTCTCGTCATGGTAGGCGCCATCGGCTTCGAAATTGCGCTCATTCGTTTCTTTGCCATCGCCAGTTGGTCAGAGTACGGCTACTGGGTTATTTCCATCACCATGGTGGGATTCGCAGTGAGTGGCGTGGTGCTATCCCTGTTCAATCCGTTCTTCATGCGTCACGCCCCGCGAATGATATTCGCCACGCCGCCATTATTGATGCTGATGGCGGCGCTCGGCTTCTACGCCACAACTGTCATTCCGTTCAACCCGCTCGAGTTTCAAAACCCAGACCAGTGGTTCGATCAGTTGCTCAATATCTGGAAGTACTACCTGGCGCTGTTTCCGTTTTTCTTCCTGACAGGCATGTACATCGGGCTCTACTTCCTGCGCTATCAGGAGGAGATCCCCAAGATTTATGGTGCCGATCTGGCTGGCGCGGGTGTCGGCGCTCTCGTGGCGTTGGCGCTGATGTACTGGGTGCACCCCTTTTACCTGACGGCCGCGCTGCTGCCGGTGTTCGTCGTGGCCGGTCTTTATCACCGACCGACGCAGCTGCGCGTTCACCCCGGGGTCATGGTGCTCGGTTTCGCGCTGCTACTCGCGGCGTGCGAGCTGATACTCATCAGCTACCAGCGTGCCGATTTCAACGAGTACAAGGCGATCTATCCGCCGTTGCACGTGCAGAAAAACCGCGTGGTGCAGGAGATCACCTCGCCGCGCGGTTACTTCATAGTGCTCGACAATTTCACCGAACGGCTGGACACGGATTTTTCCAACAACATTGGCATCCTTAAAGTCCCCGGGCCGCCGCTTACCTATGGCCTGTATAGCGATGGCAACCGCTGGACGTCGCTACCGAAGCGGCCCGACGACGATCCCGGTTACGTGGGTGCGGCACTCGATAGTTTGCCGTTTGAGATGCGGCCCACGGCGCGCGCGCTGCTAATCGGTACGCGCGGGGGATTTCGTGTCACCGAAGCCCTGGCGCTTGGTGCGACTAGTGTACTGGCGCTCGAGCCAGAAGAAACGCTGTACGATCTCATCGCGCGTGGCACCGATGGGATCGTGGCGCGCGCGCTCAGCGAACCGCGCGTGCAAT
>CP070641.1:1151825-1154565 GCA_020354085.1 Pseudomonadota bacterium
CTGCTGTTCACGCAGACTGCCATGATCATCGGCCAGATCGTGCTGGGCCTACCGTTGCTGCTGGCGCTCGGTCACGCAGCATTCCAGTCCGCCGACCGCCGAGCCTGGGAGACGGCCCGTACACTCGGTGCGCCGCCGTGGCGCGCGATGTTCACGGTAATGCGCGAGGTACGTTTCGCCTTGCTTGCCGCAGTGATCGCCGCCTTCGCGCGCGTGATTGCCGAGGTTGGTGCCGCCATCATGCTGGGAGGCAATATCCAGCACGTGACGCGCAATATCACCACCGCCATCGCGCTCGACACCAGCAAAGGGGCATACGCCCAAGGTATCGCCCTGGGATTGGTGCTGATGACGCTCGCCCTGGGACTCAACTTTTGTCTGAGCCTGCTGCACGGCAAGGGGGAAATGCGATGACGGTGTTGCGCGTGCGCACGTTGCGCAAAACGTTGAACGGGCACCGGCCGCTGCTCGATATTGATGAGCTCGCGATCGCCCCCGGCACCTGCACCATGCTGACCGGCCCGAACGGCGCCGGCAAGACCACCCTGCTCAAGATCCTCGCCGGGCTCGATTCTCCAGACAGCGCAATCATGGAGTACGATGGCGAAGAAATGTCATGGTCGGCGGCACGCCGCCGTTATCGGGGTGCAATCATTTACCTGCATCAACACGCCTATCTCTTCGACCGCAGCGTGGCACAGAACGTGGGTTACGGCCTTAACGGCGGCGGCCTCTCGCGCCAGGAACGCGCGGCGCGTGTCGCGCGCGCCTTGGACTGGGCGGGACTGGCCCACTTGGCCGATCGCAACGCCCGCGAGCTTTCCGGTGGCGAGCAACAGCGCGTCGTCATTAGCCGCGCCTTTGTGCTGGCACCGCGCGTCTTGCTGCTCGATGAGCCGTTCGCGGGCCTCGATGAAGAGGCGCGCACGCGTACCTGCTTTCTCATCCAGCGGCTCAAGTCTGAACGCGTGGCGGTGGTCGTGACCAGCCATGAAACACTGTGGCTGTCGAGCATTGTCGATCGCCACTTGGTTCTCCGTGACGGAAAGATTGCGCCGGCCGTCGTCCGGCCGCGCGAGTCCGCGCACACAAAGCGCAACCCGCCGGCCTCCGTCATTGACGCTTCCGCACCGCTGGCGCTCGAAGCAGAGGATGAACGCATCTAAATTCACCATGCCGACACTCCAGGCGTCCATTCCAGTGAGCGAGATCACGGGCCTGATCCTGGCCGGGGGTCGCGGCAGCCGCATGGGCGGCATCGACAAGGGGCTGGTGCTGCTCAATGGGCGACCGATGGTCGCGCACGTCGTTGAACGGTTGCGGCCGCAAGTAAGTACCGTGCTCATTAACGCCAACCGCAATCTTGAGCAGTACCGCGCCCACGGTTTTCCGGTTGTCTCCGATCAGGCGAGCGGGTTCCTCGGACCGCTCGCCGGGATGGCGAGCGGGTTACAGGCCGCCGCCACACTTTATGTCGTGACGGTGCCGTGCGACTCCCCGCTCATCGGGTCGGATCTGGTCGCGCGGCTGGCAGCGGCACTCACGCACGAGGACGCCGATATCGCCGTCGCGCACGACGGTGAGCGCCCGCATCCGGTGTTTCTCCTTGTCAAACGCGCGCTGCACGACGATCTTGCGGCGTTCCTCGCAGGCGGCGGACGCAAGATCGACTTGTGGTTCGCTCGTCACCGTGTTGCGGTGGCGGATTTCAGCGACAGCCCGCAGGCCTTCCTCAACGTCAACGACCCAGACGAACGCGCCGCCCTCGAGTCCAAGTTACTGGAGGCCGCCTCGTGATCCGCCGCATGCAGGACGTCCCGTTGTGCGGCTTCGCCGCCTTCAGCGGCACCGGCAAAACCACGCTGCTGCGCGCGCTGCTACCCCGCCTTCGGGAGCGCGGCCTGCGCATCGCCGTGGTCAAGCATGCCCATCACGACTTCGATACCGATATTCCGGGCAAAGACAGCTATGAGCTGCGCAAGGCTGGCGCCGCGCAAATGCTGGTCGCCTCCCGCCGCCGTTGGGCGTTGATTACGGAAATGGACGGGAAACAGGAACCAGCGCTCGACGATCTGCTCACCCGGCTCGATGTTGACGCCGTTGATCTGATCTTGGTCGAGGGCTTCAAGACTGCGCCGATTCCCAAGATCGAACTGCACCGCCCCGCACTCGGGCGACCATTGTTATGCCTCACCGATCCATCGATTATCGCCGTGGCCACCGACAGCGAACTGCAGCAAGCGATCGATGTGCCACAGCTTCCACTCAACCAGCCGGAGGAGATCGCCGCGTTCCTACTTGATTACCTTGAACTCGCCCCGACGATCTCGGCACCGCCAAAGCACGTCACACAGACAGCGAGCTGATGGGGCATGGACAATACGCTGCAAACGCCGCTCGCCGATTTACGCCACAGCGCGCGGCCGCTTAGCGTAAACCAAGCGCGCGCTCGCATCCTCAATGAGATCCAACCGGTACGCGGCTTTGAACGGCTAGCGCTGCGCAGCGCGCTCGATCGTGTTCTGGCGCAGGACATCGTCTCTCCGATTGACGTGCCGAGCCACACCAACTCGGCAGTCGACGGTTATGCGCTGGCCGGCAGCGCACTGCGCGCCGACGGCGGCGAGTTTCGCGTCGCTGGCACCGCCTGGGCTGGCCGGCCGTTTACCGGTGGCCTGGCGCCCGACCAATGCGTGCGCATCATGACCGGCGCACCGATGCCGGCGGGAACGGATACGGT
>CP070641.1:1154665-1157404 GCA_020354085.1 Pseudomonadota bacterium
CAAGAATTTCAAGCCACGCCAAGTGCGCGTCAACGTAGTCACGGCGGGTGGGGGTCAAACCCTGGCCGAAATCTACGCATGGCCGCAGGCGTGAAAGCAGCCGAAGCAATCTAAACACCCAGTGGAGAGTACGCGATGCTGAATACCCTTTCCAAGCACCCGAACGAAAAGCCCTGCAATACCATCGACACCCTGATTGGGGCCAAGACGGAGATTAAGGGCGATATCTCGTTTTCCGGCGGCCTGCGCATCGACGGTAAGGTGAAAGGCAATGTCAGTGCCGTGGGCGAGACCAACAGCACCTTGGTGCTGAGCGAGCACGCCGTCATTCAAGGCAGCGTCACTGTCCCGCATATCATCAGCAATGGCAGTATCAAGGGAGACGTGCGCGCCTCGGAGCGAATCGAATTACAGGCAAAGGCCGAAATCGAAGGCGATGTTCTCTACAAGGCTATCGAGATGGCCCAAGGGGCGGTCATCAATGGCAACCTGACGCGTGAGGCGGGCGATGCGGCACGTGATAAGGCCAGTGTCACCCGTCTGAAGCCGGCCGGTGCTGACAAGTCACCCGAAGGGTAACGCCAAGCGCCCGAAGCGAAAGCTCATTGACACTCGACGCGGCTGGCCCCATTGAGCCGTGCACTTCCGGGCGGCGCTGCCGACGTCTGCAAAGGGCTTTGCCTGGGAATCCGCGGCCAGGCGATTGGTTGACGACTTGACTCAAGAATTAGGGTGTCTGGTAAGATACGCGGCCAAGAGAGATTTTTGGAGGTTTTCATGACTGCTGCTGTTGCTGCCGAGATGCCGATGCCGATGGTTTTCACTTCGAGCGCGGCTGCCAAAGTGAAGGAACTCATCGCTGAGGAAAAGAACCCGGCGCTGATGCTGCGCGTATTCGTGACCGGCGGCGGCTGCTCGGGTTTCCAGTATGGCTTTACCTTCGAGGAGCAGCCCGGCGAAGACGATACTCGCGTCGAGAAGGATGGGGTCACGTTGCTTATCGACCCACTCAGCTTCCAATACCTAATGGGCGCCGAGATCGACTATCAGGAAAACCTGCACGGCGCACAGTTCGTGATCAAGAATCCCAACGCCAAGACGTCGTGCGGTTGCGGCTCGTCCTTTGGCGTATAAGGGGCTCACCAAAACACGGATGTGAAAAAGGGCCCAAGCGGGCCCTTTTTGTTTTTAGCTGGGATAAACCCCGCCCAGCACCACAGCGCGACGTGCGCCGGTGACGCTCGGCAGATTTCCCGGCTCGCCTGCGAGTGTTCGGCGGGCGAGCCAGGCGAACAGGCAAGCCTCCACCCAGTCAGAATGAATACCGAGCGCCTCGGTGGAGGCGACGCGTCGCCCGCCCACGCGCGCGGCGAGCGCCTTTCGAAGCGTGGCATTACGGTAGCCGCCACCACAAACGAAAACCTCGGCGGTCTCGGGCGCGTACCGATTCATTGCGTCGCAAATGGACTGTGCCGTCAGCGCCACCAATGTGGCCTGCACGTCGACTGCGCTCAGGCGCGCAAAACCGTTGGCCAGCAGCCGATCTAGCCAATTGAGATTGAAGTGCTCGCGCCCGGTGCTTTTCGGTGGGGCGAGCGCGAAGTACGCATCGCCCAGACAGGCCGCCAACAGGTGTTCATTCACGCGTCCGCTCGCCGCCCACGCGCCATCTTCATCGCAATCGAGGTGCCGATGACGCTTGATCCACTGATCCAGCAGCGTATTGCCTGGGCCGGTGTCGAAGCCCAAGACCTGAGAGGTATCTTGCGGTGGGAGGATGGTGATATTGGCCATACCACCAATGTTGATGATCGCGCGCGGGGCACTACTCGACGCGAACGCCCAGGCGTGAAAGGCCGGCGCAAGCGGCGCGCCCTGGCCACCTGCAGCGATGTCACGCGCACGAAAATCGGCGACGGTCGTGATCCCAGTGCGTTCCGCGATGACGGACGGGTTGCCAATCTGGAAAGTAAAGGGCTTGATCGCGTCGGGACGGTGGCGAATCGTCTGACCGTGACTACCAATTGCGCGCACATCCTTGGCCGCTATCCCAGCGTTTTCTAGCAAGGCAAGTGCCGCATCGGCGAACAACTCTCCCACCGCCATATCCAGGACTCCAGCGCGGTCTATCTCGCTCGCGCCATCCTGCGTTAGTGCCGCGATGGCATCACGGATTTCCGGCGGAATCGGATGGGAATGGGTAGCTCTAACCCGAAGAGGCGGCTCGGCGCCGATCGATGCGAGTACAGCATCTATGGCGTCGATGCTTGTGCCGGACAACAATCCGATGTAGTGCATGGGGCAAGTTTCCGTTGTGCTTGCTGCCGACACAAGACCCCGGTACTGAGGTTACGGACTGCATAATAGTACGCACGACCTCGCACACTTTCTTGGCAGGACCTGCCTCGGTATCATCGCGGCCTGTTAGCAAGAGTCCAACCGAGCGCAATGAGCCATCCCACGGAAGCACTTGATGTCATTCGGCGAGGCACTGACGAGATTCTCGTCGAATCCGAGCTCATTGAGCGTCTGACGGGCGGCAGACGTCTGCGCATCAAGGCCGGATTCGATCCAACGGCGCCCGATCTTCATTTAGGCCATACGGTCCTGATCAACAAGCTCCGTCAGTTCCAGGACCTGGGGCATGAGGTGATGTTCTTGATCGGCGATTTCACCGGCATGATCGGCGATCCGACGGGCAAGAGCGCGACGCGTCCGCCGCTCACGCGCGATGAAGTA
>CP070641.1:1157504-1160233 GCA_020354085.1 Pseudomonadota bacterium
GCAAATGAGAATGTGGTCCCCAAGGTCCACGCGGTACTCGACCGCATGGCCGTATTCGCCGAGCATCTCGCCAGCGGGACCTGGCGCGGACATACGGGTAAACCAATTCGCAATGTCATTAATATTGGTATCGGGGGTTCCGACTTGGGTCCGCGGATGGCGACCCAAGCGCTCGCACATTACTGCGACCGAAATCTGCGCCTGCGCTTTATTTCCAATATCGATGGCACCGATTTCGCCGAGGCCACTCGCGATCTCGACCCGAGTGAGACACTTTTTATCGTCTGCTCCAAGACTTTCACCACCTTGGAAACGATGGCTAATGCGAATGCCGCACGCGCATGGTGCGTGGCGGCGCTTGCCGATCCAGCTTCCGTGGCACGTCACTTTGTGGCGGTTTCGACCAATCTCAAAGCTGTCGCCGCCTTCGGCATCGATCCGGCGAACACCTTCGAGTTTTGGGATTGGGTTGGCGGGCGCTACTCGCTCGCGTCCGCGGTGGGGCTGGCGCTGATGGTGGCGATCGGTCCGTCGCACTTTCGCGACATGCTAGCCGGCATGCATATGATGGACGAACACTTTCGTTCGATGCCACTCGAACGGAATCTTCCAGCCATACTTGGTTTGATCGGCATTTGGTATAGCAACTTCTTCGGTTGCGAGTCGCACGCTGTCCTACCGTACGACCAATATCTAGCGGCGCTCCCCGCTTATCTGCAACAGCTCGATATGGAAAGCAACGGGAAGCGTGTCGACCGTAGCGGTCGCCTGGTCGACTTCGACACCGGGCCAATTATCTGGGGTCAGGCCGGTACCAATGGACAACACGCTTTCCACCAACTTCTCCATCAAGGCACGCGACTGGTCCCATGTGATCTCATTGGCTTTTGCCAGTCGTTAAATCCACTTGGAGAGCACCATGACCTCTTGATCGCGAATTTGCTTGCCCAGGCACAAGCGCTCGCCTTTGGCAAGACGGCACAGGAGGCTACAGCGGAAGGCATTACCCCGGCGCTCGTCCCCCATCGCAGCTTCCCCGGCAATCGTCCAAGTAACGTTATATTGCTAGAACGCCTGACGCCTCACGCGCTCGGCCAGCTGATCGCGCTCTATGAACACAAGGTATTCGTCCAAGGCGCAATCTGGGGCATCGATTCGTTTGATCAATGGGGTGTTGAGCTCGGGAAAACACTCGCTCAACGCATCAACCCAGATCTAGGCACGCACAAGCGCGGGGCTGAGCTCAAACACGATAGTTCAACCAACGCCCTGATCCATTACTACCAGGCGCGGCGCAGCACCACGAAGCAGTAACCCACACGGGCGTAGCATTGCTCGTCGCCTGTTCAAACGGGGGCGACCCCTTCTTTCTTTTCCTAGGGAGGGATGGTGCCGGTGCCCAGACTCGAACTGGGGACCTACTGATTACGAATCAGTTGCTCTACCAACTGAGCTACACCGGCGCGATGCGACCAGTCTGAAGGGGACCGGAGTATATGGTAGGTTTGCGCAACAAACCAAGTGACTATCTCGTGGCGGGTGCCCCGACTTGTATGCGTCGAGTCGGACGCTCGAACAATCCGTCGGACGAGTAGCTTGGAGGAGACTAGCCCGCGGAGCGCCGGACGCGGATCACTACGTCTACCCCTTGCAGAGTCATACTCTCTGGCAGCTGGGGCAGACTCGAAACTTGCACGTCGCTGGCATCAACGTCGACAAGCTCCCCCGTCGACTCATCGAAGATATGGTGGTGCGGAGCTGTATTTGGATCGTAAAAAACGCGCGCCGGATCCGCGATGACCTGACGGATCACACCTTTTTCCGACAGCAGCCCGAGCGTGTTATAGACCGTAGCTTTCGAAACTTGCCGATCCTCGGAATTCACGATCTTAAAGATGTCTTCGGCTGACAAATGGCAGCACCTCGTCATTAGGACCTGGGTGATGCGTACGCGCTGTGTCGTGGGGATGACGTCTTTGGAGCGAAGAAGCGCCTCGACTTCAGCTTCTGAAACTGGGCTAACTCGTTGCAGCATTTGGACATACTATAAACAGTCAGGGTACCCCTGTCTAATCAAACCCCTACGTTGGTTGTGTGGGCCTCGATCGCTCGCCCAACTAAAAAGGTCTTGCAAAAAGTTTGTGGGCTACTTGGCCGCCGACGTCTCACGTCACCCGCGGCGGGATTCTGACGCAGTCAGTTCTTATCTTGGCCGTACTGGCACGCGCAAGCCAGCGCCGCTAGCGACTGACTCGGCGCGGCAATTGAGAAATCCGAATCCTCGAATAGACTTCCTTCAGTAGGAAGTAACCGAAACTTAATTTCTTGTTGAATCCTGGTAAGCAATGACTCTTGCGTCGCGATACTTGAGTGCTGGCAATAACAGTCAGGACGTCGTTTTACACCATTCTACGGCGATCTCTGTGCCTCCTTTCGTCGGCCGTTCTATGCCGTTTGTCTGCCATAACCGCGTCTTGACACGTCCGTTTGTCTGCTTTTTTGTACCGTTCGTCAGAACTCGTTCAAAAACAATGGGGTTTACGCTGATCGAGCTGATTGTAACGATCGCCATCGTGGGGATTCTCCTCGCGTGGGCGATTCCCAACTTTCGTACTCTGATCATGAACCAGCGACTGGCGACATCCGCGAACGATTTCATTGCTGATACTAGCTTTGCGCGGAGTGAAGCGGTGAAACGTGGTGGCAATGTTGGAATTTGCGTGTCAAGC
>CP070641.1:1160333-1163058 GCA_020354085.1 Pseudomonadota bacterium
GACTTCCTGCAGCGCGAAGCAATCGGCTTCGATAAGCGCGTCGAAGCCGGTTACCTGGTCGAGGGGCATGGCGATCTGCGCCCGGAGCATGTGTGCCTCGAGTGGCCGCCGGTCGTATTCGACAGTCTTGAGTTCAACGCGCGCTTTCGGGAGGTCGATCCCGTCGACGAGCTCGGATTTCTCGCCATGGAGTGCGAGCGGCTCGGCGCGCCGCAAGTCGGTCCGATCGTGTTGCGTGTCTACGCGGTGGAAACCGGTGATACGCCAGCGAAGTCGCTGGTGGCCTTCTACCAGGCCTATCGGGCCGTGGTACGCGCGCGGCTGGCGATTCTGCATGTGCGCGAGCTGGCGCCGGTTGATTGGCCGAAATGGCAGACGCTCACCGGCGACTATCTTCGTCTCGCCGCGCGTTATCTCAATATCAGTTGATCAGGGTTCGAGCAGTTCGACGAGCGATCCGCCACGATGCAAGCGTGCGATCGCCTCGCCGATGAGGCCGGCGACCGAAACGATGGTCACTCGACGCTCGACAAAGGCCGGCGCCAACCGGAACGGTGGAACCGTGTCCGTAATGTAGAGTTGTGTGATTGCCTCGTCGCCAAGCGTGCGGCCGGCCTCGCCAGTGAAAAGACCGTGCGTGGCGAGCGCATAGACCGCTTGTGCGCCGGCGGCGCGGCAGGCGCGCGCCGCGGCCGCGAGTGTGCCGCCGGTGCTGATCAGATCATCGACGATGATTGCGGCCGTGCCGACTTCGCCCACGATCTGACCGGTGCTAAGCACGCCCTTGGCGCGTGCCTTCTCCATGAAGGCAAGCGGCAACTCTCGCCCGAGCAGATGGCCGAGCGCGCGCCGCAGGCGGTCGGCGCGTTTGAAGCCACCCGGGTCCGGCGAGATAACGCTTACGTTATCCTCATTGGTCAGCCGCGGCGCGAGCGCTTCGGCGAAAACGCGCGCCGTGTCGAGGTGCTCGGCGCGCACGCGAAAGGCATTGTGAAGGGCCGCGACGTTATGCACGTCGAGCGCGACGACCCGCTCGATTGCCATCGACTCGAACAATTGCGCAACGTAGCGCGTGGTGAGGGGATCGCGCGGCTGGGTGCGGGCATCCTTGCGTGCATAGGCGAGGTAGGGGACAACGGCGGTCACCCGTGCCGCGCCGGCGTCGCGCAGCGTGCTCAAGAAAAAGAGAAATCGGATGAGCTTGTCGTTGACGCTTTGCGCTGCGTCGCCATAAAGCGATTGAATAACATAGACATCACGGTCGCGCACGCTCTCGAGCGGCCGGGTCTTGTGCTCGCCGTCCTCGAATTCCCGTTCCTCATGTGCAGCAAGCGCGGTGCCCAGATGCGAGGCGACGCGAACGCCAAACTCGCGCGTGGCATTCAAGGCGAAGATGGCCGGGTCGGATGGCGGCATGAAGTTCAAATTCAACGAGATCGAGGCCCCTATCTTGCGCGGCGGAGGCGCACGGAAGTTTGACAGACATCAAGGTCCTGTCCGGACTTTGGGAGAAAAATATTTTTTTTGGGGTTTGCACGCATTAGAGGAGATGGGGTCATGCCAATCGCGAAAACCGTAGAACAGTTACTGCAACAGCGGGTTGTGCCCTATGCGGTTGTCCCGCACCCGCACGCCGAGACTAGCCGCGACTCGGCGAAGAGCGCGCACATTCCCCCCGAGCGACTTGCCAAAGCCGTGGTATTGGCGGATGCCAAGGGATTCGTGATGGCAGTGGTTCCCGCCGACCGCCATGTCGGCGTGGACCGGCTCTCGCAGCGGCTCGGCCGGCAACTCAAGCTCGTCGATGAGAGCCGCATCGCGCCGATCTTCAAGGACTGCGACGTCGGCGCTATTCCGCCGCTCGGGATGGCTTACGGCATGGAGACGGTGGTGGATGACAGCCTGGTCGGCCAGCCGGAAATTTACTTCGAGGCCGGCGATCATGAGGATCTGGTGTGCGTGAGCGGCGAGCAGTTTCTGGCGCTGCTCAAAGAAGCGCAGCACGTTGCCTTCAGCCACTGAGCGCGCAGCGACTCTTCGCACAGCGCAGACGGATACTTATCGCCCGCGTACCGTGAAGCGGCCATCGAGCGCGCCGAGTTTCTCCGTGATGCCGGTGTATTCAAGCTCGGCCATGGGCAGCATGGCCGCGCCGATGAAACCCTGGCGGCGCATCTCGATCGCCTTGTCCGATACGCGGTCGCGCACCGCGTCCCAGAACGGATGCGCGAACGCGTCCCACGCCTCGGTCAGTTTGCCGTCGTGCATGGAGAACGCCGCGCAGCTCACCAGAGACGGCCCATCGAAATAGCTGGTGCCGCAGTTGAGCCCCACCGGCATTAGCGGCATCTGGTGCGAGCCGCGCATGCAGCCGGCGACGTAGTGGCCGATGGCGTACGGCGCCAGCACCTCGCCGGTGGCCGGGAAATTCATCTGCGTGCGCACCAACATGACGGGGTCATCCTTGCCGGTGTACTTGCCGGCGATGTTATGCAGCCGCGAGGTAGCGACACTCACCGCCTGCTCGCCGGTGGCGCGCGACCACACGGTCTCGATCACGAAGCGTTCCGGGTCGCGCAGCAGCGCCGCGATATCGTAGATCTCCTCCGGCGCGTTGAGCTCGATCACGCGATCGCCTTCGGTGTGATTGACATCCATGATCACGAATCGGAATCCCTCCGTCATTTTCGGCGACAGAATCAATCCCGGTGTGTTCATCACATCC
>CP070641.1:1163158-1165863 GCA_020354085.1 Pseudomonadota bacterium
GCGAAGGTCAGCTGAAACATGGCAAACACCAACTCGGGAATGACCACGCCCTTGCTGAAGGTCTCGGCCACCGC
The DNA here is from genome assembly GCA_020354085.1 of Pseudomonadota bacterium. Taxonomy (GTDB): domain Bacteria; phylum Pseudomonadota; class Gammaproteobacteria; order Acidiferrobacterales; family Sulfurifustaceae. Next base: position 1,163,233 of record CP070641.1, read on the forward strand.
CTCGGGTGTGACACCTTTGAGGAACAGCTTATCGAAACCGCCGATGAAGCTATTGAGCGTTCCGCCCGCGGTGAAGGCGAGCGAATAGCCATACACCACCCACAACACCGCGATCAAACAGAAGATGGTGAAGACCTGCATCAGCACCGATAGCATGTTCTTGGAACGCACCATGCCACCGTAGAACAACGCCAGACCCGGGATGGTCATGAGGATCACAAGGATCGTCGATACCATCATCCAGGTCGTGTCGCCCTTGTCGGGGACCGGGGCCGGTGCCGCCGCGGGTGCCGGCGCCTGGGCAGCGGCAGCGGCCTCGGCCGGTTTCGCAGGCTGCTCTGCTGATACGAGCACCGGTGCCGCTGACAGCAGCAAGGCCGCCAGCAGGCCCATCAGATACTTGACTGAAAATCGTGTAAACATGTCTGGGTCTCCCGTTTAGAGCGCTTCCGGACCGGTCTCGCCGGTGCGGATACGCACAACCTGTTCGAGGTCGTAGACGAAGATCTTGCCGTCGCCGATCTTGTCCGTACGCGCCGCCTTGCTGATCGCCTCGATTACGCGATCGAGCATGGCCGAGTCGATAGCAATCTCGAGCTTGACCTTGGGCAGAAAGTCGACGACGTATTCCGCGCCACGGTACAGCTCGGTGTGGCCCTTCTGGCGGCCGAAGCCTTTGACCTCAGTGACGGTGACACCCTTCACGCCGACTTCCGAGAGCGCATCGCGCACGTCGTCGAGCTTGAAGGGCTTGATGATGGCAGTAACGAATTTCATGTTGGGTCTCTCCGTTTTTTACTCGGAACCGGGACCGACCGCTCGCTGCGGCCGGCCCTAACCGGCGCTAGAAGCTCCGTGCCACAGACACCAAGACCATGCCGTCGGCAGCGCCGAGCTTGCCGGCAGGCTTCTTGTTGTCGTGATTGGTATCGGTATACGCAAGCGTGAATCCATAGCCGCCAAACTCCTTGGAGACTCCCACCTTGTAGTCCACGTAGGTGCCGCCATAGGCGCTGAACGCCTCCTTAACGCCATCGCCACCCGAGGAACCCACGTGAAGAATCAACGTCGCGACGTCCGCCAGCGGAATGTTCGCGTTGGCCTCGAGATAAGTGGCTTCCTTCTTGGTGATGCCTTGGTAATCGTCGGTGTATGAGAACTTCACGCCTACCGGCCCGTAGGCGGCGCCGACGTAAGCCTCGACGAAGTCGTATTTGAGCGAGCTGGCCGCGCCAGGGTAGTTGTACGCCAATATGCCCAGATCGAGCTCGACCGGACCGGCCTTGAACTTGTAGCCGCCGTAGATGTCCGCCTCGAGCTGTGCGCCGTCCTCACCGTTGCTGCCGGGGGCATCATTCCCGAAGTTGACGTTCGAGCCCCAAAACCCAAGATAGAAGCCGCTGTCGTGTGCCCAATCGAAGCCGCCCTGAAGCGCCATTTGTTTAGCGGTTTGGCTTACGCCGCGCCATACGTAATTGTTCGTGACGGCGATATTGGCGGCGACTGGAGACTTCTCCTCTGCGAATGTGGTCGCAGAACCGAGCGCCAGTACGGCGCCAGCGACGGCCATTGGTAGGTATTTCTTGATCATGGTTTACTCCTGGTTGTGTCGAGTTGTTCGTCGAGCCTTTAGGGACCGCGCGAGGCCTGAAGGCAGCCGAGGCCATTCCTGGCCGGATGTTCCGTTGGTCATCCGCATAGCAGCCGCCGTGCCAGCACAGGTTCCCAATAAAATTCAGTCGCTTAGGCAGCCGACTGTTCGCGGTAGCCGCCATGGTGCACCAGGCCGGGACGCCGACTCGCACCTTATGCACAATCGCGGTGCGCAACGGCGATCGTGCAAGGTCTCGTTGCACAAGCACTGTCGGGCCTGATAAAAGGCGAAGATTCGGAGGCTGGATACACAGAGTTAAACCGACTTATCGATCAGGTTACTCGGGCGACGGCGGAGGCCATGCCCCGTGGCATGAACCAGGAGCTTGAGTCGAACTTGCGCGCAGCGCTGCAGTCGGTGTTCGATCGACTCGATCTCGTAACGCGCGAGGAGCTGGAGGTGCAGGAAGCAGTACTTGCGCGAACGCGCGCGCGACTGGCGGAGCTCGAAGCGCGCATTGTTGAACTCGAGGCCAGATTACCGGGCAGTCGTTAGCCAACAGGCGCCAAGGAAGGCCATGACTCTCGCCGTCGTTCACAGCCGCGCGCAGATCGGTATCAACGCTCCCGCGGTGAGCGTTGAAGTACACATCGCCAACGGACTGCCCAGTCTGTCGATCGTCGGCTTGCCCGAAACGGAAGTTAAGGAAAGCAAGGACCGCGTGCGCGCCGCCTTGCTTAACGCACGCTTCGAGTTCCCGGCCCGGCGCATCACGATCAATCTAGCGCCGGCTGACCTGCCCAAAGAAGGCGCACGCTTCGACTTGCCCATCGCGCTCGGCATTCTTGCCGCCTCTAAGCAACTGCCGCCCAAGGCGTTGGCTGCGCATGAATTCATTGGCGAGCTCGGACTTGGTGGAGAGCTGCGGCCGATTCGCGGCGCACTGACCGCATCGCTCCAAGCGCGCCGTGCCAAGCGTACCCTGCTCTTGCCTCTCGCCAACGCGGACGAGGCAGCGCTGGCACAGTCGGCAGCCG
>CP070641.1:1165963-1168662 GCA_020354085.1 Pseudomonadota bacterium
ACGCGCGTTGAGTTGCGCGCTTTCGCGCCGCCCGACCAGGTGCATGTCGACGCTCACTGCGCGCCGCCGCACGCCGGTAAGCGCGGCTCGCGCATAGCGCCGCAGACTGTTGATACTTGGCAACCCGCGACGATCCAAACCATAGCGCACGGTCAAGTTCAATTTCATCTCGGTTCGGGCGGATGCGGGTGCGCACGCTCGTGCGCTTCGTAGGCCTCGACGATACGCTGCACCAGAGCGTGGCGCACGACGTCGTTGGGCGTGAATTGCGTGAAGGTGATGCCTTCGACGTTGCGCAACACTTCCATGACTTGCTTCAAACCCGACACCTGGCCGCGCTTGAGATCGATCTGCGTCACGTCACCCGTAATCACCGCGGTCGTGCCAAAACCGATGCGCGTCAGGAACATCTTCATTTGTTCGCTCGTGGTGTTCTGCGCTTCGTCGAGAATGATGAAGGCCTCGTTCAAGGTGCGGCCGCGCATATAGGCAAGTGGCGCGAGCTCGATGACGTTGCTTTCCAGCAGACGCGCGACCTTCTCGAAGCCGAGCATCTCGTGTAACGCGTCGTAGAGCGGGCGCAAATACGGATCGATTTTCTGTTCGATTGCACCGGGCAGAAATCCCAGTCGCTCGCCGGCCTCCACCACCGGGCGCACCAGCACGATACGCTGCACGCGGTTGCTTTGCAGCGCATCGACCGCACAGGCCACCGCGAGATAGGTCTTGCCGGTGCCGGCCGGACCGATGCCGAAATTGATGTCGTGCGTGAGAATCGCGCGAATATAGTCGCGCTGGTGCTCGCCCATCGGCTGCACCGCGCGCTTGGGCGTGCGGATCGCGAGCGCCGGCTCCAAGGTCTCGTCGCTCGGACGCAGCGCGTGCAACTGCAAGACGCTGTGCACGCCGGCGGCGGTCAGGTTTTCGCGACCGGCCGTGGTGGCGTAGAGCTCCTTGAGGATTTGCTCCGCGCTCCGGCGCGCCTGCGGCTTGCCGCTGACGCGGAATTGATTGCCGCGGCTCGCGATCTCGACGTCGAGATACTTCTCGATCTGACGCAGGTGCTCGTCATGCTGCCCGCAAAGGTTGGCCAGCCGGCGATTGTCCGCGGGGGTGAGCGCGAACTCGTTATGGGTGCTTCTAGGACTCAACGTATCTCGAGCGACAGGGGCATGGCAGAAAGTACACAGAAAACTGCCGGGCGAATCAAGCGCGCAGCCGCCGATCCTCTCTAACTAACCGACCGCGAAGGGAATTGGTCATGGCCTCGGTGATCTCGACCGCTACCGTCTGGCCCATGTCCGGGGGCGATTTTGCGGCAAAATTCACGACGCGGTTGTTTTCGGTGCGGCCGCAAAATTCGGCGGCATTGCGCCGCGCGTAGCCATCTACCAGGACCGGTTGAACCGTACCTACCATCTGGCGACTGATGCGTTGCGCGACCGTGTAGTTCTTCTGCTGCACCAAGGCGAGGCGCGCGGCTTTCACTTCCTTCGGCGTTGTATCCGCCATCTCGGCGGCCGGGGTGCCGGGACGGGCACTGAAGATGAAACTGAATGAGGCGTCGAACTCAAGCTCGTCCATCAACGCGACGGTCTGGTTGAAATCTTCGTCGGTTTCGCCGGGGAAACCGACGATGATGTCGGTCGTGATGCTGATGTCGGACCGCACGGCGCGCAGGCTGCGAATCTTTTGTTTGTATTCCAGTGCGGTATGGCCACGCTTCATGAGCGCAAGAATTCGATCCGAACCGCTTTGCACCGGCAAATGCAGGTGATTGGCGAGCTTCGGCACGTCGGCGTACGCGCGGATCAATGTGTCATTGAACGCCTGCGGGTGCGACGTGGTAAAACGAATGCGGTCGATGCCGTCGATCTCCGCGACATAGCGCACGAGCTTGGCGAGATCGGCATGTCCCGACCCGTGCATGGCGCCCTGGTAAGCATTTACGTTTTGCCCGAGTAGTGTCACCTCACGCACGCCCTTCTCCGCCAGCGAAACGATCTCCGCCAGCACGTCATCGAATGGCCGTGAGAACTCCTCCCCGCGCGTGTACGGCACAACGCAATAGGTGCAGTACCTGCTGCAACCTTCCATGATCGACACAAAGGCGCGCACGCCGTCGACGCGCGGTTCGGGTAGCCGGTCGAATTTTTCGATCTCGGGAAACGACACGTCAATCGCCGGGCCACGCGTGTTTAGTACCGTATCGAGCAATGCCGGCAACCGATGCAATGTTTGTGGGCCAAAGATGAGATCGACCTGCGGCGCGCGCTTGCGAATCGCCTGGCCTTCTTGCGAGGCCACGCAGCCGCCGACGCCTATAACAACATCCGGTCGCGCCTGCTTGTATTCCTTCCAGAATCCGAGCTGGGTAAATAGCTTGTCCTGGGCCTTCTCGCGGATCGAGCAGGTATTGACCAGCAATACGTCGGCGAGCTCCGGTTGGTCTGTCACCTCCATGCCATGCGACGCCACCAACACGTCCGCCATACGGGCGGAGTCGTACTCGTTCATCTGACAACCGAAGGTCTTGATGTAGAGCTTGCGCGGCATTGGGAGGTACGGCCGAAGGCCGCTTAATCTAGCGCGCTGCTGGCGAAAACGCCATAAACCGGCTCGAATTCAGGGGATTATGGCGCCTGTGCACGCGCGGTTATGGCCATCCCTGGCCTCTCGCGGCACTACTGCATCCATGC
>CP070641.1:1168762-1171454 GCA_020354085.1 Pseudomonadota bacterium
CAGCAACGAGAGTCCGCCAACCGAGACGACAGACGGCATGCAGTGGCTAACAAGATTGCTGATGGTCAAGGAGGCAGAGCGCAGCCTGTTCCTTTTCTACATCGCCGTATTTGTGTTTATCGGTGTGGGCCTGTCCATCGGTCGTGGAAGCGTGACGGCCCTGTTTCTGAAACGCTACGGCGTACAGTACCTGCCCGTGATGTATGCGGCCCTGAGCGTGTTCATGACGGCCGCAAGCCTTACGTACGCCGCGTATGTCGACCGCATCACCTCCGAACGGTTGTTCGTCCGGATGCTCGCGGTTTTGAGCGTGTTGATCACGTTCCTCTGGGGCGGGATGTCGTTCACCAGCGCCGAGTGGGTTTATCCGGCATATTATCTTCTGTTCGAGCTGGCATCTGAACTACTGATCATCCACGCCAAGCTCTACATGGAGCAGAATTTCGATGGTCTGCAATTGCAGCGATTGGCGTCGCCGATGTTTGCGAGTGTCAGCATCGGCAAGGTCCTGGGTGGCTTGCTGCTCGGCGTGTTGGCGCCGCTGATCAACGTCGCCAACACCCTGCTCGTTTGGGCTGCGCTCGGCGCGATTCCAGCGCTGCTGATCATCCGCCATCACCGACACGCGGGGATCTCGCCTTACTATCGGCCGGCACGCAAGGGTCGCGGCGGCTTGAAACGCTCGTTTGAGCAGGTCGCACAAGGTCTCCGGTTCTTCCGTAAGACGGAACTCCTCCGCAACGCGTCGTTTGGGTTTTTCTTCATGGTGACCGGCTTCTTTATACTCGAATACTCGGTGGGGCGGGTCCTGACCGAGACGTTTCCGGAGGAAAGACAACTCGCCTCGTTCATTGGGTGGATCAGCGCGTTTACCGGCACCACGGCGCTAGTGCTGCAGCTGTTTGTTACCTCAAAGCTGCTGCGGCGTTTCGGCGCCACTAAGATGGGCCTGGTCATGCCGAGCTCCATGGCCATCAGCTTTCTCGCGCTCTTGGTGAGCTTTACCCTGCCAGCGGCGCTGGTCGCGATTTTCACGCGCGACGTCGTGATGAACGCGATTCGCAAACCGGCCCGTATGGCTTTGCTGCATGCGCTGCCCGACTACATGATGGGCCGGATCAACGCACTGTCGATCGGTTTGGTTTTGCCCGTGGCGCTGCTCACCGCGAGCGGGTTGCTCCTGCTAACGCAAGCTCTGCCCGTGCCATCCTATTTTGTTGTCGGTGGCATATTTGCCAGCCTGCTGTATCTGTATTTCCGCCTGCGCGCCAACCGCGCGTTTGCACCGACGCTGCTCGCAACCCTGTCGCACCGGCTCTTTCTCCCCCATCGTCATGGGGAAGACCTCACGGACGCAGACAATGAGGATTTGATCAAGGAACTGGTGCGTGGCGTCGCCGGTACGGACGAAAACATGGCATATGCCTACGCGCGCATGCTCGCCGCTGTGCGACCCGAAGAGGCGGTGCGGGCGATCGCAGAGCGCCTCCCGACGGCGTCCTATCGCACCCGCGACCGCCTCCTGCGACTCCTGATAGCGCACAAGTTGCCGGCGGCCGACATTCTCAATGACGCGCTCGCCGATACCGACGTACGGCTCAAAGCCACGATCCTTGAAGCCTTGTTCGACGCCAAGGACGCACGCGCCGTCGCGCACGTGGCGCCGTGCCTCGCCTCCGACAATCCACGACTGGCCGCGCTCGGCGTGCTCGGGGTATACCGCTATGCACTGAGCGCGCTTGACGCCTCGGCACAGCAAACCTGGGAGCGGCTGCTGACGAGCGCGCACGAAGGCGGAAACATCGCCGGCCTGGAGTTGCTGGCCCGGATTCACGATCGGCGGCTGCTGTCGCGGCTGCGCGCGCTCTTGGAGCATCGCTCGGCCCGGGTCCAGCGTAAGGCACTGGATTCGCTCTCTCACTTCCCGCCAGGAACGCTGGCGGAATTCGGCGATACGCTCAAGGCGCTCTACCGTGCGGACGATCCTGCCATACGTGCTTCCTGCATCGCGGCCTTTCGCGTGCTCGATCCGGAAACCCGTCAGGAACTTTGCCTGCGGGCGATTGAAGACGAGCATCATGCGGTTCGCGACGCCGCGCTCTCGCTGCTTGAGGAGTGCGAGGGTCGCGCGCAGGCCGTGGACATCGTGACCCAAAGGATCGTGGAGAATCGCGGCACGCCGCGCTCTCAGCAGTCGGCGCTGAACGCGCTCGCCCGCCACCGGCCAGCGAGCGAGGTGTTCGAGCGCATCGCGGCATTGAAAGTCAAGGAGGCGGGCTCGCTCTTCCGCGCGTTGGAGATTATTCGGCGCGAGTACGGCAAACAGTCACGACCTGACGCGGTCGAACTGCTCAAGGTGATACTGCAAGAGCGGGTAACTCAAGCGCTCGATCTGGCATTAATGGCGATGGAGAATTTCGAGGATCGCGCCGCGATTGCGGCGATTCGCGCCGGCCTCGCGAGCGGTGACCGCCGCCATATCGCCCATGCCTGTGAGGCGTTGCACAATCTTCACAATCATGCGCTGAGCGCGCCACTTATTGCCGTCATTGACCCTGCCGGCGTCGACGAGGGCAAGCAGCGCGACACGCACGGGGAAGCGCCGGAGACGGCGCGCGATGTCATTGCCTGGTGTGTGGCACATCCCGATGCGTGGCTGCGCGAGTGCGCCGCGCGCGTTGCCTCGTTGCCA
>CP070641.1:1171554-1174241 GCA_020354085.1 Pseudomonadota bacterium
ACGCCACTCGATTCTGCCATGGTCATCGCCGCGTCACCCTTGACTACCGTCATCGCTCTTCGTTTCGCACCGTCTCAACGACGCCGTGTCGGGCGCTCAGGATAGCGTGACACCTGCCAGCCGATGGCATTTGTCGCGCAGCGCGGCAAGCGTGGCATCGTACGAATCGGCGAATTTCTTGACACCATCACGTTCGAGCGCCTCGCAGATTTCGTCGAGCGGGATGCCCAATCTCAGGATCGCCGCCAAATCGCGTCCGGCACCGGTGAGATCCTCCTCCAGGGTTGCGTGCGCCGTGCCGTGATCGAGAAACGCCTCCAGTGTCTGCTGTGGCAGGGTCGTGATGGTGTGCGAGCCAATCAATCCTTCGGCGTAAATCACATCGGAGTACGCCGGGTTCTTGGTGCCGGTGCTGGCCCATAAGGGACGCTGCACGCCCCGCGCGCCGGCACGTGCCTCTGGGAACAGCTCTCGGAAGCGTTGATAGATGATCTTGCTGTTGGCGAGCGCAATACGCCCGCGCAGCGCCAGTGCCTCGATCGTGCCGACGGCCTCCAATGCGCGATCGACCTGCGTATCAATGCGGCTGACAAACACCGAGGCTACTGAAGCCACGCGCTCCGGGTGCGGACAACGCGCAAGTCCACGCACAAACGCGCGCGCCACCTCCTCGTAACGGGAGACCGAAAACAATAAGGTCGCGTTGACATTGACGCCCTGCGCGATGAGCTGCTCGATGGCCAGTACACCATCACGGGTCGCCGGTACTTTGACCATCAGGTTTTGGCGATCGACGACGCGCCAGAGCCGCTGTGCCGCGGCGATCGTTCGTTCGGTGTCATAGGCCAACGCCGGTGCCACCTCAAGGCTCACGTAGCCATCAAAGCCAGCGCTGCGATCATGAACCGCACGCAACTGGTCGGCGGCGCGCTGCACGTCGGCGATCGTGAGTCGATCATAAATCGCTGCGACGCCGTCCGCACCGGCGCATGCGCGCATCGCTCCATCATATGCATCACTGCCGCGAATCGCCTGGTGAAAGATGGTCGGGTTGCTGGTAACGCCGGTTACACCCAACTTGATGAGACGCGTGAGCCCCCCAGTGAGCAAGGGGCGATCGATATAGTCGAGCCATGCAGATTGGCCGAGCGCCTGCAACGCTTGTAGTGTCGCCATGGATCAGACCTCCTCGAGTACCGGCAGCGCCTTAGTGAAATTCGGCGCGCGTCACGACCGCGGTAATAAACGGGCTGGCCTGCGGTGTGCCGGCGTGACTGGTGGCGCGCACGCGTGTCACGATCGTGTAGCCATCAAACGTTTTCTCCTCCGTCATTGAATCGCCCACCCATAGCGCGTATCCCGGCTGTCCGCTGACACCGTCGAGGGCCCAACGTCGCATCTCCACGCGTTCTAGGCGACCGTCTTCGGCGATGGTCAGCTCCGGCGTCAGCGCCTCCGTGCCAATCTTAAGATGCACTCGCACGCGTTGCTCGTCGACGGCTTCCCAGCGCGCGCCGCGTTGTGGCAGCAGCGCCGAGGGCAGCCACAGCGGCGCTTCCAGCGCCACGCGCCCAGCGGCCGAGCGCGTAATGTCCGCACCGCTCGCATGCACCATCGGCACGATGCCCCACAGCAACCAGCGCATGCCGCCGCTGTCGTGCGCATAGAAGTCATAGCCCCAAAGGGAGCGCCCATCTCCGATACGCGCTAGCCACAACAAACCGCGCGGCGTGGCGAGCAGTTGGCGCGCCTGAAATGCACGCGCCTCGGTGCCGGGTGCGAGTGTGATTTGGCCCTGCATCTCCAAGCTGACTGCGATCGCCAACGCCGTGCCGGGCGCGATGGCCCGCAGCAAATAGCGTTGTGCGGGCGCCGGCAGCTCCGCCACCATCTCGGGGTCGAACGGCGCCGGCTCACCCGCTGCCTGCAGGTCGGCCCAGACCCGCTCCACGTGGCGTTCCAGAAGCGCGCGATATGACCCTAGTATCACCGCCACGACAAAGATCGCACCCGCCACGGACAGCGCTGCGCCGTACAGAGTGACGGCACCGCGAGCGCTCTGCTGTCCACCCGCGCGCCGCCAGAACAATCTTTTGCTAAGCATTCGCACGATCCACCGTCACTAACGCGGCTGGCCCGGTCAAGGTCGTTTGGCCGTCGGGACTGACCGCTGCCACCTCAGGGAGTGTGCCCATGGCTCGTTGTTGAGATCGGTGCCACCGCGGCCTGGCCCGATAGGCGCCGATGGTTTAGACGAAAGTTCGGTTCGAAGGCGCTAAACAGATCGAGTTCCTGTTCCACCATGCGGGTCAACAGAAAATGATCGCGCACCGTCTCGCGCGCGCGCTTGCCCAGTGCCGCGCGCTGCCCCGCGTCTTTGACGAGCGCGACGATGCGCTTGGCCGCGTCGTCAATCGAGGAAACCAGGTAGCCGTTCACGCCGTCTTCAATCTGGTGGCGGATCCCGCCGCAGTTGCCGCCAATCACCGCCGCGCCCTTCCACATCGCCTCCGTGATTGTGAGCCCGAAGCCTTCGCGCAGCGATTTCTGCAGCACGACGGCGGCGTGGCGCTGCAGGGCGTTGACCAGCGCGCTGTCCTCGACCGTCAGGATATGGATGCGTTCGTTCTTGTGTTCAAGCAACGATTCGAACACCTCCTGGCCCTCGGGGTCGTCGGTCGCCACAT
>CP070641.1:1174341-1177016 GCA_020354085.1 Pseudomonadota bacterium
GGCCGAATGACCGAGCCGTTGGTTTAGGGGCCCAAGGCACCGGGCACTGAGCAAGCAGGCCTGCCATACCTTCCGACTCTACCAGCGTCCATTGCTGAGCCGGTTGATGTCTATTACTTAAGGATTCAGCAGATTAGGCGGTCGACCGGCGGTGAGTGCCGCGACGAGGTTTTCGGCCGCCAACATCGCCATGCGATGGCGCGTGCGCTCGGTGCTGCTGGCGATGTGCGGCGCCAGCACTACATTCTTAAAGGTCAGGAACTCCGGATTGAGCTTCGGTTCGCCTTCGTAGACATCAAGCCCGGCGCCGGCGATGCGTTGCTCTTTAAGAGCGGCGATGAGCGCCAGGTCGTCCAGCACGCCACCGCGCGCGGCATGAATCAAGAGCGCGCTCGGCTTCATTTTGGCCAGCTCCTTGGCGCCAATCAGGTGATGCGTGGCATCCGAGTACGGCGTGTGTAGTGTGACGATATCCGACTGGGCGAGCAGCTCATCGAGTGACACGTAGCGCGCGCGGCAGGCTTGCTCGATGTCCGCGCTGACTGGCTTGCGGTTGTAGTAAAGGATCTTCATATCGAAACCGTGTGCGCGCTTGGCGACCGATTGACCGATACGGCCCATCCCGACGATTCCGAGGGTAGCGCCGAACACATCACGCCCCAAGAATTGTTTCAACTTCCAACCGTGCCATTGACCGGCACGCAACCAGGCCTCGGCCTCGGTTAGGCGACGCGCCGTAGCGAGGATCAGCGCCCAGGTAAAATCAGCGGTGGCATCGTCGAGCACGCCGGGCGTGTTGGTGGCCATGACGCCGTGCGCGCGACAGGCGTCAAGATCGATGTTGTTATACCCGACAGCGATATTGCACACCGCTTTGAGCTGCGGGCAGCGCTCGAGCAGCGCCGCATCGATACGGTCGGTCAGTACGGTAAGCGCGCCTGCCTTGTCGGCGAGTTTGGCAGCTAATTCCTGCGCCGACAGCGGCTGGTCCGCCTGGTTAGAGGACACCTCGAAATGCTTTGCGAGATAGTCAAGCACATCGTCGAAGACCTCGCGCGTAACCAGTACCTTCGGTTTCATCATCACCCTCCTGTTGCTCAGCTCACCACGTAACGGCAATAGGTTTCGCGCACGCGCAGTGCGCCGATCAAACCAATGATTGCCGCGATCATTAACATGCCGAGCCCCAACCGATAGTCGCCGAGCGAGTAGATCCGCACGCCCTGCTCGAGGCGGCCGGCCCACGTGAGATCCATCACCCAACCGACCAACGGCTGGAGAACGGCAGCGCCGAGAAACGCGCCGGTATTCACCACGCTGGTCGCCATGCCGGCGAGCGCGGGCGGATTGACCTCCTTGGCGGCCGCCCACACCAGCGTAAACCCTGCCGTCAGCACCCCCATGACCGCGAACAAGGCGAGACTGGCTGGCCGCGGCATCGGCGCACCGATCAACAGCGGCAACCAGCACAGCACGTAAGCCAGGCTCGCGCTGATCATCACCGGTCGCCGCCGGCCGAGCCGGTCGGAGAGCGCGCCCACCAATAACGACCCGATGGCGAACCCGATCAGCGTCACCGAGGTGTGCTGCGCCGCCTCGGCGCGCGTGAGTTGATGCACGTCGCGCAAGTAAGGCACTGCCCACAGGCCCGCGAAGGTGAAAAGCGTGCCACCGATACCGAAGGCTGGCCAGAACCCTGGCCAGGTATCACGGTTCTTCACCACTGCGCGCAATCCCTCCAACCAATGTCCCTTCCGTGACGCGTGCGGGGATTTTCCTTCCATCTCGCGCATGGTCGGCAGCCCGGCATCTGCAGGGCTATTGCGCACTAATACGTAGCTGAGCACCCCCAATATCAGCGATAGCACACCGACCGCGACGAATACTTCGCGCCAGCTCGCCCATTGAAGTATCCATACCAGGGGCGCGGCCGCCAAGACCGCGCCGAGGTTGCCGAGCAGCACCGTTAAGCCCACGGCGGTGGCGAAGTGGCGGTCATGAAACCAGGCGGCGTTTATCTTCATCATGGAAATGAACATGACCGAAACACCGAATCCCACCAGTAAGCGACCAAAAGCGGCCAGCCCAAAGGATTCCGCGAGCGCGAACAGCACGGAACCGATACCTGCGATCAAGCCGCCGAGTGCGACGATGCTGCGCACGCCGAGCGTATCGACCAGTACGCCGGTTGGAATTTGCATCAGGGTGTAGACATAGAAGTAGCTGGCCGCCAAGCTGCCCAGAGCCACGCCGCTCGCCTGAAAGACCTGCTGCAAATCGGCGGCGATAGTGGCGGGCGCCATGCGATGGAAGAACGACAGCACGTAGGCGATTACAACTAGCCCAAACGCTGTCCACCGCAGGCGTCGGACCCGCGCCACAATCAGCCCGTGCCGCTCACGATCGGTTTGCCCCTGCGTGCCGTTGCCGGTCGTCAACGCGGTAGACCCAGACGTGCCTCGAACGTTCGTCCGATGCGCATTGCACGATGAAAGAGCTCGCGAGACTCTCTGTAGAAACTTGTGAGAGCTGTTAGCGAGTGCCGTAACGGATAGCGGGCAACCATGTGGCGAGCTGCGGCATCGGCTGGACCTTAAACGCTGAAAAAATTACGACCCAAGGGAACGGCGCATGGTCGCAAAACGAATTTCCACCATACGCATGACTACCAACGC
>CP070641.1:1177116-1179786 GCA_020354085.1 Pseudomonadota bacterium
GATCGGCTTGCGCCCCGGCGGCAGCTCATCTATCACCGACACATCAAGATCGGCGTACAGGCTTTGCGCCAGGGTGCGCGGGATTGGAGTGGCCGTCATGATGAGCTGGTGTGGATAGTTGCCGTCGCGTGCGCCCTTCTCACGCAGCTGCAGGCGTTGATGCACCCCAAAGCGGTGCTGCTCATCGACGACCACGAGGCCGAGCGCGTTGAAAGCAACGCCCTCCTGGAAAAGCGCTTGCGTACCCACCGCCACGATCGGACGCGGAGCATTGAGTTGCTCAATCACTTCCTGGCGCGCGCGGGCTGCGAGCTTGCCGGTCAGTCCCAACACCTTGACGCCGAGCGGTGCCAACCAGCGTTGAAAACTCTGCAGATGCTGGTCGGCCAGTAGCTCGGTAGGTGCCATCACCGCAACCTGCAAACCGGCCTCGACCACATAAAGGCTGGCCGCGGCAGCCACTACAGTCTTGCCCGATCCGACGTCGCCTTGCACCAGGCGCTGCATGGGATGCAGGCCCTGCAGGTCGCGCTTGATGTCATCCAGCACGCGCCGCTGGGCGCCGGTTAGCGCAAACGGCAAGTTCTCGAAAAGTCTCTGCGCCAATCGGCCCCCTACGGTGATCGAGGTGGTGCGTTGCGACTGCAACTGCTCGCGCAAACGGCGCAGGCTCAGATGGTGCGCCAGCAATTCTTCAAACACCAAGCGACGCTGGGCCGGATGCTGGCCGGATTCAAGTGCCGTGAATTCCGTTCCGGGTGGCGGCTGGTGCACGAAACGAATCGCCTCAGACAGACTCGGCAAGCGCAACTCCGCGAGCACCGACTCGGGCAACCACTCCGGCAGACGATCGCTGTGGTGCTCGACCGCTTGCTGCACGATGCGCCGGACACTCAGCTGATGTAACCCTTCGGTCGTCGGATAGACGGGAGTTAGGTGCTGCTCGGCGGTGACCTCTTCTTTTTCAGAGAGAAACGTGTACTCCGGGTGGGCGATCTCGAGGCCGGCCGGGCCGAAGCGTACTTCGCCGAATAGGCGCAGCCGTCTGCCGCGCGCAAAATTGTCGCGTTGTGCACTGCTGAAATGAAAGAACCGCAGATGGATATGGCCGGTGCCGTCGGCAATGCGCACCAGCAGATTGCGACGCTTGCGAAACTGGACATCGGCAAGCTCCACCTCGCCGGCGACCATCGCCTCCATGCCGGGGCGCAAGCGCCCGATGGGCGTGATGCGGGTGCGATCTTGGTAACGTCTCGGCAGATGAAAAAGCGCGTCCTGCACGCTGCGCAATCCCAAACGCCGCAGCTTCTCTGCGACCTTGGGGCCGACGCCCTTGAGCACCGTGATGGATTGCGCGGCTACGTCCATGCCCTGGGAAGCTTAAGTCATCGATCCGGTGTCCGCCGAGAATTAGCGTCGCACCGGACGCGGCGTAGGCCGACGAAGCCGAGTGATCCTAGCGGCGACGCGTTCTTGTCTTTTTGGATTTTGCCTTCGGTTTGGATCGCTTTGTGCGCACCTTGGCCACGACCACCATAATTGCATCCATTTCGACCGATGCTCCCTTGGGCAGCGCCGCCACGCCGATGGCCGCGCGTGCCGGATAAGGCTGCGCGAAATACTGCGGCATCACCTCATTGACCAGCGGAAAGTTGGCGAGATCGGTGAGAAACACGTTGAGCTTGGTGACGTCGGCAAGCGAGCCGCCGGCGGCCTGCGCTACCGCCTTGAGGTTCTCGAACACGCGGGCGATTTGCGCGCGCATGTCGCCGCTCACCAGCTCTTGCGTGCCGGGCACGAGCGGGATCTGACCGCTTAAATAGACGGTATCGCCCACGCGTACGGCCTGTGAATAGGTGCCGATCGCCTGAGGGGCTTTGTCTGTCTGAATGGTCTTCTTCTGCATAGTCGTCTCGGGAGTTGCAGTTTCAAGTTTCTGGTTTCTGGTTTCGAGTTGCCATGGACAGGCCGACTAGAAACTCGAAACCGAAAACTCGAAACTGTTTTTAGCCTTTCTTTCGATTGATGCGCACCACCGGTTCGAGCGACCGCACGCGCCGCATTACGCGCGCCAAGTGCACACGATCGCGTACCTCGACCACGAAATCCATGCTGGTGTAGGCGGCGTCACGGTCGTCGAACGACAACGCGTCGATGTTCGCCTCTTCGTCGGCGATGGCGGCCGACACCGCGGCGAGCACGCCGCGCCGGTTCTTGACCTCGACCCGAAAACTGACTGGAAAGATTCCCGGTATGTCGCGTTCCCACTGCACATCGATCCACTGTTCGGGGTGCTTGCGGTACTTGGCGACATTGGGACAATCCTCCGTATGCACCACGATACCGCGGCCGGCGGTGAGAAATCCGAGGATCGGGTCGCCCGGGATAGGCCGGCAGCAGCGGGCATATTGCACCACCACGCCTTCGGTCCCGCGAATGGCGAGCGGCGGACCCTTGGCCTTAGCGGTGCGCCGGAACAGCCGCCGCAAGCGACTCTCCTCGCGCGGCGGGGCTTCGGGAGCGAGCTGCCGTGCCACCACGGCCGCGAGCCGGCTTCCAAGACCGATCTCGCCCATCAGGTCTTCCCAGCCCTTGAGCTTCAGTTCCTTAACGAAGTTGCCACGACGGACCGGCGTGACATCGGCCAGGGCTAGACCGATTTCTTCCAGC
>CP070641.1:1179886-1182529 GCA_020354085.1 Pseudomonadota bacterium
GTGCCGCACCGCACTGATGAGGAACTGATCTACGTCTCCGGCGGGATCCTGGAGGTCCAGCCCGGCAAGGTGACGGTGTTGTCGGACACCGCCATCCGCGGCGGCGATCTGGACGAGGCCAAGGTATTGGAGGCCAAACAGCGCGCCGAGGAAGCGATGAAGAATCGCACTGCGGTGATGGAGATCGCCAAGGCCGAGGCCGAGCTGGCCGAGGCCGTCGCCCAGCTGCGCGCCATTAGACGTCTGCGCCAGCGGCGCGGGGCCGACTAAGCGTTACAGCCGGATGAGCGAGACCATCGTTTCCGCCAACAAGGTCGTGGCCGTGACCTATACGCTGCTCAACGAGCAGGGTCACGTGTTCGAGCACCGCGATCTGCCGGTTGCCTACGTGCACGGTTCGGGCGCCGACCTTTTCCCCAAGATCGAAGAAGCGCTGGAAGGCCGCCGTGTCGGCGAGCAGGTGGTCGTGAAGCTCGGGCCGCAAGACGCCTTCGGCGATCACAATCCCAAGCTAACCTTCACCGATGACATCGACAACGTACCGCCCGAGTTGCGCCGTATCGGTAAAGAAGTCGAGGCGCAAAACGCCAAGGGCGAAACCCTGACGTTCATCGTCACCGACATCTCCGACGGCAAGCTCACCGTCGACGCCAATCATCCGCTCGCCGGTCAGACCGTCACCTTCGAAGTCACCGTGGTGGATATCCGCGATGCCACCGCCGACGAGATTCGCGCCGGTCGGCCGCAATCGCCGGATGCTCCACCCACGACCTTGCAGTAAGCGCTTCGCCCGCTTCGGGCGCATTGGGATCGATTCATGGCGAACCCGTTAGAAATCGTCATCCTCGCTGCCGGCAAGGGCACGCGTATGTACTCCGATCGCCCCAAGGTGTTGCACGAGCTGGCCGGCAAGCCGTTGTTGGGACATGTGATCGTTTGCGCCCAGGTGCTCAAGGCCGGCAAGATTCACGTGGTCTACGGCCACGGTGGTGAATCGGTACGCAATAGCTTCCCCGACGGTAATGTGGAGTGGGTGCTGCAAGCCGAGCAGAAAGGTACCGGCCACGCGCTGCAACAAGCGATGCCGACGGTGGCCGATGATGCGCAGGTGCTGGTGTTGTATGGCGATGTGCCGCTCATCGCACCTTCCACCTTGCGCCAATTGCTCGACGCTGCCCAAGGCGGCGTGGGACTCCTGACGGCGGAGTTGGATGACGGCGCGGGCTATGGGCGTATCATCCGCAATGCCAGCGGCAATATCGTGCGCATCGTCGAGCGCAAGGACGCCAACCCGCAGGAGCTCGCGATCCGCGAGATCAATACCGGATTCCTGACGGCGCCGGCCAAGCTACTGCGTTCGTGGTTGAAACTGTTGCGCAACGACAACGCGCAAGGCGAATATTACTTAACGGATGTTGTGGCACTCGCGGTGGCAGACGGTTTAGCGATTGCGAGTTGCCAACCGCAGCAGCTTTGGGAAATCCTTGGTGTGAACAGCAAGCAGGAGCTCGCCCAGTTGGAGCGCATCCATCAAAAGCAGCAGGCCGAAGCGCTCATGCAGCAAGGCGTCACGGTGCGCGATCCCGCACGCCTCGATATACGCGGCACGCTGCGTTGCGGGCGCGACGTGGTGATTGACGTCAACTGTGTATTCGAAGGCGAGGTGGAGCTCGGCGACGGCGTGACCATCGGCCCCAACAACGTGCTGCGCGACGTGCGCATCGGCGCGCGTACGCAGGTGCATCCCAACTGCGTGATGGAAGAGTCGACCGTGGGCGCCGATTGCCGCATCGGCCCGTTCGCGCGCTTGCGTCCCGGCGCCAAGCTCGCCGACGGTGCGCACATCGGCAATTTTGTCGAGATCAAGAATTCCGAGATCGGTGAGGGCTCCAAGGTCAATCACCTGAGCTATGTCGGCGACACGCACATGGGCAAGGGCGTCAACATCGGCGCCGGCACCATTACCGCTAACTACGACGGCGCCAACAAGCACCGCACGCAGATCGGCAACAACGCCTCGACCGGCTCCAACACGGTGCTGGTCGCGCCAGTGTCCGTCGGCGAGGGCGCCACGCTCGGCGCCGGCACGGTGCTGCGCAAGGACGCCCCGGCCGGTGAGCTGACCGTCACGGTGGCGACGCAAAAGACTATTTCCGGCTGGAAGAAGCCGACCAAGAAGAAGTAATCATGTGCGGCATCGTCGGCGCCATTTCCAAACGTAACGTCGTTCCCATCCTGATCGATGGCCTGAAGCGCCTCGAGTACCGCGGCTATGATTCGGCCGGTATCGCGGTGCTGAACGGCGGCATCAAGCGCGTGCGACGCGTGGGCCGCGTCGCGGAGATGGAGTCGGCCGCCAACAGCGAGAAGGTCAGCGGTCTGCTCGGCATCGGTCACACACGCTGGGCCACCCACGGCGGTGTCACCGAGCCAAACGCCCATCCGCATGTTTCGGGCGGCGAGATCGCGGTGGTGCACAACGGTATCATCGAGAACCACGACGCCCAGCGCGAGCGCCTCAAGGCCCTGGGGTTCGAATTCGAGTCGCAGACCGATACGGAAGTCATCGCGCACCTGATCCGCCACCACCTCGCCTCGTCGGCGAGTCTGCTGGAGGCCACGCAAAAGGCGGTGCGCGAGCTG
>CP070641.1:1182629-1185266 GCA_020354085.1 Pseudomonadota bacterium
TGTGTGATGCCCGCTGTTTCCAGCGGGCAGCTGATAGAAGACCAGGACTATATCGCGATTGATCCGCAACCCGTCGAATCAATTGGCCGCATTGAAGTTATTGAGTTTTTCTACTACGGCTGCGAGTCATGCTACTTGCTGGAGCCGCTGCTGCGCGAGTGGGTCATTCGCCGGTCAGCGCAGATCGATTTCACGTTGATCCCCGCGTTGCGGCGCAGTGAATGGGTCCCATTGAGTGACCTTTTCTTCGCCCTGCATTCTCTCGGAGTGCTTCCACGATTGCACGACCGCGTCTATGTTGCAATCCACGAAGACGGTCGCAGAATGTCATCGCGCCGCGAACAGGTGCGTTGGGTGCACGAACAGGGTGTTGATCCCTCCGTGTTCGAGGCCGAATTGGACTCCGACGCAACCAGCATTGCAACCCAGCAGGCGAGAGACGCGACAGTTGCCTACGGCATCAGTGCAACGCCTTCCATCGTTGTCGACGGGCGTTATCTCACGACTGGTGAGATGATTGGCAACGCGTCGCGGGTTTTTCACGTGCTCGACGGCTTGCTTGAATTGGCGCTGGCCGCACGACGCGGCGCGTTACAGTGAAGGCAGCCAGGACCGTTATCTTCACTGGCGCGTCCAGTGGGCTTGGCCGTGCTCTGGCGATCGAATACGCGCGGCGGGGCGCACACCTTGGCCTGATTGCGCGCCGCGGCGATGTGCTCGATGCACTGGCGAGGTCGCTACCAACACAGTGCTATTGCTATCCCCTCGATGTACGCGATGCCGCTGCCCTGAGCGCGGCCGGGAAGGATTTTATCGAGCGCGCAGGCTGTCCGGATATCGTGATTGCCAACGCCGGGATCTCCGTTGGCACATCGACGGCGGACCCTTCCGACTCGCGTGTTTTCGAGGAGATCGTGGCGACCAATGTCACGGGGATGATGTTGACTTTCCAACCGTTTGTCGACGCAATGCGCGGCGCCGGTCACGGGACACTGGTTGGCATTGCGAGTGTCGCCGGTTTCCGTGGACTGCCAGGAGCATCGGCATACTGTGCGTCAAAGTCAGCGGCAATTACCTATCTGGAAAGTTTGCGTCTCGAACTCCGCAAACACGGCGTGAAGGTTGTTACTGTGTGCCCCGGATATGTCGATACACCAATGACAGTGGCCAACCCCTATCGCATGCCGTTCCTGGTGCCTGCCGAGCGTGCCGCTTTTGGCATTGCGAATGCAGTCGCCCGGGGCAAGCGTTTTCATGTGCTGCCGTGGCAGATGGCGCTGGCTGGCTGGTTGCTCCGCCGTTTACCGCGCGCCTTGTACGATGCGTTGTTTGCCGGCGCGCCGCGCAAACCACGCCGGGTTCGCAAGGGTTAAGGCAAAGCGGAATAGTCCGTCAGCTCCAGGCTATCAAGAGCAGAATGTCAGAGGGCGATTCCGAGCACAGAGCTCAGTTCGGCGAGCGCGATATCAGGATCGGAGACCTTGATGGTGTACATTCCCAAAGCCCGTGCAGGTTTGAGGTTGGCGCCAAGATCATCGAGGAACACCGCTTCACCTGGCTCGATTGATAACTTCGCGCAGGCATGTTCAAAGAAAGCTGTTTCCGGTTTACGCACGCCGAGTTTGGACGACTCGATGACTTGGTCGAACAGGGAAAGCGCGCTCTGCCACGCTCGCCGTCTTTCCTCTCCCGGCCCATTCGTGGTCGCTCGATCAAGCTGGAAATTATTGGTCAGACACGCCGTGATGAATTTACCGCGGCACCGTTCGACCGCCCCGGTCATGCGAGGTCGGATCTCGCCATAGACGAGCGCGACCACCTCCAGTCCGCGAATCTCATGTCCTGCCGCTCGCGACTCCGCTGCGAACTGTTCATCGAATGCCGCGGCGGTTAACTCGCCACGTTCAAAGCGCGCCCAGGCATTGTTGTTCGGGTCTGTTCGATTGATTTCCTGCAGGAATCCGACAGGCAGCCCGTGTTGACGCTCGAAACGGTGGAAAGCGTCGAACGGACTGGTCGTAATGACTCCGCCAAAATCAAACAGGACTGCGCGAACGAGACCGCTGTTCAAACGAGACTACCTGCTCTTGAAGGCTTCGACAGCGCGTTTTAGTTCCTTGTACTCCTCGCATGGGATCGGCGTGCATAGTTTCGCCAGTTCTGCCAGATGCTGCTCCGCGCCGGCCAGATCGTCTTTCATCAAATAGGCCTCACCGAGATATTCGTGCGCGTGCTTGTGGGCCGGATCAATTTCCAATGCGCGCTGATAATGCCGGAACGCCGCCTCAAGATCACCCGACTGGCGATAGGCGTATCCGAGAAAATTATGTGTGTCCGCACTTTCCGGATAGGCGTCGACCGTCTTTGTCAGCACGTCGATGGCTCTGGGCCAATCCTGGGCTTCGATTGCCGCCTTGCCTTGCGCAAAACCCGGATCGTCGGTGGCCGGGTCATCGGTGTCGCCCAGGTTTGCCAGCGCGACCGGTCCCCCCAGTGACAAGCTAACGACAATTGCCATCAATTTGTGTGCGATGCGTGACATGGTGCTTCCTCCTGTGGTTCCCGTGCGCAGTTGTTCGGCTGGTGTAGGGTGTTCTCCGACGACTGCCGATCGGGTATTTTCCTCCAATGTCTATT
>CP070641.1:1185366-1187994 GCA_020354085.1 Pseudomonadota bacterium
GGGCCACGTGGCGACGGTCCGGCACTTGCCCATGGGTCTGGATAGGTTTTCCCAAGGACTGCTCGCATACCTTGACGGAACACGCACGCGCGCGGCCATCGCCGAGGCCTTGGCGCGGGATATCGCCGCGGGGCGTTTGGTACTTGAAAAGGTGTCCGGGGATGCGAACGCGATGAAGGCGGCGGTGCGGCAGAATTGCGACCGGCTACTGTCAGTCTTCGCGCGGCACGGTGTACTGCTCCCGCGGACGTGAGGAACAGCGCGTGATCACGAGTGCCCTACAAGATGTCGAACCGCAGCTTCCATACGAAGCCGAGGTCGTCGAACGCATCCAGGAGTCGCAGACGATCTTCACGTTGCGGCTACGCTTCACCGATTCGGCACGGCACGTGGCCTATCGATTCGTGCCCGGCCAATTCAACATGCTTTACCTCTATGGCGTCGGGGAGATTCCGATTTCGATCGTTTCCGATCCGAAGGACGACCGGTTGTTCGACCATGCCATTCGGGAAGTCGGACGTGTCACGCGCGGCTTCGCCCAACTCAAGCGCGGCGACCGCATCGGAATTCGCGGGCCGTACGGCCACGGTTGGCCGTTGCGCCACGCGGAAGGCCAAGACGTCTTGATCATCACCGGCGGGCTTGGCTGCGCACCGGTGGTGTCCGTGATCAACTATGTCCTGCGGCGCCGCAGCCGATTCGGCCGCCTCACCATCATGCAAGGCGTGAAGCACGCCGACGACCTAATTTGGCGGAAGCGCTACGAGGATTGGGCGCGTATCCCTAACACCCACGTCCATATCGCCGCCGATGTGGGTGCACCGTTATGGCCGTGGCACGTGGGGCGCGTCACGGAGCTGTTCGATCAAGTAGCCATCGAGCCAATGCGCACGGTGGCGATGTTATGCGGCCCCGAGGTGATGATGGGCGTGGCCGCGCGCCAACTTCTGACGCGTGGCGTGCCCGAGGCCGCGATTTGGCTCAGTATGGAGCGTAGCATGCACTGTGGCGTTGGGCTGTGCGGTCATTGCCAGATCGGCGGGCAATTCGTGTGCCGGGACGGTCCGATTTTTCACTACGGGGCGATCAAGACGTTATTTGGGACAAAGGGGTTTTAGTGAGTACGAAACCACGCATAGCGGTCCACAAGTTCGCATCTTGCGACGGCTGCCAACTGGCGTTTCTCAACCTGGGCGAGGAACTGTTGACGCTCGCGGGTCTGGTCGACATCGTGCATTTCGCCGAGGTCGGCCCGGTCAATCCGGACGTGCCAGTCGACATCGCATTCGTGGAAGGATCGATCACGACACCCGAAGACCTCGAGCGCATCCAGCGCGTGCGCAAGCAAAGTCGTTACCTTATCACGATCGGCGCCTGCGCCACCGCCGGCGGCGTGCAGGCCCTGCGCAACCTGGCCGCGACGCGCGCGTGGTTGGCCGGTGTATACGCGCGGCCTGAATACGTCGCAAGTCTCGACAGCTCGACACCGATCGCGCGCCACGTGAAGGTCGATCTGGAATTGTGGGGCTGCCCGGTAAATGGTCGGCAGGTGCTGGCCGCTGTGCGCGCCCTGCTGTTCGGGGTCGCACCGCTGGAAGAGCGCGACAAGGTCTGCCTGCAATGCAAGCGCAGCAACACAGTGTGTGTCATGGTTACGAGAGGAGTACCGTGCATGGGGCCAGTCACGCGCACTGGATGTGGCGCGATCTGTCCGCGTGTTGGGCGTGACTGCTACGGTTGCTACGGGCCGGCGGAGGGACCGAATGCGGAATCGCTGGGGCAGCGTTTCGAGGGATTGGGGCTGATGCCCGAGCAAGTAGCGCGACGCTTTTTGTCGATGAACAGCGCCGCTCCGGAATTCGCCGATGCGGCCGGCAGGTGGCGGCGATGAGCGACACGCGCACGGTCGAAATCAACGTTCCGGTGCTCGCGCGCGTCGAAGGCGAAGGCGCGCTCGACCTGCGCATCGACGGTGGGCAAGTCGCAGACGTGAAGCTGCGCATATTCGAGCCGCCGCGTTTATTTGAAAAGCTGCTCGAAGGACGCGATTACTTCGAGGTGCCGGATTTCGTGGCACGGATTTGCGGCATTTGCCCCGTGGCCTACCAGATGAGTGCGGTGCAGGCGCTCGAACGCGCCTTCGGCATCGAGCCGTCGCCCTGGGTGCGCGCCATGCGGCGCGTGATGTATTGCGGCGAGTGGATCGAGAGCCACGCGCTGCATATTCATTTGTTGGCCGCCCCGGATTTTCTTGGGTATGTCAGCGCCATCGAAATGGCGCACAAGTACCCGGACGAAGTGCGTCGCGGTCTCAGGCTTCAGGCACTGGGCAATGCGCTCATCCGTTTGCTCGGCGGGCGTTCCGTGCATCCGGTCGGCGTTTGCGTCGGTGGTTTCCATCGCGCCCCCGCGGAGGAAGAGGTAATGGCAATGCGTGAACAGTTGCGCGCCGCG
The DNA here is from genome assembly GCA_020354085.1 of Pseudomonadota bacterium. GTDB lineage: Bacteria > Pseudomonadota > Gammaproteobacteria > Acidiferrobacterales > Sulfurifustaceae. The sequence continues at coordinate 1,187,821 of CP070641.1, forward strand.
CTGCCCGACGCCGAGACGTTGTTGACGTGGACCGCGACCTTGCCGCTACCGACGAGCGATCAGGATTTCACCAGTGTCGCGCTGCGGCATGATCACGAGTACCCGATGTACGAGGGGCGCATCGTTTCGACGAAGGGGCTTGATATCGACGTCGCCGATTACGCAGAGCACTTC
>CP070641.1:1188094-1190717 GCA_020354085.1 Pseudomonadota bacterium
AGTGGATGAAGTACTGGCTGTCCATCCCTGAAATGGTTGTCGCGTCGGACGCGATGCAAGGGGTGGACAAGGACGGCAATCTCCTGCCCTGGGACGCGGATGTACGTAAATACGCAGGACACCCGCGCACTGCGTCGTCTTACTCCACCACGTTGAAACTGGCGCGCGAGGCCGGCGTGCCGCTGATGTTCACGCTGTCACAACTGAGTTACTGGACGGCCAAGCATCTTGGCGACACCGGGCTCGACGCCATGAAACAGCGCGGCCGGGTGCAGGTAGGCAAGGTTGCCGATCTGGCGTTGTTCGATGCCGGCAAGGTCGCGCCGCGTGCGACTTACAAGCAGGGCGAAAATGGATTGCAGCCTGTTGGTATTCCCTACGTGATCGTCAACGGCACCATCGTCGTGGATAAGGGAAAAGTCCTGCCCGTAAAACCCGGCCAGCCCATTCGATTCCCTGTGGAAAGCAAAGGCCGGCATGAACCGCTGGACAAGAATAAATGGTTGGGGGAACACACCATCAATGTGCCTGACATGCATGGGATGGATGACACCGGCGCCGGGCAAGTGATGAAAAAATAAATTCCATCAAAACCTCACAAGACCTGCGTGTATCGACCGTGGAAGGGCCGAAGCGGTTCGCTCGATCAACCACGTTGTGGCTTGCGGTTGCGGCATCGATACTTGCATGGGGCGGTGCATTGCCTGCGCAAACCACGCCGACCCTGTCCGGGCCGAGCAGCGTCCCTGCACAGATCGACGCGGATCAGAGCGTGCCGGCACCTGCCGAGCTTGCGGCGGAGCCGTGGTATGAGCAACTGCAGCGCGGAAGGGAAGCCCTGGAGCGCGACCACGGCCTGAGCCTTGGCGCGGACTATAACGCCCTGTATCAGCGCGCAAGCCGAAGCCCGGGCGACGATGACGCAGCCGGCAATGTGTTTCGCCTGTACGGAAACTGGACGCTCGTTAACCGTGGCGCCAACGACCGCGGTTCACTGGTGTTCAAGGCGGAGTATCGCGGCAGGCTGGGCACGTCGATCGCGCCGCAGGCGCTCGGCCCCACCGTAGGGTATGCGGGCCTGACTTCCGTCCCGTTCAGCGACGCGGGTGGGGTGCTGACCAACCTCTACTGGACGCGGGCGTTCGCTAACAACCGCATGGCAATTATCGCCGGGGTGGTGGACGTGACCGACTACCTCGATGTTTACGCCCTGGTGAATCCGTGGACGGATTTCAATAACCTGTCGTTCTCCACCAACCCGACCATTCCAGCACCCAACCAGGGCCTTGGAGCTGCGTTCCGCTGGAGTTTCACGCCGAACTACTATGCGGTGGCGGGTCTGGCCGACGCCAACGGCGATCCGCATGATCCGGGGGATTTTTTCAAAAGCTTCTTCGATGTGCAGGAATACTTCTACCACGCCGAAGTCGGCTGGGTGGAATCCTGGGACAAGCGCTATTCAGACAACGTGCATGTCGCCGTCTGGGGACAGGATCCTCGCGATGCCGCTGGCGTCGACCGGGGGAAGGGCATTACGTTCTCGGCGAGCCGGTCGCTCAACGAACGCTGGATACCGTTCTTCCGGGCGGGCTATTCCGACGGCGGTGGCGCAATCGTCGATCGTGCTATCAGTACCGGCGTCGGCTACAAATTAAGCGGGCGCGAGGACTTCGTCGGTTTTGGCGCCAGTTGGGCGCGCGCACCAGGAAGAGACGAGGATCAATACGCATTCGAGGCCTACTACCGATGGCAGCCGGTCAAGCACCTGCAGATCGCGCCCGATATTCAGTACATCGTGAATCCCGCGAATAGCCCATCGACAAGCAGCCTTTGGGTTGTCGGTGTGAGACTGCGTGCGGCGTTCTGAGGCGGTCTTTCGAAATGGGCCTTTCGGAATATTCCGGGTGCGCTTGCAGCCTTACCCGGCCGGAACGTAACATGCGTGTCCGGCCGCCCCTTGCCTGCGGGGCGCCGTTGTTAAGTGGAGACAATGCATGAACCGGTTTCTCGCCGCCGCTGCGGCAATCTGCATCGCCCTGTTCTCGTCCGGTGCCCACCCTGAGACCGCGCGCGAACTGACGTGGCAGGAACTCGCGCCGCCGATGGCGAAGTTCGACGATCCCTTCGTCACCCTGTCCCCGGAGCAGAAGATCGACCTTGCAACGGTTTCGGTCGTGCGCCAGTTGCAGGCGCGAAACGATCCGGCACTGGGTCCCGAACAGATGAAGTCGTACAACGAAACGCTGGAGCGGCTGAACAAAGCCAAAGTCGACGTTGACGGCCTGCTCGCGCGCCGCGGGGAAATCATGGAGAAGCGGCGCAGGGAGGCGGAAGCGGTCAACGAGAAACTGAACGGCCAGCGTGTGCGCATGCCGGGCTACGTGCTCCCGCTGGAGATGGACGGCAAGAGAGTCACCGAGTTCCTTCTGGTACCGTACGTCGGTGCCTGCATTCATGCCCCGACGCCGCCGGCCAACCAGATCGTGCACGTGAAGCACGCAAAGGGCTTTGAAGCAGCGGGCCTGTTTGCGCCGGTCTGGGTGCAGGGCGTCATGCGCACCGTGCGCAGCGAGCCCAAACTCAACCTCGTGGATGGCGCGGCAAACATTCCGACCGGCTACGC
>CP070641.1:1190817-1193439 GCA_020354085.1 Pseudomonadota bacterium
GCTGCTGATAGTCCTTCTTGCCAAATACCGCGATATCCGGCGCGGCCAAATTGAACAACCGGGCGACCACCGTCGTCACGCCGCGAAAATGACCGGGGCGAAACGCACCGCACAAGATATCGCTAACGCCTGGCACCTCGACACGCGTCTGCGCCTCCCGCCCGCGCGGATACATCTCGTCGTCGTTGGGCGTGAACAACACATCGACACCCGCGCGCTCAAGCACGCCGCGATCCTTGTCGAGGGTACGTGGATACTGGTCGTAATCTTCAGTCGGGCCGAATTGCAGCGGGTTGACGTAGATACTTGCCACCACAGTGTTGGCGCGCTTGCGCGCCTCTTGCACCAGACGCATGTGACCCGCGTGCAGATTGCCCATGGTGGGAACAAGCGCAATGGTCTCTTTTTTGGAGCGCCGATAAGCAAGCTCTACACGCAGCGCCGCCCCCGTGGAGACGACGATCATGTGTAACTATGCTCGGGCCCTGGAAAGCGCTGCGCCTTGACGGCCGCGATGTAGGCCCGCACGGCGTCTTCGACACTAGCTTGCCCGCTCATGAAGTTCTTGGCGAACTTGGGGCTAGCGTGCGGGTAGACGCCCAACATGTCTTGCAGCACCAACACCTGGCCATCGCAATCGACCCCCGCACCGATTCCGATCGTCGGAATCTTCAAGGCGCGCGTGATGTCCCCGGCCAAAGTGCTCGGTATTGCCTCGAGCACCAACAAGCTCGCACCGGCATCCTGCAACGCACGCGCATCGGTGGTCAGACGCTGCGCCGCGTCATCGCCGCGGCCTTGGACACGGTAGCCGCCGAGCTGATGCACTGATTGGGGCGTAAGGCCAATATGACCGCACACCGGAATACCGCGGTCCACCAGGAAACGCACGGTCGGCGCCATCACTTCGCCGCCTTCGAGTTTGACCACATGCGCACCGCCCTTCTGCATCATACGACCCGCGTTGGCCAGCGCCTGCTCCGCGGACTGCTGATAACTCATGAATGGAAGGTCAGCCACCAACAGCGCGCGCGTGATGCCGCGCGCCACGCAACTGCTGTGGTAAACCATGTGCGCCACGCTTACCGGTAGCGTTGAGGCATGGCCCTGCATGACCATGCCGAGCGAGTCACCCACCATGACGAGGTCCACTCCCGTCCGATCGAGCAGGGCCGCGAAACAGAAATCATACGCGGTCAGGCAGGCGATCTTCTCTTCGGCCCGCTTCATCTCAGCGATGGTGGCGACCGTTACCGGTTTCACGTTCGATTAACCATCGGGTTGAAGAAATGTCGTCCGCTGCGAATTTTGCGTGCGTGGGCGAGGAGCATCTCGAAATCGGCGTCGCTGTCGACGATATTGATCTCGGCCGCGTTCACCACCAGCAGCGGCGCCGCGTTGTAGTGGTAGAAAAACTGCGTATAGGCATCCACGACGGATTGCAGGTAGGCGCGATCGATCAGCCGCTCATAGTCGATTCCGCGACGGCGCACACGCTCAAAACACACGTCCACGGGCGCTTGCAGGTAAATCACCAAATCGGGTCGCGGCAGATCCAGGCTGACGTGCGCGTACACCTGTTCATAAAGACGCAGCTCGTCATCGTCAAGATTTACCCGCGCGAACAGCTTGTCTTTTTCAATCAGGAAATCGGCAACGTGGCCGGTGGCAAACATGTCGCCCTGCTTGAGGGCTTCGATTTGGCGTGCGCGCTGGAAGAGAAAGAACAACTGCGTCGGCAGTGCATAGTGTTGCCGTGAGTGGTAAAAGCGCTCGAGAAAGGGATTCTCTTCCGGATGCTCGAGTAGCGCTTTGGCGCCAAACGTATCGGCCAGTCGTCGCGCAAGACTGGTCTTCCCGGCGCCGATCGGTCCCTCGACGACGACGTACCCTGGATTTTCCATAGTGGTTGTTGGTCGATGTTCGCTTACGGTGGCGTCCAGTTTACCAGCCGAAGCCGCTCAGGCCGCCATCAGTCGCTCGACCCGCTGATCGCAGCAGGCCGCCGCCAGGATCCGAACCTTGCCATGACCAGGGATCTCCAACTCGGAATCGAGTTCGGCCAATGGCACCAGGACGAAGGCACGTTCGTGCATGCGCGGATGCGGCAATGTGACCGCATCCGTCTGCAGTCGTTCGCTGCCATACAACAGCAGGTCTAGGTCTAGCGTGCGCGGCCCGCCTTTGGCTGCGCCACGAACCCGCGCATGCGCGCGCTCGATCGCGAGCAAAGCGTCCATCAAGACCTGTGGCAACAGCGCGCTCTTGGCGCGACACACGGCGTTGATGAACTCCGGTTGTGCTGTGAGCCCAATCGGCGCCGTCCGGTATAACGATGAAACGCATTCGAGACGCGTCTGCGGCAGTTTGCGCAAGTCTTCGAGCGCGGCGCGAATTTGCCCGACGGGATCTTGCAGGTTGCTACCGAGCGCGATATAGACCGAAACGCCCTCAGCCATGCAGGCCGTTGACCGGACGCGCCTCCCCGCCACCGGAGCGCTTGCGCCGACGTCGACGCCGGCGTTTGTTCCCGCCACCGGAACCCAACGCACCGATCATGCGCCGCCGCTCCTCCTCGCTGATTTCCTGGATCCGTGTCCACCAATCGGCCACGTCTTGATC
>CP070641.1:1193539-1196158 GCA_020354085.1 Pseudomonadota bacterium
GAGAAACGCCGAGGGTCGCGAAATCACCGGTTGGCGTACCGACTGAAAGAAGCGCAACAGCGCGTTCGTGAGGGTTTCGGCGGCGATTTCACCGCCCAGATGGCCACCCAAGCCGTCGGCCAACACCATGAGCGCCGCGTTACTGCGCTCGGCGACGGCGACGCGGTCCTGATTCGTCGGTCGCGCGCCGCGAATGCTGTACTGTGCGACTCGATAACGCATGGCGCCTACTTGCGCACCCCCAAGATGCGCAGGCTCAGCCGTTCGAAGAGTGAGTCGGGTTGGTCCTCGATCGGTTGGGCGGGAGGCTTCTGCAGCGCGGCGAGCAGATCATCGACCTTTTGCGGCCGGCCGAACTGATCCATCTGTAGACACCAATCGATCGCCTCGAGCAGCTCGCGCGTATACGAGCGTGCGAACTTCTTGGCCGCCGACTTGTAGGCATCGCGCTCCGCGCGCTTGGTGGCGGGCGGCGGCGCCTTGCCGCTCAGGCAAGCGTACATGGTGGCGCCGATGGCGTAGAGATCCGTCCAGGGTCCGATATGTCCGCGCTTGTGCTGTTCCAAGGGCGCGAAGCCGAGGGTCAGGGTATGCGGGCCGGTCAGGCGCCTGCCGGAATACGCCGACTGTGCCGCGCCGAAATCGAGGAGCAATGGTTTCCCGCCGGGACGCAGCAATATATTGGCCGGCTTGATGTCGAGATGTAGCAGATTGAGATTGTGCAGCTCGCGCAACCCCAACAGCAGATCGCTAAAAACGGCGCGGATGAAACGCTCGCTCAAGTGCCCGCCCTGGCGCTTGATGTACCAACGGAGATCCTTGCCTTCCTCGTACTGCATGACGAGGTAGACGGTGTTGTTCTCGCGGAAAAAGTCCGTGACGCGCACGATGTTGGGATGGTTGATCTTGGCCAGGACCGCCGCCTCTTCGAAGAAGCGTTTCATGCCTTGGCGGAAGGTGGTGCTGGCCTCTTCCGACACGCTCTCGACGGTCTCATCCTCCAGGCGAGTCGCCTGGTTGCTCGGCAGGTACTCCTTGACCACAACTTGGGCGTTGCGCTGTGTATCGGTCGCGAGGTAGACGATGCTGAACCCCCCGCCGCCGAGCGTGCGCTCGATGCGGTACTGGTGCATCAGCGTGCCCGGACGCAAGGCGTATTCGGCCTTAAAACCCACAGCAGAACACCTCGGTAGGGGGGATGGTTGGAACGTACAGCATGGCAGAGTTCATTATATATGGGTCTTGCCCCGTCCCTCAGACCGCGGCTTCGCCGATGGGATCGAGGCCGCTGTCGGCCGTCCCTGGCCTTCGCGGCATTCGCGCATCCTGCGCATCAGCGAGGCCGCGGTGCAGCGACCGCCAGGGACGGCGGGAGGTACGACTTCATGGATGCAGGAGGTAGAGCGGCGTCCGGAACAGCTGCCGAGAGCAACGCCGGTCGCTTAGGGCCCCTGCCCTCGCGCGACACTAGTAACGTCCCTGTACAGCAGCGCAGTTGCCGGGATGCACCGATTGCGGTTTCGCCGATGGGACCGAGGCGAGGGCCGCGGTGCAGGGATGTACCGATTGCGGTTTCGCCGCCGTGCGATTGCCATTACCATGCCGCCAGCCATGACGCGCAGCATGACCGCCTTTGCCCGGGCCGACAGCGATACCGCTTGGGGCCATCTCGCCTGCGAGCTTCGGTCGGTCAACCACCGTTACCTCGACTTCACCGCCAAACTGCCCGAGGAGCTGCGCGCCCTGGAAACACGCATTCGCGAGCGCGTCGCCGAGCACGTCGACCGCGGCAAGGTCGAGTGCCTGATGCGCTACCGCCCGAACGACTCAGGAGGCGGTGCAACCGAACTGGACGAAGAGCAGGTGCGCCGATTGCTCGCCGCTTCCGATCGTCTACTAAACATGTCCGGCGCCGTCGCGCCCCTGCGCGCCATCGATGTCCTGCGCTGGCCGGGCGCGCTAAAGGTAACGCCGGTCGATACCGACGCGCTCAACGATGCCGCACTCAGGCTTCTCGATCAGGCACTGACGGATTTTGTCGCCACACGTGAGCGCGAGGGTGCGCGGTTGCGCGAGCTTATCGGGCAGCGCCTCGACGGCATGCGGAAAGTGGTGAGCCAAGTGCGGGAGTACTTGCCGGAGATCGCCCAGACTTATCGAGAGCGGTTGCTGGCTCGCTTGCAGGAGGCGCGGCAGCAGCTCGACCCCAATCGTCTCGAACAGGAGATGGTGCTGTTCGCCAGCCGCAGCGACGTCACCGAAGAGCTTGACCGCCTCGACACCCATGTGCGCGAAGTGCGGCGTGTGCTCGATCAGCGCGGCGCCGCCGGGCGGCGGCTAGACTTTCTCATGCAGGAGCTCAACCGCGAGGCCAACACCTTGGGATCCAAGGCCGTCGACATTCGGATGACCAATGCCAGCGTCGAGCTCAAGGTGCTGATCGAACAGATGCGCGAGCAGGTACAGAACGTCGAGTAAACGTGGAGGCCTATCGTGAGGATGAACGCCAGCAGAAGCTTGGGTTGGATTGCGGGACTCGCTGCCGCGCTGACATTGATGGGCTGCGCGAGCACCGGGGAAACGGGTCGGCTGGAGCAATTCGAAAAGACCTCGCGCCTC
>CP070641.1:1196258-1198872 GCA_020354085.1 Pseudomonadota bacterium
GTGCTGGGGTTGTTATCAATGTGTGAATAAACGCTCGCGTCTGCAGTGTTCACAGCTTGTGCACAATAGTGCTAACAGCAATGCGATCTTTTTTAGGTCGTTAAGATTTTTATGAGATTGTCGTAATCTTCCTTGATGCGTGGATCGCTGGTTGTGAGTTCGGTGATTTTGCGGCAGGCGTGCAGCACAGTCGTATGATCACGTCCCCCGAAGGAATCGCCGATCTCCGGTAGGCTATGAGTTGTTAGCTCTTTTGCCAGTGCCATCGCTAGTTGTCGGGGACGTGCTACCTGCCGGCTACGGTTTTTGGAGTGCAGATCTGCAACGCGGATCTTGTAGTACTCGGCGACGGTTTTTTGAATATTGTTAATGGTTACCAAGCGCTCTTGGAATGACAGCAAGTCCTTCAGGCTGTCGGCGGCGAGTTCGGTATCGATCGCCCGACCCGTGAAAAGTGCGCTTGCCAACACCCGTCGCAACGCTCCCTCCAATTCGCGTACGTTGGCGCGCACCCGCTTAGCAATGAAGAACGCCACGTCTTCGGAGATCATGGCGCCTTCTTGAGCAGCCTTTTGCATCAATATCGCTACCCGCGTCTCGAGCTCAGGGGGTTCGATATAAACAACCAGGCCGGACCCGAACCGCGATATCAACCGTTCCTCGATCCCCGCTAACTCCTTGGGGAAGCGATCTGCTGTGATAATGACCTGGCGGCGACTCTCTATTAACTCGTTGAAAGTATGAAAGAATTCTTCCTGGGAGCGCTCTTTACCAACAAAGAACTGAATATCGTCGATCAGCAGCGCGTCAAGCCCACGGTAAATCCGTTTAAAGTCGTTAATGGTGTTGTGCTGTAACGCTCGCACCATATCCGCCACAAAGCGCTCTGAGTGTATGTAAGCGATATTTGCTTCTGGCTGCCGCTGTAGCATGAGATTACCAGCCGCTTGCATCAGATGTGTCTTGCCAAGCCCTACGCCGCCATAGATAAAAAGCGGGTTGTATGCCGCACCGGGGTTCTCGCCAACTTGCTTTGCCGCCGCGCGCGCCAGCTGATTAGATTTCCCTTCGACGTGGTTTACAAAAGTGAACTCCGGCTTTAGCCGCCCCGGTGATATGCCCCGCCGCGTCACCGCAGCAGGAGTTGAGCCCCGGTCGGCAGTCTGGTTCGAAGGCATGACTGTTTGGCTGCCGACCTGTACGCGAACTGTACTTATCACCGCCTTGTCACGCTGTACCAACTCTTCGATGCGCGAACGGTACTGGTCGTTAACCCACTCCATCACGAAGCGGTTCGGTGCCAGCAATACCAAGCTTTGCCCCTCTATCACGGCCTGCAGCGGCCGAATCCATGTATTGAATTGCTGCGATGGCAATTCCGACTCCAGCTGTTCCAGACACCTGATCCAAACGACGGTTTCCGCCATAAATTTGATGTAATCTGCGGTTCGAGCTACGGATGAAAAGGGGGATGAGTCTAGCGACTCGTTCTCGACTTATCCACAGGCTGTGAACTCATCGATCGGCGCGGCCTAGCTGGTTGACAAGGCCCAGCATCGGGCAGTAACGTGCGCGCCTCCTTGGGAGGTCCCGGCAAGCGCCAGGGCTCATCGCCCTCGTTGGTTTTCCAGGATTTTCTTCACATCCGGTAGGCACTGAGCAGGCAATTATGAAACGCACTTATCAACCGAGTGTTATCAAGCGCAAGCGCACCCACGGGTTTCGCGCACGCATGAAGAGCAAAGGTGGTCGGGCCATACTTAGCCGTCGCCGCGCCAAGGGCCGCGCGCGCCTTACGGTCTAACCATTTACGCTTGCCGCCCACCCGGCTCGGGTTTCCGCGCACCAGCCGTCTACTCCGTCCGGGCCAGTTCACGGCGACCATGCGGCGTGGGCATCGAAGTCGCGATAATTTCTTTACCGTCTACGCCCTGCCGAACGCCATGCCGCAGTCACGACTCGGACTAACCGTATCCCGCAGGTGCGCGCCGCAAGCAGTCGCCCGTAACACCATAAAGCGCCATATCCGCGAAATGTTTCGCAGCTATCGGCCATTGCAGCCATCGCTCGACATCGTTGTCGTTGCCCAATCGCCCGCTGCCGGCGCCGGTGCTGATGTGTTGCGCCGCTCCCTGGATGCACATTGGTCTCGTCTGGAGTCGTTGTGCGCGCGCTGATCTTGAGCTTGTTGCGCTTTTACCAGCGTTGGATCGCCCCGCTGCTGGGGCAACGTTGCCGCTTCTATCCAAGTTGTTCGCATTACGCGCACGACGCCGTTGCGCTGCACGGCCCGACATACGGATCCTGGCTGGCGCTACGCCGGTTGCTGCGTTGTCATCCCTGGCATCCGGGTGGCGTCGATCCCGTGCCCACACCCGCTGAAAAATCAAAACCGCTGCGCCCCGTGAGCCATGGATAGTTTCCGCCTTTTTCTGTTCTTCGCCCTGGCGCTCGTGCTCATGCTCCTGTGGGAGGCGTGGCAAAAGCACAGCGCCCCCGTACCTGCCCCAGCTGCCGTCACCGCACCCACGCCGAGCCCGGCCACCCAGAAATCCGGCCCGGACGCGACGGTGCCCAGCGCGCCTGCAGTGCCATCCGCGTCTGCGCCCGCAAC
>CP070641.1:1198972-1201583 GCA_020354085.1 Pseudomonadota bacterium
ACCTTGTTCAAGGACACCTTTGACAAAGTCAACGAGTATTTCCAGAGCTTCTTCCCGCAGCTCTTCGGCGGTGGCAGCGCCTATCTGGAGCTTACCGAGAGCGATCTGCTCGAAGCCGGGGTGACGGTCATGGCTCGCCCGCCGGGCAAACGCAACAGCACGATTCATCTGTTGTCAGGCGGCGAGAAGGCGTTGACCGCGGTCTCGCTGATCTTCGCAATCTTTCAGCTCAATCCCGCGCCATTCTGCTTGCTGGACGAGGTTGACGCACCACTCGATGACGCCAACGTCGAGCGTTACTGTCAGACCCTGCAAAAACTCTCGGGACGTTCGCAGCTTGTCTACGTAACGCACAACAAGATCAGCATGGAGATGGCCGATCGACTCATCGGCGTAACCATGTCTGAGCCGGGCGTTTCGCGTCTGGTGGCGGTCGACGTGGAAGAAGCGCTGCAGATGGTGACAGAGGCATGAACCGCACAATACGGGGCGCACCGCTGGCGGGGATGCGGCCGACGAAGGGCTTGGCACATCAACGCCCGCTGAATCGAGCTACCGTTAACGTATGGAGACGGAAGTGATGAACTTGCAGCTCGCGCTGCTCGTCATCGGCATACTGATCATTCTCTTCATTGCGGCCAGCGCATTGGGTAAGGCTGACTGGCGCAAATGGCTAGCGGGCTGGCGCGGCCGGACGCGTGTCGAGGTAGCGCCGCCAAGCGCAAGGTTTGGCGCGAATCTACCCGCGAGTGCGCGCCCGACCTCGGCGCGCCGACTCGATATCAATCCGCCGCCGCCGCACGATCGCGGAGCGAAGATCATCAAGATTGATCCCAGTCTGACGCCACCCGAAACGGCTGCCACGGCGGATCCGATTGCCGCCGAGCTGGAAGTGCTGGAAGACGTGGCGTCCATGCCACTCGATCTGCACACGCCGGGAGAGCCGCGGCGTCGGCGACGGGGCCCCGCGCGGGCTGTCGCGCCGGACGAGACCGTTGATTTCGTGCTGTACTTGATCGACGGCGAACCCGTTCCGCGTGACGCGGCGTTGGGTGTGTTTCGCCAGCACGAGTACTTGTTGGAGAAACGACGGCGGTTGTACGGCAAGAATCTCGACGCTGGCGTGTGGTCGGAGCTGCAGGAGGACTCGCATCGCACGAGCTACAGTGACCTGGCGCTCGCCATCCAGCTGGCCGATGCCGAGGGACCGATCGACGAGTCCGAGCTCAACCGTTTTTCACAGATCGGGTTGCGGCTGGCGGACGCTCTGCAACGTAAGACACGCTTTTCGCTGAGTTTCGAAGGCGCTCTGGCACGCGCCAAGGAGCTGGATCAGTTCGCCAAGACCTATGATGTGATTGCGAGCGTCAACTTGACGGCCGCGCCCGGCAAGGCCTTTCAGGGTCGCGAAATAGATATTGGTGCGCGCCAGCTCGGCATGCAGTTCGGCGCGATGAATATCTTTCATAAGAAGAACAACATGTCGCCGGGCTGTCGGCATCTGTTCAGCCTGGCCAATCGATTTCAGCCTGGCGAATTCGATCCCAGCAAATGGGATCACTTCAATACAACGGGATTGACGTTTTTCATGAACGTCCCTTGCGCCCATCGGCCGGCGAGCGTATTCGAGACGATGGTGGCGGCGGCGCGGGAGTTGGGTTCCGTTGTCGGCGGTCATCTGACCGATCAAGAGGATCGCCCGCTCACGGAGAAAGGGGCAGCCGTCATCCGCGCGCAAATCCAGCAGATCGACGACAAGATGCGCGCCTTCGGTGTGGTGCCGGGTAGCGAAACCGCGCTGCGCCTGTTCGGTAACGCCGACCTGTAACACATGGTGCGGCACGACGCCGATCGAGCCAAGGCGGAAAAGCGTGCAGTGAAGCTGCGCGAGGAGCTCAACCACCACAATTACCGGTATTACGTCCTCGACGATCCGGTCATATCCGACGCACAGTACGACAAGCTGCTGCGCGAGTTGCAGGAGCTGGAGGCCGCCCACCCGGAACTGTTGACGCCCGACTCGCCGACGCAGCGAGTTGGCGCGACGCCCTCGGCAGCATTCCAGGAAGTCCGGCACGCGGTGCCGATGACTTCCATGGACAACGCCTTCGATGAGAAGGAGGCGCGTGCCTGGAACGAGCGCGTATGTCGCGGTCTCGAAAAGGACGTTGTTACCTACACGGCCGAGCCCAAGTACGATGGCACCTCGGTGAGCCTGCGCTATGAAGACGGCGTAATGATTCGCGCCGGCACGCGTGGTGATGGCGCCACCGGCGAGGATATCACGAGCAATGTTCGCACCGTGCGCACTATTCCGCTGCACCTGCAAGGCAAGGGCTGGCCGGCGACATTGGAAGTGCGTGGCGAGATCGTAATTCCAAAGAAAGAGTTCGTCCGCCTCAATGCCGAGCAGCTCGCGCGCGGCGACAAGGTCTTCGCCAATCCGCGCAATGCCGCGGCCGGTAGCCTGCGGCAACTCGATCCCAAAGTGACTGCTTCGCGGCCACTGGTGTTCGTCCCGTGGGGTTTGGGCGAAGTTGATCGACCGATTGCGAAACGCTACAGCGAAATAACCGCGCAGCTTAAAGACTGGGGCTTTCGTGTAAGCGAC
>CP070641.1:1201683-1204278 GCA_020354085.1 Pseudomonadota bacterium
CTTCTGTGGTTGCAGACTCCGACGTCGCTTCAGGCGCGCCAGGGGCCGCTGTCGTTCGCAGCTCCACGCTGGCAGCCGAGTCGCGAGAGGCCGTGCGCCTCCCTACTGCCTTGCGTTTGTCGCTTGCTGGGCTGGGTACCGCGTGATCGGTGGCGCTAAAAACGGTCTTACACTTGCCGCAACGCACCAATCCTTCGCGCGCCGCCAGTTGCGCCTGTGTAATCTTGAAGACCGCTCGGCATTTTGGGCAACGGGTATGCATGAAGTTATCAGCGTTTGCGCCCGGTCAACAGCACCCAGTCCTCTCGATTTCGTCTAGCAAGCTCGAACGTGTCTCGGTAAGCGTCGGCAACATCGTCCGCCTGGTGTGCCATGATACCGGAGAGCGCAATTTGACCATGGTTGCGCGTGCACGCGATCAACATTGGCGCGAGCTCCACGAGCGCCGTGGCCAGGATGTTCGCCACGACTACATCGCCCTGCAAACCCATTGGTAGCTGAGCGGGCTCGCACACGCTGAGCCGATCGACCACCTGGTTGCGGGCGGCGTTTTCGCGTGCAACCTCAAGCGCTTGCGGATCGAGGTCGGTCGCCCACGCCCGGGCCGCACCAAGCTTGAGTGCCGCCACGGCGAGGATCCCTGAGCCACAGCCATAGTCGATGACCTGGCGGCCGTGCAAATCGAGCTCGGCCAGCCATTCCAGGCACAGCGCCGTGGTCGCATGGGTTCCGGTGCCAAAGGCGAGCCCGGGATCGAGTATGACGTTGACCGCGGCCGGCTCGACCGGCTCGCGCCAACTGGGACAGATCCAAAGACCGCGGCCGACTTTGATCGGGTGATAGCGATCCATCCACGCTCGCTCCCACGCCTGGTCTGCGATTGCGCTGGTCTCGGGCGTTGCCAACAAGCCGATGCCGGCGGCTTCGATCGCGCTTAGAACCATTGCGGTATCGGCGGTCTTCGGGAACAAGGCGCTTAGCGTGACCTGGCGCCACAGTGGCATCTCGTGCCAATGAGTCTCGATAAGTAGCTCGTTAGCGGCGTCTTCAAGCGTAAGCGAGATTGCCCCCGCCGCCTGTAGTAACTCCGACAGGCTATCGGTGTGCTCCTGCGCAACGCGTAAAGCGAGTTTCTGCCAGGCCATTCGGTTACTCGGATTGCCGAGTGAGTTTCACGCGTTCGGCGCCGAACGAAAGTAGGATAGGCGCGAGATGCGCCGAAGACTACTCGAGGTCGAGCTTCTTCTGTAGGTAATGTATATTGACGCCGCCAGTCACGAACGCGTTGTCCATCATGATGTCGCGATGCAGCGCGATGTTCGTCTTGATGCCCTCGACCACTATCTCCGACAGCGCAATGCGCATACGCGCCAGCGCCATCTCGCGCGTGTCGCCGAAGGCAATCAGTTTGGCGATCATGGAATCGTAATAGGGCGGCACCACGTAACCGTCGTAGATATGTGTATCGATGCGGATGCCGGGGCCGCCGGGTGGGTGAAATCCGGTGATGCGCCCCGGGGACGGGACGAACGTACGTGGGTCCTCGGCGTTGATGCGGCACTCGATCGCGTGGCCTTTCCAGTGTATGTCCCTTTGGCGCAACGACAGTTTCTCGCCCGACGCGATGCGTAGTTGCTCCATGACGATGTCGATTCCAGTGACCATCTCGGTTACCGGATGTTCGACTTGCACGCGCGTGTTCATCTCAATGAAGAAGAACTCGTTGTCCTGGTACAGAAACTCGAAGGTTCCCGCGCCGCGGTAGCCAATCTTTTTGCAGGCCTCCGCGCAACGATCGCCGATCTTGTGCCGCAGGCGGTCCGGAATGCCGGGGGCCGGGGACTCCTCGACGACTTTTTGATGCCGGCGCTGCAACGAGCAGTCGCGCTCCCCGAGGTGCACGGCGTTGCCGTGCTCGTCGGCCAGCACTTGAAACTCGACGTGCCGGGGATTGTCGAGGAACTTCTCCATGTACACGGTATCGTTGCCGAACGCAGCCTTGGCTTCGGCGCGTGTGAGCTGGATTGAGCTAAGCAAGGCCGCTTCGGTGTGCACCACGCGCATACCGCGGCCGCCGCCGCCAGCGGCGGCCTTGATCAGCACTGGGTAGCCGATGCCGGCTGCGATCTTGAGGATCTCCTTTTCCGTCGATGGCAGCGGACCCTCGGAGCCCGGCACGCACGGCACGCCGGCGCGTTTCATGGCTTTGATGGCGGATATTTTGTCGCCCATCAGGCGTATGGTCTCGGCACGGGGCCCGACAAAGACGAAGCCGCTTTGTTCGACGCGCTCGGCGAAATCCGCGTTTTCCGACAGGAAGCCGTAACCCGGATGAATGGCTTGGGCGTCGGTGACCTCGGCCGCGCTGATGATGGCCGGGGCATTAAGATAGGACTGTGGGGCCTGCGCCGGGCCGATACATACCGATTCGTCTGCCAACCGCACGTACTTGGCGTCGCGGTCGGCCTCGGAATGTACGGCAACGGTCTTGATGCCGAGCGTGCGGCAGGCGCGCTGAATACGCAGCGCGATCTCGCCTCGATTGGCGATGACAACCTTTTGAATCATGGCGCTATTCGATGACGAACAGCGGCT
>CP070641.1:1204378-1206966 GCA_020354085.1 Pseudomonadota bacterium
GTAACGATTATTCCCTGGCGAAACGTCCACACTATGCGAAAGCTTCTTCTCCCTTTTATCGTGTCGCTGGCCATGCCAATCACGGTCAGCGCGCAAAACCTCAACGCGCAGCTGCTTCAGACGGCAAAACGTGGTGATGTCGCGCAGATCAAATCCCTGCTTGACCGCGGGGTGCCGATCGACGTCGCCGATACCAAGGGTCGGACAGCGCTCATGCTGGCCGCCGGCTATGGCCATCTCGATGCGGTGCGCAGCTTGCTGGCGCGTAGTGCCAGCGTAACGAAGCGTGATCGCGATGGCGACACCGCCTTGAAACACGCTGCCTGGAATGACGATCCAGACATCGTGGAAGTGCTGATCAAGGCCGGTTCCGACGTAAATGCGGCGAGCCAGCCAGGTTTCACACCGCTGCGCGCTGCGGTAACCAGCGGTCATACCGCGGTCGTCGAAGTCTTGCTCAACCACGGCGCCGATCCCAACGTGAAATCGGCAGATGGCCGCTCGATGATCTCGTTTCCACGGGCGCGCGAGCAACATGAGATCGAGCGCTTGCTAAAGGAAGCCGGGGCCAAGGAATGAAAACGCGGCCACGCCGGCGCAGCGTGCCTGGGACACGCCGTTTTCAGCTGGTGCTATCGACCTGTCCCGACGCCGACGTGGCAAAGCGCATTGCCCATACCGTCGTGGCCGAGGGGCTTGCCGCCTGTGTAAACATTGTGTCGGTCGCACAGTCTATTTACCGATGGCAGGGCAAGATCGAATCGGCCAGCGAACAACTATTGTTAATGAAGGCTCAAGCCAGGGACTTTCGCGCACTTGAACAGCGCATCAAGGCGCTACACCCCTACGAACTTCCCGAAATCATCGCGGTCGGAATCGACAATGGTTCCAAAGGCTACCTCGCGTGGCTCGCCAACCCGGATAAACCCTCATGACATTGATATTCTTCCCGGCCGCGCTACCCGCCCGCTGCCGATCGATCCTCTCGCGCAGTCCACGTTCCATATTGCTGGGCGCTCTCACGCTCTTGTTCGTCGGCGTAGCGCTTGCTGCACCGGAAGACGAACTACTCGAACCGGACAAGGCGTTTGCGCTCACCACGCGCGTGGTCGATGGCAAGACGCTCGAAGCGAGCTGGAAAATCGCGCCCGGTTACTACATGTACCGCGACAAGTTCCAGTTCGAGATTATCGGCGGCCGCGCGGTTTTGAAACCGGCCGTGCTGCCAACGGGCAAGATCAAATCGGACCCATTATTTGGCAACGTCGAGACCTACACCGATAAGGTCACGGCGCGCTTACCGCTGGATCGCCCAGAACCGGGCGCGCAAACGTTAAAGCTTCGCATCATAGGCCAGGGGTGTAACGAGCCAATTGGGGTCTGCTATCCGCCAATCAAGAAAGAGATCAGCTTTGCGCTCCCAGCGCTCGCCGCCGCACCGGCCATCAGCACGACCACGAGCGCGACCGGTGGGATACGCTCACTCAAAGACCTAGCGCGCGCGCTGGATGCGCCACGCGGATCCGATGAGCCGCTGCATCCCGATCTCGCCTTTAAATTACTGGTCGAGCCGCATGCGCAGGGCGCGTTGGTGCGCTTCGCAATTGACGAATGCTGCTATCTCTACCGCGACAAGACCAAATTTGAACTGGTGCGTTCCGCGGGAGCGTTGCCGGCTGGCGCCAAACTCGGGCCTTATTCGCTTCCGGCGGGACAAACAAAGGACGACCAGTATGTCGGCAAGACCGAAGTCTATACCAAGGGTCTCGTGGTTCCCGTGGCGCTGCAAGGATTGGATGCCAACACTGACGTGGCGCTTAAGGTCCACTACCAAGGCTGTGCGGAAAAGCCGGTGTCGATCTGCTATCCACCCGCCAGCAAGGACTTCCCGCTGGCGGCGGTGATCGCGGCCTCGGCGTCGGCCGCGCCGCCACCGACGGCGGCCGTGGCGCAAGCAACAACCGGCGTACCCGCGCCGCGGAAGGTGGAGCGCGATACGCGTGCCTTCGCGCTAACCGTGCTAGCAGCGTTTGGAATTGGCCTGCTGCTCACCTTCACGCCGTGCGTGCTGCCGATGATTCCGATTCTATCCAGCGTGATCGTTGGATCGTCCGACCGGCACATTACCAAGCTTGAAGGCGGGATGCTGTCCATCATCTACGTGTTTGGCACCACCGTGACGTATACGATCGCGGGAATCGTGGCCGGCGCTACCGGAGATCAGCTCCAAGCCTATTTCCAGAATCCTTGGGCATTGGGCACGTTTGCCGTGATCCTTGGCCTGCTGTCGCTGTCGATGTTCGGTTTCTACGAATTGCAGATTCCTTCGTTTATCCAGTCTCACCTGCACAAGCAGTCGACCGGTGTGCATTCGCGTTTCAAGCATCTCAAGGGCGGTGCGTTCGTCGGCGTCTTCATCATGGGCCTGGTTTCGGCGCTGATCGTCGGAGCGTGCGTCTCGCCGCTGCTGATCTCGGCACTGGGCGTGGCGATCGCCAATCGCGACCCGCTGCTCGGTGGCGCCACCATGTTCTCGATGGCGCTCGGCATGGGTGTCGTGCTGATCGCGATTGGATTCGGCGCTGGAT
>CP070641.1:1207066-1209649 GCA_020354085.1 Pseudomonadota bacterium
TATTCGAGCAAGATCCGCTCCGGGTTAAGAAAGCGTATCAAGGAATCATCCCGCAGCAAATCGTACTCACAGCCCTCGCAATCCATCTTTAAGACATGCGCCCGTGTAATCCCCCGCGACTGCAAGTACGGAAGCGCCGACACGACCGGGAAATCGGCGCTGTCGACTTGCGGATCCTTCGATAATGTCAGTCCTACGCGATGCGCGAGTATCCGATCCTTGTAACCATTGATCTCGATGGTCTCCAACAAACACTCGTAGTTTTCGGCAATCGGCTCGAAGGCATGCACACGTGCGCCGCGTGCCGCCAGCGCGACACTCGAATCGCCGATATAAGCGCCGATATCGATCGCGACTTCGCCGGTAAGATCCAAGTCGCGCAACCGATAGTCATCTTGCAGGAAGATTTCCCGCAAGCTTTGACCGATCATCTTGCTGACGGCTGGCATGACGAAGGTGTGGCCGGCAAATACGACGTGGAGCTTGTTCTTCTTCCAAGTCGGTTCGGCACCGATGAGAGACAGCCGGGCCGCCGTCGGCAGCATCACCCAATGTTCGTGGGGCACCGCAATCTCGGGTCCACCTGCGCGCGGCGCGAAGCGCCCACCGAGAAACGGAAAGACCAGCGCGCGCCAAGGATTCGCAAAGGCCTCGCGAAACAAGGCGAGTGATTTGTAATACAGCCGCAAGCGGCGAAACCGCTGTCGCAATGTCATGGTCGGCACGAGCGGTGCGAGATGGCGGCGGACGCTAATCCTTTAGCACGTATAGCGCGCCGCAGTAAGGACAACGCTCTTCGCCGGACTCCTCGATCGGCAGGTACACGCGTGGATGCGAGTTCCACAGGGTCATACCGCGCATCGGGCAATGCAGCGGCAAGTCCTTGCGGGTGATCTCGTAGCGATTCTGCGCATTGGCCTGAATCTCTTTGGGCGCTGGGGTAGAGCCGCCTGCCATGGTTTCGTCTCCTCGTTTCACTTCACCGGCGTCAGCCATTCGAGATGCTGATGGCTGCGCCCGTGAACTACGTCGAAATATAGGGTCTGTAACTTTTCGGTGAGCGGTCCGCGTTTGCCATTTCCAATCGGGCGGCCGTCCACCTCGCGGATTGGCGTGACCTCCGCCGCGGTCCCGGTGAAAAATGCCTCATCGGCGATATAAACCTCGTCGCGCGTCAGGCGCTTCTCAACAATCTTCACGCCAAGCTCGGTGGCGAGCTGCATGACGGTGGCGCGCGTGATGCCGTCGAGCGCCGAGGTCAGATCCGGCGTATAAATCACGCCATCGCGCACGATGAAGATGTTCTCCCCGCTGCCCTCGGAGACAAAGCCTTCGGTATCGAGCAATAACGCTTCGTCGCAACCGGCCGACAGCGCCTCACGAAGCGCCAACATCGAATTCATATAGTTGCCGTTGGCCTTGGCGCGGCACATGGTGATGTTGACGTGGTGGCGATTGATCGACGCGGTGCGCACGCGGATACCGTTGTTCTGACCGTCTTCGCCCAAATAGGCGCCCCAATGCCAAGCCGCCACGATCACGTGTACCTTGAGGTTGTCGGCACGCAGCCCCATACCCTCGGAACCGTAAAAGCACATCGGGCGGATGTAACCGGCGTCGAGCTTGTTTTCGCGCACCGCCGCGCGCTGCGCCTCGTTGAGCGCGTCCTTGTCGAAGGGGATCTTCATTCCCAGGATGTGGGCCGAACGGAACAGGCGATCGGTATGTGCGGCCAAGCGGAAGATGGCCGTGCCCTTGGTGGTCTTGTAGGCACGCACGCCTTCGAAGACACCCATGCCGTAGTGCAGAGTGTGTGTCAGCACATGAGTAGTCGCCTCGCGCCACGGTACGAGCTTGCCGTCGTACCAGATGACACCGTCTCGATCGGCCATCGACATGAATGCCATATCCCCTATCTATTAGCTGAATGTCTGATCCCAAATCGCTGCCACCTGCACGGGTAAATCGCCAAGCTCAGCGCGCGGCGCGAGTGGCCGGCGCTCCATGAGCTTCAGGCGATGCTCCATGGAAAGGTAGCGGCGAAACGCTTCTGTCAGGGTCTGCGCCTGCGCGCGCTCGATGCAACCGGCATCGGCCAAGGCCTGCAGAAGGTGGATGTTATCCGTGTGCTCGATCAGTTCCGGGTGCTCCCTGGCCGAGCGCAGCACGGCATATTGCACCATAAATTCGATATCCACGATACCGCCGCGGTCATGCTTGATATCGAAGTTGCCCGGTTCGTGCGGCGGTTGCGCTGCCTGCATCTTGGCGCGCATCTCCGCCACCTCGGCCTTGAGCTTGGCCGCATCGCGCTCGCGGCACAGGACCTCGCGCCGTACCGCGGAAAAGGCGGCACATAGCGCCGCGTCCCCCGCGACCGGGCGGGCCCGAACCAGGGCCTGATGTTCCCAGGTCCAGGCGTCAACGCGCTGGTAACGCCCGAAGGCATCGAGGCTCGCCACCAGGGGGCCGCTCTTACCGGACGGACGCAGACGCATGTCAACGTCATACAGAATGCCGCCCGGCGTACGCGTCGTGAGCAGATGAATGACGCGCTGCCCGAGCCGCGCGAAGAACTGTTCG
>CP070641.1:1209749-1212318 GCA_020354085.1 Pseudomonadota bacterium
TTCGCCGTGGCTTAGCACATTAAGCGCGCGCGCATAACTGCACGCGCCGGCCAGACCGAGCACAAGCGCCGCCAGCGCAAGAATCGGCCGGGATGCGTAGCTTAGGTCGCCGAGCAGCCAGTACAACATACCCGGCAAGGCGACAGACGGGGCAATGGTGAGGAGCAGGCTAACCACGGCACCCCAACCTGCGGCCACCACAACGCCAGTGAGAAGTAATCGGTCCTGGGTCCAAGCGGCGCCTGCGCGACTGAGGCTGAACACGAGCAGGAGCGATAGCAGCGCACCGATGAATGCGAGCCCATGCAGGCTGGCACCCGTGATGCCGAGCAGAATACCCGTCAGCGCCGCGGTCGCGGCACCCCCGGATACGCCTAGTATATAGGGGTCGGCGAGCGGGTTTCGCAACAAAACCTGCAGCAGCGCTCCGGCTAGCGCGAGCAACCCACCAACCGCAAAGGCGTTCAGCGCGCGCGGGAGGCGTAAATCACGTATCACTGTCGCCGCCGTGCTTGATTCCGAAGTAAACAACGCCCGTACGGCATCGGCGATGCCGACATGCACGCTGCCAAAGGCGAGCGCCGCAACCACGCTCACCGGTGCGAGTAGCAGTAACAGTATGGTTAGCGCCCAGCGATGATCGGTCATAAGTGGTGACGGCTCTTGGCCCATGCGGCGGCCTGGTCAGTCGAGCTGCACGATCGGCCAACCGCGCGCTTGCGCCGCAGTGCGCAGCTCAGCGTCCGGATTCACGGCGATGGCGTGCGCGACGAGCTGCAGCAAGGGTATGTCGTTGTGCGAATCGGAGTAAAAGTAGCTGCCAGCGAAGTCAGCACCATGCTCCGCCATCCACGCGCGCAAGCGCACGACCTTGCCCTCTCGGTAGCTGGGAACGCCCAAGACGCGACCGGTGTAACGACCATCAATCATTTCCGGCTCGGTGGCGATCAAGTCCTCGATTCCAAACTCGTGCGCAATCGGTGCCGTCACGAAGCGATTGGTAGCCGTGACGATGAGTAAGCGGTCGCCACGCGTACGATGCCGTTCGACCAGGGCGCGAGCCGCTGGCGTGACCATCGGCAAGATCTTGCTGCGCATGAATTCACGGTGCCAGGCCGCGAGCGTCGCGACGTCATGTTGGGCCAATGGCCGTAAGGCGAAGCGCAGAAACTCGTGGATGTCGAGCGTGCCGGCTTGGTAGGCGGCATAGAAGCGTTCATTCTCGCGTCGATAGGATTCGCTGTCGACGACACCTTGCTCCACCAGGAACTCGCCCCAGGCATGATCGCTATCACCGCGCAACAGCGTGTTGTCGAGATCGAAGATCGCCAGCGGCATGATTGCGTGCGTTGCCCGCGTGGTAGGAAAGTGGAAGAATCGGATTAAGAAACTATGTCTGCCCCGGCTAGGGGCAAGGCCGCGTCATGATAGACGAATCCGGTTACCGGCCCAATGTTGGGATCATTCTCTGTAATCGCGCCGATCGGGTGTTTTGGGGTCGGCGATCAGGCCAAGACGGCTGGCAGTTTCCGCAAGGCGGTGTGCATGCCGACGAATCCCCCGAGCAGGCACTATACCGTGAGTTGTACGAGGAGGTCGGACTGGGCGCAGACAAGGTGGAGGTGCTCGGTCGTACGCGCGCATGGCTGCGCTACGATATTCCACCGGAGTTTCGGCGCAGGTCCGCTAACTATCCGCCGCGGCGGGCAGCGCGCGTGCCGGAGTTTCGTGGCCAAAAACAGATCTGGTTCTTGCTTAGGCTCCTCGGTGAGGACAACGCGGTACGGCTCGACGCCAGTGGCTGGCCGGAGTTCGATACCTGGCGTTGGATCGACTACTGGCGGGCGTTAGATGAGATCATTGCGTTTAAGCGTGACGTCTATCGTCAGGCTTTAACGGAGCTGGAACCTTTCCTGACGCACAGTAATGCGGCGTCGTAGTTGCGCGCGCTGCATGCCGCGCGGGGATGTCCGTCCGCGTGTTTGAGCGGCGCCTTACTCCACTGTCGCGGCGCCATCGCGCGCCTGTCTATGCGCTCTTTGGCGTGATTGCGCTGATCGGGACGATACTTGCGCTCCGCACACCGCTTGCATTCGATCCGCCGCAGCGTGCCCCGCGGTTGGCGCTGTCCATACAGGCCCCGGGTATCACGGCCGCTACTCTTGAGCGGCAAGTGACGCGTCCGCTCGAAGTGGAACTGGCGAGCGAGCTCGATCTAGTACGCTTGGTGTCGCGTACGCTCCCCGGCGAAATATATTTTCAACTAACGTTTGCATCGCTGAGCGCGCGGCAACGGGCGGAGGATCGCATGGGCGTGGCCAGCGCGCGTTGGCAGCGTCGCTGGTCGACGCTGGTTACCGGAATTGATATTGCGCGCCTGTCGTCTGCGCCGAACACACTTGAGTATTTCGTGGCAGGCAATGACTCGACGTTGGAAGCGCTCACCCATTGGACGAGCATGACGCTATTGCCCGCGATGCGCGGAGTGCCCGGGGTGCAACGCATCGAAGTGCTCGGCGCTCCCGCGCGTGACATTGATGTGATCGCTGATGGGCGGCGGCTAGCCGGG
>CP070641.1:1212418-1214975 GCA_020354085.1 Pseudomonadota bacterium
TTCCCGCTATCACGCGATGAACTGGTCGAATGCACCGCCCTGCTCGATGCCGTGCGCCGCGGCGAGCTGGACCACCTGATCATTCCCGACAAGCCGCTTGATGTGCTGGCGCAGCAAATCGTGGCCGAAGTGGCCGCACAGGAATGGAGCGAAGACGAACTCTGCAACTTGGTCCGGCGCGCTTATCCATACCGAACGCTCTCCCGCGCCGAGTTCGATGCCGTGGTGAAGATGCTGTCCGAGGGCTTGAGCACCCGGCGTGGGCGGCAGAGCGCGTATCTGCATCGCGACGCCGTGAATGGTCGACTGCGCGGGCGGCGCGGCGCGCGCCTGACGGCACTCACCAACGGCGGCGCCATTCCGGACAACGCCGATTTCCAGGTCGTCCTGGAACCGACCGACATCATGATCGGCACGCTCAACGAGGATTTCGCCATCGAGTCCATGCCGGGCGACATCTTCCAGCTCGGCAATCATTCCTACATCATCCGCCGCATCGAGGCGGGACGCGTGCGTGTCGCGGATGCTGAGGGCGCGCCACCTTCTATCCCTTTCTGGCTTGGCGAGGCGCCGGGACGTACCGAAGAGTTGTCGGCCGCGGTGTCGCGGCTACGGGCTGAAGTCGATGAACGACTCGGTCACGTCACACAAGCCTCGATCGAAGCGACCATCGAGTGGCTTCGCCGTACGCAGTCCTTGAGCGAAAGCGCCGCGCGTCAGCTTACCGAGTACCTCGCAGGCGCCAAGGGCGTACTGGGCGTACTGCCTACCCAGGAACACATCGTGTTCGAGCGCTTCTTCGACGAATCCGGCGGCCAGCAGTTCATCATCCACGCGCCGTATGGCAGCCGCATCAACAAGGCGTGGGGCCTCGCGCTGCGTAAGCGTTTCTGCCGCAAGTTCAACTTTGAGCTACAGGCCGCCGCTACGGAAGATGCCATCGTGCTGAGCCTGGGCGAGACCCATAGCTTCCCGCTCGAAGAGGTTAAGAGCTACCTCAATAGCCGCAGCGTGCGCGACGTGCTGGTGCAGGCTGTGCTCGCCGCACCGGTGTTTAACGTACGCTGGCGCTGGGTGGCGTCGATCTCGCTTGCCATCCAACGCTTCCGCAGCGGGGCCAAGCGCCCGGCGGCACTGCAGCGCATGGACGCCGAGGACCTGGTGGCGATCGTGTTCCCGGATCAGATCGCCTGCGCGGAGAACATTCAGGGTGACCGCGAGGTCCCCGATCACCCGCTCGCGAATCAGACAATCCACGATTGCCTGCACGAAGCCATGGACATCGACGGGCTGGCGAACGTGCTCGCTGGATTCGAAGCCGGCGAGAAACAGGTGATCGGCCGCGATCTGCCGCACCCCTCGCCCTTGGCGCAGGAGATTCTCAACGCCAAGCCATACGCATTTCTCGACGATGCGCCGCTCGAAGAGCGCCGCACGCGCGCGGTCGCAAGCCGTCGCTGGCTCGATCCCGCCGAGGCGGCGGATTTCGGCCGCCTCGATCCCGAGGCTATCGCGCGGGTGCGCGAGGAAGCCTGGCCCGAGGCGACGAACCCCGACGAGCTGCACGATGCGTTGTTGCTACTTGGATTCGTGACGGAGACCGAGGGCGTACGAAGCAGCTGGCAAGGATTGTTTGAACGGCTAATCGAGAGCGGGCGGGCGACGCGCGTTACCGGAGCGACTGATGCACCCCTGTGGGTTGCCGCCGAACAGCTGCCTACACTACTGGCCATTGTTCCCAACGCTCAGCAACAACCGACGCTGCGCGTGCCGAAGGAGTTCGCCGAACGCCCGTGGACGCGTGAGGAAGCGTTGATCGAGTTGGCGCGGGCGCGCCTGCAAGGGCTTGGGCCGATAACGGCGACGAGCCTCGCAGAGCCGCTAAGCGCGAGCCCCAGCGCGATTGACACGGCGCTCATCGCGCTGGAGGCCGAAGGCTTCGCCATGCGCGGCAACTTCACCGGAAATCCTGAAGCAACGGAATGGTGCGAGCGCCGCCTGCTCGCGCGCATTCATCGCTACACCGTGCAGCGGCTGCGCGCCGAGATCGAGCCGGTGTCGATCGCGGATTTCCTGCGCTTCCTGTTCGAGTGGCAGGGGCTCACCGTCGATCCACGCCCGGAGGGTCCGCAGAGCCTGGCCGCCATCGTCGAGCAGCTCGAAGGCTTCGAGGCGCCCGCGGCCGCCTGGGAGGCAGATATTCTGCCGGCGCGACTGCACGACTATGACCCGCAGTACTTGGATGGATTGTGTTTGGCCGGACGCGCGGTGTGGACGCGCCTCACGCTACCCAAGTCGGCGGACGGCAAGGAACGCAGCGTGCAGCCTGTACGTACCACACCGATTGCGCTACTGACACGCAGCCGACTGGCGCTCTGGCACACGCTCGCGACCAAGCGCGAGACCGATGCCATTCGACTTGCGCCACGCGCGCAGGCGGTGGCGGATTTTCTTGCCAGACACGGCGCGTCGTTCTTCGATGAGATCGTCAGCGGCACGGGACTGCTAAAAACGCAGGCCGAGGAGGCGCTGGGTGAATTGGTCGCGGCGGGATTGG
>CP070641.1:1215075-1217623 GCA_020354085.1 Pseudomonadota bacterium
GCGAATTCAGGCCGGTGAGACCACGGAGCTGTTCTGTCGGCGGGCGGTAGCCCGGAAAGCGCCATCGCCGGAAACGCCCAGCTACAGATATCCGGTAGTGTCGCGAATCGTTCCACCGCGCCTAGTATACGCGTAACTGTACTGCCCTCGCGTAAGGCCGCGCGAAAATCGCTCCTGACCGTCACGCCGCTGTGCCACCAGCGCGATCGGCTCGGACCGCTGCGCTGAACGGCGGTCAACGCCCCGCGGTGCCGTGCCGGAGTTCGACCTGCTGGTGATCTCGCTCGGGCTATCGCGGATCTTTCCCGACAATCACGAGATGTCAAAACAGGGCATGATCTTTTACGATGCGCTCTATGCCTGGTGCTGCAGCGCGACCGAACAATGTCACGGTTGACGCGCGCACCGTGAACGATCGGCGTCTTCTTTTCTTCGCTGCCTTCTTGCGCGCGTTTGCCACCGGGCTCATCGGTGTACTGCTCGGCCTGTACCTGGCGCGGCGTGGCTTCAACGCCGGCGCCATCGGGCTCGTGATCGGCGCCGGGTTGAGCGGGGCGGTGGCCTCGACGGTCCTGATTACCTTCCTGGGCGACCATTTCGGTCGACGTCGCGCGTTGATCCTGTTGGCCGTGCTGGCCGCACTTGGGGGTGGCGCGCTCGCCATGACTGCCGACGTGTGGGGCGCGGTCGCCGCGGCCTTCTTGGGCATGGTCAACGGCATGGGTCGCGATCGCGGCGCCCAGCTGGTCCTGGAGCAGGCGATTCTCCCTGGTACCGGCGCGGATGCCGACCGCACGCATAGCTTCGCCTGGTACAACGTGCTACAGGACGTCGGTCACGCGCTCGGCGCCCTGATCGCGGCCCTGCCCGACCTGTTGCAGGCGCTGTTGGGCGTCGGCGAGCTGCTCGCTTTCCAGACGGTGATTGGTCTTTACGCCGTTATCCAGGTCGTTACCGGCGTGCTGTATCTCGGCCTATCAGCGTCCATCGAAACACAAGCAGCACCGGCATCGCTGCGCGGCCACCACGTCACGCCGGAGAACCGCAAGATCGTGTGGCGCATCTCGAGCCTGTTCGCCATCGACAGCCTGGCCGGCGGTTTCTTAGGTAGCGCGTTGCTCTCTTACTTTTTTTTCGAACGCTTCGGTGCCAGCGAAGGTGCCATCGCGCTGTTGTTCTTCTGTGCGCGCGGCGCCAATGCTATCTCGCACCTGGGCGCAGCCTGGCTCGCGCACCACATCGGGCTTATCAATACCATGGTGTTCACCCACATTCCGTCAAGCGTGATCTTGATTGGCGTGGCCTTGGTACCCGAGTTTTGGGCAGCGGCGGCCTTGTTCCTGCTGCGCGAGTTGTTGGTGGAAATGGACGTGCCCACGCGCCAATCCTATGTCATGGCGGTGGTGCGGCCGGCGGAGCGCACCTGGGCCGCGGGGATCACGAGTCTCGTGCGTCTTGGTGGCTGGGCGCTTGCGCCGTTCGTTGCCGGTTTCCTCATGCAAGGCGTGGCGCTCGCTACACCGTTGCTTATCGGTGCCGGCATGAAGATCGGTTACGATCTGTTGCTGTGGAAATCGTTCCGTGACCTCAAGCCGCCAGAAGAAACGTGACGCTAAGGCGCGCGCGAGCTTGCGCGATATCTATCAGCGCTTGCTAGACACGCACGGGCCACAACATTGGTGGCCAGGCGATTCGCGCTTCGAGATCATGGTGGGGGCGGTGCTCACGCAAAACACCGCGTGGACCAACGTCGAGCGCGCCATCGCTAATCTAAAGCGCGCCAAGGCGCTGTCCCCCGAGGCGATTGCGAGCGCGCGGCACGCGCGCTTGGCCAAGTGGCTCAGACCATCGGGTTACTTCAACATCAAGGCAAAGCGCTTGAGGAGCATGTGTCGTTGGTTACTTGTACAAGGCGGTGTGCGTCGACTTGCACGGCTGGCAACCGAGGATCTACGCGCGGCTCTACTGGATGTGCACGGCATTGGCCCCGAAACGGCCGACGATATCGTGCTGTACGCGTTCGAGCGGCCGGTGTTCGTGGTTGATGCCTACACGCATCGCCTGTTTGCGCGCCTCGGTCACTTGAATGGCGATGAGGGATACGAGACGGTACGACACTTGTTTGAAGAGTCACTGGACGCAGATGTCCGGCTCTTCAATGAATATCATGCTCTGATCGTGCGGCATGGAAAGGAAGTGTGCCGGACCCGGCCGCATTGCGAGTGCTGCTCGCTGCTGGAGATTTGCTCTGTCGGGCGCTTGCACCGGGCGCCACGCGGGCGGCACATTCCTGACTGTGCAAACGAAATCTTGATCGCGCGGTAAGTCAGGCATGGCAGCGGCAGAACTGCTCATTCCCCACTTTGCACTGATTGCGTTGGGGTTTGTGTTATTGCGCTACGGCAGATTCGGGGAAGCGTTTTGGAGCGGGATGGAGCGCTTTGTCTACTATGTCCTGTTTCCCTCTTTG
The DNA here is from genome assembly GCA_020354085.1 of Pseudomonadota bacterium. Taxonomy (GTDB): domain Bacteria; phylum Pseudomonadota; class Gammaproteobacteria; order Acidiferrobacterales; family Sulfurifustaceae. The sequence goes on from CP070641.1 coordinate 1,217,546, forward strand.
CTGTTTGGCGCGCTGGCGCGCGGCGGCATATCGTTCGGCGCCGCAAGTGGGCTGATCGCGACCGCGGTCGTTTTCACC
>CP070641.1:1217723-1220267 GCA_020354085.1 Pseudomonadota bacterium
TGGCACAGTCCATGCGCGGCTCGGATGCCATGTGGCGATGGTTGCGGCTCCAACTATGGCGCCCGCCACCAAACCGAGGAGGCCGGAATTACTGCTCACCGCGAAAATCAGCACGATTCCCATGGCCGTGAACGCGAAGCTCGCCACGCGCCAGCCACGCCCGAGCCGAAAGCCCGCCCAAAGAACGACCGGGACGAGGCACGCCACCGCTGATCCATAGAACTTGAGCAAAAGGGCGGCATCCAAGTTCGCATCGAGTTTCCCCCGGAACACCGCGTAGATGGGGTCCCACACATAGATGCCAAGAAGTGAAATCGTGACGCATAGCACGCTGCCCACGACAAGTGCGCGCAGGCAAATGCTCGAGGCTATTTCCGAGCGCCTTAGGAACTGAAATAGCAGGGCTACCGCGGCCACGTATGCGAACGTGCGCGCCCACATCTTGAGCGACCGAACGGGATCCAGCGAATCGACCACCGCCGGCACCCAGAGAACGAACATCACCACGACCGCGATGCCGAGGGGGGAGCGCACACCGCGCACCACGTCCTTAAGCAGGTCAAGTCTTCCGGGCGCGGCCAAAATCAGGACAAGCGCCAGCGCCAGCGCTCCGCCCGACGCGCCTGGACCCGCGGCGACGAGTGGAACACCCAGTCCAACCAGTACAGTTGCGACGGCGCTAATGATGGGCAAGCGCACCGGCGCGGCTCGACCTGTGTTTTGTCTTGCGACAGACAAGATTACGACCCATCTGTGGCGTGTGAATCGTTGCCGTGGTGTATCACCCGCTCGAACGCGCAGCAAACAAGTCGGATTGACGCCGCTCGGCCAGCGGCGCTAGGTTCCGCGCGCCCATCTGCGCGCGAAGCACTTCCCCCACCGAATGATTATTCTCGGCGTACATTCTGGATATCACGAAGCCGCCGCGTGCTTGTTCGACGAGTACCGATTGGTAGCGGCCGTCTCGCTCGAGCGCTTGACGCGACGCAAGATCGACGGCGGACACATTCCCGCAGAGGCGATCGACGAATGCCTTGCCATCGCGGGCCTGCAGCGTCGTGACGCAGATGTCGTCGTCCTTGGAAGGGGCGCCTTCCCTTGGCGATATTACAACCATTTTACAGGCGGCCGATTGATCGAGGGCCAAGTACGGCGCGCCCTCGGCAAGGAAAAACACAAAAGCATGGAGCGCGAGATGGTGCGCGCGGCACGCACCGACACGGAAGCCATGTTTCGCGACGATGTCTTTTTATCGGACTTCGATTTTGGTCCCGAGACAACCGTGCGCTTCTTCAATCACCACCTCGCCCACGCCTTGCCCACACTGTTCCATACGGATTGGGAAGATGCGTTGCTCTACACGTCGGACGGCGGCGGGGACAACGTTCAATACAGCCATCGTCTGTTCCGGGATGGCCAACTAAGGACGCTCTATGGCGGCGACGATGGACTGCTTGCACCCATGCGAATCGACAGCCTCGGTCTCGCATATGGATATGCCACGCAGGCGCTCGGCTACCGCATCAATCGCCACGAAGGCAAACTGACCGGACTAGCAGCGTACGGGGCGCCGAGTGGATTTGATCGCATCGCGGCGCATTTCCGCGTCGACGAGAACGGGCAAGTACGAAGCGATTTCGAAACCAACTTGGCCATGCGCCAGTTCATGTTCGACTTGGCCACGGACCTGTCGCGTGAAGACGTGGCTTCGTCGATTCAGATGGTGCTGGAGCATTTCTCCTTGGAGTCCGTTCGAGCCCTACTTGCCCGCAACCCGGTCCGACACCTAGGTCTCTCCGGCGGCGTTGTGGGCAACGTGCGCCTCAATCAGGTTTTGGCCGAGCGAACAGGCGTGGACGAAGTGTTTATTTATCCCGCAATGAGCGACCAGGGTCTGCCGGCGGGCGGCGTGCTGCAATACCTCTTGCAGCGGGACGGCTTGGACACCTGGCTATCGAATCGATGGGCTCTCGAGAGCTTGTATTTCGGCCGGGACTGGGGCGACGATGCGGATCGGATTTTGCGCAACACGCCAGGCCTAGAGGCGTTTACCGACAAACCCGTCGATACCGCTGCGCAACTCATCACCGATGGTAATGTCGTAGCGCTGTTTACGCGCGGCATGGAGTATGGGCCGCGCGCCCTTGGCGCGCGCAGCATTTTGGCGTCCCCGGCGGACGCCTCCATCAACGACAGCCTAAACGCGCGCTTGGGTCGCTCGGAATTCATGCCGTTCGCGCCCGTCGTCGACGAGGAGGACGTCGACGAGGTGTTCGACCTTAGCGACGCAAAGAAGTACGCAGGGCGCTTCATGACCATCACTTGTGCGGTGCGAGACGCTTGGCGCGCGCGCATACCTGCGGTGGTCCACGTCGACGGGACGGCGCGGCCACAGGTCATCTCCAGGCCGGAAAATCCAACCTATTTCGACATATTGGCCCGGTTCAAAGCGAATACCGGCCTCCCCGTGCTCATCAACACGAGCTTCAATGTGCATGAGGAGCCCATCATCAACCGGCCTGAGGAGTGCGCACGCGCGCTTCT
>CP070641.1:1220367-1222910 GCA_020354085.1 Pseudomonadota bacterium
AGCAGGTTACGATCGAGCTCGATGGTGCGGCCCGTCAGTGGCTCGCCAAGCACGGTTATGACCCAGCGATGGGTGCGCGTCCCATGGCACGCCTCATCCAGGAGCGGATCAAGAAACCTCTCGCTGATGAGCTGTTATTCGGCCGTTTGGCTTCAGGCGGTCACGTCGTCGTCACCGGCGGCGAAGATGGCTTGGGCTTCCGGTTCGCGGAAAGTCAGGAGCGCTCGGCCGAGACTGCCGGGTCCGAGTAGCTATTCGAGGTGGACTGTGGACAAAACCCTCGCTCGCAATGTTGGGCGAGGGTTTTCGTTTTTTGGGCAGCTGTTGCCGCTAAGGTCGTTCGCGATTCGACGAGCTAGCGGGCGCGGAAGACGATTCGACCCTTGGTAAGATCGTAGGGGGTCAGCTGGACATTGACCCGATCACCGGTAAGGATGCGGATGTAGTGTTTGCGCATCTTGCCCGAGATATGGGCGGTCACCACATGGCCATTGTCGAGCTTCACGCGAAACAAGGTATTGGGAAGCGTCTCGACGACGGTTCCCTCCATTTCTAAGCCTTCTTCTTTTGCCAAGCGTTGCCTCAGTTGGAAGTTGGAAAAGCAATTCCATGGGGAAACCATGGAAATTCGGGCGCGTATGATGCCGCAGTCGGCCGTGGGCGTAAAGCGCGGCCGCAGGGAAAAGGCGGTGGAAAACGTTTAGGCGCTGAGCGAAGAACGCGATGCGGCCGCCAGCAACGCCACGTCAGGATGCATCATTTGGCAGCTGACTATCACTTCCATGGCGAGGAACTGCGTGATCTGGTCTTTATCGACAAAGCCAGGAAGGCTCTCGACCAGCTGTTGGTAGTGGGATTCGTTGAGATACACGGCATTGGGCGCGCAACCGTGTTCGCGTTTGAATCCTTGCACGAGCTTATAGAGATAGCTGAGCATCGATTCGTCCTTCCGGTGTTGGAATGCCCATTTGTCGGAAACACATAGCAACGTACATGCCAAGCTTCTGTCGGCTGCTTTTTGCCGAGAAAACTCACGATCGCGGTGGATGCAGGCGGCGCATCGTAGCGACTGCGTGACGGCAAGGTGACGTTCTATGTAGACCGCTAGCCCGGCGCGGCGGCGTATTAGCGCGCGAGGTTGGTCCAATGGCCGTGGACGTAGGCTTCGAGCGGTCGGAAATTCTCCTTGTACGCCATCTTGGGGCTGGCGGCGATCCAGTAACCGAGGTAAACCCACGGGAGGCGCTGGGCGCGCGCCTGCACGATCTCCCACAAAATCGCATAGGTCCCGAGACTACGCTGGGACAGGCTCGGATCGTAGAAGGTGTACACCGCGCTCAGCCCATCCGGCAGGTGGTCGACGACGGCGACCGCCACCAATTTCTCGTCGTGCCACATCTCGTAGAACTGGGTGTCGATCTGTCGGCTGGTGAGAAAGCCGATGTATTTCTGGGGATCGGCGTCGTCCATGCCACCGCCCGGGTGGCGCCCGCGCTGGTAGCGTCGATAGAGGTCAAAGTGCTCGGTTTTGAAGATGGCCGGACAGGCCTCCACACGTAGATCCTGGTTGCGTTGCCATACGCGGCGCTGAGCGCGATTGGGCTCAAAATGCTCGACCGGCACCCGCACCGGGACACACTCCTGGCACTCGCGGCAATGCGGGCGGTAAACGAGGTCGCCGCTGCGGCGAAAGCCGATACGCATGAAATGCGCGAAACGTTCCGGGTCAAGCGGCTCGCGTGGATCGACAAACAGAGTGGTGGCCGTGCGCCCCGCTAGGTAGCTGCAGGGGTGAGGCATGGAGACGAAGATTTCCGGTGATCGTTGCTGACGGGTCATGCAGCGGGCGCGTCGCTACCTGCGGCTTGTCACCTGTGCAACGTAAAGGATCGCCGAGTTCAGGTCAAAGCCGAGATGCCGCGTGCCTATGTGTTTTAGGGGGTGGCGGCGGTCGACTGCTTCGGTGTCGTGCTTTCACCTGCCAGACGCATCCAGGTCGCCACCACGGTATCGGGGTTAAGCGACATGCTCTCGATGCCCTCGGCTAGCAGCCATTCGGCCAAATCGGGATGGTCCGACGGCCCTTGTCCGCAAATGCCCACATACTTGCCGTGTTTGCGGCACGCCTGAATCGCCATGCGCAGCATCTTCTTAACCGCTGCATCGCGCTCGTCGAACGCGCCTGCCACCAGGCCCGAATCGCGGTCGAGTCCGAGCGTGAGCTGCGTAAGATCGTTCGAGCCGATGGAGAAACCGTCGAAGTACCGAAGGAATTCGTCCGCGAGCACGGCATTCGACGGAATCTCGCACATCATGATCACGCGCAGGCCGTTGGCGCCGCGCTTGAGGCCGTTGTCCGCGAGCAGCTTCACCACGGCCGCGGCCTCGCTCACAGTGCGCGTAAACGGAATCATGACCTCGACGTTGGTCAGACCCATGGTATCGCGCACCTTCTTCACGGCGCGGCACTCGAGTTCGAAGCAAGCGCGGAACGATTCCGCGACATAGCGCGAGGCGCCGCGAAATCCGATCATTGGATTTTC
>CP070641.1:1223010-1225553 GCA_020354085.1 Pseudomonadota bacterium
GCAATCGACGCCGAACTGTTGGATACGCCCACCGCGGATGCCATCTATGCGGCGCTTCCGTTCGAATCGCGCGCCCAGACCTGGGGCGAGGAGGTGTACTTCAGCACGCCGGTCCACGTGAAGCGTGAGGCCGATGCCCGCGACGTGGTGCAACCGGGTGAGCTGGCGTTCTGGGTGGAGGGCGACTCCATCGCCATCGGTTTCGGTCCGACGCCGATATCACAGGGCGACGAGATCCGCTTGGCCAACAAGACCAATATTTGGGGCCGGGCGTTGAACGACGTGCGATCCCTCAAGCCGGTGCGTTCTGGCGCCGCCATCCGCGTCGAGGCCACGTAGCCGATCCATGGTCGTGCGCTGTGCCGACCGTGGCATGCAATCCCGCTACCCAACTGAGAAGGAGAAAACATGGGACCCAAGAACAAAACAGTGTCGTTGCTCGATGAGTTCAAGAACTTCGCGTTCAAGGGCAATGTCATCGATCTGGCTGTCGGTGTGATCATCGGCGCCGCTTTCGGCAAGATCGTCGATTCGCTGGTGAAACACCTGATCATGCCGATTGTCGGGATGTTGCTACCGGGTGAGCAGGGCTACCTTGGTTGGAAGCTCGTGGTCGGCGCCAAGGAGGTCCCCTACGGTTTGTTCATCGGCGAAGTTGTCAATTTTTTGATCGTTGCGCTCGCGCTCTATATCTTCATCGTCAAGTTCTTGGGCGCTGTATTGCGCGAAAAGAAGGCCGAGGCCGCTGCACCACCCCCTGCACCCTCGAAACAGGAGCAACTCCTGACCGAGATTCGCGATCTACTCGCCAGCGCGAAGACCTGATTCGATATCGCTCGTCGGACTTTTGACGCGCCGGCAGGGCGCAGAGGCCGTCGTCTATACTGACCGAACCGCTGCACTCCTCCGTCAACTGTACGCGACGGAACAAGGGGTCGCAGCGGTGAATAATCTGCAGCGATGACAGTCGCAAGCCGTTCGGAGGAACGCTATCCAGGCGATCTCCGATCAGATGGACTGTTGTCGTTGATAACATCGAGTCAAGAGGGAGCGAACCAAATGAATTCCGAACAGGCGAAGAACTACCTGCATAGCCTTCTGAAAGCGATGCTGACCAAAAAGGCCTCCGATCTGTTCCTATCAAACGATTTTCCGCCGTCGATGAAAATTGACGGCAAGATGACGTCGGTCGCCCCGCAGAAACTCACCCCCGTGCATACCCGTGCTCTGGCCGATGCGGCGATGAATGACAGGCAGCGCGCCGAGTTCGAGACAGAAAAGGAGTGCAACTTCGCCATCAGCCTGGAAGGGATCGGCCGTTTTCGCGTGAACGTGTTCATGCAGCAGGGCCACGTCGGCATGGTGCTGCGTACCATCACCACGCAGATTCCGAAGTTCGAGGAGCTGCATCTGCCGGAAGTGCTGAAGAACGTGGTGCTCGCCAAGCGCGGGCTCGTTATCCTCGTGGGCGGTACCGGCTCCGGAAAGTCCACCTCGCTCGCCGCCATGATCGATCATCGCAACGAGATGACGCATGGTCATATCATCACCATCGAAGACCCGGTGGAGTACGTGCACAAGAACAAGAACTGTCTTATCACGCATCGCGAGGTCGGCGTCGACACCAACGGCTGGTTCGCCGCGCTCAAGAACACCTTGCGGCAAGCGCCGGACGTCATTCTGATCGGCGAGATTCGCGACCGTGAGACCATGGAATACGCCATCGCCTTCGCCGAGACTGGACATTTGTGCATGGCGACCTTGCATGCCAACAGCGCCAACCAGGCGCTCGATCGCATCATCAACTTCTTTCCCGAGGAGCGCCGCCAGCAGCTGTTGATGGACTTGTCGCTCAATTTGAAGGCGGTCGTCTCGCAGCGTCTGATAGCGCGCGCCGACGGCAATGGCCGGCGTGCGGCTATCGAAATCCTGCTCAACACGCCTTTTGTCTCTGATCTCATCTTCAAGGGCGAGGTGCACGCGCTCAAGGAGCAGATGGCCAAGTCGAAGGAGCAGGGCATGCAGACCTTTGATCAGGCCCTGTTCGATCTGCATGAGTCCGGCGCTGTCAGCTACGAGGATGCCTTGCGAAATGCGGACTCGGTGAACGAGCTCAAGCTCAATATCAAGCTCAACAGCAAGCGGGCGCGTAGTGACGACAGTCGGCCCAAGGTTGAGCTCAGTTTGCACGAAGAGAAGAAGGATCCGGAAGCCGCGCCCGAATCGTTCAATCGGCCTGGCATCCAGTCGCCCGCCATCGCCGATCGGATCGCGGCCAAGAGCACGGTGTCTGGCCCCGGTGAGCGCGGACTCTCCGCGGCGACCAACCGGCTGTCGTAAGTCCGGATTTCGAACGCGCGGGCGCAAATCATCGCCCACGCGCTACGCCTGGATTCATCCAGTTCTTTCTGGACGGCGGCGCTGCTTGGCGCGCCGCACGTAATCGTGCGCGTATGAGCCAGCGTTCGCGCTCGCCAACCGCGTCTGCCCTCGGTATTATCAGGCCACCCTCGCGGCGCCATGGTCTCAGCGCAGCGTTGATC
>CP070641.1:1225653-1228195 GCA_020354085.1 Pseudomonadota bacterium
TGGTCTTGCCGTGCGTGCCGGCCACCGCGATGCCGCGCTGCAGGCGCATCAATTCACCCAACATCTCGGCGCGCGGAATCACCGGCACCTTGGCGGCCAGCGCCGCGGCGACCTCGGGATTGCTGGCGTCGACGGCGGAAGACACCACAACGACGTCAGCGCCGGCGATGCGCGCGGCGTCGTGGCCAATGGAGACGTTAATACCGAGATCTGCCAAGCGACGCGTGGTCGGCGACTCACGCAAGTCCGTACCGGAAACCTGGAACTTCAAGTTGTGCAGCACCTCGGCGATGCCGCACATGCCAGCACCGCCGATGCCGACAAAATGCACGTGGCGCACCCAGTTACGCATGCGCCACCTCCAGACAGGTCTGGGCCACGACCGCGGCGGCATCGGGGCTGGCGCAACCGCGCGCGGCATGCGCCATGCGCATCAACACCTCGCGATGCGGTCCAAGCTCGCCCAGCACCTCCGCGAGCCGGGCGGGCGTGAGTTCCGCTTGCGGCAACAAGATGGCGGCGTCACGGCCGGTGAGATAACTCGCGTTGGCAGTCTGGTGGTCATCGACCGCGTAGGGATAGGGCACCAGGATCGATGCGCACCCGGCCGCCGCCAGTTCCGCCACCGTCATGGCGCCTGCGCGACACAAGACCACATCCGCCCAGGCATAGGCCTGCGCCATATCTTCGATGAAGGCATCAACGCGAGCTGGCACCTGCCCGTAGGCGCGGCGCGTCGCCTCCTCGGCCGCGCGCCCGCATTGGTGCCAGATCTCCGGACGCTGCGCTTCCGCGAGCGCTGCCATGGCCTGCGGCACGATTTCATTTAATGCTTGCGCGCCGCGACTGCCGCCGATCACGAGCAAACGCAAAGGCCCGGTTCGACTCGCCAGGCGCTGCTCGGGGTCGGGCAATGCGGCAATCGCGGCGCGCACGGGATTGCCGACGTGCCGCACCTTGACCGCGCCGCCAAACGCCATTGGAAATCCGCACAGCACTTCCCGGGCCAGCGGTGCGAGCAGACGGTTGGTCAGGCCGGGGATGGCATTCTGCTCGTGAATCACCAGCGGCGTGCGTGTCAGCCACGCGACAACACCGCCCGGCCCCGCCACGAAGCCGCCCATGGACAGAATCACGTTGGGGCGGCGACGCCGCACGACGCGCAGTGCCTGGTAAAGCGCGCGCGCGAGCGTGAACGGCAGCGTCAACCACCGCAGCCAACCGCTGCGGCGCAAACCGCGGATCGCGATCCATTCGACCTCGATCGGCAATCCACCCGCCGGAACCAGCTGCGCCTCCAGACCATGGCGCGTGCCTAACCACACCACCTGTGCCTTTTGATTGATCAGCTCGCGCGCCACCGCGAGACCCGGGAACACATGCCCGCCGGTTCCGCCCGCCATGATCATGACCGTGGCGGCGCTCATGCCAGCACCGTCCGCTGCTCCGCGCGCCGCGAAGTCGCGCCGCGCCGCGCCTCGCGCTCGATGCGCAGCAGCAGCCCCAGCGCCGTACAACACACCACCATGCTGGAGCCGCCGTAACTCACCAGCGGCAAGGTAAGGCCCTTGGTCGGCAGCAACCCCATGTTCACACCGGCGTTGATCATCGCCTGCAACCCGAGTAACAAGCCCAAGCCCTGGGCCAGGCGTGCGCCATAGACCTGACCGCTGGCCTCGGCCTGACGCGCAATGAAAAAGGCCCGGACGATCAGCACCCCGTAGAGCGCGAGCAGGGCGAGCACGCCGAGAAATCCCAACTCTTCAGCGAGCACCGCGAAAATGAAATCGGTGTGCGCGGCCGGCAGATAGGAAAGTTTTTGCACGCTCGCACCCAAGCCGACGCCGGTCCACTCACCGCGACCTACCGCAATCAGCGCCTGGACCAGCTGGAAGCCGCGGTTGAAGGGGTCTGCCCAAGGATCGAGGAAGCTGGTCACGCGGTTCATGCGATACGGCGAGATCACGGTGAGCAGCGCCATGCCGCCGAGGCCGGCGGCCAAGACCAGAAAGAAATGCCAGAAGCGCACGCCGCCCAAAAACAGCATGGCCAGCACGGTGAGGGTAATCACCACCACCGTGCCGAGGTCGGGCTCGAGCAAGAGCAAGGTGCCGGTAATGGCGACGACGATGCTCACCATCACGATCCCTTGCGTGAAGCTGTGGAGCGCATCCTGTTTGCGCACCAGATACCCCGCGACGTACACCACCATGAAGAGCTTCATTAGCTCCGACGGCTGCAAGGTCGCGATTCCCAGCCGCAGCCAGCGCGTACTGCCGTTGGCCTGTACACCGATACCCGGTATCAACACCGCAACCAGAAGTCCGAGCCCCACAAGCAATAGCAGCGGCCCGGCCAATTCCCAGACGCGAATGCGCACGCGCAAGACCACCGTCAGGCACAGCAGCCCGAGCGTGACATATATCGCGTGGCGCATGAGAAAGTGCGCACCATTGCCCGTCGCACGCGCCGCAAAAGCGACCGAGGCCGAATGCACCATAATGATCCCGAGCGCCACTAGCGCCACGGCGGCACCGAGCAG
>CP070641.1:1228295-1230836 GCA_020354085.1 Pseudomonadota bacterium
TTCTGCTTTTTTCACTGGCGCTAACCACCAGTGCATGAAATCTACTTGCCTAGCTCCTTTTCAATCGCGCGCACCAGCGCGCGATCTTCCGGCGTCACGTGACTGGGGTAGTTAGCGACCACCATGCCCTCGCGGTTGATTAAATATTTGTGAAAGTTCCAGCGCGGATAAGTGCCGGTTTCCTTGGCCAGCATCTTATATAGAGGGTGCGCGGCGTGTTCGACCACGCGTACCTTCTCGTACATCGGGAAACGCACACCGTAGGTTAGCCGGCAGAACTCCAGGATCTGCTGCTCGGTTCCGGGCTCCTGGCCGAGAAAGTCGTTGGACGGAAAGCCGATCACGACCAGCCCGCGGTCCTTGTACTTGTCATAAAGCTTTTCGAGTCCGTCGTATTGCGGCGTGTAGCCGCACTTGCTCGCGGTATTCACCAGAAGCAAGACCTTGCCTTGATAGCGCTCGCACAGATGTACCGTCTCAGTGCTTGCGAGCGCGCGCAGCTTGAAGTCGAGCAGAGGTGGGCAACTCGCTTGCGCGAGGACCGGTGCGGTCATCAAGATCAGAGTAATGAAAAGGCTCTTCATGGCTCGGCGTCTGTTCCGTGCAATTCTACGTCTGAGTTGGATGCGTTGGCAGTCAGAAGATTCCCATAGCGACGAATGATCAACCGCAAGCCGGGCAGGGGTATTTAACGGCCGGCTGACTCGATGATTTGGCCGAAGCTGAGCGCCGCGTCATTGGCGGGGAGAACTTGGGGCAGACGCGCATCGAAACCTCCTCGCGCCAGCAACTCCAGCGCTTGTTCGGCGAGCCGCTTGTTCTGAAACACGCCACCCGTGAGCCCCACGACAATGTCGCCTTCCTGCTCGCGAACTGCCTGCGCCTGATCGATCAGGGCCTGTGCGAGACTCGCGTGGAACGATGCGGCGCGTTCAGGAACCGGTGTTGTGCGGTTCAAAAGCATCGGCAGTAAAGGTTGCCAATCGCAACGGAGCAGGCCGGTTGAATCGCGTGAGAGCGGCAGGGCGACGGGGCGCGAGGCCGATGGCGGAGTCAGCGCTTCCAACAGCATTGGCCCTTGTCCCTCGAAACTGGATCTCAAGTTAATGCCTATCAGCGCGGCGGCGGCATCGAATAACCGACCGACCGCGCTCGACTGTGGAGTGTTGATGCGCTTGGTCCAGGCTTGGCGCAGGAGCCGTGTGTCCTCCGGACACGCATCCCATTCGATGCCGGACTCCCAGCAGAGCGCCACTGCCGAGCGCCACGGCTCGCGCCCGGCCTTCTCGCCGCCGGGCAGGTGAAAGGGACGAAAGCTCGCCACGCGTTGCCATTGTCCCGGTCGACCGAGCAAGGCCTCACCGCCCCAGAGCGTGCCGTCCTCACCATAACCGACGCCATCCCAGGTGAACACCAGCCAGCGGCGAACTTCGGGGAACTCGCCAGCGAGCGCCGAGGCGTGAGCGTGATGATGAAACACGGCCATTTGCGGCAAGCCGCAACGTTTGGCAAAGCGCGTGCTGGCGTAACCCGGATGGGCGTCGTGCACGATGCGTTGTGCCGTCACACTGTAAAGTGATTGCAGGTCGTTGATGACTTGTTCAAAGACGGCAAGCGACCGCGGTGCATCGAGATCGCCAATGTGCGGTGAGATCACCAGGCGATTGCCCCAGGCGAGCGCGATGGTGTTCTTCATATGTCCGCCGACTGCGAGCGTCGGCTCACCAACCGTTACGGATAGCTCGATCTCAAGCGGCGCCGTGCCGCGACCGTGGCGGATCGGGCGCGGTTTGCCCGCTATCACGCGAAGGACGGAATCATCGGCGGGTCGAGCAATCGGACGGTTGTGATGCAGGCAGGCATCGGCAACATGCGCGAGCCGCGCCTCAACCTCTGTGGCATCCGTTAATACCGGCTCGCCGCTGATATTCGCCGATGTCGCCACCAGCGGGCCGCCAAAGTCGGCGAGCAGTAAATGATGCAGCGGACTGTACGGCAGGAACAGGCCGATCTCGTTCAGGCCCGGCGCAATTTGCGCCGCAAGCGTCGAATCGGCGCGTTTGGGGGCGAGCACAATCGGGCGCGTTGGATCGAGCAGGGCAGCCGCATGAACCGAGTTGATGGTTGCGACGTCGCGTACAGCAGCGAGATCATCGGAACCGCGCATCGGCACCATTACAGCGAGCGGCTTGTGCGGGCGCGGCTTGGTTCGGCGTAGGCGCTCGACGGCAGTGGCATTGCCGGCATCGCACATCAGGTGATAACCGCCAATGCCTTTGACGGCGACGATGAAACCCGCGTGCAGTGCGGTCACCGCGGCGGCCAGTGCCGCTGGCGTATCGTTGACCACTCCGCGCTCCTCGCTCGTGAACTGCAGTTGTGGTCCGCAGGTCGGACAGGCGAGCGGTTCGGCGTGAAAGCGGCGGTTGTGGGGGTCGGCATACTCTTGCGCGCACTCGGGGCAGAGGGCGAAAGATGCCATCGTGGTGTGGGGCCGGTCGTAGGGTAGGCGCGTGATCAGGGTGTAGCGCGGGCCACACT
>CP070641.1:1230936-1233436 GCA_020354085.1 Pseudomonadota bacterium
ACATGGTGCTGGCGATGCCAGCATGCGAACGCATACCCACGCCGACCACCGAGATCTTCGCAATCTTGTCGTCGCCGGTGGCCTCGCGCGCCTTAAGTTCCTTGGCCACCTGCTTCAAAATCTCGAGCGATTTCTTATAGTCGTTGCGGTGCACAGTGAAAGTGAAGTCGGTGAGCCCGTCGGCGGCCACGTTTTGCACGATCATGTCAACGTTTACATTCGCCTTGCCGACCTCGCCCAAGATGCTGGCGGCGATGCCCGGCCGGTCCGGCACGCCGCGCAAGACAAGCTTGGCCTCGTCGCGATTAAAGGCGATACCTGAGATTAATGGCGCTTCCATCTCGTTTTCCTCGTAAGTAATGAGCGTGCCCGGACCTTCCTCGAAGGACGACAGCACGCGCAACGGAACGCGATACTTGCCCGCGAACTCCACAGAACGGATCTGCAGCACCTTGGAACCAAGGCTGGCCATCTCCAGCATCTCTTCGAAGGTGATGCGATCGAGCCGGCGCGCGTGTGGTACCACGCGCGGGTCGGTAGTGTAGACGCCATCGACGTCAGTATAGATCTGACATTCGTCGGCCTTGAGCGCAGCGGCGAGCGCAACGCCGGTGGTATCGGAGCCGCCACGACCGAGCGTGGTGATGTTGCCTTCCTCATCGACGCCCTGGAACCCGGCCACCACCACCACGCGGCCCTTGTCCAAGTCATTACGTATACGCTGGCCGCCGATATCGGTGATACGCGCCTTGCCGAAGGCGTTATCGGTGCGGATATGCACCTGCTGGCCGGTATATGAGCGTGCCGCAACACCGATCTTCTCCAGCGCCATCGCTAGCAAAGCGATGGTTTGTTGTTCGCCAGTCGCGAGCAACACGTCGAGCTCACGTGCCGGGGGTTCTTCGTGCACGCTCTTGGCGAGCTTGATCAAGGAATCGGTGACGCCGCTCATGGCCGACACCACGACCACGACGCTATCGCCTTTGGTGCGCCAGCGCGCAACACGCTGCGCCACGGCCTGAATGCGTTCGGGGTTACCGACGGAGGTACCGCCGTATTTTTGGACAACTAGGGCCATTGGTTGCTGTTATCGGGGATCGATGAAGGGCGCAGATTTAACCCGCTTTCCGCATGCGAGTAAACCGCCTGCCAGCGGAGAATCGATTATTTGAGCTGGTTGGCGACCCAATCCACGACACTGGCCAATCCGGCATCGATCTTGGAAGGATCATTACCGCCGGCCTGAGCCAGATCGGGGCGACCACCACCTTTGCCGCCCACGAACTGGGCGACCTGGTTGACGAGCGCCCCGGCCTGCAAGCGGTCGGTTAAGTCCTTGGTCACGCCGGCAATCAGGCTAACCTTACCCTCGGCCACCGACGCCAGCACGATGGCCGCGGGCGCGAGCTTGTCCTTGAGTCGGTCCACCGATTCGCGCAAGGCCTTGGCGTCCGCCCCATCGAGCCGCGCCGCCACCACTTTTACTCCCTTAACTTCCTTGGCGTGCGAAGCGAGATCGGTCGACTCCCCGCGCGCCAGCTTGCCACGCAGCTGGTCGAGCTCTTTCTCCAACTGCTTGACGCGTGTCTGGAGCTGTTCAACCTTGCGCGGCGCGTCCTCCGGATTACCACGCACCAACTCCACCACCGTTTGCAGCTTGCTCTCGGTGTCGCGCAGATAAGCCAGAACGCCGGGGCCGGTGATGGCCTCCACGCGGCGAACCCCCGAGGCCACGCCGCCTTCTGAAACGATCTTGAACACGCCGATGTCGCCGCTGCGCCGCACATGCGTGCCACCGCACAGCTCCACCGAGTCGCCGATGTTTAACACCCGCACCTCGGTCCCGTACTTCTCCCCGAACAGCGCCATCGCGCCCTGGGCAAGCGCGTCGTCCATCGACATCACTCGCGCGTGTGTGTCTTCATTCATCGACACTTGCTCATTGACGCGCCGCTCGACCTCAGCGATCTGCTCACGCGTCATCGGTTCGAAGTGCGAGAAGTCAAAGCGCGTGCGGTGCTCATCGACCAGCGACCCCTTTTGTTGCACATGCGTTCCCAACACGTCACGCAGGGCCTTGTGCATGAGATGCGTGGCGGAATGGTTGAGCATGGTGGCACGCCGCAACCCGGCATCCACCTCCGCGTTTACAGTGCTCCCGACCTGCACTGTGCCGCGTTCCACCCGCCCCTTGTGCACGAAGACCTGGCCCAGTTTCTGGGTGTCGTCCACGCGGAACACGGCATCGCCCGCGCGTAGTTCGCCTCGATCGCCAACCTGGCCGCCCGACTCCGCGTAAAACGGCGTGCGGTCCAACACCACGCTACCGGTTTCCCCGGCGCGCAGCGCCTCGACGTTGCTCGAGTCACTCGCGCGCGTGAGCTGTAGGATGCGACCTTCCTCGGACAGTCGTTCGTAGCCGGTGAACTGCGTGGGCTGGTCAACCGCCACGGTGCCGAGATCGGCGGCCTTGAAGGCGCTGGCCGCGCGCGCTCGTTCG
>CP070641.1:1233536-1236036 GCA_020354085.1 Pseudomonadota bacterium
ATCCATAGCGCCGCGTTTCGTAGACTCGAATACAAGACACAAGTCTTCGTAAACCACGAGGGCGACTTATTCCGCACGCGCCTAACCCATTCGATTGAAGTCGCACAAATCGGCCGTTCCATCGCGCGGGCGCTCGATCTCAACGAAGACTTGGTCGAAGCCATCGCGCTTGCTCACGATCTCGGCCACACGCCGTTCGGCCACTCCGGACAGGACGCGCTTAACGACTGTATGCGCGAGCACGGCGGTTTTGAGCACAACCTGCAGTCGCTGCGCGTAGTTGATTTCCTGGAGGAACGCTACGCGGAGTTTCCCGGACTTAATCTGACTTTCGAAACGCGCGAAGGAATTCTCAAGCACTGCTCGATGAAAAATGCCGCCGAGCTGGGTGAACTGGGTCAGCGCTTTCTCGACAAGCATCAACCGAGTCTCGAGGCCCAAGTTGCGAACCTGGCAGACGAAATTGCCTATAACAACCACGACGTGGACGATGGGCTACGCTCGGGGTTGATCCAAATCGACACCCTGCGCGAGGTGAGTCTATTTGCGCGACACTACGGCGATGTCGAGCGACGCTATCCCCAGTTGGCGGCGCGTCGCAAGATTTATGAGACCGTGCGGCGCATGATCGATCAGGGCGTAACCGACTTGATCGAAACCAGTCGGGCGCGAATTGCTGATCAGCGCATTCGAACCGTGGACGATGTTCGAACCCTCCAGAATCCGCTCATGGACTACTCCGACGCGGTTCGCGAGCAAACCCGAGACCTAAAGCGTTTCCTGCGCCAACATCTCTACGCCCACTACCGCGTGCGGCGCATGAGTACCAAAGCAATTCGGGTGGTGCGCGATCTTTTCGGTGCATTTATGGCCGACCCGAAACTCCTGCCAGACCAAGACCAAGAGCGACTCGCCACGGCCGCGGCATCTGACGGACCGGCGGCCCGCGCGCGTATCATCGCCGACTACATTGCGGGTATGACCGACCGCTATGCCATCCGCGAACATGCCCGGCTGTTTAGCCCGGCGGAACTGACCTAAGGCCTCTCGCGCGGTCCCGAGCCCATTCGGCCGGGCTGTCTTTCGATTGAACCCCAGTGTCGCCGCCGGTATACTTTTTCGCCCCTTTTTTGCCCCGCGCAGCGCAAGCGTAAGAATAAAAAGGGATTTTTACGCCCCAGCACCGTTCAACGGCCGGGTGCGATTACTGGCCTGCCCTGAAGGCAGCGAAAATAGTGGTGATGAACTTGGAAGCACGAAGCAAACCCGGCCGTATAGGTCTCTATGACCCCGCTCACGAGCATGACGCTTGTGGTGTCGGATTCGTCGTCGACATGAAGGGTCGGCGCTCCCACACGATCGTCAATCAGGCCCTGAGCATTCTTAGAAACCTCGAGCATCGCGGGGCCTGCGGTTGCGAGATCAACACCGGAGACGGCGCTGGCATTCTCGTGCAGATCCCACACACGTTCATGCGGCGCGAATGCGAGCGCCATGGCATCGCCTTGCCGGAGCCCGGCGACTACGGCGTCGGCATCGTGTTTTTGCCGCGCGATGCGGCGCAACAACGCCAATGCCAGGATATGTTCGAGGCCGTTGTCCAAGAGGAAGGTCAAAGACTGTTGGGTTGGCGCGACTTGCCCATTGACGATTCTTCGCTCGGACCCACGGCGCAGGCCTGCGAACCGGCGTTCAAGCAGATCTTTATCGCGCGCGGAGCAGACAGCAAGGACGCGGACGCCTTTGAGCGTCGTTTGTATGTGATCCGCAAGCGCATTGAACACCAAATCGCACGCTCGAATCTGAGCGAACGCGGACTTTTTTACCTGCCGAGCTTGTCGTGTCGCACGCTCATCTACAAGGGCATGCTGACGCCGAGCCAAGTCGAACTCATGTTCGTCGATTTGCGCGACCCGGCGTTCGACTCCGCGCTCGCGCTAGTGCATTCGCGCTTTTCGACCAACACCTTTCCTTCCTGGCCGCTGGCGCATCCGTTTCGCTACGTCGCGCACAACGGTGAGATCAACACCTTGCGCGGAAACATCAATTGGATGCGTGCGCGCGAGGCGCTGTGCGCCTCGTCGCTGTTCGGCGACGATCTCAAGAAGCTGCTACCAATCGTCATGGAAGACGGTTCGGATTCCGCGACCTTCGACAATGTGCTCGAGTTCCTGCACATGGCGGGGCGTGAATTGCCCCACGCCGTGCTGATGATGATCCCGGAGGCCTGGAGTGGGCACGAATCCATGGACGATGCGCGTCGTGCGTTTTACCAGTTCCACGGCTGCCTGATGGAGCCCTGGGACGGGCCGGCATCGATCGCCTTTACCGACGGCACGGTCATCGGCGCGGTACTCGACCGCAACGGACTGCGGCCCTCGCGCTACTATGTGACCAAGGACGGCCTGGTGGTGATGGCCTCTGAGGTGGGTGTGCTCGACATTCCGCCGGAGAATGTCCTGATCAAGGAACGCCTGCATCCCGGGCGTATCTTTTTGGT
>CP070641.1:1236136-1238623 GCA_020354085.1 Pseudomonadota bacterium
CGCATCATCGATGATGCGGAGCTCAAGAATAAGTACGCTGCCGAGCATCCCTACCAGGAATGGCTCAAACGCGAGCTCATTCCGCTCGCGCAGCTACCAAAGGCGCCGCACGTGCCCGAGCCCGACCACGCCACCGTGGTGCAGCGTCAGCAGGCGTTCGGTTACACCCATGAAGACTTGCGCATCCTGTTGACGCCTATGGCGTTGCGGGGCGAGGAAGCCATTGGGTCGATGGGCAACGACGCGGCGCTGGCGGTGCTGTCGAATCGCCCGCGCCTGTTGTACGACTACTTCTGTCAGCTGTTCGCGCAGGTGACCAATCCGCCGCTCGATGCCATCCGCGAGGAGCTGGTCACGCAGATGGCGACCACCATCGGGCCGGAGGCGAATCTTCTGGCGCCCATGGCGGAAAGCTGCCGTCAGATCGAGCTGGCCTCGCCCATTCTCGACAACGACGAGCTCGCCAAGTTCACGCACATCGAACGCCCGGGGTTCAAGACCATAACCTTGGCGATGCTCTATTCGCCAACCACAGGTGGCCAAGGCCTGGAGCAGGCCATTGACGAATTGTGCCGCAAGGCGAGTGACGCCATTGCCCAGGGATACACCTTTATCATCTTGTCCGACCGTGGCATGGGGCCCACGGCGGCGCCGATACCGGCGTTGCTCGCCACGGCGGCCGTGCACCATCAGCTGGTGCGTGAGGGCACACGCGCGCGCGCCGGACTCATCGTCGAGTCCGGCGAGCCGCGCGAAGTGCACCACATGGCCTTGCTCATCGGCTACGGTGCCGGCGCGATCAATCCTTATCTGGCCTTCGAGACGCTCGACGACATGATTCGCCAAGGCATGTTGCCCGGGTTGGATCACGCCAAGGCCGTCAAGAACTACATCAAGGCCCTTAATAAAGGCGTGCTGAAGGTCTTGTCCAAGATGGGAATCTCGACGATTCAGTCTTATCGCGGTGCGCAGATCTTCGAAGCGATCGGCATCGAGCAGAAGTTCGTCGATCGCTACTTCACCTGGACCGCCACGCGCATCGGCGGTATCGGTATCGACGTCGTCGCGCAAGAAGTGGCGTTGCGTCACGCGCGCGCCTACCCAACGCGCCCGGTCGGCCCAGCGGAGATCGAGTGGGGCGGCGACTATCAGTGGCGGCGTGACGGCGAATACCACTTGTTCAATCCCGACACGGTAGCGAAGCTGCAACACGCCACACGTGCCGGGTCGTATGCGCAGTTCAAGGAATACTCAAAAGGAGTCGACGACCAGGCGCAGCATCTCGCCACCTTGCGCGGCCTGTTCGACCTGAAACCGGTAGGACCGGCCGTGTCGCTCGATCAAGTCGAGCCAGTAGAGAGCATCATGCGCCGTTTCGCCACCGGCGCCATGTCTTACGGCTCAATCAGCGCCGAGGCCCACGAGACCTTGGCGATTGCCATGAATCGCATTGGCGGTCGATCCAACTCCGGTGAGGGCGGCGAAGACCCGGATCGCTACACGAGCGAGCGTAACTCGCGCATCAAGCAGGTCGCCTCCGGCCGCTTCGGCGTGACCAGCCATTACTTGGCCAACGCCGATGATCTGCAGATCAAGATGGCGCAGGGCGCGAAACCCGGCGAGGGTGGCCAGCTGCCCGGCTCCAAAGTCTATCCGTGGATCGCGCGGGTGCGTTACTCCACCCCGGGTGTGGGTCTGATCTCACCACCGCCGCATCACGACATCTATTCGATCGAAGACTTGGCGCAGCTCATCTACGATTTGAAGAACTCCAACCCGCAGGCACGCGTACACGTCAAGCTGGTGGCGGAAGTGGGTGTTGGCACCGTGGCTGCAGGTGTATCCAAAGCGCACGCCGATGTCGTGCTGATCTCGGGTCACGACGGTGGCACGGGGGCGTCACCGCAGACCTCGATCAAGCACGGGGGTGCGCCGTGGGAGTTGGGCCTCGCCGAGACCCAGCAAGTATTGGTGCTCAACAAGCTGCGCGACCGTATTACGGTGCAGGTCGACGGGCAGATGAAAACCGGCCGCGATGTGGTAATCGCGGCGCTCATTGGTGCCGAGGAGTACGGTTTCTCGACCGCGCCACTCGTGGTCATGGGATGCATCATGATGCGCGTCTGTCATCTCAACACCTGCCCCGTGGGCATTGCCACCCAGAATCCGGAGTTGCGGCGGCGTTTCGCCGGCAGACCCGAGCACGTCATCAACTATTTCCGCTTTGTCGCTGAAGAAGTGCGTGAGCTCATGGCGCAACTCGGTTTTCGGCGTATGGACGACATGATCGGTCGCTTGGACCTCATCGACATGAAGAAGGCGATCGAACACTGGAAGGCGCGCGGCCTCGATTTCACGCGCGTGTTGGCCATGCCGCAGGTCGGTCCGGAGGTGGCGATCCGCCGGGTTCGTGATCAAGACCACGGGCTAGAGCGGTCGCTCGACATGACAACCATCCTGCCGCTCGCGCGCGAATCACTTGAATCG
>CP070641.1:1238723-1241195 GCA_020354085.1 Pseudomonadota bacterium
ACACCAAGTCCAGAGACAGTGCATTGTCCGATAGGATCCCTCGCCGACGATCCACATCGGTCTCCTCGACGAGCGACAATTTGTCTTCCAGCTTCCTCATGTCCGGTGCTGACCTCAATAGAACGCAATAAGCAAATGACTCATGGCCGGTGCTGGATTCGACAATCGCGGTCTCCGCACATTGCCGAACACCGCCAAGACGGCGGCCAATTCAATTCCATCCGCCTCTAGCTCAATTCCACCTCGACGAAGTGCTCCCGGCGATCGTCCACGAGCGGGATGATGCCCTGTTCTCGTCCTGCCTCGTCTGTGCTGGGCCCACTGACTAACGCACCGTCCAGTGTCACGCGGATCACGGACCCCGATTCTGCGCCAACACGCCTGACGGTGATGTGGTAAAAAGTCTCGCGATAGCGGTAGTGGATCTTGTATGACTCCCAACGCACCGGAATACACGGCGTCATGCGCAGATGGTCAACTTCCAGACGCAGGCCAAGCAGCGTTTCCACGCTCAGCCGGTACATCCAGCCTGCCGCCCCGGTGTACCAAGTCCAGCCGCCCCGTCCGGAGTGTGGTGTTGAACTATAGATGTCCGCGCACATGACGTACGGTTCGACCTTATAACGTTCGATTGCCGCCGGCGTACTGCCGTGATTAACCGGATTGAGCATGCCGAATAACTCCCAGGCGCGTTCCCGATCGCCCAACATGGCAAACGCCATCGTGGTCCAGATGGCAGCGTGGGTATATTGGCCGCCGTTCTCGCGCACGCCGGGCACGTAGCCCTTGATATAACCGGGCTCCAGGCCGGATTGATCGAACGGCGGGTCAAGCAACTGGATCAACTGTGCATCGCGCCGCACCAGGCGGTCGTCCACTGCGGCCATCGCTTGGCGGGTGCGCGCGGGATCGCCGCCACCGGAAATGACCGCCCAGCTCTGGCTGATCGAATCGATCTGGCATTCGTCATTTTCGGACGAGCCCAACGACGTGCCGTCATCGAACCAGGCGCGTCGATACCAGCCGCCGTCCCAGGCATGGGCCTCGATGTTTTTCTGCAGTAACGCTGCCTGTTCGGCACAGACGGCGGCAAAGCTCGCATCGTTCCGGCCACGCGCCAGTCCGGCAAACAGCCGAAGATTCTCGTACAGGAACCACGCCAGCCACACGCTTTCGCCCTTGCCATCACGACCGACGAGATTCATGCCATCGTTCCAGTCGCCACAGCCCATCAGCGGTAATTGATGTTCGCCAAAGCGCAAGCCATGCTTGATGGCGCGCACGCAATGTTCATAGAGACTGGCCACTTCCGCCGAGCGTTGCGGCTGGTCGTAGTAAGACTCCTCTTCCGGATACAACACGCGGCCCTCCAGAAAATGAACGGGCTCATCGAGTACGCCGGTATCCCCGGTCGCCGACACATAACGACAGGTGGCGTACACCAGCCACAGGTAGTCATCGGAGAAATGGGTGCGCACGCCTTGCCCATTGGGCGGATGCCACCAGTGTTGCACGTCACCCTGGAGAAACTGGCGCTCGGCGCAACGGATCAGGTGCTCGCGGGCGAGCCACGGGGTTGAATGCAGCAGTGCCAGCGTGTCTTGCAGTTGATCACGGAAACCGTAGGCACCGCCGGACTGATAATATCCACTGCGTCCCCACAGCCGGCAGGACAATGTCTGGTAGAGCAGCCAGCCGTTGGCCAGCACGTCCAGCCCGGGGTCCGGCGTCTCCACGTGCACCGCGCCCAGAGTATGGTTCCAGTATCCCCACACCGCTGCCAAGGCCTGGCGAGCACCCGCCGGTCCGCCGTATTGCTGGATGAAATGCCGTGCTTCGTCGGGGTTACGGGCCGCACCGAACACAAACACAATCTCGCGCTCCTGTCCCGCGGCCAGTTCAAAGTGGGCCTGTAGCGCAGCGCACGGATCCAGACCCGCACCGGTCTTGCCCGACAGGCGCATGCGGCGCATCGCCGCCGGGCTGGCCAGCGAACCATTGCGGCCGATGAACTCGGTGCGGTTGCCGGTAACCGACCGGGCTCGCCCGCTCACCTGCGCGAAGACCACCCGATTGGCGCATTCGCGGCCATAGGCATTGCGGGCCAACAGCGCACCGCTATGCGAATCCGTCTCGGTCACAATGTGCATCAGGTTGGCGTGGCGCCACTCACCGAGCACCAGCTCCCAATAGCCGGTCAGCGACAATCGCCGCGGGCGGTCCGAATGATTGCGCAGCTTGACCACCACGAACTTCACCGGTGCGTCCATGGCCACGTAGGTCGATAGCTCCGAAGCAATGCCGGCTTCGTAATGCTCGAACACGCTGTAGCCAAACCCGTGCCGGCACACATAGCCGGAGCGGCCACGGGCGGGCAACGGCGTGGGCGACCAGAACGCGCCCGTATCCTCGTCGCGGATATAAAGCGCCTCGCCACTGCTGTCGCTCAGCGGGTCATCGTGCCAGGGGGTC
>CP070641.1:1241295-1243767 GCA_020354085.1 Pseudomonadota bacterium
GGTGTATTGGGTTTGCCCGCTTATCGAGGAATCCGAATTGCTCGACGCGCAGACCGCGACCGAGACCGCTGAAGCCCTGGCATCAGCACTGCCGGATTTGTCGATCGGGCTCGTGCACGGCCGTATGCAGCCCGCGGCCAAGGAAAAAGTCATGGCAGCCTTCAAGGCTGCCAAGGTGCAGGTGCTGGTGGCTACCACCGTCATCGAGGTCGGTGTCGACGTGCCAAATGCGAGCCTGATGATTATCGAAAACGCCGAGCGCCTCGGGCTGTCGCAACTGCATCAGCTGCGCGGGCGCATCGGGCGCGGTGACCAGGCCAGTGCCTGCGTACTGTTGTACCGTGCGCCGCTGTCCGAGCTGGCGCGTGAGCGGCTCGCCGTGATGCGCGAATCAAGCGATGGCTTCTACATCGCGCAGCGCGATCTCGAGATGCGTGGCCCGGGCGAAGTATTTGGCACGCGCCAGACCGGCATGCCGGAATTTCGTATCGCGGAATTGATTCGCGACCGCGCCTTGTTGCCCGAGGTGCAGCGCGTGGCCGAGCTTCTGCTGCGCAATTACCCGACGCACATCGAGCCGATCGCGCGGCGCTGGCTGGCGAGCCGCGAGAATTACGCCGGCGTTTAGTGGCGACGCGTGCTTGGCGGCCCTCGGGGGCCACCGCATAATGCGCGCATGAGGGCCACCGCAAATCCTTCCTTCGCTGAGACTTGGCGTCCGGCCGCGCATTGGTTGCAACCGGTTCTGCCGCGCGTGCTGCGACCGTGGTTGCTCGATTCGGCCTCGCTCACGCAACGTTTGATACGTGCCTGTTGCGACGCATTTCGGGTGGAGTTATTGGGTCAGTCCTGGCGCCGGCCGCTGCTCACCGAGGCGCGAGCGCTCGAGATCGATCCCGATCGCTATGCCTGGGTTCGGCAAGTGCGTTTGCTCTGCGGCCAGGTGCCGTGGGTATATGCGCGCACCGTCATTCCTGGCAGCACCTTGACGGGTCCGCAGCGCCGGTTGACCCGTCTGCGCACGCGCTCACTCGGCGCGGTGCTGTTCGCCGACCCCACCATGGAGCGCGGCACGTTCCAAATCGCGCGCTTGTTGCCGGGCGACACGCTCTTTACGCTTGCCGCCGCCGGACTTGCGCGGCGACCGTCGGAGATCTGGGGTCGGCGCGCGATTTTTCGCGTAAACGATAAGCCGCTGCTGGTCAGCGAGATCTTCTTGCCCGCGCTCGGTGAGTTCCCGCCTGCATGATCTCGCTTCCGCTCAGAGACTATGCGTTGCTCATGCGCCTCGATCGGCCTATCGGCATCCTACTGCTCTTGTGGCCGACCCTGTGGGGCCTGTGGATCGCGGGTGCCGGTCGACCGAATGGCGTGGTGCTGACGGTATTCGTCTTGGGGGTCGTTCTAATGCGGTCCGCCGGTTGCGTCATCAACGATTACGCCGATCGCGAGTATGACCCGCACGTCGCGCGCACGCGTGACCGACCGATTGCGGCCGGGCGCGTCAGCGCGCGCGAGGCCGTTGTCTTGTTCGTTGTGCTGTGCCTGGTGGCCTTCTTCTTGGTGTTGCTGACCAACCGGCTCACCGTTCTGCTGTCATTCGCGGGCGCGGCGCTGGCAGCGAGTTACCCCTTCATGAAGCGCTACACGCATGTGCCGCAGTTCTTTCTCGGCGCCGCCTTCGGATGGTCGATTCCAATGGCGTTCGCGGCCCAGACCGGATCGGTGCCGGCCATCGCCTGGGTGTTGTTTGTCGCCAATGTGTTCTGGTCGGTGGCCTATGATACTGCGTATGCCATGGTCGATCGGGAGGACGATCTCAAGATCGGCGTTAAATCGACAGCAATACTGTTCGCCGGACTCGATCGCACCATGATCGGTTTGGCGCATGTCATTACGCTTGCGTTGTTGGTCGTGGCGGGTCAGATGGCGAACTTGGGCATCGTCTACTACCTGGGGCTCGGTGCTGCCGCAGCATTCGCCGTCTACCAGCAGCACCTGATGCAGGGGCGCACGCGCGACGGATGCTTTCGCGCCTTTCTCAATAACGCCTGGTTTGGCGCTGCGGTGTTCGCTGGCCTGGTGGCTAACTACTTATAGAACGGCGCTCGACATGCGACTCTACGGTACCCCGACCTCGCCTTACGTGCGCAAGATCCGCGTGCTGTTGGCCGAGAAATCGATTCCCTGCGAGTTCCTTGCCATCGACCTCGCCGCAGCAGACAGTCCGGCAAAGCGTCTCAACCCGCTGGCCAAGGTCCCGGTACTGGAGCGCGACGACGGTGAAGTCCTATTCGATTCGTCGGTCATTGCCGAGTATCTCGATGCTCTGAAACCACCGCCATTGATCCCGTCGGCGGGCAAGGCGCGTTGGCAAGTGCTGCAGTGGCACGCGCTCGCGCAAGGGATGCTGGATGCGACGGTGTCGCAGTTTCTGGAACGGCGCCGCCCAACGGCCCAGCAGTCGCCGGA
>CP070641.1:1243867-1246335 GCA_020354085.1 Pseudomonadota bacterium
AACACCCCTCGCGTACCATGCGCCGTCGTCCCAACCGACCGAGCCGTTTGAGGTGCCCGACTTGCGCGACGTGCGCGGCCAGACGCACGCCAAGCGCGCACTCGAAATTGCCGCCGCAGGTGGCCACAACCTGTTGTTCATCGGGCCGCCGGGTGCCGGAAAGAGCATGCTGGCCAATCGCCTGCTCGGCATATTGCCGCCGCTGCAGGATGACGAGGCACTGGAAACGTGCGCGATTCATTCCCTCAACGGCGGCTTTACGTTGGCGCGCTGGCGGCAGCGACCGTTTCGCGCCCCGCATCACACGGCGTCAGCCGTGGCACTGGTCGGCGGCGGCAGTCAACCGCGGCCAGGGGAAATTTCGCTCGCACACCACGGCGTGCTCTTTCTCGACGAGCTTCCCGAATTTGACCGGCACGTGCTCGAGGTGCTGCGCGAGCCATTGGAGACCGGCAGTGTCGTGATCTCGCGGGCGGCCCGGCAAGCGGAGTTCCCGGCGCGTTTCCAGTTGATTGCGGCGATGAATCCCTGCCCTTGCGGTTACCTCGGCGACCAATCGGGGCGCTGTCATTGCAGCGAAGATCGGGTGCGCGCTTACCGTGCGCGACTGTCGGGTCCCTTGCTGGATCGCATCGACATGCACGTTGAGGTGCCGGCCGTGCCACGCGCGCTGCTGCTCTCGCGTCCGTCACCCGATGGAGACGATTCCCGCACGATACAAAGGCGCGTGCAAGCGGCGCGTGACCGAGCGCTTGCGCGCAGCGGTTGCCCGAACCATGCGCTCACCAACAAACAAGTCGATGCCTATTGCGTTCTGGACGAAGACGGGCGCGCGTTGCTGGAGCAGTCGATCGAACGACTGGGACTCAGCGCGCGCGCCTACCATCGCATTCTCAAGGTGGCGCGCACGATCGGCGATCTCGCGGGCGTTGAGCGACCGTCCGCCGAGCATTTGTCCGAGGCAATTCAGTATCGGCGGCTTGATCGCCAACCGATAATCCAGGCCGCGACGCAGTTCTGACACAGCTCTAAGGCGCGCACACGTCCGTCCCGCGATTTGTGGCGGCCACCGCGTCGGCAGCCAGCTGCAGGTTGGTCCAATCGCAACGAATCCGTATTCCGGGTAGAACAAAAAAGGCGGCCTGTTGGCCGCCTTTCTCGTACTGCCGTGGTGGTAGGTCTACTTCGCCTTGCTCACCATGTAGTCGACCGCCGCCTTGACGTCGGCATCGGACAGATTGGCGAAACCACCCTTGGGCGGCATCACACCCTTCTTGCCCTGAAAACCCTTGAGGGAATGCTCGTACAACTTGTCATTGCCTTGCGCGATGCGGTCCTTCCACGCAGCCTTGTCGCCCAGCTTCGGCGCACCGGCCACACCAGCCGCATGACACGCCTGGCAGGCTTGGTCATAGACCGATTTGCCTTTGTCGGCCGCTTGCGCGACCGGGATCAGCGCGTCCATCACTGCGTTCCCGGCGACGGTCACTTCACCGACCGGCTTGATGCGCTCAGCCACGGATTTGGCATCCGCCTGCGCGGTCGTGGTCTTAGACTTGCCGCCGACCACTTGCGCGATCACAAACAAAACAACCGCCAACGCCACCAGCGCGGCGATCATGCTCGAAAAGTACTTTACAAACTCACGATCAGACACGATTTATCCCCACTAAGAAGTTAATGTCGCCCCCCGAATGGGGCCCCAAGAATCAAGGTGTATAAGTATAGCCTAATCTTCTCGACCGGACACTAGGGGGATACGGTTCGCGGGAAAGTTATCGGCACCACAATAAATTTCCTTGGTGTACGCATTAACCGAACTCGCGGCTTGCGCCCGACGGCCTGGTTTCTGGAAATACGCTGTATCGGCGACGCGGCCGATGTCGCAACGATCAATGATAGGATTGGCCTCCCGCTTGCGCCCTTAGCTCAGCTGGATAGAGCGTCAGCCTCCGGAGCTGAAGGTCAGAGGTTCGAATCCTCTAGGGCGCGCCATTCTCTTTGATTAAAACGAAGTAAGCGCCTCCGTACCGAAGGCCGCTGTAATGGTGACCTGGGTCACACTTGTCGGTCTACGGTGGCCTTGCGCCGGCGCGCTGGCGTCATCCGCAGTGGGCGGCTACGCCTCGCTGCTTGAGTTCATCCCGGTGGCCGAGAAAACCGGTCTCATTTTCGGTCGTCATTGACTGGTTGCAGGCGTGCCAAGAGTTTCTCAGCGCATCATGGTTCGGCCAGCGCCGCACCGCGTAATCGAGCTCGGCCGCAGAGACGCTGCCTAATTTCGCCGGCGGGCCTGCACCGCATGAATGGCGCGACCGTGCACCGACAGAGCGGCCTCGTGTACTGCTTCCGAAAGTGTCGGATGGGCAAACATGGTGAGCGCGATGTCTTCGCTGGTCGCGCCAAAGTCCATGGAAAGTACCGCCTGCGTTATCAGCTCCGAGACGTGTGGACCAACCATGTGAACG
>CP070641.1:1246435-1248882 GCA_020354085.1 Pseudomonadota bacterium
CACCGGATACCCCGCCCGCTTCCGCAAACGATCTGAAGATTACCGACCGTCAGCGGCAGGTGCTGGCGCTCATGGCGAAGGGGAATTCAAACAAGCACATTTGCCGCGAGCTCGGCATGGCGGAAGCGACGGTAAAGTTTCACGTCACCGCGATTTTGCGCGCGCTCAAGGTCACGACCCGGGCACAGGCAATCGTTGCGGTAAACCGGCTTGGTCTCGACCTCGATGCCCTTCGCCGCGCCGGTGAAACGGCGGAATAGGCCTAACCGGCCACTACGCGCTGTTTCGGTCCCCGCACCAGGTGCACCAACAGCAGGCGCAATTTGGCCGGCTGCACTGGTTTGTGCAGTAACGCATAGCCGCTCTCGTTCGCCTCGCGCAACCGTTCCGGCGCGGTATCGCCCGTAACGAGCGCCGCCGGCACTTCCACACCGGCAATTGCTTGCAGCCGGCGTATCACGTCGATCCCGGTCTCGCCGTCGGGCAATCGGTAGTCGCAGATGATGGCATCCGGTATGTCACCTGCCTGCTTCAGGAACGCTTCGGCCTCGGCACCGTGTCCCGCACTCCAGACCTCGCAGCCCCACTGCTCGAGCAGACTTGCCATCGCATCGCGCACCAGCGCGTCATCATCCACCATCAGCACTCGCATCCCGCGCAACGACGTCACAGGGGATTCCTTCGCGGCTTCGCTTTCGCTCGCGATGCCGCGCGGCAATTCGATTGAAAAAACAGATCCCTTGCCTGGCTGCGAAACAAGATCGATACGACTACCCAGCAATCGCGCAAGCCGCGTGGCTATGGCCAGCCCCAAGCCAAGGCCCTTGCGCCGGTCGCGTTCGGGATTGCCCACCTGGTAAAACTCCTGAAAGATGGATTCGCGGTGCTGGGGCGCGATCCCGGCGCCACTATCCCAGACCTCGACGCGCACCTTGTCACCGTGGCGTCGACAACCAATGACGATGCCGCCGTGCTCCGTATAGCGAACCGCATTGGCCAGAAGGTTGATCAGGATACGTTCGAGCAGGACCGGGTCACTGCATACGGCAAGCCTCGATGGAACGGCTCGCAGCCGTAACCCCTTGCCTTCCGCCTGCGGCGCAAATGCCCTGTCGAGTCGCGTCAGCAACGGTTGCAAGGCAAATTCCGTAGGAGTCGGTGTTACTACACCGGCGTCGAGGCGCGAGATGTCGAGCAGTGCGTCCAGCAGCTCCTGAAGAGCAGTGACGGCGGACTCCACTTTGTCTACCAGCGCGAGGGCTTTTGCCTCCGTGACGCACCCGCGGAGCTGCGCGACGAACATCCCGAGTGCGTGCATTGGCTGGCGCAAGTCATGGCTGGCCGCCGCCAGGAATCGTGTCTTGGCCTGGTTCGCGGCAGCAAGTTCGTGCGTTCGCTCGGTCACCTTCTGCTCGAGACCCGTATAGGAGTCGCGCAGCCGCGTCGTCATGAGATTGAATTCCTCGGCGAGCGTCTCGAGCTCATCTCCGGTGTGCACATCGATCTGCTGGTCGAGCGCGCCGGCGCCGATGCGTGCCGCGCCGTCCTGCAACGTCCTGATGGGCGTCACCATTCGCCTAGCAAGCAACACGCTCGCAATCACGGACACGATGAGGCCAACGAGCAATAGCAGTCCCGTGCGCACGAGGGAGTGATAAAGCGGCGCATAGGCTTCGGTCAGTGGTTGTTCGACGACCACGGACCAGCCGATCGGTTCGATCGGCGCGTAGGCCGCGAGCATCGGTCGAGCGCGCGTGTCGAGCGCTTCGATGAGCTCGGGATCATCCGCGGTTGACGTCGCGCGCGCGGCGAGTGCCGCCCGTACCTGCGGGAGTGACGACAGGTCCGATTTCTGCAAGACGAGACTGATGTCCGGGTGCGAGACGAGCTGGCCGCGGTCATCGACCACGTAGGCATAACCCGTCTCCCCCACCCGAATGCGGGAGATGACGTCCCAGACAAACTTGAGATTGACCTCGACGGCGGTAATGCCGGCGCCTTTGCGGCCGCTGTTTACCGCGACGGTAAGATACGGCTCGGTTTCCTTGTGAAAGTAGACAGAGCTGAAATACGGTTGGCCCGGCTGCGGCACAAGGAAGCGCGCATCGCGCGAGCGGTCCTCCCCGCTTCCGACCCGATCCATGGTGAGACGCGAGGCCCGGATTTGCTCCCGGCCGCTGGCGTCGATCCAGGCGATGTCCGTGATGGCAGGAACCTGGCGCAGGAACTTAAGGAAATCGATATAGCGCTGATCGTGCGAGGGCGCGGTGCGCCCGGGTGGCGTCTCGGTCCAGGCGATGTTTTGCTCGATGTCGCGCAGGAACTGCTCGATGCGAATGGCCGCGCTCACGGCCTTCTCCCGATGCACCGCCGCGAGTGTGGCGCGTGTCTCCTGATAGGAAAAGTTGAGCGTCAGCGCGCCGCTTGCGACCAGCACACCCAATACC
>CP070641.1:1248982-1251411 GCA_020354085.1 Pseudomonadota bacterium
AACATGGAACGCAATTCCTTGGCGGCAATGGTGAATATCATGCAACTGTCTCCGCAGGCGCAGTGTTGGTTGTCGCCGCCTGGCCGCCGTCTTCGCCGGTGGCATCCTGGCGCGTGAGCTGCACGAACACTTCTTCAACGCTGGCTTGCGCTGGCAAGAGCTGATACAGCCCCCAATCATGATCGAGGCTCGCGCGCAGCAGCTGGTTTGTGACGTCCTGGTTCGGCTGCGAGATGATGCGAAAAACGCCTTCGCTCAATTTCTCGGCTCGAGCCGGTTCAATCGCGCTGGACAATTCCTCGGTCTCGGGGGGGCGGCGCAATGACACTTGCAGGGAGTGGCCACCGCGAAACGCACGTAACCCCGAAATGGCATCGGTAAATACCACCTTGCCACGATGGAGAATCTGAACGCGGTCGCAGATTGCTTCCACTTCCGGAAGGATATGTGTTGACAGGATGACGCTGTGCTCGTTGCCGAGCTCGCGGATGAGAGACCGAATCTCGCGAATCTGGTTGGGATCAAGGCCGACGGTGGGCTCATCGAGGATCACCACATCGGGGTCGTGGATGATGGCCTGAGCAATGCCGACCCGCTGCTGATAACCCTTCGAGAGAGAACCAATGAGTCTGCGGCCCATGTCAGAAAGGCCGGTGCGTCGCTTGGCGCGTTCGACCGCATCGCTCAGCGCGGACTGCTTGAGGCGGTGCAGCCGCCCCGCCAGCCGCAAATACTCATCGACGCGCAATTCCTTGTACAGAGGCGGAATTTCCGGCAAATAACCCACTTTGGCTTTTGCCGCCGTCGGCTTGTCAATCAGGTCAATGCCGCAAACATTGACCGAGCCGGCACTTGGAGCCAGGTTGCCGGTGATCATCTTCATGGCGGTTGTCTTGCCAGCACCATTGGGGCCGAGCAAGCCGACGATTTCGCCTCGTTTCAATTCGATCGAAACGTCATCGACCGCCAGATTGTTGCCGTAGCGGCGCGACAATCCGACGGCGGCCAGGGTCACTTCAGGGCTAGCCGTGTTGCTCATACTCATCTCGTTTTCTTCCGGGAGGGCCGGGTTGCTGTCCGTAAGGACCAATTCGTCCGATTTCGGGAGTCGATTACCATCGTCCCGACGCCATGGAACCTACCTTGGACGCAGGGGTCTCTTGTGATGGCTGCCAAATATACCTAAACTCGCCTCACGATTGAAGAACTTCCCGGACGGGGCCGTATATTCCTGTCGTAGCGCCCCGCGCGCACCCCACAAATTTCCATTCCCTGCACATGTTCAAGAGCTTTTTGTCGCTATTCATGGTGTCGCTGGCACTGACCGCTGGTTGCGCCCACAACGCCCCGGATCAGCAACGCGTTGCCAGTGCCCAGTTGCGTGCCCAGCCGGAACCACAAGAAGAACTGGAAGAGCGTGTCAGACGCGTGCTGGGAGAAGCGCCGGTCGGGCCGGAAAGTGGTCTGGACGCGGCGCTCATGTATCGGTTTCTGATTGCCGAGATCGCCGGTCAACGTGGCGACATCGAATTTGCCAGTGACACCTATCTGGAACTTGCCCGCCAAACGCGGGATGCCCGGGTTGCCAGACGCTCCACCGAAATCGCGCTCTACGCCAAACGTGAAGACGCGGCGCTCGAGAGCGCTGGTATCTGGTACGAGGTTGATCCGGACTCGGATAGCGCCCGACGTACCTATGCTGACTTGTTGATCAAGAGCGGGGATTTGCGCGCAGCGCGTCCGTTGCTGGCGAAGGTGCTGGCCACTTCTGCAGGTGGTCCGCAGCCGGTGCTGATGCAACTCTATGCGTTGTGCGCGAAGCATCCTGACAAGCAGGCGGTCTCCAAGATGATCCGTGATCTCGCGGCGCCTTACGCCGGTTTTCCCGAGTCGCATTATGTCCTCGCCCAGGCAGCCTACGCCAAGGGCGACCTGCAGCAGGCGTCGGTACACGCCGAGCAGGCAATGGAACTGCGGCCTGACTGGCAGCAAGGCGCCCTCCTCAAGGCGTTGTTGCTGAGAGAACAAGATCGCAATGAAGCGCTTGCTTACATGAAGGAATTCCTGCAAGCGCATCCGGATGCACACGAATTGCGGCTTAATTATGCGCGGGCTCTGGTGGCGGAACGTCGCTACGCCGAGGCGAAGCAGCAGTTCCAGACCCTTTTGGAAACAAACCGCGACAACGCCAATCTTGTCTTCACACTGGGCTTGCTATCGGCGCAGATCGATGATCATGCTGCTGCCGAGCAGCAGTTCAGGCGAGCATTATCACTGGGATATGGTGATCCTGACGCTGTCTATTTCCAGCTTGGTCAAGCCAACGAACAACTCGAACGGTTCGATGAGGCTGCTCGCTGGTACCGGGCGGTACAGGCTGGCGACCAATTCGTTGCGGCGCAGGCGCGATACGCGTTGTTGCTGGCACG
>CP070641.1:1251511-1253938 GCA_020354085.1 Pseudomonadota bacterium
GCAGGATCGCTTCGGCGACCTCGAGCGGCTGGGCCTCGAGGAGTCGGAGCTCCTCTTCTGGCTCTACAACGTCGTCACGACGCACCGCGCCGGCGAAGGCAAGGCGTCGTACGCGCTCGTGCTCGACGAGGACATGTCGGCGGACGCGATGCGGACCGCCAAGCGCATCTTCGCTGCGTGCGGATTGGAGTGGACGGCCCAGGCCGATGCCTGGCTGGCGGAGCGCGCCCCCAACTGGCGCGCATCCACGACCCCCTGGCGTGAGCTCGTGCCGGCCGAGCTCCACGGGCTCATCGAAGGGCTCGTCTGTGACGAGCTCGCCGGCTGGTGGAGCGAGGATCAGGCCGTTAGCGGCATCAACTACACGTGGTAAGTGTGCGCTAGCTCGGGCGAACTCTCTCTCCAGATCGTCTTCAACCAGCTGTATCTGCTCCGCAATTCGATTCGGGTGATCTGTTATAGCCTGACCAGAAGCCTCAAGATCAATCGTGAAGCATCGTGCTGTGTCTGTCGATCAGCGCTTCAAGCTTTCGCGCTTCCGTGCATTGATCGTGGCGCTCGCGAACGCGTGCATTTCCTGCGCGCCCCATGCTGGCAAGCCGCTCCGGGGCGGTTGACAAGACTTCACGGATGGCTGCCGAGAGTGCATCAATGGAGCCCGCCGGAACAAGCCAGCCGGAGAGTCCGGGCTCTACCAACTCCGGGATGCCGGTGATCGCAGTCGCGATAACCGGGCGCCCAACTGCGAAAGCTTCCATGAGAACAACCGGAAGTCCTTCAGCAAAGCTGGGGAGCACCATGGCGCAGGACCGCGCGATTTCCTGATGTACCCCCTCAGCTGACATCCAGCCCGTCAACGTCACGCGGTCTTGAATGCCAAGCGCGACCGTCCTTTCCTCGATTGTCCGGCGCAGAGGACCATCGCCGACGATCACCACTTCGAACGCCGCCTCTGCTTTCAGACGTGCAATGGCTTCGAGCAGAGTGAGATGTCCCTTGACCATGCTCAATCGACCGACGCAGACCAGGCGTCGATCGCTAGCCATTCCAACTGCCTCGTTGCCGTTGTCGAAGCGGACCCCGCAACGCACGACGTGTACTTTGGTCCAGTCCTCGGGCGCAATCCAACGCAGGATCTGGCTACGCCCGTAATCGCTGATGGCCACGGTAAATTGACTGCGACGCACCTTTTCCGCGAGAGACAACAGCGTCGGCCGGTCGAATTCCCCGGGCCCATGTATCGTCAGGCTATACGGCACACCGCTCAGCATCGATGCAAGCATTGCCACGAAAGCGCAGCCCTCCCCATTGTGATCATGCAGATGATCGACGCGTTTCTCTCGCAACTGCCGCGACAGATAGCAAGCCTCAAAAAAATATGCGAATGGCCAAAGTCGCCCCTTGATGCCAGGCCATCCGCATCGTGCTGCTACCCTGATTGCTGCGCACGTGCGCCTCGGAGCTCGCAAGAGCTCACGAATCGCGGAGATCAGCAAGCAGAGAAACCCATGACTAAGAATGTAATCGGTGCGCGCGTGTTCGTCGCAAATCTCAACGCTGATTAGTTCCGAGGGGTCCGGTTCGCGCACGGAAAACGTGAGGACAGTGTGCCCGAAACCGCGAAGCTGGCGCACTTCCGCGCGAATGAATGTATCGCCTGCGCGGGCATAGACATTGTGCAGATAGGCAATTGTCTTCATGTTACATCGCAACCGGTTTCAAATAGCGGCTGGCATTTCCAATCCAGTTGTTCCTTGGCACGGCGGTTGTCATATTGTAGCGGCTTGAAGCGAGCACGGTATTGGCGGGGATTGAGGACGCCAGGTAACGCTCTGCGACCGGCAGGCAGCAGAATGCGACTGGCGATTGTTGCCAGATAAGCCACGGCCAGACCTAGACAGTATGGCATGGGAATTCGGACACTGCCGCTCTCGCGGCTACTCAATCTGCCTGCGTAGCGCCACGCCGATACGTGGTCGTCGTCGATAATATTGAAAGTGCCGGCGATGGGCTTCTCCGCCGCATTGACGAAAGCCTCTGCGCAGTTCTCGACGTGCGTAAGGCGCAGGCGTGCAAAGGGTGAGACGACCAAGAAGATGCGCTCTAGTCTGAGTCCAGCGCCGCTTGCCGGATGAGCGCCGAGCCCATAGATGAATCCTGGCCGCAAGACGGATAGTGTCCACCGGTTCTCATCGGCAAAGCGGCGTGTGATGCGTTCCTGCAATATCTTTGCTGTGGTGTAGCCATCTCTTTCGCATAGCATTGTTTCTAGAGGACTTTCCTCACTCAGCGTGCCGTGTGAAGCAGTCCAGTCGTATACCGAGCAACTGCCTGCGAGCACCACATGACGCGTAGAGCCTGCTGTGCGCATGGCTTCCAGTAACCGTTCAGTGGTGATCACTGTGCCCGCGTGCTGTGCTTCACCGG
>CP070641.1:1254038-1256463 GCA_020354085.1 Pseudomonadota bacterium
GTGCGGATATTCGGGGGTGTTGAGCCACACGTCCACCCCCGTCACCAGCTTGCGCGCCAGCGCCTGATCGTAACCCTCGAGCAATATGATGCGTCCCTCGAATTCAGGGCGGCGTGAGTAGTCGTGAATGATCTTGATGAACTGCTGGGCCGGCAGATCGTTCGGGTGCGCCTTGCCCGCGAAGATCAGCAGGCATGGGCGTACCGGATCGTTGAGCAGGCGCGCCAAGCGTTCCGGTTCGCCGAACAGCAGGGTGGCGCGTTTGTAAGTCGCCACGCGGCGCGCGAAGCCGATCGTCAGAACATCGGTCTCGCGCGGGGACAAGTGTTGAGTCAAGCGTTGAATCGTGGCCTCGCTGGCGCCGTTGCGGCGGTGCTGACGCACCGCACGCCGTTGAACTTCGGCGAGCATCTCGCTCTTGAGCGACTGGCGCAGGCTCCAGAAGCTGTGATCCGGAATGAGATCGACCTGCTTGTCCCAGTACTCGGTATTGAGCAGTTCATTGCGCCAACCGCCGCCGAAGCGCATGTCGAACAAGTTGGCCCACTCGCGCGCAAGGAAGGTCGGAACGTGCACGCCGTTGGTGATGTGGCCAATCGGGTTTTCCTCGACGGGCACCTGCGGCCAGACATACGCGGACATGCGCGAGGCGACGCCGCCGTGGATGCGGGAAACGCCGTTACGAAAGCGCGAGCCACGCAGCGCGAGCGCGGTTTGATTGAAGCCGCCTTGGCTCGTTGGGGTGGCGCCGATGGAGAGAAAATGTTCCATCGACGCACCGATCTCGTGCACATATTCGGCGAAATAGGTACGCATCAGGCTGTGGTCGAAGATGTCGTGACCCGCCGGCACCGGGGTGTGGGTGGTGAACACGGTGTTGGCTGCCACTGCCTCAAGTGCGGCGTCGAAATTGACTCCCTCACGCACTAGCTCGCGGCAGCGCTCCAGGATCGAGAACGCCGCATGTCCTTCGTTGATGTGCCACACGGTGGGTTTGCGCCCAACCGCTCGCAGGGCGCGCACCCCACCGAAACCGAGCACCAGCCACTGATGGATACGGGTGTGCACGTCGCCGCCGTACAACTGATAGGTGATGCGCCGGTCAGCCTCGGTGTTTTCGGGAAGATCGGTATCGAGCAAATAGAGCGTGATCCGTCCAGCCTGCGCCCACCACACCTTTACATCTACGCGCCGCCCCGGCAGGTTGACCAGTACGCGCAACTCGCGGCCGTCGGCATCAAGCGCCGGGCTGATCGGTAGATCGGCGAAATTGGTGGGCGCGTAGTGCGCCACCTGCACCCCTTGGCCGTCGATGGTCTGGGTGAAGTAGCCTTGGCGATAGAGCAGTCCGACCGCGACGAATGGCAGGCCGATGTCGCTCGCGGCCTTGCAGTGATCGCCGGCGAGAATGCCGAGACCGCCGGAATAGAGCTGTACGCTTTCGTGGAAGCCGAATTCCGCGCAGAAGTAGGCGACCAGATCCTGCTCGGGGTCGAGGAGATTCTCCACCCCCGAACGCATGGCCGCCTTGTGGTAGGTATCGAAAGCCGAGAGCACTCGATTGTACTCTTCCATGAATACGCGATCTTCGGCTGCCTCGTGCAGGCGCTGCTGGGATACGCGCCGGAGAAATACTTTCGGGTTGTGGCCGACCACCTCCCACAGCTTGGCATCGAGGCGGAAGAACAGGCCGCGCACTTGCCGCTCCCAGCCATACAGGAGATTGTTGGCAAGCTCGCTCAGGCGCTCGAGGCGCGCCGGGATACGCGGCTGAACCTCAAGGACGAATCGTGTGGCAGTCATTCTTGTTCTCCGGTTGCAGCTCTAGGCAGGTCTCGTCCAGCGGGGATGACGATCGATGCAAGGATACGCATAGTATAGTATCGCGCGGCTTACCCATACCCCATGCGCCGTAGCCAGTTCACATATTCCCTCCCGCCGGAACTGATTGCGCAATCGCCGTTGTCAGAGCGCGGCGCAAGCCGCCTCCTTGTTCTCAATGGCGCGGACGGCAGCGTGCGCGACCTGAGGTTTTTTAACCTGCCGGAGTTGCTGCGGCCGGATGACCTGTTGGTGTTCAACGATACGCGCGTGATCCCCGCGCGCCTCTATGGCCGTAAGGACAGCGGCGGGCGCATCGAGATCATGATCGAGCGCATTCGCGATCCACAGCGGGTGTCGGCGCAGCTGCGCGCGAGCAAACCGCCGCGCGCAGGCTCATCGATCCTGCTTGATGGCGGCGGCACACTCAAAGTACTGGCGCGCCTGGGCGACTTCTATGAACTCGCGGTAGAGGGACCCGAGACCGTCTCACAAGTGCTCGCGCGCATCGGCCATGTGCCCCTGCCTCCATACATTGCGCGCGTTGACGCAGCCGCCGACCGTGAGCGTTACCAGACGGTCTATGCGCGCGACCCCGGCGCAG
>CP070641.1:1256563-1258929 GCA_020354085.1 Pseudomonadota bacterium
TGGGCGCGGTCGTTGCAGAAAGACTACGAGCGCGCGCTCATCGCATGGCTTGAGCTGCGTGGTCGCAGCTTGCAGGACACGGCGGTGTTGGAGTCGCTGCTCGCCATTCCCTACGCCTTGGGCAAGGTCGGCGCGTACAAGCAGTCCTTGCAGGAGTACGAGCACGCCATCGTACTCTACGATCAAGAGCTATCGCGCCTCGACGAGTCGATTGGCGCGATTCGCGCTGGGCGCCTGACGGATGCCTTGCTCCGCATCAATCCTGGAGAAGACATGGGATGGTTTTGGCAGCTGCGTGAGCTGCCCGAAACCCCCGAGAGCCGTTACCTTTTTACCTTGCTCGCCAGTCACGCGTTTCATGAGGCCTTGAAGAACTTCCGCGACGTTCAATTTCTGCGCGGCGAGCTCGCGCGCTGGGCGGAAAACATGGCGGTATTCGACGACATGCTGGCGACACGCCGCCGCGCGCACGGTGAGCGCCTGCCGCGCGTTCTGAACGAGGCGCGTGCCCGTAGCCCCGTGCAGTTTCAGCAGGAGCGCGACCGTTGGGCGGCAGAGCTACAGCGGGTCGAGACCGAATTCGACGTGGCAGCGCTTGCCGATCCCAAGCGCCAGGAGCTGCTCGAGCGTCTCGCGCGCGTCGAGCGCGGACTCGGCAGTCTGAGTGGTGAGGAGGCCATCATCGCCAAGGAGAAGTACCGACGGCTTCGCGGTGTCCTGTACTGGGATTTGACTGTCGACTTCAAGCCGCGCTTGTGGGAAGCGCAGAGATCTTTGCAGGAACTCGATGCCGAGGTCGCGAATTACCAGGAGCGACGCAGCGCACTGGAGCAGGCGCAGCGTGAGTTGCCCGCGAAGTTCGACGCATTTCAGCAGCGCATCGACGAATCACGCGCGCGCATCCGTGAACTGCAATCGAAACTTGCCGCGGCCTCCGACGAGCAGCACCGGTACCTTTCTGATCTGGCGGTCGCCGAGCTTGGCCTGTTACAGGAGCGCATCGGGACCTATCTAACGCAGGCGCGTTTTGCCGTCGCGCAGATCTACGACCAGGCGGCGGTGGGCGAGGAGGCCAGGCCATGATGGGCCACCGTCTTCTTGTCACACTCGTGGCCGCAGTGCTTGTGGCGAGTTGCGCGTCCGGCAAGCGTTCGGCGTCCGACGAGCCGACGCTCAAGAGCCTTGAAGACCGCAAACTCGCAATCGATACCGACGGGCGCGTCGCGGGCGGGCGGGAAAAGGCGATCGCGGGGTATCGCGCCTTCGTGCGCACGGCACCGCAAGATCCTCGTCGTCCGGAGGCCTTGCGCCGCTTGGGGGACCTGGAGCTACAGAGCTCAGAGGACCGTGCGCTTGACGGTGGGGCGGACAGCGCACGAACTGCCCTGGGCGCTGCGGACTACCGAAATGCGACCAAGCTCTACGAGGATCTACTGCGGGCCTACCCGAATTACTCGGGTAATGACCGGGTCCTTTATCAACTGTCCAAGGCGCAGGAACAGGGCGGAGATCTCAACGCAGCATTGGCGTCTTTGACGCGCCTGGTGAATGACTACCCGAACACGCCGCATCGCAACGAAGCGCAGTTCCGGCGCGGCGAGCTGTTGTTCACCGTGCAGGATTATCGCGGTGCCGAAGCGGCCTATCGAGACATTATTGCGAGTGGCGATGGTTCGACGTATTACGAGCGCGCTTTGTACATGCGCGGGTGGTCGCTGTTCAAACTCGGTCGACAGGAAGAGGCGCTCGAGTCGCTATTCACTGTGCTCGACCGGCGGCTGATCGGCCGCGACCTGGGGCTCGCGACCGAGGAGATCCCGGCCCTGTCGCGCGCCGAGCGGGAATTGGTCGACGACACCTTTCGGGTGATGAGCTTGAGCCTGGCGAACCTCAACGGCGCCGAGTCGTTGCCGCCGTATTTCGAAAAGCCGACACGGCGCGAGTACGAGTTTCGCGTCTACGGCGCACTCGGGGATCTTTACCTGAAACAGGATCGCATTAAGGACGCGGCCGAGACCTATAACAGCTTTGGGCGTCGACATCCGACGCATCTTCAGGCACCCCTGCTGCAGGTGCGCGCGATTGAGGCCTATCAGGGTGCGCAATTCGCCACACCGGCGCTCGAGGCGAAGAAGGAGTTCGTCACGCGTTACGGCGTGACCAGCGACTACCGGCGCGTCAACAAGCCGGCTGACTACGAGCGCGTCATGCCATACGTTAAGAAACATCTCGACGAACTTGCTCGCCACTACCATGCGCAGGCGCAAAAGACCAAGTCCTCGGCGAGCTATCAGGAAGCCGCCGGCTGGTACCGAATCTATCTGACGTCTTTCCCAAATGACCCGCAGGCGGCGCAGATGAATTTT
>CP070641.1:1259029-1261380 GCA_020354085.1 Pseudomonadota bacterium
CGCTACGGCGGAGAGGAGTTCGGCGTTATCTTGCCAAACATCGGCGAGCGAGCCGCCCTGGCGCTTGCCGAGCAAATGAAGATGGCGATCGAGGCGCTGGCAATTCCACATGCGACCTCGGCAGCTGCCGACCATGTGACGGTGAGTGCGGGGCTGACGGTGTTACATCCGGGCATGGACATGACCATGTCGACACTGATCGAACGGGCGGATCGCGCCCTGTACCAGGCCAAGGAGGAGGCCCGCAATACCGTGCGTGCGGCGTACAAATAAAGGCCGCGGCCTGCGAGGCGCTGGCATCTTCTGCAGGAGGCCGAAGCGGGACCAAAAACTGGGGTCAGAACACAGTTTTCGCTAATATTCCCCACGCTCGTTCTTAATCCAACCATTGGAGCTTTGAGCATTGCCACAAGGAGGTGGCCATGTCGCGCAAACTTCGCTTTCCGCTTGCCGGTGTTCCTTGGTTAATTAGGGTCAGCGTAAACACTATCAGGAGAGAAGTATGCAAAGGCTAATGGTTTTGCCGGCGAAAGAGGCAACGGCAATCAGAGTGATACAAGTACCAGAGGACCTTGAGGAACATGAGGCCTATCGACATGTGGTCGGACTAATTGCCGAGATTGAAGAGAATAATCCGGAATACAGCTGGGAAGATATTGCTGCAGAGCTGGAGGCACATCAGTTTTACCCGGTGGACTTTATTTTAGGCCCACATCTTGATTGAACGTGAATAATAGAAGGGGGTCAGAGAGGAATTTTCACTAATGTTCGCCTCTTCACACGACGGACGATGTGTCTGTTAAGCCCGCTTTAATGGACTCCTGCTTACATACGATGCGCGGAATTAAACGAATCCTTCTTGATAGGCCCTGTAGGGCCTGTATTAATATGCAAAGAACGTGTACCAAGGGGTGCATATACCCTGCCTAGCAACACTAACTTCCGGATTCAGGTGAATTAGTCGATCAGGATGATTACGATCCTTTGGTCGATCAGTGCTGCCGTTTGCCTCACGTTTGCGGTCGTGCACCTGATCGTATGGCTGCGCGCACGCGACGCAACATCGAACCTCCTGTTCGCCATCGCAGCAATCGCCGCCGCTATCCTTGCATTGCTTGAAATGAGTCTGATGCGTGCACAGACGCCGGTCGCCTATGGCGAAATCCTTCGCTGGATGCACCTGTCGGTGGCGGTGCTAATCATTGCGATGGTTTGGTTCCTGCACGATTTTCTCAACGCGGGGCGTCGCTGGTTGGCGTGGGCGATCACGGGCCTTCGTACTGCGATATTGATACCGAATTTCTTCATTTACCAGAATGCCACCTTCGCGGAAATTACCAGTCTTGCCCATGTCCAGTTCTTCGGCGAGACATTGTCAGTGCCGGTAGGGGAATCGAACCCGTGGCGTGTGCTGGTTCACGTGTCGATGCTGTTGTTTCTATTTTATGTACTGGATGTAGCGGTATCGGCCTGGAAGCAAGGACATCATCGGCGCGCCCTCGTGCTGGGAGGAACTACCCTGTTGGTCATTGTGCTGGGCGCAATCTTTTCTAACCTGATGACCCGCGGCATTCTGCCTGGCCCTTTTATTGCGTTCGTCTTTTTGTTGTTTGTGCTAGCAATGGCACTTGAGTTGAGCGTGGATCTGATACGAGCCCGAGAGCTTGCAACGCAGCTTGGCGCAAGCGAAGCGCGCATGCGCCTCGCCGCTGGCGCGGCAAATCTTGGGGTATGGGATTGGGACATCGTCCGGAATCGGGTCTGGGTCAACGAATCCGGTCGCGCGCCAGTCGGTATCGGGGAGTCTGATTCGATGACCCTCGATCAATATCTGCAGTTGATTCATCCCGAAGATCGTGGACTTGCGCAGCGTGCAGTGGAACGCGCCGTAAAGGGTGGCGAACCCATGGCGGCAGAGTTTCGAACTATCCACCCAAGCGGGGAAACGCGATGGATTTCCGTGTATGGGCAGGTAGAGCGCGACAACACCAGTAAGCCACTGCATATGCGCGGCATCTCGACGGACATCTCCGCACGCAAGCAGTCGGAATCGGAAATGCAGAATCTGCGCACGGAATTGGCGCATGTGCAGCGCGTCGCAGCGTTGGGCCAACTCTCTTCGGCACTCGCGCATGAACTGAGCCAGCCTTTGGCAGCCATTCTGCGCAATGCCGAAGCGGCAGACCTGTATCTCAGGAAGAATCCACCGGAGCTCGATGAGCTGCGCGCCATCGTCCTGGATATCCGCAACGATGAGGAGCGTGCCGCATCCATCATTGCGCGCATGCGGTCGTTGTTGAAGCGCCGCGAGCCAAGTTTCGAGGCGCTCGCGCTCGATGGTCTGATCGGAC
>CP070641.1:1261480-1263830 GCA_020354085.1 Pseudomonadota bacterium
CGCGGGGAGCTAATGAGGACGTCGTCGCAAAGCAGGGAGCTGATGGGGCGGTCCTCCGGCGATGAATGCGTGGTCTTGAGCAGCAAGATGGCGCACGCGGCGTTATCATGGGTGGTCGCGATCGGGCGGGCGCCCATATCTGATTCGCGTGGCGTTGGCGCCGGAACCAAGCGTAACTTTGATGCAACCTTGTAACTGAACGAGGAGGAAAAATGGCTGATCAAGAACTCGACGCACGCGGTCTCAACTGCCCGCTGCCGATCCTGCGCGCCAAGAAGGCGCTTGGAACGCTGCAAAGCGGGCAGACGCTTAAGATCATTGCGACGGACCCGGGCTCGGTAAAAGACTTCCAGGCGTTTGCCAAGCAGACCGGCAACCAGCTGCTCGAGTCGAACGAGGCGGGTGGCGAATACACCTTCCTGCTCAAGAAGTCGTAGTAGACAGAACTCGGCCCGACGCGCCGTAGCATTTCTAGGCTACCAAGATTACAGAGGAGAGAGAGGCGATGGCACAAAAGAAGATGGCGATTATCGCCAGCAAGGGGACGCTCGA
Organism: Pseudomonadota bacterium; assembly: GCA_020354085.1. Lineage (GTDB taxonomy): Bacteria > Pseudomonadota > Gammaproteobacteria > Acidiferrobacterales > Sulfurifustaceae. Next base: position 1,262,033 of record CP070641.1, read on the forward strand.
TTGGGCCTATCCCCCATTCATTCTGGCTTCGACTGCGGCGGCATTGGGATTCCAGGTCCAAGTGTTTTTCACGTTCTATGGACTGCAGCTGCTGAAGCGCGACTTGGCTTCCCTCAAAGTCAGCCCGTTGGGCAATCCGGGCATGCCAATGAAGATGCCATTCGGTCCGGGATGGTTCCGCGGCATCAACTGGAACATCCCCAATGCGGTCCAAGCCGTAATCCCTGGCTTCGAGTCGCTGGCCACAGTGTTGATGAAGCAGACTATTAAGAACAAAGGTGTCGCATCGATCCCGGAGTTGCGGGGGCTGTGCCAAGAGGCCGAAGTGACCATGATCGCATGTCAGATGACGGTCGATCTGTTCGGCATGAACACTGCTGAGTTCATTGATGGCATTCACTACGGTGGGGCGGCCACCTTTCTTGAGTTCGCCGGCGAGTCGGACGTAACGCTGTTCATGTAGTCTGCAAAGACTTCTTATCGTCTCGAGAAACAAGAGGGCGCTACGGCGCCCTTTTGCGTTGCCGCGGACATCGCAAATCCTGATCTCGACAGCCGAGGGCTTGCTTAGCCGGGCGCCTGGTCCGGTTAGGAGAATAGCAATGCGAAACACTCGGCTTCTTGCTGTCGTGGTACAACCCGCTGCGAGTGTCCGTGGTAACGGCGATTGAGCGGAATTTCGGTTCCATCAGCATTGAATTAAATATTGACATTTTGTGACGGTGCGCAGAATACTGTGCGCGCCGTTTGCTCAGCCCTAGCCAGGACTCGAAGAACAACATCATTGGACCGGCATGCGGACAGTGACATCGATTTCGAATCGGTGTTTTGGTTTGTTCTCGGTTGCTATTTTTTTTTGGCGGGTCGCCTGACCCAGACATAACTTGACCAGAGAGAGAGGAAAGCGACATGAGATTTGCGAAGAAAAAGCTGGCCGCGGCAATGGCAATGGCAGGGCTACTGGCGGCGCCGGGTGCATTCGCCACCAATGGCATGAACATGCAAGGCTACGGCCCGATTGCCTACGGCATGGGTGGCGCGTCGATGGCCTATGACAACGGCGCGGCAGCGGTCATGAACAATCCGGCGACGATCGCCATGATGGCTAGCGGCGCTAGCCGACTCGATTTTGCGTTTGGTGTTCTGGCCCCCGACGTCGACGCATCGGCAGGTGGCGGAGCGGTCGAAGCGCATTCGTACGGTGGCCCGTACCTAATGCCGGCGTTCGGTTACATCCGTAAGGACGGTAACTTCGCCTATGGCATCGGTATGTTCGCGCAGGGCGGCATGGGCACAGACTACTCGGCGGAAAGCTTCCTTGCTCTCGGTTCGGGCGATACCGTTCGCTCGGAGCTTGGGGTGGCGCGTCTCATTGTGCCGATCGCGTTTAGTGCGACTCCCGACCTGACAATCGGCGGCAGCATCGATTTTGTCCGTGCGACCCTGGACCTCAAATTGGCGGCGCCGGGCGCAACCCTTGGCAGTCTCGTGACCAATTGTGTGGGCGGTGGCTGCGCACTGCTACCGGCACTGGGCGGTGCTCCGTGGGCACGGGTCGATTTCTCCGGCGGTGGTGATTTCAATGGCGCCGCCGAAGGAACCGGTTTTGCAGGCAAGCTGGGTGTCACGTACCGATTCAATCCGAATCTGAGTGTGGGAGCAGCCTACCATTCCAAGACCAGCCTTAGCGATCTGGAAACCGATGCCAATAAGGCGTCCATCAGTGCTGCCGGAGTCGGCACCGTTGGGACCGGTAAGATCAAGGTGCGCGATTTCCAGTGGCCGGCAACCTATGGCG
>CP070641.1:1263930-1266278 GCA_020354085.1 Pseudomonadota bacterium
GGGGGTGGCCGCAAGCCCTATCGCCAGAAGGGTACCGGGCAGGCGCGTGCCGGAACCATCCGCAGCCCCTTGTGGCGCGGCGGTGGCAAGGTGTTTCCGGCCTCGCCCGATGAGAACTTCGTGCAGAAGGTCAACCGCAAGATGTACCGCGGTGCGATGCGCGCGATTCTTTCCGAGCTCGCGCGCCAAGGGCGGCTGGTGGCGGTGAAGGAGTTTTCCGTTACCGAACCGAAGACCAAGACGCTGATCGCGCAGCTCAAGGGGTTCGGAGCGAACGGCGCGCTGATCGTGGCTGATAGTGTCGACAATAATTTGATGCTGGCGGCGCGCAATATCCCGGGCGTGCACGTGTGCACCGTAGCGCACGCCGATCCGGTGGCGTTGGTTCGCCACGAGAAGGTCATCATGACCCAGTCTGCGCTCAAGAAGTTCGAGGAGATGCTGGTATGAACGAGGCGCGTCTGTACGAGATCATTCGCTCACCGCATGTCTCCGAGAAGGCGACCGGGCTTGCCGATAAGCACCGGCAGATCGTGTTTGAAGTGCGCACCGATGCCACCAAACCGGAGATCAAGACCGCGGTGGAGAAGGCCTTCAACGTGCAGGTCGCGTCCGTGACCGTGGCCAATGTGAAGGGCAAGCGCAAGACCACCGCGCGTGTTCCCGGTCGGCGTCAAGATTGGAAGAAGGCCTATGTCACGCTCAAGCCCGGGCAGGACATCGATTTCATGGGCCAGAAGTAAGGCGTAGGAACGTAAAGCCATGGCACTCGTAAAAGCAAAACCGACCTCCGCCGGCGTGCGCGGCATGGTCAAGGTGGTGAACCCCGACCTGCACAAAGGTCGGCCGCATGCCGCGTTGCTCGAGAAGCAGGACCGCCGCAGCGGTCGCAACAACTCCGGCCGCATCACCATGCGCCATCACGGCGGTGGTCACAAGCGCCACTATCGACAGATCGATTTTCGTCGCGACAAAGACGGTATCCCGGCGCGCGTGGAGCGCCTCGAGTACGATCCGAACCGCAGTGCCCATATTGCCCTCGTATTGTATGCGGACGGTGAGCGGCGCTATATCATCGCCCCCAAGGGCGTCGCCGCGGGCGAGCAACTGCTGTCCGGCGCACAGGCGCCGATCAAGGCCGGTAATTGCCTGCCGCTGCGCAACATCCCGGTCGGCACGACCATTCATTGCATTGAGTTGAAGCCTGGCGCTGGTGCGCAGATCGCGCGTGCCGCGGGCGCGGCCGTGCAGCTCATCGCGCGAGAGAGCGACTACGCGCAGCTGCGTTTGAAGAGCGGCGAGGTGCGCAAGGTGAGCGTCGATTGCCGCGCCGTGATCGGCGAGGTCGGCAACAGCGAGCACAACCTTCGCGAGCTCGGCAAGGCCGGCGCCACGCGCCATCGCGGCATCCGTCCGACGGTGCGCGGTATGACCATGAACCCGGTTGATCACCCGCACGGTGGTGGCGAAGGCCGCAGCAAGGGCGGCAACCATCCGGTCAGCCCCTGGGGTACGCCGACCAAGGGCTATCGCACGCGCCACAACAAGCGCACCGACGGCATGATTATTCAGCGGCGCAAGAAATAAGAGGTCTTGAAACGTGCCACGTTCTATTCGTAAGGGTCCATTTGTCGACGCGCACCTGATGACCAAGGTCGAGAAGGCGCGCACCGAAGGCGGCAAGCGGCCGATCAAGACCTGGTCGCGTCGTTCCGTGGTGCTGCCGGAATTCGTCGGCCTCACGATCGCGGTGCACAACGGCCGTCAACACGTACCGATTCTCGTGACCGAGAACATGGTCGGCCACAAGTTGGGTGAGTTCGCCGCGACGCGAACGTTCAAGGGGCACACCGGCGACAAGAAGGCTGTGGCGGAGTAACGACGATGGAAGCGAAAGCAATTCTTCGATTTACGCGTCTGTCGCCGCAGAAGGGGCGGCTGGTTGCCGATCAGATCCGCGGGCTGCCGGTGGCGCGTGCACTCGAGGTGCTCGGTTACAGCAAACGGCGTGCCGCGCATCCGTTGCGCAAAGTGCTGGAATCGGCGATTGCCAATGCCGAGCACAACCAGGGCGCCGACGTCGATGAGCTGCGCGTGGCGACGGTAATGGTCGACAATGGGCCATTGCTCAAGCGTTTTCATGCCCGCGCCAAGGGCCGTGGCGCGCGCATCATCAAGCGCACCAGCCACATCACCGTAGTGGTGAGCGACAAGAAGCCAGCGCGCAAGGCCATGAAGACCGCCAAAGCCGCGCCGGCGAAGGAGTCGAAGTAATGGGTCAGAAAATCAATCCCATCGGTTTTCGCGTCGGTGTCATTCGTGACTGGACCGCCAAGTGGTACGCCGGC
>CP070641.1:1266378-1268720 GCA_020354085.1 Pseudomonadota bacterium
CGGCGAAGGTGCCCGTGTTGCGCTTGACCGAGAGCGGGATATCGGGCTGGATCAGCGCCACGCGCAGCTTGCGGCCCTGCGATTCCGGACGCGTCCAGGCCCAGGTGTCGTAGCCGAGCACCGCGGCGAACAACAGCGCGAGCAGCGCGCCCACGCCCATACCCAAGAACAGCGCGGCAAAGTAGCCGAGGCCGGAGTCGCGCTGAATGACGGCGCAGGCGTACATACCGACGCCGAAGAACAGGATATTGCCGAACGAGTTGTAGCCCATCTGTCCGCCGAGCAGATCCCAGCACAGGGCGAAGATGATCATCACCCATAGAAACGCCATCTGCGTGCGGAAGTCGGGCGCGAGCATTGGCGCCAACATCGCGATGACGATGATGGCACCATAGAGCAACAGGCGCTTCATGGATGGGTTCATTTAAGGTATCTCCGCTGGCGGGCGAGCCAGAAGCGCCGCCATACTAGAATAACGACGAGCAGGCCGAACACGAACGCGGCTTGGTACTCGGCACCCAACACGAACCCAGCGAAGTTCTCCGCCACGCCAAGTCCGAGGCCGGCGCCCAGCACCGTGAACACGTTGCCGAGACCGGCGACGATCACGATCATGAACGAGCGCACCGTGTACGGCAGGCCCAGGTAAGGGTGGATAATCCAGGTCATGGCGACCAGCGCACCGGCGGCGCCGCAGATGGCGGCGTTAATGCCGTAGGTCCAGGCATAGACTCCGTCGGTGTCGATGCCCATGATGCGCGCGGCGCGCGCGTTTTGTGCAGTAGCGCGAATCGCCTGGCCCATGCGTGAGCGCTTGAGAAACAGCATCAACAGACCACCGACCAGGAGCGCGGCAGCGAAGGCGACCAGTTTGATTTCCGCTACTGTCACCAGGCCTCCGAAGAGAAAGATGGTCTCGAATCCCGACTCAGCGGTACGCACATCGGCGCCGAACAGCTCATTCGCCAATTGCTGCAATACGATACTCAGGCCGAAGGTTGCGAGAATGGAGGTAAACAGATCGCGGTCAACGATGCGGAAGATGAAGCTCTTGTACAGACCCCAGCCGATGGCAAATAACAAGATCGCCGCCACCGGTATCGCGAACAACGGATGCACACCCGCGGTGTACAGGAAAAAGGCGGTGTAACCGCCGAGCATGACGAATTCGCCTTGGGCGATGTTGATGATATTCATCACGCCCCAGACGAGCGCCATGCCGTAGGCCGCCAGCGCGAAAATCGCGCCGATCAGCAGTCCGTCTAGCAGCAGCTGCATCGACAAGACTGGCGCGTCGAACAAAAGCTGAATGTTGTCCATGGCTATTACCGCACACCGATCCGGCCGTGTGGCCGGATCGGGGCAGAACCGTCTTTCGGTGCCGACTATTTAAGCGGGAAGTTCACTTTGGCATCGGCGAATTTCGTCGGTGCCACTACCCGGTAATGTCCATTCTGCACCTGATACAGCACCATTGGCTTGGCGATGTTCTTGCCGGTCGGATCGAACTTGATGTGACCGTAGAACGTCTCCATGTCGGTGGCGGCGATGGCGTCGCGCACTTTTGTCGGTTCGAAGCAGTTGCAGCGCTGGAAGGCATCGACGAATACCAGCACCGCGGCCGTCGATTCGGCTGCCTGGTAAGGCGGCGCGTAGTGAAACTCCTTGTCGAACGTGACAGCGTAGTCCTCGGCGCGGCCGAACCACTTGTCGGAATACTTCAAGCTGCGATCCCATTGCGATGCACATAGAAAGCCTTCTGCAGCGGCGGGCATCACCTCGGCCACTTTGGCCGAGTCACAGTGCGTCGTTGCCATCATTGGCGTACGCACCTTCTGCTCCTCCGTCTGGCGGACCACAAGCGTCGCACCTTTCGCATGTCCCGACACCACGAGCAGATCGGGCTTGACCGCCTTGACTTTGGTCAGGGTCGCCGACATGTCGTTGAGCTCCGGTGGCAGCTTGTCGTCAATTACGATCTTCATGCCAAACTTCTTGGCCTCCTCCACCACACCCGCCCGTATGTCCTGGCTGAATGGGTCGTTCTCGATCGCCATGGCAATTCGGATATCCGAGGCCTTCTTGCCGATCGTGGGCGCTTGTTCGGCCATGAGCTCGACAGCAGACTTAAGGTAGAACTCGGTCGTGGAAAGCGTCGCGAAGAGGTACTTGTATCCCTTGTTGAACAGCGACACCGCGGCGCCGTTGCCCTCGACCATGGGGATCTTGTACTTCTCCGTGACTGGCGCCATGGCCTTGGTGAGCCCCGAGCTGTAAGGCCCGAGCACGTACTTCACACCGTCTTGGTTGATCAGGCGTTCGGCGAGCTGCGCCGCGCGTGC
>CP070641.1:1268820-1271162 GCA_020354085.1 Pseudomonadota bacterium
GTGATGTTCAACGAAATGTCGATCCCGATCAGAGCCGATGCCATGGAAAAGCGCCTGGCCAAAAAGGCAGAACGCGAGAAGACGTTAGATGAGATCGCCGCCAAGGTTGGACCGATCGAAGGCTCGCGGACGGACCCCAACGACAAATACAACCAAATCGACTAGGGTTGCCTCTTCACGTGCCGCACCGGATCGCGCCGCGTGCGGTTTTTTCGACGCCATAGCATGACGGCGAACTCCCCACTTCTCGCGGATCAGATCAGCCGCTCGCTGGAGGAGTGGCTGCAAGTCGAGTTCACCTTCTATCGCGTCGAGCCCCTCGCGCAAGACCTCGCGCGTCACCCGCGCGAGGAGCAGGACTTCCTGCTCAACTGGGTGCGGCGCATCAGCACCACCAATATCGAGATCGCCTACCAATTCGCGCGCCGCGCCGGTGCGCTGCTGGCGCGCATGGACCGCCACTTGATGGAAGCCTGGGCGCTGCACGCCATGGACACCTACGACCGCGAGGGCCTGCGACCGGGGTTACTGGTCATCGAGCGGGTCGAGGACTTTGCCCAGCTGCACCACGAGCACACCGCCGGCGTGTTGCTCGAAGATATCGACGGGATTCTGCTGACGTTCGTAAACGGTCTTTCCGGCCGTCGTCTCAGGCTGCTACCAGGTGAAACGGCATACACGGACTCAGAGACCCTGTTCCTGCCGCCGGTCATTTCGCAGATGGCGACGGTGGAGGACAACTTCCATCTCGCCAAGGTGCTGGTCACGATGATGTGGGCCCAAACCCGCTTCGGATCATTTCGCGTGGACTTGGGCACCGCTCTCGCCCGCTACGCCGACTTGCGCCAAGCGACCCGATCGCTTGCGGCCCTGGAGGCCTTGCGACTCGAGGCCTGTATCGCGCGCGAGCTTCCCGGGCTGCACCGCGAGATGCAGAGACTGCGCCGCTCACTGGGACAAGACAGCCTGTCCGATACCTGGGCCGCATGCGCTCGCGCCGTGTCCGATCGGTCGGCCACCATCGAGACCAGCCTGCATCTGTTGGCTGACGTCGAGTCGGCGCCGTTCCCGGAACTGTGTTTTGCTACCGAACTGCGGCCGGAAGCGGTCACAGCCTGCAAGTCGGCTCGGCTCGAGCGCGAGAAAATGCTGTTGCGCGTCAAGCTCGCGGAACTTGCCGCGGAGCACCAAACGCCACGTAGCGAGGGATCGACGTCCGAACCGGCTGAGTTCGAACTACGCAAGGGGTCGTCGGAGGAAAGTGAGGTGACTGCTTTTGAACTCACGCTCGACGGTCTGCCGATCGCCCCACCCGATGACGTGCGTCAGCTGCTCACGTCGATCCAGCTCGATCTGGGCGGTATCCCGCCCGAGTACCTGGTGGCCGCTGGTGACGGCGAGTACGACCCAAGCTTGTATCAACCGAAAGACGTCGACCCCGACGCGGTGTGGAAAGGCACTTATCACGAAGAAGGCGCGGTGCTATTGCCCGAGTGGGACTTCGGCCGCCAGCACTATCGCAAGAATTGGTGCGCGATGCGCGAGAAGGACGTACCGCCCATGCGGGACCGCTTCGTCGCCGACGCACTGGAAAAGCATGGCGTATTGGTGTCACGGCTCAAGCGCACGTTCGAGGCAATGCGCGACGAGAACCGCCTGCTCAAGCGCCAACCGTACGGCGATGAGGTCGATCTCGACGCCTTGATCGAGGCGATCGCCGACACGCGTGATGGGCGCGAGATGAGCGAGCGCCTGTTTACGCGCAGCCACCGGGCGGAGCGCAATATCGCAGTCGCCTTCATGATTGACATGAGCGGCTCGACCAAGGGCTGGATCAACGACGCCGAGCGCGAGGCCCTGTTGTTGCTGTGCGAAGCGCTCGAACAGCTCGGCGACCGCTACGCGATTTACGGATTCTCAGGGCTTACGCGCAAACGCTGCGAGCTCTATCGCATCAAGCGTTTCGACGAGCCATACAATGACCAAGTGCGTGCGCGCATCAGCGGCATCCGGCCCCAGGAATATACGCGCATGGGCTTCGCTATCCGCCATCTGACTTCGCTGCTGAACGACGTCGAGGCGCGCACCAAGCTCTTGATCACGCTCTCCGACGGCAAGCCGGATGACTACCACGACGGCTACCGCGGCCAGTATGGCATCGAGGATACGCGCCAGGCCTTAATCGAGGCCAAACGCAGCGGGGTGCATTCCTTTTGTATCACCATAGACAAAGAAGCGCGCGAATACCTGCCGCACATGTACGGCGCGGCGCACTACGTCATCATCGACGACGTGCGCAAACTGCCGCATAAAGTGCCCGATATCTACCGCCGGCTGACGTC
>CP070641.1:1271262-1273592 GCA_020354085.1 Pseudomonadota bacterium
CAGTTCGCCGACTGGTGGGAGGTGGTGAGCGAGGACGGTCGTTTGCTGTATCGCCGTGTGCTGTTACACAGCCACGTCGACGAACAGCCGTTTACGCGCGCTGGCGGTCCGGTACCGATTTCTTCGGATCAGACAGTTTGGGTGCGGGCGCACATGCACCCGAGCGGTTATGGCGGTGTCGCGCTGCGGGGTTCAGTGCAGACCGGGTTCAGCCCGGCGCTGATGGCGTCCGGTTTCGCCACAGAATTGGCGAAGCAACCGCCACTGCCCAACGGTTGCGCGTTCTAGCCAGCCACGCCGACGCTCTCGGCCCAGACCATGGCCTCGACGTGTGCTTGGCCGACGTTGGCGCGCGCAAATTGCAGCGAATAGCAGGGCTCTCAGTACGCACGATGGCAAGGTAAGGCGCATACGGGCCAAACCAGCGGCTTGGCGGGGAACGCGAGCTTCCCGGTGGTCTGTGGCCTACAACAGGGCGCTAATCTTCGCCGCGCAAATGAAATCGTTGAGCGACAGGCCGCCAACGGAGTGGGTGCTAAATCGTACGAGACAGCGATTGTAGCCGACTTCCAAGTCCGGATGATGATCTTCGGCGTGCGCAACCCAGGCAACGGCGTTCACAAACGCCATCGTCTCGTAGTAATTCTTGAACTTGAAGGCGCGGCTGATTTCGAGCCCGGCGGCATTGATCTCCCAACCGGGAATTCGGGCGAGCAGGTCATTGGCCTGCGCACGCTCCAACGGTAGCGTGCCGGGCGCACAGGCTTGGCAACGTTGTTCGGCCAGCGCCATTAGTCGAACCGGTAATAGCTGTCGTTGAGGTGGCGAACGAGGTCGTCGATGTCATCCTTGCTCAAGCGTTTCTTGAGCTGGGTGTCGCATAGGCGCACCTGGCCCATGAGGCCCTCGACCGTTTTGACGTGACGATTGCTGCGCGTGTAGACGCCTGTGTCGTGACAGCCGGTGCAATGTTGAGCGTGCAAGGCCTTGCCGCGCGCCGCGTCGCCCGGTAGCAGCGCCGTCGCCTGTGCGCTTCCGCTCGCCAGCACTGCAAGCAAGAGAAGTAGCGGTAGTCGCGACATGGTCATGAGCGGCGCTCAGGTCTTACCGAGCAGGTGGGCGATACGCACCACCGCCGGGGGGTGCGAGTCGTAGAACGCCGAATGCAGGGGGTCGGGCGTGAGTGTCGCCGCGTTGTCCTTGTAGAGCTTCACCAAGGCGGAGACTAAGTTGCGTGCGCTGGTCTCGTCGGCGGCGAAGGCGTCGGCTTCGAACTCATGTTTGCGCGAGCCCCAGGCAAACAGGGGTTGGGTGAAGAAGGTAAACACCGGTCCGACAAGAATGAACAAAATCAGGGCGGCATAAGTCGATGGCTCGGGCATGCCGAGACCGGCATAGAACCAGGATTGTTCGATCAACCAGCCGAGCAGCGCGAGCGCGACGAAGCTCATCACCATCATCAGGGCCATGCGCTTGAGCACGTGCCGGAGCTTGAAGTGCCCGAGCTCGTGCGCTAACACTGCCTCGATCTCGCCGCCATTGAGGCTTTTCAGCAGCGTATCGAAAAACACGATGCGCTTGCCGCGTCCCAGGCCGGTGAAATACGCGTTGCCATGCGCAGTGCGGCGCGAGCTGTCGATCACAAAAATGCCCTTGGAACGAAAACCCGTTCGGCGTAGCAGTGCCTGAATGCGCGCGCGCATGCGCCCGGACTTGAGTGGTTTGAAGCGATTGAACAAGGGGGCAATCAACGTGGGATAGGCCCATACCATAAACAGACTGAAGGCCACCCAAAGGACCCAGACGTACAGCCACCATGTACTCCCCATGCTTTGCATGAGCCATAGCACCACGAACACCAGGGGCGCGCCGAGGATCAGCAACAGCAACGCCGACTTCATTTGATCGACGATGAACACACCGGGCCTCATACGATTGAAACCAAAGCGCGCCTCGATGACAAATGTCTGATAGATCGAAGCGGGCAGTTCGAGCGCTGTCATCAACAACCAGGCGCTCAGAATGACGACGGTGCCGGTCGCGAGCGGACCCCACTCCCAGCCGCGCCAGAATTGATCGAGTGACGCAAGCCAACCGCCAAGCGTCCAGCCCAGCAACAACAGCACGCCAACAAACGCGTCGACGCGCGCGAACCGTGCCTTGGCTACCGTGTAGTCGGCAGCACGCCGATGGGCCTTGAGTGGAATGCGGCGACGAAAGGCGCTCGGCACCCTGGCGCGGTGATCGGCGACGAAACGTATGTGACGGCTGCTCAACCACCACTGGGTGAGCAGCATCAGGCCGAGGAGCACAACGAACAAGTACGTAAA
>CP070641.1:1273692-1275968 GCA_020354085.1 Pseudomonadota bacterium
CTTATAGGGAAGACCCTGCAACTTAGGGTTCGCGACAAGTGGTGCGACAACGGGCTTCGGCAGGTTAGCGCGCTGCGCCGCAGCGTGGGAGGCGAGCACGCCGAGTGTCACGATCACGTCGGTTTGCGGATCGGCGAGCACGCGCTCGAGTGCGGCACGCACACCGGTCAGCGTCCGGTCGGCATCGACCTGCAGATTGGCAGGCGCCTGGATGTCAAACTCACCGCGATTGACGGCGCGCAGCTCTTCCAAAAACGACGCGCGCAGCGCATCCACGCGTTCCGACGATCCGTCTGTCACAATGGCGACGTGCACCGGCGGTCGCCGGGGCGCGGTCTGCGCCCACGCGATGATCGCCGTCGCGGCGATCATCGCTCCAACTAGAATCGACACGACCTTTCTGGGCATGTGGGATCCCCGGCACGCGCGAGAAGTGAAGGGTACTTCCACGTCGCGCGCTGGGCGTTGACGTGCATCAAGACTGATTGAATGTCGCCATCGGCCGGATAGCCGAGCGCTATTGGCGCGCGGCGATCAGAACGAGAAACGGAAGCTCAGCAGTTGCGCACTGCCGCCGTTGCGGATCGCGCCGATGCCGGCCAGCACGTTGATCCAGTAGTGCAAGGCCGCGCCCTCGGCCGCTTCGAAACCGTTGCGTTGGTGCACCCAGCCGAGATAGAGGCCCGCGAGCCCGGCCTGCAATGCGTTGGCAGTGTTGCCTTGGCCGGTATGCGCCAAACCGAAGACGGCGGAGGACATCAGCAATCCCTCGGTGTTGCCGAAGCGGTCGCTGAATTCGGTATTGAGAAACCCGCGGAACATCGCCTCCTCGCCAACCGCGGTCATTTCATTGGCGACGAAATTGAAGGCATAGAGGTCGTTCGTGCTCACGTCATCGGCGCGATCGATGCGATATTTGAACCCCTTGCTGAAGACCCCGAGCGCCTGGATGGCAATGGGGATGAAAGTCGTCGGGCGTGACAGGAAGCGCCATTGGAAAGGTGCGGCGGCGAGATCGCCGAGCGATTCGGTTGGCGCCGCCATCCGATAGCCGGAGTTGTCGCGGGCACGTGCGTCACGATAGGCCGCATAGGAGGAGTACAGCATGGTGTCGGTCGCCAACCGCGCGGCGTAGTCATACTTGAGCGTCGTGCGATTGATGAACTCGCGATCATTGGCCTCGTCGTAACGCTTGTCCTCATCCAGGAAGTCATCCTTTCGGCTGTAATAAAACGCGCCGTACAACGAGACGCCAAAGACGCCGAAGTGCGCGGCCGCCGCCTCATAGTCGCCATTACTCGCCTGCCCCAGCCCCGGAATAAACAGGCTCGCGATCCCGGCCAACGCTGGCGGCGGCGCCGCGCTTGCTGGCCCGATGACGCCGCAACCCAGCACGAGCGCCAGCAACGCACGTGCTGTGCGCTGTGCGCCAATCGCGATCAAACAGCAGGCCCGCCGAGATAAGTCACGCAATCGAGCTCGCAGGCAAGAATGGCCTGGCGTACCGCCTCGATTGCTTGCGGGCGCGGGAAGGTGACGCGCCAGGCGAGCGCCACGCGCCGTTGCGGCGGCTTCACAAACGGTCGGATCTCGGTGAGCTTGCTGGCGTAGTGGCCGGGACCGCTTGCGGCGGTGCACGGCAACACGGTGACGCCCATGCCGGAGGCGACCATGTGGCGAATGGTTTCAAGCGAGCTGCCTTCGACGGCTTTCTGCAATCCGCCCTCGGCGGCGGGCGGGCCGATGCAGCTCGGACAGGCCTCAATGACCTGGTCGCGGAAGCAATGACCCGCCCCGAGCAGCAACACTGTTTCCGATGGCAGATCGTCGGTCGCAACTGTCTTGCGTTTGCACCACGCATGCTTGGCCGGCACCATCACCATGAACGGTTCGTCATAGAGCGGCAGCGTCACCACGCCCGGCTCCTCGAATGGCAGGCAGACCAGCACGGCGTCGAGCTCGCCCGCGACCAGGCGCTCGCGCAGGCGCGCAGTGTAGTTCTCCTCGATCACGAGCGGCATCTGCGGCGCCGCCTCGTGCAGGATCGGAACGAGGCGCGGAAAGAGATAGGGACCGATGGTATAGATCGCGCCGATGCGCAGCACGCCGGCGAGCGGGTCTTGCGCCTGTTGCGCAAGGCGCTTCACGCCCTCCATCTCATCCAACACGCGCCGCGCTTGCTCGACGATACGCTCGCCGACCGGCGTCACCGCGACCTCGGTCTTGCCGCGCTCGAACAGCGCCACGCCCAATTCTTCTTCGAGCTTCTTCACCGC
>CP070641.1:1276068-1278322 GCA_020354085.1 Pseudomonadota bacterium
GAGGCAGTGACGGTTTTCATACTACCGCCGTCGCGAGCAACGCTCGAAGAACGCCTGATCAAGCGCGGTCAGGATTCCGCCGACATCATCGCGCGTCGGATGCGCGATGCCGTGGCCGAGATGCGCCACTATTCCGAGTTCGACTGGGTTATCGTCAACGATGATTTCGATGCGGCACTGTCGGACCTGCGCGCGATCGTTACCGGTGAGGGCAAGCCGCGGTCAGTTAACGTGGATATGGCGGAATTACTGCGCGCTTAGCCTAGTTTGCCGGCGCGATCTCTAGCGAGGACGCGACGTTGCTTTCGGGGAGCCGTCACGGGAAGGCCATGCCTGGCCAAGTATCGGAAATATCAGTACCATTTGCTTCCCCGTAGTAATTCCGCCCTCGGCACCCAGCCCGTTTGCGGTGCCGGACCGGGGCAAAGACCGAAAATTACCGAGGTAGAGTCAGCATGGCACGTGTAACCGTTGAAGATTGTCTCGATTACGTTGATAACCGCTTCCAGTTGGTCTTGGTGGCCGCCAAGCGCGCGCGCCAGCTGAATCTAGGTGCCGAGCCCTGTGTGGAGCGTGAGAACGACAAGATGACGGTCATCGCGTTGCGCGAGATCGCCGGCGGTTTCGTCACGAGTGCCATCCTGGATGAAGAGCCGGTCCCGGCCGGGCTAGAGACCGATGAAGACACAACCGCGCAAGCGCAGCCGATCGCCGACCTCGGCGCCGCCGCCCCCGCCAGCGACGATAGCGTCGCCTAAGTCGTACCCTGCAGCGGGCGCAGACGGTGGCGGGGATCGGTTTCAGATTGCCGATCTCTGTGCACTCCTTGAGACCTATCTAGACGCCCGCGACGTCGCCACTGTCTACCGCGCCTATCTCTTCGGCGCGGAGGCCCACGAGGGTCAACGCCGCCAAAGCGGCGAGCCCTACATCTATCATCCGATCGAAGTCGCGCACATCTTGGCGTCCATGCACATGGATGCCAAGAGCATCATCGCCGCAATCCTGCACGATGTCATCGAAGACACGCGCATCCCAAAGGAAATGCTCGAAGACGAATTCGGGCGCGATGTCGCCGAGCTCGTCGACGGCGTCAGCAAAATCGGCCAGATCAGCTTTCAGACCAAGGAAGAAGCGCAGGCCGAGAACTTCCGCAAGATGTTGTTGGCGATGGCGCGCGACATTCGCGTCATCCTCATCAAGCTCGCCGACCGTTTGCACAACATGCGCACGTTGCGCGCGCTCAAGCGCGCCAAGCAGCGCGCCATCGCGCGCGAGACTTTGGAGATTTATGCGCCCATTGCCAACCGTCTGGGTGTGCGCCAGTGGGCGACCGAGCTTGAAGATCTGGGCTTCCGCGCGCTTTATCCGCTTCGCTACCGCACCATCGCCGAGGCGGTGCGCAAGCGTCACGGCAATCGTAAGACCATCGTCGACCGCGTGCGCGGCGCAATCTTGGCGCAGCTTGAGCAGGAAGGCGTGAGCGCCGAGGTCAGCGGTCGTGAAAAGAACTTCTACAGCATCTATCGCAAAATGCACGCGAAACGATTGAGCTTCGAGCAGGTGCACGACGTTTACGGTTTTCGCGTGGTAGTCGATCGTGTCGACACCTGCTACCGCGTGCTTGGCGTTATTCACAATCTCTACAAACCATTCCCGGGCCGCTTCAAGGACTACATTGCGATCCCAAAAACCAACGGCTACCAGTCGCTGCACACGGTGGTCTTCGGTCCGTTCGGTGTACCGATCGAGGTGCAGATACGCACGGCCGAGATGCATCGCGTTTCCGAGGCCGGTGTCGCCTCTCACTGGCTGTACAAGAGCGGCGAGACCACCGAAGAGCATGTGCGCCAGCGCGCGCTGCAATGGCTCAAGGATCTGCTTGAAACCCAGCAAAAGGCGGGCAACCCGCACGAGTTCCTCGAACATCTCAAGGTCGATCTCTTTCCCGACGAGGTCTATGTCTTCACGCCGAACGGCGAGATCAAGAAGCTGCCGCGTGGCGCGACCGTGGTCGACTTCGCCTACGACGTGCACACCGGGGTCGGCAACTGCTGCGTCGGGGCCAAGGTCAATCACGAGCTCGTGCCCCTGCGCACGCAGCTACGCAACGGCGACCATGTCGAGATCATCACCGCCGAATGGGGTCGGCCCAATCCCGGCTGGTTGAGCTACGTGGTAACGAGCAAGGCGCGCGCCAACATCCGCAGCTATCTCAAGCACCAGAGATTGGACGAATCGGTGCGGCTCGGCG
>CP070641.1:1278422-1280664 GCA_020354085.1 Pseudomonadota bacterium
ATAGGTCTCGCCCGTCACCGGGTCGCGAACATCAGCCGCGATATCGGCGAGCGGACGCAGCACGAAGGCATGCTCGCGGATCTCGGCGCGCGGCAGTTGCAGCGAAGGTTCGTTGATGACGGCGTTTCCATACAGGAGCAAATCGAGATCAAGCGTACGGGCGTTGAATCGATTGCCGGCTTCACGCACGCGCCCGTGAGCGTTTTCGATCCAGAGTAGCGCGGCGGCGATTGCCTGGGCCGATTCCGCCGTGTCAAAGCTCACCACCAGATTTAGAAAGTTCTCGCCGTCAAACCCAACAGCCCGGTTTTCATAGATCGGTGAGACCGTAAGCTTGCCAAAGCGCGCCGACAGTGCACGCAAGGCGGAGCGAACATTGCGTTCTTTGTCGATATTACTGCCGATACTGACGTAAGCGCGCGGCATGCGGTGATCAGACTCGCTTTCCTCGCTCCACGATCACGCCTACGTCGCGCGCACCGCGCACCGCACCGCGCTTATTGATACGCACGCGCACCCAGGGAAGCTTGAATTCGTTCAAGAGGATTTCCGCGACGCGCTCGGCCATGGTTTCGACCAGCTGAAACTGCGACTCGCCAACGAACTGTTGCACGCGCTTGGCGACCGCCTTGTAGTTGAGGGTATTGTCGATCGCATCGCTGGCCGCCGCGCGCCTTATATCGAAACCCATGTCGAGATCGATAATGACGGTTTGCTTGATCTGGCGCTCCCAATCCCAGATGCCAATCACACAATCGATCTTGATGTCGTGGAGGAAGATGATGTCCATGCGCAGCGTCCCGGGCGCGACTATAACGAAAAACACCGCCATCGTCTTGACGCGACCCCAGTCAAGACCGTCCAATAGCGCGATGCTTTATTATCTTTTGCCCGTCGGGGCCTACTTGATTGGTTCGATCTCGAGCGCGATCGTGATCGCGCGCATCATGGGATTACGGGACCCGCGCGAAGTGGGCTCTAAGAACCCCGGCGCCACCAACATCCTGCGTTACGGCGGCAAGAAGGCCGCGATCCTCACCCTGGTCGGCGACACGCTCAAGGGCGTGATCCCCGTATTGATTGCGCGCGCGCTCACCGACGACGCCACGGTATTGGCCGCCACTGCGCTCGCGGCCTTTGTCGGCCATCTATATCCCGTGTTCTTTGGGTTTCAAGGCGGTAAGGGTGTGGCCACCGCACTCGGCGTGTCGCTCGCGCTCAACGGCTGGTTCGGTTTGGCGCTGCTCGCGACCTGGATCGTGGTGGCGTTGGTGACGCGCTATTCATCGCTATCGGCGCTGGTCGCCGCACTGAGCGCGCCGTTCTATGCCTGGTGGCTGATGCAGCACTCGGCGTATCTCACCATGGTCGTCGCCATGAGCGCGCTCCTGATCTATCGCCACCAAGCCAATATCCGCAATCTCTTGGCCGGCAAGGAGAGCCGCATCGGGCAGAAGTCCACCGCCGCCAACGCAAACTCACAGTCGAACTAGGCCGGCCTACTCGGCGTAGTCGATGTTTTTCCCCTGCTGTAGGAGTTCTTCGCGGCGTGCGGCGTTGTATTGGGAAACCGAGTCGTAGCGTTTGTAGTACTCCCCGCTTACAAAGCGCAGCATCTCGCGGAAGTGAAAGTGATAGAAGTGTCCGTCGACGCGGGCGATTTCCTTGCCTTCGTTGAACAGCACCACGCCCGGGCGGTAGCTCACCCCGAGTGTCTTCGCCCATTGCTTGGAATTGGTCGTGCTGCCGGCGAGATCGACAAGCGACGCAGTTGAATCGCTGTCCAGCCGCACGAAAAGAAATTTTTTCATCTCAAGCTGCACATCGGGATGGTTTAGTACCCTTTCGTGAAAACGCGCACAGTCGCCGCATTCCTTGTTCTCGAACAGAACGGCAAGCGGTTTTACATAACCCTTGAAGTTTGTAGTCTTGGCGAACTGTGGGTGGTCGCGCAATTGATAGACCGACCGATCCTTCTGCTTCTCCATGTACGAAGCCAGCGATTCCTTGCGGTATTGCTGCGACTGAACGTAGCGCAGGGCATGGCCGAAAGCGCGCGGGTCACGGTATCCGTTCAATCGCAGGACGCTACCACCGTCCGGATCGAGAAACACGATTGTCGGGGTGGCGTAGACTTTAAGGTGTCCGGCGAGCGATCTTTCGGAGTAGCTCTTGCCGTCGATCCAAACGACCTCGTTGGCGCCGCGGATGTTGACGCCGATCACGTCGAAGTGTTTCCGGA
>CP070641.1:1280764-1282972 GCA_020354085.1 Pseudomonadota bacterium
ACGATAGAGCCGGTGCTGGCCGCGGTACCGGTGGTGCCGAGCGACCGCGCGCGCGTACAGAGCGAGGCGGAAAAGAACAGCGCGCAAGTGCGCCGCTTACAAGCGCAGATCCGCTCAACCGAAGCGGTGCTGGCGCGCGCGCGTAATTCTGCGCGCGATCAGTTCGACTTCATACTGTCCGCCGGACACCGCAACCTGAGCGGCGACACGCAGTTGAGCGGGCGCGTCGATAACTCCGAAGTCGTGGGTGGCCTGCAATTCGAGTATCGCGCCAATCTTGACGACCGCGGTTTGCAGGCCGAGGTATCCCAGGCCTTCATTGATCGCGCCATTGCGCAACGCGAGCTCACGGCCACTGAACTCGACCTGCGTTATCAAGTCGACGGCTTGTTGGACGAGTTGTCGGCTGCCAAGGTAGCCGTAGAGCAGCGGCGTACGCACCTCGTGGCCGAGCAGGCCAAGGTCGATGAGGCGGTGGAGCGTTATCGGCGCGGGCGCGCCGACACAGCACAGCTCATTCAGTTCGAAAACGATCGCCAAATCGCCGGTCTCGCCACCGACCAGCAGGTCGTGGAGCAGGCGCGCCGCCACACCGAGCTTGAGATTCTGCGCGGCACGTTGTGGCAGCACCTGCCGACCCCGCCGGGGGCGCCATGACACGCATCGTGCGGTGGCTGGTGGAGCACAGCCTGGTGGTGCACCTGGTCTCTGTGTTCATCGTCGCGCTCGGCATCTTGGCGGTGGTTAAGATAAATCGCGAGGCCTTCCCCAACGTCAACCTGGACATCATTCAGGTCGACACCCAGTATCCGGGGGCGACACCGGGAGAGATCGAGCGCCTGGTGATTACGCCGATCGAGCAAGAGCTTAAGGCGCTGACCGGCGTCGATAAGATGACCTCGGTCGCCTATCCGGGATCGGGACGTATCACGCTCGAGCTCGACCCGAGGGCGAGCAATCGTCAGCGCTTGACGAGCGACGTGCAACTCGCCGTCGAACGCGCGCGCCTGCCACAGGATCTGCCGGATGATCCGGTCGTCACCGAAGTGGAAGGCGCTGTATTTCCAATTTTGCGGTTGGCTATCGCGGCGCCGCGCGATCCGGTAACACTGAAGCGTCTCGGTGACGACATTCGCGACGATCTGCTCGAGGTTGACGGCGTCGCCAAGGTCGTGATCCAGGGCGCCCGCAAGGCGGAGATTCGCGTGACGGTCGATCCCGCCAAGCTCGCCCGCGACCGCATTTCGATCGGTGAAATTGCGACCGCGCTGACCGGCTGGAACGTGACTTCGCCGGGGGGCGAGATCGACGCCCCCACCGGCCAGAAACAGGTGCGTATTGCGGGCGAGTTCACCAGTGCGCGCGACGCGGCGTCCATCGTGCTGCGTGCCAATGAATTGGGGCAGGGCATTCGGTTGGGCGATATCGCCCAGGTTTCCGAGGCGTTGGAGAAACCGCAGGTGCTGTATGACGTTTCCGGGGAGACCGCGGCGGCGCTGTTGGTCCTAAAGAAGGCGGATGCCGACATCATCAGCACTGTCGACCGCATTAATGAGTATCTCGCGACCGTGCAAGAGCGCTATGGGACGGACGTGCGCGTGGAGACATTTCAGGATTTCTCGCGTTTCGCACGCCTACGACTGGGTGTTCTTACGAATAACGGCATAGTGGGCCTTACCCTGGTTTTCATCACGCTGATGTTGTTTCTGCGACCGTCGGTGGCGCTCACCACCAGTTGGGGCCTACCGATTATCTTTCTGGCCGGGCTCTACACGCTATACGCCAGCGGTATCACGCTCAATATGATCTCAATGTTCGGTTTCATCATGGTGCTCGGCATGTTGGTGGATGACGCCGTTGTGGTAGGGGAGAACATCACTCACCACATGGAGCGCGGACTCAAACCCGTGGACGCGGCCGTGGTTGGCACGATGGAAGTCATCGTACCCGTCACGGCCACCGTGCTCACGACGATTGTGGCCTTTCTGCCGATGGCGTTCATGGGCGGTATCATCGGTAAGTTCGTCATCGCGATTCCGATCGTGGTTAGCCTGATGCTGTTTTATTCCTGGCTTGAGTCCTTTCTAATACTTCCTGCGCATGTCGCCGACGTCACGAATCCGCACAGGCATCCGCCCGAACGACGCTGGTTGGTCCGTTTGGAAAACGCCTACGCAGGGGCGCTCGACGTTGCGGTGCGCCACCGCT
>CP070641.1:1283072-1285277 GCA_020354085.1 Pseudomonadota bacterium
GCATCAGCGGCAGGTTCTTGCGCACCTCCCCGGCAAACTTGCCAGCAGTCTCCGGGTGATCGGCGTTCTTGCCGTCACCATACATATCGACGGCCAGCGCCGTATAGCCGAGCTCGGCGAGCTTGCGCGCGCGCTCGCGCGTGTAGTCGTTGTGACCCCACCACTCGTGCACGACCAATACGCCCGGACGCTTGCCCTTGACGGCATCGTCGTAGGCCAGGTAACCCTTCATGACGACACCGCCTTCCTTGTACTGCACCTCCTCACCTTTCACAGCGGCAAGCGAAACACTGCTCGCGAGGGCAAGCGACAAGGCGAGCGCTAATGTTTTGGGCCAATCGAATTTCATGATGTCTCCTCCTTGCGACGGACGTTGACGAACTACTGTAACAAGCAATTTGCAGCGCGCAAGTCTAGGGGGTCAGTTCGCCCGCGGAGCGATTCAAAAACGCATTCCGACCTCGAGTCCGATTACGTCCATATGGCTTTCCGGTTGCATGAACGAGACTGTACCGGCACCACTCGACGCCGTTTCCGTGTTGGACGCGCCAAAGCGCCAGCTATCGTAGAAAAGCGCTGCGAATACGCGACGGCTCGCTTCGCCCGGGCCGAAGTCAACCTGTAGACGCACGAATCCGGAAGTCTCCTTTCCCGGTCGGAGCGTAATGTCACGGTCGTAACCGGCGTCGGATAGATACACGCGCTCGTAGGTCCAAAGCGGTCGCTTGGCGCCGAGCGCAAGATGCGCCTGCCAGTCCTCGCTCATGTAATAGGCGCCCAAGCCGAGGCGCCCGAACGCGATGAGATAGTCTTCGATATAGCCCTGAGTGGGCAGACCGGAATTGGTAGTGCCGTTTCGAATATCGCGCCGCCAGACGTCCACCCCAAGCGCACCCAGGAGATCTATACCCTTGGTGTCGCCAAATCGCCATCCACCCATTGCCTCGCCACCGTAACCGACGTAATAGTTATCGGTCGTCGCGGGAATGCCGGTAATGGTCTGTCCGTCGTAGTCCGCGCGACCGAAATAGAAATTCGCCTCGAAGCGGTTCAGCAACCCGCTCTTTGGTCGACTGAAATTGTCCCACGCCAGTGTCGCGCGTAGGCGTGGTCCCGTTTCCTCCAATAAGCGTGTGCCGCCCGCGTCGAGCTCCTCCCAGTGCATACGCTCGATTCCGATCCGCAGGCTTAACGCATTCGACGGCTGGGGTTGTGATTCCGCTTCCGGCGCGGAAGCAGCCGGAGCGGGCACCACCTGAGCAGGCGTCTCGGGTGGCGGTCCACCCGCCACTGGTTCATCGGAGGGAAGAACTTGAGCCTGTGCCACAGGCCCGGCGAATGTTAAGAAGACAGGGAATAACCACGCACCGAAGGTGCCGAGAACCAGACCGCGCGCAATGATGACGCCCCCCCTTTAGGACTTGCCATAGCGCCGACCACGCGTCAACGCCTTGCTTCCCCGATTATTTGGTCCCTATGATGCGCGGCCACCTGCCCTTGCGCAAGCTCCCTGTTGAGGGCGCTATCGTCTTACCGCGATATCGTTTATGACCTCATCGACACCAGTCAGGTACCAAGCGTCGAGTTCGGCCATGTGGCGTTCTTGAGCTGTTCCAGCAAGTCCGGAGAGCCATACGGTGTGCTGGCGAACGCGCACGCCAATTTGATCAGCATGCACGAGCGGGTCCTTTTCGAGCACGATGCGCACGGCGTCGGCAATTTCGTCGTCGTTGTCAGCCTCCGGTGGCACGACCTGGATTTCATTGACCACGTCGCGCACACCCGGCACCCACCAGGCAAGCGCATCGACCAAGCGCTTGTGCGACAAGCTGAGCGTCTGACCGTACAGTTCGACGACACCGTCCCGCACCATGATCTCGATGCCCCCAGCCTGCGCATCGCGCAACTCACGCACGCTGCGCGTTACACTCGTCTCGCGCACGCGCAATGCGCAATCACGCAAGCTCGATTCCTGCATGAGCGCATCCAGCAATGACGCGCGGATCGCCCCGTCTCCACGCTGTTCCGCCGGGTGTACGCGAATGCGGTCGATTACCCACTCGACGCCTTCTACCTGCCCCGCCAATCGAAAAGCACGCTTCTTGGCGACGATGGTTTCGACCTCGCCATCAAGCGTCACCGCAGCTAACGCCGGATTGAATTCGATGTGAACCGGGAAACGATGCAAGCTCACGCCGAGCTCTC
>CP070641.1:1285377-1287576 GCA_020354085.1 Pseudomonadota bacterium
GACGTAATCGTGCGACAAATCCGAGGTCCATACACGGGCACTCGAAGTTCCAGCGCCAAGCTGCACACGCACTGTGATCTCGGTTTTCTTCATTTCAGCCTGGCCCTTGGCCTCGCTATAGTCGGGGGCCACGCCCCCGGCGTGCACGATGCATACGTCATTTAGGTAGATCGACACACGCCCCACGTCGAGCGCTGCAATCGGCGCGCGGCCAACTGCCGCCAGAATGCGGCCCCAGTTTGGATCGCTCGCGAAAAAGGCAGTCTTGACCAATGGTGAATGGGCGATTGCATAGGCGACTTCCAGACAATCCGCCTCGGATCGGCCTTGCTCCACGTGTACCGTCATGAATTTTGTCGCGCCTTCGGCGTCACGAACGATAGCGTGCGCCAACACCGTGAATGTCTCCGTAACGGCGTTGGAAAAAGCTGAATAGTCAGAACTATCGGCAGTCTGTATCGGTGTATGGTCGGCGGCGCCGGTTGACAGCAGAACGCAGGCGTCATTGGTCGACGTATCGCCATCAATCGTGATTCGATTGAACGATTGGGTCACTGCTTTTGACACGCACGCCTGTAACAGCGCGGGCGCGATAAACACGTCGGTCGCAACGAATGCCAACATGGTCGCCATGTCAGGCCGTATCATCCCCGCACCCTTAGCGATACCGGTGATGGTCACCTCACCGCCGCTCAAGCGAACGCGACGTGAGCTGCCCTTGGGCAACGTGTCGGTCGTCATGATCCCGTGGGCGGCGTCCGCCCATCCGTTGGGGCTGAGATTAACAATACAGCCCGGCAGTCCGGCAAGCAGTCTTGTCAGTGGCAACCGTTCGCCAATTACGCCTGTCGAAAAGGGTAAAATCTCATCGGACTGACAATTAAGAAGTCGAGCCAGCTCCTCGCAGGTCGCACGCGCGTCGGCGACCCCTTTGGGTCCGGTTCCGGCATTGGCACAACCGGTATTGATGAGCAGCGCGCGCGGCGCACGCGCTTGAAGATGCTCACGCGCCACCATAACTGGCGCTGCGCAAAAACGGTTGCGCGTGAATGTCGCCGCCGCACGCGTTCCCTGATTGCACTCGATGACAACCAGGTCCCGTCGATCCTTTTTCCGCAGCCCGGCAGCAACAGTTCCCAATCGAATCCCGGGAACCGGAAAAAGTTCTGGCAACGCGCCTAGATTGACGGCCATGCGTTCAAGTTTGGCATGCTATCCACAGCGCCCGCCGCCTGACGTCTGCCTAGGCCAACTTACCGTGGCAGTGCTTGTACTTCTTGCCCGAGCCGCAGGGGCAGGGCTCATTGCGCCCCACTTTGGGTTGATTGCGCACCACCGGCCTCGTCGCGGCAACGGCTTCGTCAGCTTCAGCGGCGGTATCCTGAGCGCTTGACGCATCGACGGACGGATGCAAAAAGTGCATCTCACGCGGCGCCTGCTGCTGGCTTTCCACGGCCGCGATTTGTGACTCAGCTTGCACCTGCACGCGCGCTAGCAAGCTCATGGCATCCACCTTAATTCGCCCGAGCATGTCGGAAAACAACTGGAACGCTTCGCGCTTATATTCCTCTTTCGGATTTTTCTGCGCATAGCCCCGCAAATGTATGCCCTGGCGCAAGTAATCCATGGCGGCAAGATGGTCCTTCCACTGCTGGTCGAGGACCTGCAGCATCACCACTTTCTCTAGGTGCCGCATCACGGGCGCGCTAATCGTTGCCTCTTTGACGGCAAACAGCTGTTCAACTTCGCCTTGGATGCGATCTCGCAGTTTCTCCTCACCCAGTTGGTCTTCATTTGCGAGCCAATCTTCGATCGGCAGCTTCAAGCCGAACTGTTGTTCGAGACTCTCCACCAATCCCGAAACGTCCCATTGCTCTTCAAGGCTTTCTGGTGGGATGTGCTGTGCGAATGCTTCGTTGACGAGATCGCGACGGATGCTGGCAACACTTTCTGAGATGTCCTCCACATCCATCAGTCGATTGCGCTGCTCGTAGATAACCTTGCGCTGATCGTTGGCAACGTCGTCAAACTCGAGCAATTGCTTGCGTATGTCGAAGTTACGGCCTTCGACCTTGCGCTGAGCATTCTCAATCGCCCGCGTCACCCACGGATGCTCGATCGCCTCGCCCTCTTGCATTCCGAGCCGTTGCATAAGGCCGGAAATGCGCTCGCTGCCGAAGATACGCAGCAAACTATCCT
>CP070641.1:1287676-1289842 GCA_020354085.1 Pseudomonadota bacterium
ACCGAGCAGATCGGGCACGATGATTTCGGTCACGCCAGGGGCGCTCTCCATGCCGGCGAGCTGCGTCTGATAGAGCTGGTAGAGCTCGACGCGCGCCAGGAACAAGAATGCGAGGATCGCCTGTACCACCGCGAGAATGGTCCAGGCGAGCGGCGATAAGAACAGGGTGCGCAATTCGCGCAGCGCTATGGTAAAGATCATGGCGTTGTTCCCGCGGTTGTGCTCTCGACGCCGGACGTGGCCGCCGCCGTCTTTTCCACGAACAGCTGTTCCAACGACACGCGCCCAGGACGAATCTCGTACAGCCCCCAGTTGCGCTCCCCGGCCAGCCGCATGATGGCATCGGTGGGGTTGTTGTCGGCGTCGTGCAGCAGGAGAAAACGTCCGGCCTGCTCGGGCTTTACGGCGCTGACCCCGGCGATTGCTTTGAGCGCCTCGACATCCGGCGGCGTGCGAAAGGCGACCGTGAGCGAGGCGCCCTTCATGTGGCGCTCGAGATTGCCGATCGATTCATTCAGCACCAGCTCGCCTTGGTGGATGATCTGCACGCGGTCACAGGTCGCCTGTACCTCCGGTAAGATATGCGTCGACAGGATCACGCCGTGCTCGCGTCCGAGCTCGCGAATGAGCGCGCGGATCTCACGGATCTGAATGGGGTCGAGCCCGACCGTGGGCTCATCCAGAATCACGAGCGGTGGCAGATGGATGATGGCCTGCGCCAAGCCTACGCGCTGCTGAAAGCCTTTCGACAGATTGCCGATGAGACGCCGGCCGACTTCGCGTAAGCCGCAGCGTTCCTTGGCTTTGTCCACGGCGGCCTTGCGCTCGCCGCGCGGAATTCGGTTGAGTGCCGCACAGTAGTCGAGATACTCGTCGACCGTGAGCTCACGATACAGCGGCGGCTGTTCCGGCAAGTAGCCGATCTTGCTCTTGGCGGCGCGCGGTTCCTCGAGCAGATCATGACCGGCGATGGTAACGCTGCCGGCCGAGGGGGCGAGGTTGCCCGACAGGATCTGCATGGTAGTGGTCTTGCCGGCGCCATTGGGCCCCAGGAAGCCGAGCACTTCCCCTTTGCGTATGGAGAAGCTCACATCCTTTACCGCCTGCAGATCGCCATAGGCGCGCGCGAGGTGGCTGACTTCCACGAGTGCGCTGTCGTTCATATACGGGTCCGTTCGTCGCTGGCGCCTTTTACGGCAGCGCCGTTTGCATTGTCAACTTGTGATCGGCCGTGTTGCCGCCAGTTCCAAGCCGTTGGCCGGCGTTTGGCGACTGTGTCCGAACGACGCCTGCGGGCAGCCACTGCACCAATCCGGGGCGCCGTTTGTCGCGACAGGTGACGCATTGCGGCCGATCAGTGGCAGGGCGCGCTGGCCCGGCTTCCTCGCAACACGGGGGAAAAACGAGATTTTAACCGTTCGTCGCCGCTGGCACGAGACCTGCCTTATGTCTCGCAGGAGTAACAGAATCATGAAGCCTTACCGCCTTTTGGCCGTCGCCGTCATCGCCTGGCCCCTCGCACTATGGACCGCGACCGGTGAGACCTCGGACCCAGTGTTGCTCGAGCGCGAGCTGCCGCTTTCCATCGTCGGTGCCTGTTTGGAGCGTGCGGCACCGGAGCTTGCCAGCAACTGCACTGCCAATACGACGTTCGCCAGTCACTGGGTCGGCCGCGCCGCCGAGGCGAACCTGTTCTTGGTGCGTGCCCGTCCCTGCGGCGATGGGCCGTGCCGCGCCTGGTTGGTGTCCAAGGGTAGCGACGGTGTGCGAACGCTGGTGGGCGTGAACGGCGAACTGTCGGTCACGCGCGGTACGGGTGCCTATCCGGCGATTCAGACCTCCGCCGCATTTGGCGCGGGTCAGCGCGTCGTGACGCGCTTCGACTGGAACGGTTACCAATACACGCGCACCGACGCACGCGTGGTATACAGCGTCGACGGCCAGGAATGCGGCAACGTCATGCAGTGCAACGAAAGCGCCCAAGACGCGCTGCGCGCGCGCAAGCTCGATCGTGCGCTGCGCATCTGGGAACAGGTGCACGGCGTCTCCTGGATCTAGCGATCCGCTAACCACACCAGCCGCGCCGTTTTTTCGTCGGCAGCGTTCGGCGAATCCGCAGCCGCGCCATTCATGGCGCGCGGCCCCCGCCTCGGTCCCATCGGCGAA
>CP070641.1:1289942-1292104 GCA_020354085.1 Pseudomonadota bacterium
GCTGATTTCTGGATTGCTCGGGCTGCAGTTTACTTGATGTCGGTCGGATTCCGATGAAATGTTCAGACCACAGGTTCGAGAGGGCAGAGCCCCGTCGCACAAAGGCGCGCCCCGTGTCGTTGTTATCGGATTTCCCAGGGCTCCACATCCCCCCACCTAATGCGCCGAAAGGGCGGGTGAGCGCGCAGGCGGCCTACTGACTTGAGCGTGGCATATCGTTTCCGGTCGCGCGTCCGGAGCTTGCGCAAGAGATGTCTGTGCTCGTAGCCGAGTTGGCCAGCAGTAACGGGAATCCTGCCGCGCATTGTTTTATTTAGGATCTTGCTTCGGTCAAAGGCGTAACCGCGCCGCATCGCTTCCCGGTGTACATCTCGCAGGTAGCTCGCGATCGCGCCAAGCGGGTTGCTGGAGTTTTTGAACCGCGTTAGCTGGGGATGGTTCCTGTACCCTTTGGTATTACCGCGCAAGACATCTTGGGCCAGCAGCCCCTCTCGCCAAAGCGCGACCAGTCCCTTTGCGTCCAAGTAGCCTGGCTGTATTGACCAGAGTCTCAATTATTTTCGCTGCGGCGGACAATGACTGGCTGGTGAGCGGTATTGCGCGTAGCTCGGTCCAAACACATGTTGCACCAGAACGGCATCCTTGACGGCGCCCTACTGTTCATTACCTGCGATTATCGCCCTAACGGTTCGCGACAACTCATTGCCGAGAATCAGGTGCTGCTCCACATCGAGGTGCACACCATCAACCGCGCTCGATGATATGACGGTGCCGGCATCGAAGAAATGGCACCCCGTTTCATCGCAAACGTTCTGATATGCCGTGGCCAAGCCGGCACACCTTTCGTCGCCTCCCGCAAACTTCGGTGCCATCGCCCCCTTGGGCGTCCGGATGGCCGGCGGGGCAACCACCAGTATCGGCGGCACCGGCATGCCCGGTTCAATCGGTGCGGTGCGGATGGCGGCGATGAGCGCGAGAATGCCTTGGGCAGAATGCCAGGCATTATTCTGGTGGGTGGATTGGAAGTCATTGATGCCGAGCATGAGAATAACCAGCGCGAGCGGCGAGTGAATCTCAATGCGCTGGGCCAGACCCGCCAGGCCATTGCGGCCCGGCTTGAAGGGATCGTCCCACACGGTTCGCCGTCCGTTGAGACAATCTTCGATGACTCGTACCTTCCTGCCCGTAGAGCAAAGCGCAATTTCCATGACGCCCGGCCAGCGTTTCTCGAACGGCAAGCGCTCGCGCGTGGCGGGAATGATGCCCCAGGACAGCGAATCGGCGTAGACAAGAATCTGTTCCATGTCGTTATCGTAAACGCCGCCTCTGAAGCCGTACGAATGTAACGCTGCCTGGAAGGCGCGGGCCTGGTGAGATTGCTACTTGCCGGGACCCGGGCCCGCGGCAGGCGGGACAGGGGGCGGAACGATGTTCGAGATCGGCGGCAGTGACCTGAGATAGGCGAACACGGCGCGCAAGTCGTCGTCGGTCATTTTCGCGAAGTTAAACCACGGCATGGGCGGCAGGATGTCGCGCCCGACGCCGGCGTGTTTGCCCGTACGCAACGTCTGGATGAAGGTTTCCGGTGTCCAACTCTTCAAACCCGACGCGTCCGGCGTGAGGTTTGCGGTATAGCTGATGCCCCACGGACCGGCCCAGGCGGTGAGATCGTTGTTCGCGATCGCACCCCAGCTATCGGGGCCGATGACGCCGGGCGGTACTGGGGGCAATTTGGCATTCGCCGGATGGCCTGATAGCCGGCGACTCATATCCGGTTCCGGACCGGCCTGTGTGAACACTTTCGGAGTGTGACAATCGTCGCAACCCCCCACGGTCACCAGATAGTGTCCGCGCTTGACGAGATCCGCCTCGGTGGTGCGCGGTGGCTCCTGCTTGGTACACGCGACACCAGCGACGAGTACTGCTCCAACCAGGCACATCGTGGATCTAATGTGATGACGATCGGGTGAAGCCATTTGTTTCTCCTTCTTGGTTTCGCTAGTTGTTTTTGCAAGCTCTTTGAGAGCTGGCGCCTCGCTCTGACGGCGGCCCAATGTCTAAGCTAACGGGCGCGGTGCCTTTTCCGCGTCCGGGTTGAGCGCGTTGTTAGGAGCATGCCCCCTTATTTGGTCATCCAGCAAATAAAGAATAAAACCGCGAGC
>CP070641.1:1292204-1294356 GCA_020354085.1 Pseudomonadota bacterium
TGCGTTTATCTGCGTGTATCTGCGGTTAAGTGCTTTTGGCCTTCCGATTCACGATCTTTGCGCGTTTATCTGCGGTTAATAACAATTGTGTCAGGTATCAGTCCCAGCCCATTCACCATTTACCATTCACGAATCCATGAATCCGATTGAAGTCATTCCGCTCCGCGCGTTCTCCGACAACTACATCTGGACGCTGCGCGACTCGACTCACGCTGCCGTGGTCGATCCGGGCGATGCGAAGCCCGTCCTGCAATACCTGCGCGCCGAGCGCCTCGAGCTCGTGGCCATCCTAAATACGCACCATCATCCGGACCACATCGGCGGCAACGCGGAACTGTTAAAGCATTACCGCGTGCCAGTGTATGGACCTCACGACGATCGCATTCACGAAGTCACGCACCGACTCAAGGACGGGGAGCGGATCAGCGTGCCGCACTTCGGCACCGAGTTCGAGGTATTCGAGATCCCCGGTCATACGCGCACGCACATCGCGTTCTACGGCGGGAAAATGCTTTTTTCGGGGGATACGCTGTTCGCGGTTGGGTGCGGCAAACTCTTCGAAGGCACGCCCCAGCAGATGTTCGACTCGCTCTCGCGCCTGATGCAGCTTCCGGACGATACCCGCGTCTATTGCGGCCACGAGTACACGCTCTCCAACATCCGTTTCGCCCGGGCTGCCGATCCGGACAACGCCGCGCTGCGCGAACTGGAGGCAAAGGCGGCAAAGTTGCGCGAACTGGGCCAGCCCACGTTGCCCTCGAGCATCGGGCAGGAACGCGCGACCAATCCGTTCGTGCGCTGCACTGAGCCGGCAATCGTGCGATCGGCCAGCGCGAAGGCCGGAAAAAAACTGGATACGCCGGT
Source organism: Pseudomonadota bacterium (assembly GCA_020354085.1). Classification (GTDB taxonomy): domain Bacteria; phylum Pseudomonadota; class Gammaproteobacteria; order Acidiferrobacterales; family Sulfurifustaceae. Next base: position 1,293,069 of record CP070641.1, read on the forward strand.
CGCAGTGCTGGGCGCAATTCGCGAGTGGAAGAACCAGTTCTAAGAGCGAGAAACAATTAACCGCAGATAAACGCGCAAAACTCGTGAATCGTAAATCGTGAATCGGAAGGCCAAAAGCACTTAACCGCAGATACACGCAGATAAACGCAGATCTAGAGCACTGAACCTTGAACTTTGAACTTTGAACTTTGAACTTTGCACCCTGACCCCGAACACCGTTAGGTTGGCGCAGACAAAACGACCAATGCCCAAAATTCAAAATTCAGCTGTTGAGGCACCCCTGAGATTGTGAAAAGCATCACTGCAAGGGCCTCCTGCAGCATTAATCTGTGAAATTGGTTGCAGTTTTGATCGGATTCTACTGATTTTTAAATAAAAACGCCTTGACGGCCTCATCGCCCTTGGTTACGATGCGGCCGTCTGCCTGAAACAAGCAAGCACTCAAGAAAGAACGGCATGCACCGTAGAGTCCCGTGGATAGCCTTCGCCGCGCTCTGGCTGGGCGCTTGCGCGCAGGTCCCCCTGGAACAAGAAGCACCCGCACCTGAAGCGGCGCTCGAGGCGGCACCCGCGCGTTATGCGCCGGCCACGATCGAGGACGCGCCGCTCGCCGGCACGACGGTGGCACCTGCTCACGCCGAAGAGAAAGCGGCATCGCCCCCGCCCGCCATCTGGCAACGGCTGCGCGCAGGCTTCGGCATCGCGGATATGGACAACCGCCGCGTCCGGATGTGGGAGCGGTGGTACGCGGAACACCCGGAATACGTCGAGTTCATGGTCGAGATGGGCAGCCACTTCCTGTACTACGTCGCGCAGGAGGTCGAGCGCCGCAACATGCCGAGCGAGATCGCGCTGCTGCCCATAATCGAGAGCGCCTACAACCCCTACGCCTACTCGCGCTCGCATGCCTCGGGCATGTGGCAGTTCATCCGCTCGACCGCGAAGACCTATGGATTGCGTCAGAATTACTGGTACGACGGGCGCCGCGACGTGATCGCAGCGACAAATGCCGCGCTCGACTATCTCCAGGACCTGCACGAGATGTTCGGCGCCTGGGATCTTGCACTCGCGGCGTACAACTTCGGCGAAAACGGGTTGAGCCGCTCGATTGCGCGCAACCGCAAGAAAAAACGCCCCATCACCTACGAGAAACTGTGGATGCCGCGCGAGACGCGCAATTATTTCCCCAAGCTGCAGGCAGTGAAGAACATCATCGCGGACCCCGCGCGTTTCGGCCTGACGCTCGCCTACGTGCCCGATCGGCCGTATTTCGCCTCGGTCAAGACCG
>CP070641.1:1294456-1296584 GCA_020354085.1 Pseudomonadota bacterium
GTCCTAGGGGTCGCGCTGGTCGCCCCTATGACGAACCGTTTGGTCGGCTTTCTCGAGCAACGTTTCCGTGCTGAAGAAGAAGACGAGGCGCGGCCGCAGTTCCTGGATCGCAACGTGGTCGCCACGCCGGTGCTGGCAATCGCGGCACTCAGCCATGAGTTGGCGCGCATCGGGGCCATTGCGCGGCGCATGGCCAAAGGCGCCTTGTCGAGCGAATTGGCGCCCAGCCGCCGCCTGACCATCGACAAGGAGATTCTCGATCGCTTGGTGGACGCGGTGGGGGAGTACAGCAAGCTGCTCCAGCACAGCCATTTACCGGCCGAGCTCGATCACGTATTGCCAAATGCGCTGCGTGTATCGCGCTATTACACCGAGACTGCCGAGCTGAGCGAAACGATCGCCCGCGCACTGAGTCATGCCGCGCCATTGCCGGCATTCGATATCGGTAATCGCATCAACGAATTCAAGGCCGCCATTGCGGGCCTGATTGAGGTGGCCAATGTCGAAGGGGACGGCTATGACGGTGAAGCTCTCGCGCGAGAGCTGGACCGACTGCAGGAACGCTACCAAACGCTCAAAGGCGAATTGCTGCGCGCCGGCACCGACGGGCGCGTCCCGGTGCGGCAAATGGTGGACACGCTCGACATGTTGAGCAACGTGCGCCGCACCGCCGAACAAGTGACCAAAGCCGCTCGTCGGTTGGAGGATCTGGCCAGCGTCTCGCGCGAGCGTGAGACGTCGGAGGCGGACACAATGCATTCCGCCGACAATGGCTGAGAGCAATCGAATCTCGATGGCTAGCTTTGCTCCGTCGAGCGGGCGGAAATTGGAAACCTAAGCCGCGCCAGTCGTGCCGACAGCTCGCGTGCCTGCTCATTGGCCAGCGGCATAAGGGGAGGTCGCATGTTGCGCCACGACGCCAGACCTCTGCGTTCGGCCATGAGGAACTTGAGTGCTGGGATGGCCGAGTACGATTCAATTGCTCCCCGCACTTCGTTTACGCGCGCCTGATGAGCCTCCGCATCGGGCGCGTGCCAATCCGCGTAGACTCGGGCGGCGAGCGGGGCTGTGACGTTGGTAGTGGCGGAAATGCAGCCAACGCCACCGGCGCGGAGGATCGGAAGCAGATATTGCTCACTGCCGGCGTATACGCGAAATCCGGGTAACCGTTCGCATGTGGTGCGCATGTTGTCCCAATCGCCGCTTGAGTCTTTCATGCCGACCACGGTCGCGGGATAGGCCCGCACGAGGCGTTCGATTAGTGCGTGCGAGATTGGCACACCGGACATCTGGGGGAAGTGATAAAGAAAAATTCTTAGGCGTGTATCCCCGATCTGCTGAATGAGTTGGTCGTAGACGGCGTATAGACCGTCGTCACTGACGTTCTTGTAGTAGAAGGGCGGCAATATCAATACACCGCCGACATCGTTTGCCAAGGCGTGGCGCGTAAGCGCCACCGTATCGGGCAGCGCGCAGCATCCCGTGCCGCACAGCAATCGTTTCGCCGGTAGGTCATCTGCGACCAAGCGATCTAGCAGTTCGATACGCTCGGTCACGCTTAACGAATTGGCTTCGCCGGTGGTGCCGAGCACGAGCAAGCCGTCGCAACCGTTGGCGAGCAGCCAGCGAGAATGCTCTGCCAGGAGCGCGTGATCGACGCTTAGGTCGTCACGCATCGGCGTCGGGATCGCTGCGAAGACGCCGCCGGGAAGCGATTTGACCGTCTCCGTCACGATGACCTTGGATCCGATCGGCTATTCAGTTTTTCAGTCATGGAACACGGTGGCCGCAAATACTGTCCTTGCCGAAGCACCTATAGATATCGGCCATGCGTCTGCCGTCCTTGTCCATGGAGCTCGACTGCAGGTCGGGGCGATTCTACGCCGATTGCGGGGGTTGGTAAGAGCGCAGATCTGTTGGGTTCCTTGGGCTTGTTTGGTGCTGGTGACCGCGCAAGGCGCACTACACACCCGTGCCCTCGTAGCGGCCGAATATCATCTCCAGGCGCAAGAGGATGCCGGGCATGAAATCGAAGTCGCGCTCACGCCGATAGCTTACCTGCGGCGCGATCTCGTAGAACATCCAGTCGCGCCAGATCTTTTGGCGGTAGCGGACGGTGAGGCGCACC
>CP070641.1:1296684-1298790 GCA_020354085.1 Pseudomonadota bacterium
CATCATCACCTCGGTGAAGCCGGCAGCGGCGCTGACGCAATTGCCGCCCCTGCTGCCGAGCACGGTCAGCGCCGCGCACTATGTGGCGGTGTTCGAGGGTTCGCCGTTTCTGCGCATCATCGCCAACAGCGCGATCGTCGCGGCCGCGAGTACGCTGTTGGCGGTCGCAATCGGTGCGCTTGCGGCCTTCGCGCTCGCACGGTTGCGCGTGCGCCATACGCCGTTAGTTCTCGCTGTGGTGCTGGTGGTATCGATGTTTCCACCGATCGCAACGGTCAGCCCTCTCTTTCTCATCATCAACGCCGTGGGGCTGCGCGATACCCTGACTGCTTTGATCATCACCTATACAACGTTCGCCTTGCCGCTGGCGATCTGGTTGCTCACCAACTTCTTCCATCAGGTCCCGCGCGAGATCTATTTGGCGGCGCGCGTCGACGGGTGCAGCAATCTGCAAGCGTTCTACCGCGTGATACTGCCGCTTAGCATGCCGGGCGTGTTGGCGGCGGCAATCCTGGTGTTTATCTTTTGCTGGAATGAGTTTCTCTACGCGCTGTCATTCAGCGCCACCACGGCCTCACGCACCATACCGGTCGGCATCGCGTTGTTTCCGGGGCTGCACGTGGTGCCGTGGGGCGAAATCGCCGCGGCCTCGGTGGTTGTCACGTTGCCGCTAGCGGCGCTGGCCGTCATATTCCAGCGGCGCATCGTCGAAGGCCTCACGGCCGGTGCGGTGAAGGGCTAAAGTATGACCGCGATTCGACTGCAGGCGGTGCAGAAGCGCTTCCGGACGGTAACGGTGTTACCGGCACTCGACCTCAACATCGCAAGCGGAGAGTTTTTTACGTTTCTCGGCCCCAGCGGTTGCGGCAAGTCGACCATCCTCAATCTCATCGCCGGTATCGAGACGCCGAGCGGTGGCGACATCTTCTTCGACGGCCAGCGTGTCACCGAGCTCGGCGCGACGGCGCGCGATGTCGCGATGGTGTTTCAAAGCTACGCACTCTATCCGCATATGACCGTTCGCGAGAACCTGGCGTTTCCGCTCAAGAACAAGCGCCTGGTACGGGCGGCGATCGACACCGCCGTGGCGGCTACCGCGGAGCAGCTCGGCTTGACTGAGCTGCTCGAGCGCAAACCGCGGGAACTGTCGGGCGGTCAACGGCAGCGCGTCGCACTCGGTCGCGCACTGGTGCGCAAGCCGCGTGTATTCTTGTTGGACGAACCGCTGTCCAATCTTGACGCACGCCTGCGCCTGGAGATGCGCGAGGAGCTTAAGCGCCTGCACGCCGAACTCGGTATCACCACGGTTTACGTGACGCACGATCAGGAAGAAGCGCTCGCGCTGTCGGGCCGAATTGCGTTGCTTGACCATGGGCAGATCCAGCAGTGCGGCACACCGCTCGAAATCTACGAGCAGCCTGCCAATTTGTTTGTCGCGAGTTTCATCGGAGCTCCGCCGATGATTGTGTTGGACGGGGCGCGCTGCACGGAGCTGGCGGCAGCGCGCGAACGCGTTGATCCGGAGCTGCTGGGTCGCCTGTGGCTGGGCATCCGTCCTGCCGACGTGCGCGTGACTGCCAGGCCCGCCGATCACGCCATCGCGGCCGAGGTGCTGCTGGCCGAGCCCACCGGTGCGGAGCTTTGGGTCGTCGGCGCGTGGCAGGATCAGCGCATCAAAGGACGCGCCGCTCCAGGGGAGCAGATCAACCCCGGTCAGCGCGCGTACTTTTCTATCCGACCCGCGTGCCTGCACGTGTTCGACAAGAGCAGCGGAAAGGTGGTTACGAGTCGTTGAGTGAATTGATGCGCATCAAGAAGCGATGAGCGGGGGTGTCGTATAAGAGAGCAAGGTCGCGTCACACGTGAGGGGGTCATCTCACTGGTTCATTGACCTCGTGCCACGGCCGACCACGCCGGCAGCATTGGAGTTCGGCTCGTGCATTGTCGTCAGCACGCAGACACCGGAACAGGCGGTCGCCGGGTCGCGGGCCCGGATCGGCCGCCGCGAGGAGACGCAATGAAAAAGTATTCGTGGCTGGTCGACATTCGGGACTACGCGCCATTGATCGGTGATGAGGCCATGGAGCGCATCCTGCACAAGGCCCA
>CP070641.1:1298890-1300979 GCA_020354085.1 Pseudomonadota bacterium
GGCCGCAACCGCATTCATGTCCACACTCCGGATGACAGTGAGCTGGTACGGCGCCATAGCGAGCTGCAATGGGTCTCGGAGATTCGCCGCTCTTTGGAAGAGGATGGCTTCGAACTCTACTGTCAGCCAATCCTAAAACTCGACGCACGGGACCGACCGGCCACGCATTTCGAGATCCTCACGCGCTATCGCGCACGCGACGGTGAGCTGGTGCTTCCTGGGGCCTTTATTCCCGCGGCCGAGCGCTACAACCTCATGGGCGCAATCGACCGCTGGGTAATCGCTACCGTATTCGCCGGTCTCGGCAACCTAACCCGGTCAAATCCAGGCGCGCACGACGATCTGCTGCTTACCATCAACTTGTCCGGCGACTCGATCAATGATCCGAGTCTACGCGATTACGTGTTGATCCAAGCCCAGCACCATCGGCTCAACCCCAGGCAGATATGTTTTGAGATCACGGAAACCAAGGCGATTTCGAACCTACAGCGCACGGTACCGTTAATCGAGACGCTACGCGGCGCCGGGTTTCGCTTCGCCCTCGATGACTTCGGTAGCGGCCTGTCATCGTTTGGTTACCTCAAGACCCTACCGGTCGACTTTCTCAAGATCGACGGCAGCTTCGTCAAGGACATCGTCGAAGACACGCTCGACCATGCCTTCGTCAGCGCCATTAATACGCTCGGGCACGTCATGGGTAAGACCACCATCGCTGAGTACGTCGAGGGTGAGGCCATCGCCCAGGCCCTGCAGAAACTGGGCGTCGACTTCGGACAAGGCTTTGGCCTCGGCCGTCCCATTCCCTTGCGCGAGGCGATTCCCGGTTTGAGCCGTGGCCGCGCGCCCGATATCTGGAGCTCGAGCGCTGACGCGCAGACAGCCGATTAGCTGTGTGCGCGGGGCGCGCCGAGCGCCCTAATGAACGCGCCGGATGCTCATCTTGGCGGCCGGATTACGCCAGTCGTGGATGGCTGGATTCACGTCGCGCAGATGTAATTCAACAACGCGCGCGATGTCCCGGTCATCTCGAAACGACGAGAAGGTGGCGCCCCTTCTGTGTGCCTCCGGCCTGCCGCCAGTATATGACCGGACGATCACGCAAGTATTACGGGCCGTCCCGGCCCGGAGGGTATGGCCGGCCCTAGTGAAGCCGGCGGCGAACGTAAATGACCTCCACACGCCCGCGCGGGCCGATGAAATAAGAAGCGATCCAACCCGTTAGGCTCACGATCAAGGCGCCGAAAAACGCTGACCAGAATCCGCTTACCGCGAACCCCGCGAACATCCAGGCCACCAGCGCAAACATGGCGGCGTTGATGACGAGGAGAAACAGCCCTAGTGTGACGACCGTAACCGGTAGGGTAAGCAATACCACCAAGGGTCGTACCGTGGCGTTGACAATTCCCAGGAGCACAGCCGCGGCGAGCAAAGTCCACGGTAGCTCAATGGCGATCCCGGGGACCATAACGGTCGCGAGCCATAATCCGATGGCAACAATGACGATGCGCACGAGAAATCCCGTCATCACTGCACCTGGCGCCTTCGCGTCTAGACGGCTCGAAGGGATCAGAAATAAGAAACTAGGTGTATCTATTGCTTCGGCTTGGCGCCACGGCGCGGGGCAAACACCGAATACCCGCGACGCGCCCGGGCGTTGAGCTCGTCAGCAAATCCTTCGGCGTGGCGCTGCACCTGTTCCTTTGAGCCGCTGCGACAGCCCGTGATGCGCGAACGCCGCGTACCACCTTCGATCACGTAGCGGTACCATGTGCCCCTCGGAGCACCTTTGGGCGCCTCGGTCTTCTGTACCGCCACCACATTGAAGTTCTTCGAACTCATTGATTACGCCTCCTGGGACAAATCGACTCCAATCACGCTCGCTTGGCCAAATCCTCAACCAATGAATCTGGCCGCCACGCGGTCCCTTTTTGCTGCGTCTGCGGGCAGTATCTGCCGAGCTCTTGAGTGGCCATGCCGGACCGACGACGCATGAAGCCTTGGCAACGCAACGGCAGCCAATGTGGGCCAAACACGGTTACCCACGTCCGATGGATTGGCGTGGGAGCAGCGGGTCTCAGCTATCTGTGTA
>CP070641.1:1301079-1303119 GCA_020354085.1 Pseudomonadota bacterium
GCTCGCGCTGCGACGCATCACCTGCGACGACGCTTTCGGTCGTCGCTAAACCGGCGTGGGCCAGCGGCATGTGCAGACTCATGGCCAACACACCCAACGTCAGGATGTGCGCGATTGGCTTGCTTAAGCGGCGAAAGAAGTGCATGGAGTTCTCCTAGTTTGATCAGGAATCGTGTTTCTCGCGGGGGCACCATTCTACCGTGCCGATGACACCGAGCGTCCAGCAAGCAGACCCCGTATTGTGAAAAGGGTAGGTGAGTCACTGCCAAAGTCCAGTGCCGGCAAGCCGGCTCGGGCTACCCTGGAATCTGCGGGGCGGGCGCACCTAACCCGGGCCGGAAAGACCTCCACCGGCCGTGGGTCGCTTTTTGGCATAATGCCAGTCATGGACCAGAAGCCTTTCGCCGAACGGCGTCGCGACCTCATGGCGCAAATGGGCGGTGGCATCGCCATCATCCCGACCGCGCCGGTACGCAAGCGCAATCGCGACGTGGAATTTCCGTATCGTCCCGATAGCGACTTCTACTATCTCACGCATTTCCCCGAACCGGACGCGGTTGCGGTGTTGGTGCCCGGGCGCGAGCACGGCGCCTACATTCTGTTTTGTCGCGAGCGCAATCCGGAAAAAGAAATCTGGGATGGTCGACGCGCCGGCGTGGACGGCGCGCGTGAGATCTACGGGGCCGACGACGCCTTTCCGATCGATGACATCGACGAGATACTCCCCGGGTTGCTCGAGAATCGCGAAAAGGTCTTCTACAGCATGGGCCGATTTCGGGGCTTCGACCAGCGCCTCATGGGTTGGGTCAACGAAGTGCGCGGCAAGAGCCGCAATGGCGTGCACGCACCGGGGGAGTTCGTCGACCTCAATCACATCCTGCACGAGATGCGTCTGATTAAGCGCCCGGATGAACTCAAGCTGATGCGCCGCGCCTGCAAGGTTGCCGGCGCCGGCCATCGGCGTGCGATGCAGATGTGTCGCCCCGGGATGATGGAGTATGAGATTGAGGCCGAGCTGCTATATGAGTTCAAAAAAGGCGGCGCGTCGTTTCCCGCCTACTCGCCGATCGTCGGTGGCGGCGCTAACGGTTGTATCCTGCACTACACTGAGAACCGCGCCGAGCTTAAGGATGGTGATTTATTATTGATCGACGCCGGCGCAGAGATGGATGGTTACGCTTCCGACATCACGCGTACCTTTCCGGTCAACGGCAGGTACAGCGGGGAGCAACGTGCGGTTTACGAAATCGTATTGGCTGCGCAGGCCGCCGCCATCGAGCAGGTGCGCCCCAGCAAGCATTGGAACGAGCCGCACGATTCCGCGGTCCGCATCCTGACTCAAGGCCTCAGGGACCTAGGATTGCTCAAAGGCGAGGTCGACGGCCATATTGAGAACGGTGACTACAAGCGCTTCTACATGCATCGCACCGGCCATTGGTTGGGCATGGATGTGCACGACGTGGGCGATTACAAGATCGCCGATGACTGGCGCATGCTCGAGCCGGGCATGGTGCTGACGGTCGAGCCCGGGCTCTATATCGCCGACGGTAAGGACATCCCGGCCGGTTTCCGCCACACCGGCATTCGTATCGAAGACGATGTGGCGGTGACGCGCGATGGATGTGAGGTCTTGTCGCGCGAAGTGCCCAAGCGCATCGACGAGATCGAGGCTTTGATGCGCAGTTAAGCGTTGCAGGTTTCAAGTCATTAGCCTGAGACCAACGACTGGTGAATACCGACTATGACATTCTGATCATTGGTGGTGGCCTAGTGGGGGCGAGCCTGGGCTGCGCCCTCGGCCAGAGCGGCCTGCGGGTCGCGATCATAGAGGCCGTGCCATTAAGCTCTGCGGCGCAACCGAGCTACGACGATCGCGCGGTCGCGCTCGCCTTCGGATCGCGACGCATCTTCGAAGGGCTCGGTATTTGGGAGGCGGTGACGCGCCTGGCCGCCTATCCGATCGAGCATATCCATATCTCCGATCGCGGCCGCTTCGGCTTCACGCGCCTGCATGCCGCAGAGGCGGGGCTGCCCGCCTTG
>CP070641.1:1303219-1305256 GCA_020354085.1 Pseudomonadota bacterium
ACGATACGATTCGACATCGAACCGCATCCGCCTCATCAATAAATATGATCGGCTATTCCTCGGGAAAAGGCCTATACTTATCATTCGACCATCGCCAGACCCTTTGCCGCCGATCGGCGCCTTTATAAAAGGATGGAGCTTCCGCAGGAAGCGGCGCACAACGTGCAGCCATACAAGCGGCAGGCGATGAGTCACAGGAGATCACCATGTCCAGATCGTCACCTTCCGATGCGATACCCACCATCAAATTCGAATATCTGAATTGGCTGGCCAAAGATCCGCTGCCGCGCGATCAGACCCAGAGCCATCGCTTACATGAACCGGAGCATCTCATCACCACCATCGACCCTGCGTATCAGGACACGCCGCTCAACCGCCCCAACTTGCGCTTGCCGTACCCAGGCACGGATGAAGACGACCGTGGCGGCTAAACCGCTCACGTGGTAAACGTGTAATGACACATGTTCACGCGGGTTGACGAAAACTCGCCGACCCGCGCTGAACAACTCCAGGTCGCTGCCGTGCAGGGACGGCGTGGCACGCCGATGCTCCAGATTGCTGCTGCGTCTAGCTGCACGAAATTTCCCGATTTCTGACCCCTTGATCCCACCTCTATCACAGATCACCACGCCATTGGCGCAAGCCGCGTAACACCACGCACTTGGGGCGGCGCCCGGCGTCCACAGCGTCCACAGCGTCCACAGTAAGGAATGATTCATGAATAAAACGCCACAACCACATGCCTTAGGCATTCACTCGCGGATTCTTTTGGCACTCGTGGGAGCTGTTCCCGGCCTTCTGTTCGCCGAGAGTGGTCCCGTCGCGGTGCCCGAAAATGCACGCGCCAAGAGCTACGGGAGCGGATGGGAGTGTAATCGAGGCTATCGAGAGGCAAACGGGGCCTGCGCCGCCGTCCAGGTACCGGCAAATGCCTACCCGACAAATACTCCCTACGGACGCGGTTGGAACTGCCGTCACGGTTATCGGGTGGCGGATGAAACCTGCACGGCAATCAGGGTGCCGAAAAACGGTTATATGAATTCCTCCGGCGACAGGTGGAAATGCGAGCGGGGATATCGCGCCGCCGGTGATAGCTGCCTCACTGTCGAGGTGCCGTCGAACGCCTATCTCACTTCCTCCGGCGACAGGTGGAAATGCGAGCGGGGGTATCAACCGGTGGACGCGACCTGCGTCGCCATCCCGGTACCAGCACACGGATATTTGACGGACTCTTCGTACGGATCCGGATGGGAGTGCGATCGCGGCTATCGACCGGCCAACGGAGCTTGCGTCGCTGTGAGGGTGCCGGAGACCGCTCACCTTGATTATTCCGGAAACGACTGGCAATGTGATCGGCCTTACCGTAGGCGACAGGATGGCTGCGTTCTGCCTTGACGGGATTGGCCAAAGTGCCGCCGTCCTGTGGAAAGAGATGCGACTGATGAGGGCTGAGCCGGGAAAAGACAATATGCTTACGCTGGTCGGGACAGGAGTATCACCTGGGCTGGCCAAAGGGAAGGCATTCGTCTACATAGACGTGCTTCAGCGAGACTCGGAACTCTACGTAATAGACCGCGCCCAGATCGGTGAAGAGCAGGCCAGAATCGACGCGGCAATCGACGCTGTGCGGCAGAGCCTGACGATCGACGCGCAGCAGATTGAGCGTCAGTTGGGTCAGCAGTCTGCGGATATCTTCCTCGCCCAGGAGGCAATGCTCCTTGACGCCTCTGTCGTTGACGAACTGAAACGGATCCTGGAAGCAGAGCTCATCAACGCCGAGCAGGTGGTCAGAACGGTCTTCAGACTGCTGGCGCGCAGATTCAGAGACATGAGCAATGAAGTGCTGCGGGAGCGTGGAGACGACATAGATGATCTATCGCGCAGGTTATTGCTGTCCTTAGCCGGAATTCACGCACACAGCCTCGAGAAACTGCCTGCAAACACTGTCCTCGTGGCGCGTCGCCTGCTGCCTTCGGACACCGTGTTTCTCTCGCGTTCGTCCACCGTCGCTGTACTTGCAGAGTTCGCCGGCCCCGC
>CP070641.1:1305356-1307375 GCA_020354085.1 Pseudomonadota bacterium
TATGCCGCGCTCAGATTCATGCCGGACCGCACGCCGCCTGATAGCGCGGCATGGTTGGCGATCAGAACCTGCGGCGCTCGTTCCTCCGCCGTGGAGACGACGAACGGTTCAGACGCGGGTTCGGCGCGCGTGAAGACTTCGAGCGGAAGCTCTGGGAGATAGAGGGCGAGCCACAGCATGATCCACTTCCACCAATACCGGACCGGTCGGCCAACCACCGCGACGCTTGAGAACATGCACCGCCACGCGCGCTCCCTCCAAACTGGCGGGTTCAAGCTTCAAGCGCAACGCCGCAGGCGAGTTCTCCTCGATACCGCGCGCCGGCCTGAAAAGAATGCCAAGCGATTCGCCAGCCTCGGCTGCAAGCTGCAAGCGGCGCAAGGCCTTGGCATCGGCGTGCGCCAACCAGGCGAGCACCACGCTTGCGGTACCGGCGCGCAGGGCCTGCTCCACCGCCCATAGGCCTTCTTGCGCATTGCGCGGGTGCACAACGAGCATGCGCGCAAGATTGACTCCGGCGCGCGCCAGTGCCGGTGCGTAAGGAACATGCGGCGGCGCGATGAACACCAGCCAACGTTCGTCCTCGGTGGCGCGCGCGAGCGCGGGCAGGAGCAAGGAAAGCTCGCCGATGCCTTCGCGCGCAATCACGATCTCTGTCAACGCCCCGCGCGGCAAACCGCCGCCGGGCAGCAAGCGATCAAGCGCGGCGAAGCCCGAAGGCAGTGCTTGCACAGGGGGAGCGCTGCCGCCGCGCCAGATGTCGGCGCGTTGCAAAAGATCCGGCAGGTTCATCGTGGCTTGGTGCGGATGACGCCGACGCCGATGCCTTCGATGGCGAACGGCTCGTTGCGTAGATCGACCTCGATCGGCTCGAAGTCGGGATTCTCCGGGAGCAGACGCACCGTATGGCCGCGGCGCTGGAAGCGTTTGACCGTGACGTCGTTGTCCAGGCGCGCGACCACGATCTGCCCGCTCGCCGCCTCGGCGGCACGGTGCACGGCCAGGAGATCGCCGTTGAGAATGCCGGCATCGCGCATGCTGTGACCGCGCACGCGCAGCAGATAATCGGCACGTGGGCTGAATAGGCGCGCATCGACTTGGTAACGCTCCTCGACGTTTTCCTCGGCGAGGATCGGGCTGCCGGCCGCAACCCGCCCTACCACTGGCAATCCCGGCTCGGCCGCATCCACGCCACGCTGGGTCTTCAGCACGCGGATGCCGCGCGACAGCCCCGGGATCATCTCGATTGCCCCCTTGCGCGCGAGCGTGCGCAGGTGCTCCTCCGCCGCGTTCGGCGAGCTGAAGCCGAAGGCCTCGCAAATCTCGGCGCGCGTCGGCGGACGACCGGACTCGGCCTGGAACTTGCGAATCAGGGCCAGAATCTCGGCCTGACGCTTGGTGAGGGGTTCCATGCCAATACTGTATATCTAACCAGGCTTCGGCGTCTAGACCACCCCTTGGCCGCGCAACCCCGCCCCCCCCATCGCCACACCGCCCTCGGCCGCTGCTATTCCTCAAGGCTCAGGATCGCCGACTTTACGCCCCGGTCGCCGCCCGGTTACCCTGCCCCGGCAAATAGCCAAACCTACGTGAACACCTACCGCTTCTACCTCTACGCTCAGGCCATCAGTTGGGGCGTACTGATTGCCACGGCGATGCTGCCAATCGGCCTCGACGGGGATTCGCGCGGTTGGTTGTTGTTCTTCCTGCTGTTGCCGCTGCTTGCCGCTATTCCGGCAAACATTCCAGCACTATGGCGCAGCACCGGGTGGTTATCCTGGTTGCTTATCGCGATCGTGGCCTGCCCCGCCTTCGCCGCCATCGCCGGCGTCCTCATTCCGCTAGCACTGCGTGCGAGCGGATGGAGCGCCGGCACATCATGGCAGATCGCGCTGGAATCCTCCGCTTCACTGCCATTGAAAGCCGGCCTGCTGGGCGCGCCCCTCCTCCTCTTATTGCCAGTGTTGACATGGTTCGCAAGTCGGCGGCGCGGACACGTCTGACCAGTCGGGAACTCGT
>CP070641.1:1307475-1309478 GCA_020354085.1 Pseudomonadota bacterium
CAGCGCACCGACGATTACCGCGCCGAGCAGCCAGAGACAGGCCGCACCAGCAATCAGCACATAACCCCAGCGCGCCTTGGCCGGCGGCAGGCGCACGACCCAGTGACGCTTGCCGGCAAGCGCATCGGCCTTGCGATCGGGAAACTGGTTGATGTAGAGGATGTTCGTTACAAGCAGCGCGTAGGACACCGCTGCGATCACCGGAAACCAGGCAAACGTCGCGCGCTGGACGAAATCGGTGCCGATGACGATGAGCGCGAACCCGGCCGCGACGCAAAGCTCGCCCCAACCACGGCTGTTCAGTTTCAATGGTGGCGCCGAATAGGCCCATCCAATGAACAAACCCGCCAGTCCGATGTAAAGCAGTCCCGGCGCCGAAACCCCGATGAGCCAGATGCCGGCGAGCATCACGATCACAAAGAGCACAAGACCGAAGCGTGCGGTCTGCGCTGTGGTGAGCACGCCGTTCTGGATGAAGCGGCTGCCGCCGGTGAAGGGGAACAGCCGGTCGGTGTTGGCATCGTCGGTGCCGTTCAGGGCGTCGTAGTAATCGTTGAAGACGTTCACCCCCGCATGGGCCACGAGGGCGAACACGATTGTGGCCACGGCCTTGAGCCAATCGACTGGTACATTGTTTGCGTAAGCACTGCCAAGACCGATGAGACAGCCGAACAGGGTCACCGTGAGAAACGGCGGGCGCGTTGCGAGGAAATAGCGCAGCACCGGGTTGGGCAGCGCCGCAAGTGTCGGTTCGACCGAAGACATTATTTCGGGAATTTAGCGCTCAACCTGCCGTGGCGGCAATTTTGGCGACGCATCATGAATGTGCGAGCGCCGCGGGAGACAGGACGTCGAAAGCGGCCTCGCGCACGCCGCTCGCCCACCAGATACGGCAGGCGCCTTCGTCCGAGACCATGCAGGGTCCGATCGGATGACGCGGTGTGCAGGCGCGCCCGTAGAGGATGCATTCGTTGGGATAGATCTTGCCCAACACCACGCGCGCGCAGTCGCAACCGGGCGGCATCTGTCCCGCGCGTTTGCGCGAGCTGTTTTCATAGGAAGGGAATTGCCTGCGTGCATCGTGCGCGCTCAGCGACTGCTTGAGCGCGAATCCGGAGCGCGGGATCGTGCCGACGCCGCGCCAGTTAGCGTCGGTCACATCCATAGTCTGTGCAAGCCAGCGCTTGGCGGTCGGGTTGCCGCCGGCTTGGGCGACGTGCGGATAGCAGTTGTCGAGGAAACGCCGATTCTCGATGCGTTGGCGCAGCACCGAATACATGCCGGCGAGCAGGCTCTCGGGCGTGAAGCCGCACACCGCAGCCGGCAAGCCGTGCTTGGCGACGACAAATTCCCATTCCTCCGGCCCCATGACCGTCGACACATGACCCGGTGCGATCAAGGCGTCGAACCCGGGTTTCTCGGAATCGAGCAACAGCGCCACAGCCGGCCATGTCAGGCGCCCACTGAGTAGGACGAATAGATTTTCCGGCACGCCTTCCGCCAGCATGCCGGCGACTGGTGCGGTCGTGGTCTCGAAGCCCGCGGCAAAGAACACCACGGGTCGATCGGGATTGCTACGCGCGATCGCCACCGCTTCCGTGGGCGAGGCGATCGGGCGGATGTCGGCGCCCAGGGCCTTGGCCTGTTCGAGCGAGCGCGCATCCTTCTTCGGCACATTCACTGGCACGCGCAGCATGTCGCCGAACGCGACCAGAATGATGTTCTCGTGCAGCGCGAGCTGAATCGCCTGGTAGACGTCTTCTTCCGGACACACGCACACCGGACAACCTGGGCCGGGAATCAGTTCGACGTTGCTCGGCAGGGCACCGCGCAGGCCGGCCATGGTGATGGACCGTTCGTGGCCACCGCACACGTTCATGATGCGCACCTTGGGCGGCAGCGGCAGAGCGCGAATCTGCTCGAGCCAGTGGCGAGCGGTCCTTTGGGTTTCAGGTTTCACGTTGCAGGCTTAAGGTTTCTGTGCCCGAGGCCTGGAGTCTAAC
>CP070641.1:1309578-1311574 GCA_020354085.1 Pseudomonadota bacterium
TCGACGCGATGGCGTGCACCGTGGTGCACACGCCGCAGATGCGCTGGGTGAAGGCCCAGGCGTCGCGCGGGTCGCGCCCGCGCAGGATGATCTCGATGCCGCGCACCATGGTGCCGGCGCTCGAGGCCTGGGTAATCATGCCGCGTTCGTCGGTCTGCGCCTCGATGCGCAGATGCCCTTCGATGCGGGTGATGGGATCGACGACGATTCTCTGCGTTGCCATGGCTTTTCTCCGAAAAGCAGTCTCAGGTCTCTGGTCTCGCGCCCCGGGCCTCGCGACCAACCCGAAACACGAAACCCGCGACTCGAAACTAGGTTTGCACGTGTTCCGCCAACATTTCCGTAAGACTCACGACCTCGACGTCCATCTTGTTGTACTCGACGCCGTCCTCGATCATGTGCCGACAATTCGCGCAGGTCGTCACCACCTTCTTCACGTTGATGGCGTCGAGCTGGCTCTTCTTCTTGCTGAACACGCGCCGGCGCAGGGGTATGGCGCGCTCGATGCTCGACACGCCACCGCCGCCACCGCAGCACCAGTTGGCGGTGCCGGTTTCGTCCATCTCGACGAAATTGTCCGCCACCATCTTGATCAGATTGCGCGGCGGCTCAACCACGCCGCCGCGCCGCGCGATCTGACAGGGGTCATGATAGGTGATGCGCTTACTCTCTTTGCCGCTGGTTGTAAGACGACCCTCGGCGCGTAGTTGGTCCAGAAACTCGGTAATGTGCAGCACTTTGAAACCGTACGGACGCCCGATCAGATTCGGCCCATCCCAACGCAGCGCCGTGTAGGCGTGCCCGCACTCCGGGCTGATGACGATCTTGACCCTAAGCCGCTCGGCACCGTCGACAATGCGTTGGACGAGCGTGCGCGCAACGTCCGACGAGCCGATCTGAATTCCGGCGTTGGTGGCCTCGTAGGCGGTAGAACACAGCGTCCACGACACCTTGGCCTTGTCGAAAACACGCGCCAGCGCCGGCATGATCTCGGGGTAGAGGCCCACCTCGTTGGAGGACAGCAGCATCATCACCTCTGCCCCCTCCTGATCGAGCGGCACCTTAATACCGGTCTCCTTCTCGGTGTGCCGAATCGTGGCCTTGATGGTCTCGAGCGTAACTTGCATTGGACTGCCGACGGTGAGCGTACGAAAGGCTGCGCCCTCCAGGTCTTCCGGCGCCGCTCCGGCAGCGACCATGCCCTCACGCAGCTTGCGAATCATGTAGGTGATGTCATTGCCCAGCGGGCAGACGGTCGAACAACGACCGCACATCGTGCAGGCGTCGTACACGAGCGGCTGCCACTCCTTGAGTTCCTCGAGCGTCAGCGGCTTGCTCAAGCCGAGCGCCCGCAGGAGCCTGCCCCAGAAGGTGAAGTTCTGCTTCCACACCTTGCGCAGCGGCTCGACCTTATGAATTGGCGTGTACCTGGGGTCGCCCGTCTCGGTGTAGAACAGGCAGGCCTCCGCACAGAACCCGCAGTGCACGCAGCTATTGAAGTAGGCGGCGATCGGCCGGTCGATGACGTTGACCAGCGCGTTCACCCCTTGGGGAAGCGACATTGTCATACGAACGCCTCCGTTGAAGTTGTGCCGATGGCAGCTGCTTGCTGTCGGCGTTCTGTGTCAGTTCGTCGGTCGCATCCCCGCGCGTTGCGCGGGGCCCCGGCTCCGCGACTCATGTCACTACACCTTTGCGACCAAAGGTCGCGCCATTGGTGTAACGCGCCACCCACACCGTGAACATGTGCATCAGCTTGGTGAACGGGATAAGCGCAATAAACAATTCGAAGCTCAGGATGTGCAACGCGAGCGTCATCGCGTAGCCGAATACTGGGCTGTGCGCGACGAGATACCCGGTGAGCAGCGGCAGGAAGGTTGCGAACCAGGCGACATAGTCGATGCTATGACCGAGAAACCGCCGCACCGCGTGAAAGAAGCGGTGCACGAACAACGCCACCATCGCCACGATGCCGAGGATCGCCACGATCGCGACC
>CP070641.1:1311674-1313659 GCA_020354085.1 Pseudomonadota bacterium
ATGACCTCGCGATCCGGACTAGCGCTACGCGCATAGTGAGCCGCCGCCTCGCCGATCACGACCAGTGCCAGCACTGCCTCACGCTCCGTCTCGGTAAGCATGGCCAGACGCGTGATCAGGCCTTGCGCATGGGCCACCAGCGCGATCATTGCGGCGTCGCGCTGAGTCACGCCGACCAGCTCGTATTGTTTCGCGACTTCAGGCATGACCACCTCCGTTACCGACCACTTGCTCAACGGGTGTAGATCGCGTGACGACGCTCGCAAGCAGTAACCTCGCTCGCTGACGTTTGGACGAAGACGACATGACGGCCTGCTTCATGGTCCGGATTGACAGGCCTTCGACGAGGACATGTTGTCCGTAACGCACGCCGGCACTGTTGCGGAGGTCCGCATCGCTGGCGGCGGGGCTAGCGCTTGCAGCGCCGCGCGGTAGATCGGATCGTCCGGGAAGAGCGAAGCCGCCAGCGTCATATAGGCACGGGCCTGCGCGCGGCAGCATTCTTTGCCTGCCAGCGCCTGGCCGAGCTGAAAGGCGAGTTCGGCTTCGAGTGCCCGTTCATTGCGACCAGCCGGCAGCGTGTCGATCTGGCGCACGCCGCTGCCATCCGGTGCGTAGTACACGAAGTAACGCATCGCTTCGGGTTGCCGTGCCGCGGCGTGCTCAAACACGCTGCACGGCAGCTCGGCACCGGCCTCGTCCTGGCACACGCCCGTACCGCGATACACCGCCTGCGGCGGAACACCTTGCGGCCGCTCCAGATCGAAGCCCTGTTTGCCCACCGGCAGCGCGCGTCCGGTCGGATTGCTAGTGCCCGTCGTGCCGACGGACGCCAACGCATACACCGCCTTCGGGACGGTGCCGCCCTTGAACAGGGCGAGGAACAGTTGCCCGCCGGCACGGTAGTGAAGGCAGGCGTAGGTCGCATCGCTCGCGACATCAGCCGCCTGGCAAAGATGCAGCTCATCTATCGGCCGTGCCGAATCGGGCAGGACGCCGCCAAAGCTGTTGGCGCGGGCCGGCATGCCGATCGCGGTGCACGCCACACCCAGCAGCACCCCATAAACGGCCATCCAGGTTGTTTGTCTGCAGTTGCGCATGTTGTCTCCTCGGATTCGTCATCTCACCACTGCTTTTCGATGACTTGCGGACTAGGTCATTCACTGATTCATGGCAACATGCTGCGCCGCATCGCGGCGAGAAGAAATCAGACAGACGCACTAGCACTTAGGTCTTGTTTGCGGCAAATCAGGGTAAACGTCGTGAGTGGCGTTGGGAGCGGGAATTCCGGGAGTTGTTGTGTTGTTGCAAAAGCGGTCTAATACTTTGGTTGTAGGGCGCCGACAGAAGAAAAACTAGTGAGCGTTGCGGAGGAGAAACAGTGAAGGTACTCGTCGCCGATGATCACGCACTGATCCGTGAGGCGTTTCGACACCTGCTGGCGGATCTCGATCCCGGTGCAGTGGTGCTGGAAGCCGGCGACTGCGACAGCGCGTACCGGCTCGTCGAACAGCAACCCGATATTGATCTTGTGCTGTTAGATCTCCGCCTACCCGGGCCCGGCGGTCTCGCTACGCTGGAAAAGCTCCGTAGTCACTGCCCTGACCTGCCGGTGGTGGTGGTCTCGGCATTGGAAGACCCAGGCACCGTACGCGCGGCACTCGCGCGCGGCGCGATGGGGTTCATTCCGAAGTCATCGTCGAATGACGTGATGCTGAACGCGCTGCGGTTGGTGCTTTCGGGCGGGCGTTATCTGCCACCCGCCATGCTCGCGACCGAAAGCGCCGCTGCACCGACCACGCGCGAGGAGGTGCACCTGACGGATCGCCAGCGTGAAGTGCTTGCGCTGATGGTGCAGGGTAAGTCAAACAAGCACATCTGCCGCGAACTGGGGCTCGCCGAAGCGACCGTCAAGATTCACGTCACGGCCATCCTGCGTGCGCTGAAAGTAGCGAGTCGCGCGCAAGCCATTGTGACCGCCAACC
>CP070641.1:1313759-1315722 GCA_020354085.1 Pseudomonadota bacterium
CCGTGATGCGCGATCGCCTCCTCGATCCGCGCCGCCATTTCCTGTTGCTGGATTCGTTCGCGAAACTCCGGCAGGCGACCAGCCAGCGGACCATCCATGGCCAGCAATTCCTTACATGTCTTGCTGCGCAAAACCTTTGTCCTTTGTGTAGGTCCGCGCAAAGTATTGCACGGTCGGGCCAGTTACCGCGACGATTTGAGCAACGCTGACTGCCCCACCAATAGGAAACCCGATAGACTCACAGCCACCCCACGAGGAGCCCCTGCCATGCTGCATGATGCCGATCGTCGCCGCCTGCTGCGTCGACTGTTGTCCTTCGCCGCTGTGACCGGACTGGGACTCACCGGTGCCCTGCAGGTCGCGCTCGCCGCCGCACGCCGCCCGGAAGATTCCGGCATCCACGAAATGAAGGGTGACGTGCGCGTAAACCGCCTGGCAGCCAGGCCTGGTTCCTTGGTTTTGCCGGGCGATGTAATCACCACTGGGGCCGATAGTCATGCCATCTTCGTGGTCGGCCTCGACGCCTACCTGCTGCGCGAGCGCAGCCGCATGGAGTTGGCCGGCGAGAAAAGCCTCGTGCAACGCGTCAAGCTCACGGCCGGTCGCCTGTTGTCGGTGTTGGCACCCGGGCTCGGCGCGCGGCGCTTCGAAACTACGGCGGCGGTAATCGGCGTGCGCGGAACGGGTTTGTATTTGGAAGCCGAACCCACCCGCACCTATGCCTGTACCTGTTACGGCGAAACCGTGTTAAGCGCGGTACGCGCGCCGCAGCATCGCGAAGTGGTGCGCACCAAACATCACGAGGCGCCGCGCTACATCTATGCCGATCCGAAACGGGTGATTGAAAAGGCCAAGGTCATCAACCACACCGACGACGAGCTGATTATGCTGGAGGAGCTGGTGGGGCGCATTCCGCCTTTTGTCGGCGAACCCGTGACTTCTTATACGGTTTGATCCGGCTCGTCGCAGGCGCGCTGCAGGCAACTCTGCAACTCCGTCTCGCTGATGGGATAGCTGAGCGTAGCGTACAAGGGATAGCGCGCCTGGAGGCGTGCCAACTGGTGCGCGTGCTCCTTGTCGAAGAATACCAACACGCGCATGGCTGGATAGCGTTGCACCACCGCCAGCAATGACTCGAGGCTGCTGGTGCGATCGCGGAAATCGGATTGATAATTGAACTCCGCCACGACCACGTCCGGCTCCCGTTCCCTCAGGACACCCAGTGCCTTGCGCACTGACACGACCGAGGTCACTTCGAATCCGATGCGTTCATACAAGGGGATAAAATTCGGGTAACCACCCAATTCCATAATGGCGAGCAGACGACGCTTTTTGGCGGTGTTCATTTGCCGTCGCTCGCCTCCGGTGCAACGGCAATCGCCCGCTCGCGCGGCACCCGCGCCAAGTCCCACGTCGCGATCGCCCACGTCCAAATGTCTTCGAGCGCGCCCTCCTGCACGTCGCGCGGCACTGGATGGCCGAGGAACGCGAGCGCGTCGAGCAACATAGGAATAGGCGCCGTACGCGATACGGCTGGGGCGTAGGTTTGTTTGCTCAGTTTCTCGCCTTGCGCATTGACCGCCGCCGGCAGGTGCACATATCGTGGGGTCGCGGCACCGAGCAACTGTTGCACATGGATTTGGCGCGCAGTGGAAGCAAGCAAGTCGGCACCACGAACAACCTCGGTGATTCCTTGCTCCTGGTCGTCGACCACAACCGCCAATTGATACGCGTAGTGGCCATCACTACGTCGCACGACAAAGTCGCCAATCTCCGCCTCCAGATCCGCGCTGATGCGACCCTGTACCGCGTCTTCGAAGCTCAAGCGCGCGCCGTCGGTGCGCACACGCGTGGCCTGCATCCGCCCCGGCGCACTAACGCGCCGCCGGCAGGTGCCGGGATAGATCGGTCCTTCGATTCCGCGCACACTGGAGTCCGCGATTTCACGGCGCGTGCAGCTGCA
>CP070641.1:1315822-1317777 GCA_020354085.1 Pseudomonadota bacterium
TGTCGCTACTCGCCTGTCACGACCTGTGCCCGAAGAACCTGCCGCTGCAGACGCAGATCGCTTTCCTGCGGCGCAAGATGGTAGCGGCAGGGCTCAAGTGACGTGCCGCACGGCACGAAAGAGTAGCGGGCGAGCCCGATAGCGCAAAATGTTTCAGGCAACGGGTGGCGAGATAGCGATGAAGGTCTGCTCCCATGGCTGCTAACGAGGCACTGCCCGGCTCTTTCTCGCCTCGCACCCGCCGCATTGCGCTAGTGATGGGCCCGCTGCTCGCGCTGCTCACTTACCTGCTGTTGCCCGAGCAGTACAGCGATGGCAAAGGTGGCAGCGTGGCATTCACGCCCGTCGGGCGCGCGACGCTGGCCGTGACCGTGTGGATGGCGGCGTGGTGGGTGACCGAGGCGGTGCACATCGCCATCACCGCGCTGCTGCCGATCGCCGTGTTTCCCGTGTTCGGCATCGCCACGATCGGCGCGGCGACGGCGCCCTATGCCTCAGACGTGATTTATCTCTTCTTCGGCGGCTTCGTGCTGGCCGCAGCCATCCAGCGTTGGGGGCTCGACCGGCGCATCGCCTACGGCACGTTGACCCTCGTCGGCACGCACGCCGATCGCGTGATCGCCGGCTTCATGTTTGCCACGGCGGTGCTCAGCATGTGGGTGTCGAACACGGCAACCGCCGCCATGATGGTGCCGATCGCGCTCGCGGTGATCAATCTGGTGCTGAAGCAGCGTACCGGCAAGACGCTCACCGAGCACGGTGGCATGCCGGCCGAGGATCGCGGCGACCGAAACTTCGCGCTCGCGCTGCTTCTGGGCATCGCCTACAGTGCCTCGATCGGCGGCATCGGCACCATCATCGGTACGCCACCGAACGGCATCCTGGTGAAATTCATCGCGCAGAACTACGGCATCGAGGTGAGCTTCGCGCGCTGGCTCCAGATCGGCATTCCGGTGGTGGTGCTCATGCTGCCCGTGACCTGGCTGCTGCTCACCAAGGTGATATTTCGCAGTGGCATCGGCGGGATCGAAGGCGGGCGCGAGTGGGTGAACCAGGAACTCAAGGCGCTCGGGCCACTGTCGCGCGGTGAGCGCGCCGTTCTCTATGTGTTCGCCGTGACGGTGCTGCTGTGGGTGACGCGGCCGTTGTTGGCGAAGATCAGCATCGCCGGGGTGGCGCCGTTCGCCGGTCTATCGGACGCCGGGGTCGCCATGCTCGCGGCGGTGGCGTTGTTCATGATTCCGGTTGAGCCGGCGCGCGGGGTGCGTGCCATCGACTGGGACACGGTGAAGAACCTGCCATGGGACGTGCTCTTGCTCTTCGGTGGCGGCCTGTCGCTCGCCGCCGCGATCGAGGCGAACGGCGTGGCCGGTCTGATCGGCGCTTCCACGCAAGGCTTCGGCGGCTGGCCGGTGCTCGCGATCGTGCTCGCCGTGGCGGCTATCACGACTTTTTCTTCCGAGCTGACCTCCAACACCGCGCAGGTCGCCACCATGCTGCCGCTGCTCGCCGCCATGGCGCCGAGCCTCGACGTGCATCCGGCCTTATTGCTGGTGCCGTGCGCGCTGGCGGCGAGCGCCGCCTTCATGATGCCGGTCGGCACGCCGCCGAATGCCATCGTTTTCGGCACGGGACTGCTCACCATTCCGCAGATGTGCAAGGCCGGTTTCTGGCTCAATCTCTGCGGCATCGTGGTCGTCACCGCAGTAACGTATTGGGTTGTTATTCCATTGCTGGTGGAGCGCGGGTAACGCCGGTATCAATGCGCGTAAGTTCTGCGGCCAGCACATTCGCGCGGCGTGACTTTCTCCAGCAATTTTCTTGACACAGATCAATACCGTCGCTTGAGCTGTCCGTGAGTATTTCGGTGAGCATAGGCGCCACCTTGCGCGGCGAGTGGGCGCTGCGCTTGCAGTTCGACTACGACGACGGCGGACCCGGCAATGGCGGCAAGG
>CP070641.1:1317877-1319832 GCA_020354085.1 Pseudomonadota bacterium
CGACCTCGTTCTTGAGCCGCCCGTGGTCGTAAACGAGATAGACCGCCAGCGCCGCCAACACGATCACGCCGGCCAACAGGATACGCGCAAGGTTGTTCCACATGGCTCAAGTGTTCCGTGTTTTTCCTACGCTGGCAAGCAGGGCTATACCTAATATGTTTCTTCAGGTGAAACGGGCGGCGAAGGCCTGCGCATGGCTGATGCAGTCCGCGACAGAAATCCCGTCCCGCCAGTTGGCGCGTGTGTGCAACCCGGGCCACTTCGCCAACGCTTCGTCGATACGACCGATGCGTTCCAGGTGCCCAAGCTCATACTGGGGAATCGCCCGTGCCCAGCGATTGACCAAAACCATGGTCGGCTCACCGTCGATGCCGAGCAAGGCACGCAGATCCGCCAACACTTGTTCGACGATTGCTGCCTCGCTCAATTCAGCGATCGACGGATTACGCGCGCCGCCGATGAAGGCCGTGAGCAGTATCTCTCCCGCCGGCGCGCGGCCGGGGAACAACGTCGAAGAAAATAACGCGCCCAGGGTCTTGAGGCGTTCGCGACTGGGAATCAGCATGCCGAAACCATCGAGGGGGTGGCGCACTTGTGCGCGCGCAAAGCCGAGCGCCACGGACGCGACCGGCGGATAGTAAATCGCGCGCATTTCCGCAGCCAAAGCGGCATCGAGCGGCTCAACCAGCGCTGCCGCCTGCTCGGCGGCGGTAGCGAGCACGACGTGTTCGGCCTCGTGCACCGTCGTGCCGGCGGTTACTTGCCAACGACCGTTCGCGTTGCGCGTCAGCGCGGTGGCGCCCGCGTCGCATTGCAGCGCGTCGCCCAGCTTCATTGCCAGTGCGCGCGGCAACGCCTGCATCCCGGCGCGAAACGACACCAGCCGGCCGCGCGGTTGCGGTCCGCTGGCTTTGCCGCGCAACGCACGGGCGAGCGCGCCACGGATCAGCGAACCGTGCTCGGCCTCGAGCGCATAGACCTTGGCGGTGGCGGCGCGCGCAGAGAGCTTGTCCGGATCGCCCGCATAGACGCCCGAAACGAAGGGGTCGATGGCCCAATCGAGAAATTCCTGGCCGAGTCGTCGCCGTACGAACTGCGCGACGGTTTCTTCCGTCTTGGCGCGCCCAATGAATGGTTCGGCGAACAGGCGAAACTTGGCGCGGACAGAAAACAGCGAGGTCTTGAAGAAGGCCGGCGGACTGCCGGGCAGCGGCGTCGGCACGCCGTGCTTTACGACGTAACGGCGCTTGGCGAGCACGTTGCCTTCGATCAACTCGGCCTCGAGACCGGCGACACGCACCAAATCATCGAACGCGCCGCCCTTCGACAAGGTCGAGTTGGGCCCGGCCTCGATGAGGTAACCCTTGTGCGTGACGGTGCGCATGCAGCCGCCGGGCTCGGCGGCGGCCTCGATCACGCGCACGTTGTGGCCACGCTCCTTGAGGAAGCAGGCGCTCGCCAATCCGGAGATGCCAGCGCCGATGATGAGGATATCGCTCATTAGTATTGTTTTCGTTTGTGGTTCTTATGGTAACCCGTCAACGGGCTAACGAAAATCGCGTGAAGCAACGGTTAAATCGCCCAGCAACGATGAATAATCGGCGAGCCGGTGGGCGATCACGTGCAGCACTTCATTCTCCCGCTGCACTTCGCCCTGCACCGCCATGAGCCGCGCGCCGAGCAGCGCGCGCCGGTCGCGTTCGGCGACGCTGCCCCAAACGATGACATTGGTGCTGCCGGCCTCGTCCTCCAGGGTGACGAAGATCGTCCCGCTGGCGGAACTGGGATGCTGGCGGCAGATGACGAGCCCCGCGGTCGTCACGCGCTCGCCATGCGCGCGTTCCCGCACCTGCACCGACGACAGCAGCCGCCGCGTCGCGAGCTTGGCGCGCAGCAGCGCGAGCGGATGGCGGCGCAACGTGAGCCCGAGGCTGGCGTAATCGGCCACGATATCC
>CP070641.1:1319932-1321882 GCA_020354085.1 Pseudomonadota bacterium
CGCGACCTTCGCACTCACGCTGTCGCGAAACTTGCGCATCGCGCTCGCGTTGCACGCCTTCTCCTCGCACACCCGGGCGTGCGCGGCGAGCAGCGCGTCCACGCTCTCCAGCCGGGTGGCGAAGTCGCGCTCGGCCTTGGCCGCGCCCGGGTGACTGTCGACCAGGCGCGCCGCCTCGAACATGGTCGTCGACGCCTGGTTGAGCAGTTGGCCGGCACGCTCGCGGTTGCCGGCGTCGCGCGCCGCGCCGGCCTCGCGGTAGAGCCGGCGTGCCTGCTCCCGGCGCTCGCTTGCCTGTGCTACACCGCCGCGCTCGATCTCGAGTGCCGCGGAGGAATTCTCGATCAGGGCATTGACCATACGGAAACGCTCGGCGAGCGGATCGGCGCCGTTCGCCGCGCCCTGCCCGAGCGCACCGCCGGCCAATGACATGCCCAGCAGCAGCGCGGCAGCCGCGCGCTGCCAGCGAAACCCATTTGCCCCACGAAGCTTCATAACGACTCCAGTCTGACAGTTCGACAACACCCGCGGAAGCGCCCTCCGCTCACTGCATCGGCACGCCGCTCATGCGCAGGACGCGGACCAGTGTGTTGGTGGCTTCCTCCAGCCGCTGCAGTGCGCCGCTCACGTCACCGGAGGCGGCGAGCGCCGCCGATTCATCACGCATCTGCACACTACTCGCCATCAGCCCCTCGATTGTCGCGCGGCTCGCCGCGAGCTCCGGCCGCTCCGCGAGCATCAGCTGCGTGAGCAGCTGCAGGCTGCGAAAGCGCTCCTGCTCGTACGCGTACTCGTCGGCCGCCCCGGCAAACGACAGCGGGTGAATCACGGTCTGCCGGTCGAGCACGCGGCTGAGCTCGGTCTCCACCTTCTCGGCGCCGCGCGCGAGCACCGTCACGGCCTCGGTCCAGCGGCCCTGCGCGGCATGCTGTTCGGCCTCGCGCGTCAGCCGATCGACTGTCGCGAGATCGGCGGGCGCCACAGTATTCGGCAACGCGACGCGCGCGAGCGCGTCGCGGAACTCACGGATCCGCTCCTGCAGCTGTGCATAGCGCGCCCGCGCGCGCGACTCGTCGTTCGGCGCGGCCGGCGCCAGGCGCGTCGCCGCCGTGATCGCCTTCAGGGCCTCATCGGCCTTGCTGATGCAGCGCGCGCTGTCGGTGTCGCACGCCGCCACCGCCTCGGCATAGGCGGCGCGCGCCGTCGTCATCAGGCGCTTCGCCTCCTCACTGCCCTCGCGTTCGGCACGGGCCACGGCCGGTGCCTTGTCCAGCAGGCTCTTCACCAGCGCGAGCTTGTTGGCCGCGAGACGCACCTGCGCCTCGTCCGTCCCGCCGGGCGCCGCACCCGCCGCAGCGGCCAGGGTCGCCAGGCACGCCACCACGATGGCACCGATCACCCGTCGCAACGTGCACAGGGCCGGCATTGGGCGGGCGTTCATGGCTTGGGGCCGGTGGCACCGGCCGACGGCGCTTGTTTCGGTTTTGAATGGCATCGCTTGCACTCCGATACAGGAAACGCGACCTTGCCGTGGCACACACCGCACTTCTCGCCCAGCAGGATCGACGCCATACTGATCTGGTTGGCCCCCTTCTGCGGAATGAACAGCGCCGGATGGCAGTTGGAGCAGTCCAGCCATTCGGTGTGCTGCTTGTGCGGGTAGACGACGTCGGGCATCGAGCCCTTCACTTCGCGCACGATGTTGAGATCCATCACGATCGGCTTGGCGTTGATGTCCACCCGGTCGTAGCGCGGCTGGATCTGCTTCTTGTCGAGCGCCTTGACCCAGTCGACGTGGTTGCCCGACGCGCTCTTCGGCAGCGGACCGAAGGCCTCGCGCGGCGATTGCAGATTGGCCGTGGCGTCGTTCGCCGGATCGTGGATGCCGTCCTCGGCCGGCGGCGGGTTGCGCTTGGACGGCGGCAGCATGAGCCGGTTGAACGCGTTCGG
>CP070641.1:1321982-1323928 GCA_020354085.1 Pseudomonadota bacterium
CACCAGCCGCCCCAGCCGAGTTCGTAATAGGCCCACCAACTGCCGAGCCCGATGCCAATGGTGAGGAAAATCCAAGCGACCGTGGTCCAGGGCCGCGACCAACGCGCCCAGGCGGCATCCAGGTGCCCGCCGATCAACGCCGCGGTGGCAAAGGCGAACGCGACCGAAAAACCGACGTAACCCATGTACAGCATCGGCGGATGCACGATCAGCCCGAAGTCCTGTAGCAGGGGGTTGAGATCACGACCTTCTGCGGCCGCCGGTACCAGGCGCTCAAAAGGGTTGGAGGTCAGCAACATGAACAGGAGGAAACCGATGCTGATCATGCCCATGACCGAAAGCACGCGCGCCACGGTGGCAAGTGGCAGGCTGCGGCTGAAGAGCGCCACCGCCGTCGTCCAGGCGCCGAGCACCAGTGCCCACAGCAGGAGCGATCCCTCGTGCGCACCCCACACCGCCGAAAAACGATAAGCGGCAGGTAGCTTGGAATTGGAATTGTTGGCGACGTAGGTGACCGAGAAGTCGCTGACCAAGAACGCGTAAGTGAGGCAGGCAAAGGCAACCAGCAAGAATAGAAACTGCCCGACGGCCGCGGGGCGTGCCACCGTCATGAGATTGGGTAGTCCGCGCATTGCCCCCGCCAGGGGGACGCTCGCCTGGACGAAGGCGAGACAGAGCGCCAGGATCAGTGCGAAGTGACCTATTTCGGGGACCATGAGGACTCCTTGGGAGGACACCCTGTTCGATAGGGTGCTCGAGATTCAGTTCCTTACAGAGGGATTTTCCCAGCGTCGCCTGGGGTTTTGGGCGCGCGAAATTGTACCACAGGGTCTCGGGTGCCCCAGGTGAATTGGAATCGAAGAAAAACCCTAAAACGCCCGCGTTATAGCCCGTGGCAACTCAGGCACCGGCGGGACTTATTGAGCGTCTTGACCAACCGCCTGTGATCGCAGCTGGCGCCGGTATGGCAGGGCACACAGCCAACCTTGCCGTGCGGTAGCGCGACGTCGCGCGGGAGGGTGGCGGGATTGTCGTTGATGTCGTGGCGCATGCCCCGTTGTACGTCATGCCGATCGGATGGTTGGAGCGTATCGCCATGACGACATCGCCAAGCACAGCGCGGAAACTCGCGAACATGAATTGGCAGACGTAGCACCGGGCGCGCTGTGCGAATGGGGTGGCCACGGATAGCCTTGGGCGATGGGTGTCATCGGGTTATCGCCAGGTTGGGCACCGCACGTGCGCGTACGCTGTCGGCCTCCCGCAAACCGTGCGCGCGAGAGGCTCGGCGCAAACTCAAATGCTAGCGCAGATTGGCAAGATAAGCGGCGAGCGCGTCGATATCCTGGTCGGAGAGCGCGCGCGTGGCGCTGTCCATTTCGGGCGAGAGCCGACCGGACTTGCGATCGCGGAAAGCTTTGAGCGTTGTGCTCAAGTATTTGGGTTGTTGGCCGGCCAACCGCGCGTAGCCGGCTATTCCGTCGCCGTCACGGCCGTGGCAACCGACACACAGGCGGTTGTAGATGGGTAACCCGGCCTGAGCCTGCGCCAAGTCGCCAGGCGCCGGCGTAAGCGCGACGGAGGCATAGTAGACCGCGAGCACAACTTTTTCTTCTGCACTGAGACCAGCCGCCAGGCGCTGCATCACACGGGTGTAGTCCTCGCGCCGACCGTCCGCGAAGCGTTCGAACTGCTCCAGCAGGTATACGGGATTCTGAGCCGCGAGGTTGGGGATGTCGGGCTTGGTGCTGTTGCCGTCCGTGCCATGGCAATAGGCGCACAACACGGCATGGTCGCGCCCCGCGGCGATGGCTTCGGCGCGGGCTTTGTCATCGCGCTCGACAGTCGCGATTCGCGCCTCCAACCGTTCGCGCAGGGTTGAATCGCTTGCTGCCTCAGCGCCCCCGGCGAGCGCGCACAGTAGCGCCGCAAGCAGCGCGCGTGAC
>CP070641.1:1324028-1325970 GCA_020354085.1 Pseudomonadota bacterium
GCTGCGTGCCGGTGGTGTCGTGGCCTTTCCCACTGAGACGGTCTATGGCCTCGGCGCTGATGCGACGAATGTCGAGGCGGTCAAGCGCGTGTTCGCCATCAAACGCCGGCCGGCAGATCATCCATTGATCGTGCACATTGCGAGCGTAGAGTACCTCGACGAGTTGGCGCGCGAAATTCCGGAAGGCGCGCGCCGCTTGGCGGCGCGGTTCTGGCCGGGCCCGCTCACACTGATTCTTAAGCGCCAGCCGCGCGTGCCGGATGTCGTCACTGGTGGTCAGGATAGCGTCGGCCTGCGCGTCCCCAATCATCCGCTGGCGCGCGCATTGCTCACCGCCTTCGGCGCCGGCGTCGCCGCACCGTCGGCCAATCGCTATGGGCGCGTGAGCGCCACCAGCGCCGCGCATGTGCGTGCCGAGTTGGGCGAAGAGGTGGATATCATTCTGGATGGCGGACCCTGCACAGTTGGGATTGAGTCGACGATTGTGAGTTTTGTCGAGGACGCCCCGCGCTTGGTGCGCCCCGGTGCGGTCACGCCCGCGATGTTGGCTGAGACGCTTGGCACACCCGTGCCCGTGGGCGCAACGACTGTCCGTGCACCCGGCACTCATGCCGCGCACTATGCGCCGGCCACGCCGACGGTACTGGTACCCACGGCCGGCTATTGGGTGGAGTTGCTTGCGCAGGCGGCGCAGGGACTGAATCTCGTCGCCCTGCATTACACGCAGGCGCCGATCGGATTGCCGTCCAACGTGACCGCGCTCGCTTTGCCGGAAACGTCGGAAGGCTATGCACGCGCGCTCTACGATAATTTGCGCCGCGCCGATGCACTGGGCGCCAACCGTTTGCTGGTCGAAGAACCCCCGGCGAGCGAGGCCTGGGCGGCGATTCGCGATCGATTACAGCGCGCCAGTTTCGACGCGCGGGACTTATACTAGGAAATCGCCCTGCACGCTGACAGACCAAGCGCTGCCGCCGTGGTAGCGCGGAGGCTTGTGCCCAGGGGAGGGAATTCTTGAACCCGTCCGCGGTCGAAGTGCGGCAATGCCCGAGGGGCAGGGCGCCTGGCCTACAACGAAGCATGCATGACAAAGGTCCGATTCCACTCATTGATTGATGTGTTGGCACGGCGCGCGTTGTTGTTCCCGCTGCTGCTGGCATTCATTGCGCTCATTGTCTTCACCGTGACGCGCATTGGCCTACTGATTCAAGCGGGCTCGGAGAATGTGCCGACGTCAGCGTGGCCGCTGATCTTCGCCAAGGGCCTGTGGTTCGACGTCGCGACGCTGTGTTACCTGCTGGCGCCGTTCCTGTTCTATGAAGGATTTCTGGCAGCGCGCTTGCGCGCCGCCACTTGGCAACGTGTCCTGCGCTTGGCGATCTTCTGGGCGGTGGTTTCGGCCCTGTTGTTCGGTGCCGCGGCGGAGGCGTTGTTCTGGATCGAATTCTCCACGCGGTTCAACTTCATCGCGGTCGATTACCTCGTGTACACGCGCGAGGTAATCGGCAACATTCGCGAGTCCTATCCCGTTACGCCGTTGTTGCTAGGGATCGCCGCGATTGCGGCGATTTTGTCCTGGTTGGTGCGGGGATTGGTGTTTCGTTCGGTCGGCCTGGCGCTCACGCGCCGCGCACGCGTGTCGGTGATGGCCGCGGCCGCGGCCTTGCCGATTGCGAGCGTCGCATTTGCGACGGCGGATCAAATGGCGGGCGCCGGCAATGCCTTCGTCGAGGAACTGTCCGGCAATGGTTTGTTTACGTTTGCCGCTGCGTTCCGCCGCAACGAGATCGACTATCAGCGCTGGTACGCGACCTTGCCGCAGGAGCGTGCTGACCAGATTCTGCGCGACCTGGGCGTCGAGCGCGAGCCGCTGTCGCAAGCGGTGTTGCCGGACCCACCCGAAAAAGAACAGCGCGAACCGCTACCGAAGTACGTGCTGCGT
>CP070641.1:1326070-1327987 GCA_020354085.1 Pseudomonadota bacterium
CCTGGGCATAGCTGACGCGGATCGGGCCGAGATTGAGGGGTTTGTTACGGCGCTGGTGTCCACGTCTGATTTCACCGTCGACTCTGTTCGCGTGCTGACTACCACTTCCACCACATTCTCCGGCGGACTGCAGGATGAAATCGCGGTGGGCGTGAAGCTCGAGGTGGAGGGTAGTCTTGCCAGTGGAGTGCTCACCGCGACCAAGGTGAAATTCAAGGACAGTATCAAACTTGAATCGAATGCGACGGTTTCGGGCTCCACGATCACGCTTGAAGGCGTGCCAGGCGTTACGGTTGCGGCCAATACCTTCACCGAGTTCAAGAACACGGGGGCTACCGCTTCCAATATCGCGCCGCTTAACGCTCGGAACGTGCGTATCCGCGGCCGTGCATCGGGAGCCACGTCGGTGATCGCCTCAGAGATCGAGGATCGGGGAGCATCCGATTCCAATGCCGACGTGATCCTTCAGGGATTTGTCTCCAGTACGGACGTGACCAACCCGACGCTTAGTATTTTGGGCGTCACGGTTGACACCACTTTACTGAGCAATGACAACTTCAAGGACGCGAACGGCAACCCAATCGGCTCAGTCGAGTTCTTCAACGCGCTTACGCCGAATGGCGGACTCGTAAAGGCAAAAGGAAGGTTGCCGGCTGCTGGCGGCAATGCGCTCGCAGCGGGCATCCTCAGAGAGATTGAGCTGGAAGACTGATGAAATCTTGGCCCGTCGGGTGCTGAACCCGGCGGGCAAGGAAATGTGCATCAACTAGAAAGGAGCGATGGAGACAAATCGCCCGAAGTCCCCGGGGTAAGAAAACCAGTCGATGAGCGGCAAGGATTGGCCGCTTCGTCCATCGGCAGAAGCGGAGTTCGAAGTCTTACGGCGGCCCCAGGGCCGCCGTTTTCTTTTGAAGTTCATGGGGCTACAGTCAGATGGCCTTGAGTTATGTCTCCCGCGCGGTTGACTCTGCCGTATTCCAATTGATTTCGAGTGCGGGCCATCACTCTCTCCCGCTGCGCTCGTATGCCACCCGCACGAGTGGCCTGTATCGCAAGGCCGCGACAGATTAACCTCAGATTTGCCATTCGATACCATGGCACGATGCATGTCGCTGTGAGGGGGCGTTCCGACGTGTCGAGCTTGTTGTCTACAGTCGCGGTGGTTACGGGCACCTATGTCGTGCTCCTGCTCGCCGTATTCTTTGGCCAATCACACTTGCTTTACTTGCCCACCCTGCCGTCTCGTGAGCTATCAAGTACTCCTGCCGCGATTGGGCTTGAGTACGAGGACGTGCAGCTTGTTACAGATGATGGCGTGCAACTGCACGGTTGGTACGTTCCGGCCGCGCGATCGCGTGGAACGCTGCTATTTTTTCATGGTAACGCCGGCAATATCTCTCACCGCCTGGACTCCCTGCGGATATTCCATCAACTGAGGCTTTCGGTGTTGATCATCGATTACCGCGGGTATGGGCGCAGCGAAGGCAGCCCGAGCGAGGACGGCACGCGGCGCGATGCGGCGGCGGCCTGGCGATATCTCACCGAGACGCGCGGCGTGCCAGCGCGCGATGTTGTTCTATTTGGTCGGTCGCTCGGGGCGGCGGTCGCCGCGCAGCTCGCGACGGAACAGCAGCCCGGCGCGCTGATCGTGGAGTCGGCCTTTACCTCCGTACCGGATTTCGCCGCGGAGATCTACTGGTGGATGCCGGCGCGTTGGATGTCGCGTTTCGACTACGCGACACGCGACTACATCGCGCAGGTGCGTTGCCCGGTTCTCGTCGTGCACAGCCCGGATGACGAGATCATTCCGTTCCGCCATGGCGAGGCGATTTTCGCCGCCGCCCACGAGCCGAAAGAACTGCTGCGGCTGCGCGGTTCGCACAACGAGGGGTTCATTGTGAGCGGCGAGCTATACAT
>CP070641.1:1328087-1329982 GCA_020354085.1 Pseudomonadota bacterium
ACCGGCATCACCACCATCGATCTCATGAACAGCCTGGTGCGCGGCCAGAAGCTGCCGCTGTTCTCGGGCGGTGGTCTGCCGCACGACCGCATGGCAGTGAGCGTAGCCATCAACGCCAAGCTCAAGAAACTCAAGGCGGCGCACGCGCCTGCACGCGAGGGCGGAGATAAGGGCGAGGAATTCGTGATCGTGTTCGCTGGTATCGGCCTGCCGTACGACAGCGCTGAGTATTTCCGGCGCACGCTCGAGGAGTCCGGGGCGCTGGCGCGCACCGCGCTGTTCCTCAATCTTGCCTCGGATTCGAGCACCCAGCGCTTGCTGACGCCGCGCTTCGCGCTGACAGCAGCCGAGTATTTGGCCTTTACCGAGGGCAAGCACGTGCTCGCCATCGTTACCGACATCACCAACTACTGTGAGGCGTTGCGCGAAGTGTCGTCGTCGCACGGCGAGATCCCCTCGCGCAAAGGCTATCCCGGCTATCTCTATTCGGACCTGGCCACGCTCTACGAGCGCGCCGGCCGTCTGCGCGGCAAGCCCGGCACGCTCACGCAATTGCCGATCCTGACCATGCCGGCCGACGACATCGGGCATCCGATTCCCGATCTGTCCGGCTATATCACCGAAGGCCAGATCGTCATCGACCGCGAGCTCGACCGGCGCGGCGTCTATCCGCCGGTCAAGGTGTTGCCGTCGCTGTCGCGTTTGATGAAAGACGGCACCGGCGCCAATTACACGCACGCTGATCACCCCGCGCTCGCCTCGCAGCTCTTCGCCAGCTACGCGCGCGGCACGCAGGCGCGCATTCTCGCCGGCGTGGTGGGCGAGGAGGGCTTGTCGGAAGTCGACCGCAAGTACCTGGAGTTTGCCAACCGCTTCGAGCAGGAACTGGTCAACCAAACCGACGCCCGCAGCCTGGAGGAAAGCATGGCGGTTGGCTGGAAGTTGTTGCGCGTTCTGCCCAAGAGCGAGCTTACGCGCTTGTCTGACACCCAGATCGCGCAGCATATGGAAGAAGCCGAGGAAGAATGAGCGAGATCACACCCACGCGCGCCGCGGTCCTGGAGCTGCAAGACGAGCGCCGCGCCATGCACGAGGGCTATGAGTTCCTCGACGAGAAGCGTCTGTTGCTCGCAGCCGAGATGCTGCGCGAGCTCAAGCGCTACGAGTCGCTGTGGGCCGAATTTCAGAAGAGTCTGCAAGACGCCACAAACGCGCTGCGCGAGACGGTGTCACGGCATGGTTTCGAGGGCGTGCAGATCTATCCGGCGGCGCGCTTGGCCGATGCCGCGTTCGAAATTGAGCCCCAGTCGCTGTTGGGTGTGCGTCTGCAACAGGCCAAGCTGAGGGCCTCGCTCGGCGCTACCCCCGAGGCGATCAATCCATCACCGGAAGCCGAGCACTGCCGGCGAGTGTTCCTCGTCGTCATCGAGCAGTCTGCCACGCTCGCAGCGATCGGCGGAAATCTCGAGCGCTTGCGTCACGAGTATCGCCGCACCGAACGCCGCGCCCGAGCGCTCGAAGATGTGCTCCTGCCCGAGATCACCGGCACCATCCACGATCTCGAATCGCGTCTGGAAGAGGTTGATCAGGAAGAGGCGATCCGCGTGCGGCAGGCGTGATGTCGCGATCACGTGATACTGCATGCGGGTGTTGGAAAAAAGAAGGACGCGCGCCGAAGGCTGAAAGGAGGGCAGGTTAGTCCGAAGAAAAAACGGGCGGCCTTGCCTGCCGCCCGCAAACAGGAGGAAATCCAACCGGCCTATTTCTTGAGTTCCACAAATACCTGCTGGCACTCGGTCTTGCCGGTATTCTCGAAGGTATGCGACTTCACGGGCGGGTTGATGCGTGCCGTACCCACCTTGTTGTTCACCTCGCGAACCTTGCCATCGGGCGTC
>CP070641.1:1330082-1331974 GCA_020354085.1 Pseudomonadota bacterium
GGTTGATGTTCGTGGCGTTTTACTTCTTGCTCATTCGTCCGCAACAGAAGCGCGCCAAGGAGCACAAGGCGATGGTCGCCGCGCTCGGCCGTGGCGACGAGGTCGTGGCCGCCGGCGGTATGCTGGGTCGGGTCACGGATCTGTCCGAAAACTTCGTCACGCTTGAAGTTGCCGAGAACGTGCAAGTCAAGGTCCAGCGCCAAGCGGTGCAGACCGTCCTACCCAAGGGTACGCTTAAGTCGACGAACTAGTGCGAGATGCGGTGGACGGGAGGCGAGGCCACGGCCGCAGTACGCCGTGGGCAAGAGATCCGGCGGCCGACACGAAGCAATGAATAAGTACCCGCTTTGGAAGTACCTGCTGATCGCAGTGGTACTCGCCGCCGGCGTGTTTTACGCCGTGCCAAACTTGTTTGGCGAATACCCCGCGATTCAAATATCCCCGACTCGCGCAACCACGGTCGATGCGGTCGTGCTGGGACGCGTACAGGACGCGTTAAAGCGCGCCAACATAACCTATCGCGGCGGACAGCTCGACGCTACCGGCGCCAAGATCCATTTCGACGACACCGAGACGCAGATCCGCGCGCGCGACTTGGCGCAAACTGAGCTGGGCGACGGTTTCGTCGTGGCGCTCAATCTGCTGCCAGCGACCCCCGGTTGGTTGCAGGCGTTGGGCGCGCGTCCTATGTACCTGGGGCTTGATCTTCGCGGTGGTGTGCACTTTCTCATGCAAGTCGACATGCGCTCGTTTTTGCGCAAGCTGGAGGACAGCTATGCGGACGACATGCGCCGTCTGATGCGTGAGAACAAGGTTCGTTATCTGACGGTAACCCGCGGCGAGGGCGGCGTCGAGATTCGTTTTCGCGATGCCGCCGAGCGTGACAAAGCGCGCGATGTTCTCAAGAAGGAACTTCGCGATCTCAACTATACGGAGTTCGAGCGAGGTGCCGAGCTAGTCATTGCCGGTCGCCTGGGCGAGGCGGCCGTTGTCGATAAACGCCGGGGCGCGCTCGAGCAAAATATGACCTCGCTGTCCAATCGTGTTAACGAGCTGGGCGTGGCCGAGCCGGTTATCCAACAGCAGGGCGAGGATCGCATCGTGGTGCAACTGCCGGGCGTGCAGGATACCGCCAAAGCCAAGGAGATTCTCGGTCGCACCGCCACGCTCGAGATCATGCTCGTGGATGAGGAGCGCGACGTGGTGACTGCGGTTTCAAGTGGCGCGCCACCCGGTTCCAAGCTCTACAAGATGCGCGACGGCCGCCCGATCCTGCTCAAGAACCGCGTGATCTATTCTGGCGACAATATCGTGGACGCGGCCGCGAGCTTCGATTCGCAGACCAGCCGGCCGATCGTATCGATTACGCTTGACGGCAAGGGCGCGGCCATCAACCAGCGCGTGACCGGCGAGAACGTCGGCAAGCGAATGGCGGTGGTGTACATCGAGATCAAGTCCGAGCCGCGCCTGGACGCGCAAGGCCGTCCGGTACTGAACGAGCGCGGCGAGCCTGAGCGTGTGAGTCGGCGGGTGGAGGAGGTTATCACCGCGCCCGTGATCCGCTCGCAATTGGGTAAGCGTTTCCAAATCGAAGGCCTAGAAAGCGCGCGCGAGGCCGACGAGTTGTCATTGCTGTTGCGCGCCGGATCGTTCGCCGCACCGGTCGAGATCATTGAAGAGCGTACCGTCGGTCCATCACTGGGTCAGGAGAACATCGAGCAGGGCTGGCGCGCGGTGTTGATCGGCTTCATCGCCGTGGTGGTCTTCATGAGCATCTACTACCGCATGTTCGGTGTCATTGCGAATTTCGCCCTGTTGATGAACCTCGTCTTGCTGGTGGCGATTCTGTCGATGCTGCAGGCGACATTAACGTTACCGGGTATCGCCGGCAT
>CP070641.1:1332074-1333906 GCA_020354085.1 Pseudomonadota bacterium
CCTGAAAAAACGGCGCACCGAGTTCCGACGGATTGGTCGGATCCGTGTTGACCATAATGATCATCAGCTTACGTGCCATGCAGATTCCTCCCGTGGATCTGCCGGCATGTCCGGGCAAGCCTCTCGAACCACTTGGGCACTGCTGCCCGACCCGGCGATCGACCCATGTTCCTTTACAGCTTTAGTGACTTCAGGTAAGCGCGAAAATCCCTGTGCAATTCCGGGTGGGCCAGCGCATACTCGACGGTCGCCTGAAGATAACCGAGCTTGTTTCCGCAATCATAACGCTTACCTGAGAATTCGTAGGCGTAGATTGCCTCGTATCGAAGCAATGCTGCAATTCCGTCGGTCAACTGGATCTCTCCCCCAGCGCCGCGTTGCACCTTCTCCAACAACGCAAAGACGCGCGGCGTAAGCAAGTAACGTCCCACGACACCCATCGTCGACGGCGCTGCCTCGGGTTTCGGCTTTTCGACTATCGCCTCCATTTTGTACAAGCGGTCGGCAACTTTCGTCCCCCGGACGATACCGTAGGCACTGGTTTCCTCGCGCGCCACGTTTTGCACGCCAACCACGGAGCAGCGATAGTGTTCGTAGAGATCCACCATCTGCTGCAGCGCCTTCGGCTCCGCGCTAATCAGGTCGTCTGCAAGTATCACCGCAAATGGTTCATTCCCCACCACCTGCTTCGCGCACAACACCGCATGACCCAAACCGAGCGGTTCCGCTTGCCGGATATAGACGCAGGATACATTGTGCGGTAACACCGTGCGGACCATATCGAGCAAACCGTTCTTGCCCTTGGCCTCGAGCTCGGTTTCTAGCTCATAGGCCTTGTCGAAATGGTCCTCGATTGAGCGCTTGTTGCGACCGGTGACAAAAATAAGCTCGTCGATTCCTGCCGCAATAGCCTCTTCCGCGGCATATTGAATCAGCGGCTTATCAACGATCGGTAGCATCTCCTTGGGGCTCGCCTTGGTGGCGGGCAAAAATCGCGTGCCCAGCCCAGCGACCGGGAACACTGCTCTCGTTAATGGTTTAACCAAATCTGCCCTCCCACCTGTTACACGCCGCTATCGCCCAACGCCAAAATACTCAAATCCCAAATTACGCAAGTACTGTGGATCGTATTGGTTACGGCCATCAAACACTGCGGCGCTGCGTAGAAGTTTCTTGATTCGATCGAAATCCGGGTGGCGAAACGGTTTCCACTCCGTGACAAGAATCAATGCGTCCGCCCCAAGGAGTGCGTCATACTGATTGTCGACCAGTTTTAGCTTTCCTTCGCGAAACCAAGTCTCGGGCAACTCGCGCCGCGCGGCCTCCATCGCCACCGGATCATGCGCCGTAACCGTTGCCCCCGCACCAACAAGCTCATGCAGCAGCACTTTGGAGGGCGCTTCGCGCATATCATCCGTGCCTGGCTTGAAGGCAAGGCCCCATAGCCCAAAATGCCGTCCGGATAGGTCACTACCAAACCGCGCAGACAGTTTCTGGAACAACATATGCTTTTGCGCTTCATTACGCGCCTCAACCGCCAGCAACACTTGCGGTTCAAAATCCCGCGCGTGCGCCATATGGATCAGCGCTTTAACGTCCTTCGGAAAGCACGAACCTCCATAACCAACGCCGGGGTAGATAAAGGAGTAACCGATGCGCGAGTCTGATCCGATCCCTTGGCGCACGTCCTCGACATCCACGCCCAAGCGATCGCACAGCCCAGCGATCTCGTTCATGAACGAAATCTTAGTGGCGAGCATGCAGTTTGCCGCATACTTGGTCATTTCCGCTTCCTTCACGCCCATGAACAAAAGCCGTTCATGGGTGCGCAT
>CP070641.1:1334006-1335830 GCA_020354085.1 Pseudomonadota bacterium
CAAGCTCGCGACACCCCTAGGTACGTTTTACGCACCTAACATCACGCCAGACAAAGAGCATGGCATTGGCCGTTGGACCGATGCGGACTTTGTGCGCGCGCTGCGCGAGGGCGTGGGCCCGACCGGCGCGCATTACTACCCGTCGTTTCCCTATACGGCTTACACGCGCCTGACCGACGAGGATCTGCGCGCGCTTAAGGCCTATCTGTTCGCGCAGCCGTCGGTAGCGCAACCCAATCGACCCCATGAGTTGCCGTGGTATCTGCGTTTTCGACCATTGCTGACTGGATGGAAGTGGCTGTACTTCACGCCCGGGCCGTACCAGGCGAAGGCAGGTGAGAGCGTGGCGTGGAATCGCGGCGCGTATTTGGCGACCGCCGCGGCCCACTGCGGCGAGTGTCACACGCCGCGAAATGCGCTGGGCGGGTTGAAGCCAGAACTGCAGTTCGCCGGGACGCGCGAGGGGCCGGATGACGGCGTGGTGCCGAACATCACGCCTGACCGCAAGACCGGTATCGGTCGGTGGAGTGAATCGGATCTGATTCAGTACCTGGAGAACGGCATGACGCCGGATGGCGATTTTGCCGGTGGGCTCATGGCCGAGATGATCGACAACGGATTGAAGTATCTCACGCGCGAGGACCGCGCCGCGCTTGCGCAGTACGTGCGCGCTGTATCGTCAATCGAGAACATGGTGCGCAAGGAAAAGAAGAAAGGTCAGAAGAAGAAAGATGATTTCAGCTGGTGACGGTAAGGCAGCGTGATCGTCTATCTGCACGGACTCAATAGCAGCGGTGGTTCCGCCAAGGCGCGCTGGCTGCGCGAGCGCTTGCCGGCGCTTACGGTGTTGGCACCGACTTACGTGGCGCACGACGCCGCGATCGCCCCCGGTGTACTGCGCGGCTACATCGCGCATGCGCGCATGCAGCGCCCACACGATCGCAAGCTATTGCTCGTCGGCAGCTCGCTCGGCGGTTTCTGGGCGCAGGTGTTGGCGCCGACGCTGGGTGCGGGGATGGCGCTTATCAATCCGGCGCTATTGCCCGATGAATCGCTACAACGCTATCTCGGCCCGCAGCGCAATGACGCCACCGGCGAGAGCTATGAGTTGACCCGCGCGCACATTGAAGGCCTGGCCAGGGTGCGCCCGAGGCACTGCGACGCAAGCGTGCCGACGCTGGTGCTGCTCGATGAGGCGGACGAGGTTATCGATTACCGCCTGGCGCGCGACTTCTACCGCGGCTGCGGCAAGACGCTGCTCTATCCCGGCGGCAGCCATCGCTTCGAGCACATGGTGGAAGCCTTGCCGGAAATCCTGGCGCTGTATGACAGTCTGTAGAGATTGTTCGTCGCGATCGTTTGCGTTTAGCGCCACGTGCGCACGGTGTGGTCATCGCCACCGGAGACCAACCATTCGCCGTCGGCCGAGATCGCCAGGGCCAGCACGTCGTGGTTGTGGCCCGACCAGCGTTCGGCGAGCGTGCCGGTGCGCAGGTCCCACAGTAGCAGGTCGTGATTGAGTCCCGCGACGATCAGCCAGTGGCCGTCGGGCGAGAACGCCAGTGCATGCACGGTGTCCGGCGCGCCTTCGAGTAGTCTATCCTCGCGGTCGATGCCCTGGCGCATGAGCTTGATCGGATATCCGCTGCTCGCCGTTGCCACCCATTTGCTGTCGGGCGAGAAGGCCAGGGCGGTGACGGCATCGTCGGCCGCCAACACGTAGGACAGTTCGTTGAATTCCGTGGTCGTCCAGTAGCGGATGCCGCCCAGGGTATCGGCGGCAGCGAGCACACGCCCATTGGGCGCGAACGCGAGCGCGCGTAC
>CP070641.1:1335930-1337728 GCA_020354085.1 Pseudomonadota bacterium
GCACTCGGTGACGCCGCGGCCTGGCCGGTGAAGAGCTTCGTCAAGCACTTCCGCGAAGAGTTTCAGTACCACGTTGATCACCGGCGTTGTCTGCCCGGTACGCACGGGTCGCACGCATGAGCACGACGACCCCGCCGAGCGATACCGTGACCATCGAGGTCGACGGCAAGGCCTTGCCGGTACGCAAGGGGTCGATGTTGATCGAGGCGACCGACGCTGCCGGCATCTACATCCCGCGCTTCTGTTACCACAAGAAGCTGTCGATCGCGGCCAACTGCCGCATGTGCTTGGTGGAAGTCGAAAAAGCCCCCAAACCCCTGCCGGCCTGCGCCACGCCGGTGGCCGACGGAATGAAGGTGCACACGCGCTCCGAGAAGGCGCGCGAGGCGCAGAAGGGCACCATGGAGTTCCTGCTCATCAACCATCCGCTCGACTGCCCGATCTGCGATCAGGGTGGCGAATGCGAGTTGCAGGATCTGGCGCTCGGTTACGGCAAAGACGCCTCGCGCTACCAAGAGGTTAAACGCATCGTCAAGGACAAGGACCTCGGGCCCTTGATCGCGACCGAGATGACGCGCTGCATTCACTGCACGCGTTGCGTGCGCTTCGGCCAGGAGATCGCCGGTGTCATGGAGCTCGGCGCCACCGGTCGCGGCGAGCACATGCAGATCGGTACCTATATCGAGCGCAGCGTGGATTCCGAGCTCTCCGGCAATGCCGTTGACCTGTGTCCAGTCGGCGCGCTCACGGCCAAGCCCTCGCGCTATACGGCGCGTCCCTGGGAGCTGGACGGCTTCCCGTCCGTGAGCCCGCATGACTGCGTCGGCACTAATATCGAGATTCAAGTGCGGCGCGGCAAGGTGATGCGCGTACTGCCGCGCGAAAACGAAGCCGTCAACGAGTGCTGGATCGCGGACCGCGACCGTTTCAGCTACGAGGCCCTGAACGGCGCCGATCGCCTGACCTCGCCCATGATCCGGCGCAACGGTCAGTGGGAAGAGACCGACTGGCAGACGGCGCTTGAGTTCGCGCTGACAGGCTTCAATCGCGCGCTCACGCGCCACGGCGCGGAGCATTTCGGCGCGCTGGCCGCACCGAGCGCGACGTTGGAGGAGTTCTATCTCCTGCAGAAGCTCGCGCGCGCGTTGGGGTCAAACAACGTCGACCATCGCTTGCGTCAACTGGACTTCAGCGACGACGCGCAGCAACCGGCGTTTCCCTACCTGGGCCAGTCGCTCGGTGAGCTGGAGAGGGCCAAGGCGGTGTTGTTGGTCGGCTCCAACCTGCGCAAGGATCAACCGCTCATCAATCACCGCGTGCGCAAGAGCGTGCTCAAGGGCGGTCGCGTCATGGCGATCAACGTCCTCGATCACGACTTCAATTACAAGCTCGCGCAACGGATCATTGCATCACCTGCTGAATTGCCGCGCGCCTTGGCGGCCGTGGCGGTAGCGCTGGCCAAGCTGCGTGGCGTTGAGGTGGCCGCGCCAATAAAGAGCCTGGCGGGCGAGACCGGAAAGAGCGCACAGGGCATTGCCGAGGTCTTGGCCAAGACGGAAGGTTCAGCGCTATTGCTCGGCAACACGGCCAACGCGCATCCGCAGGCCGCGAGCCTGCGCGCGACGGCGCAGTTTATTGCCGAGACTTGCGGTGCGCGGCTTGGGCTGCTGCCCGAAGCCAACGGTGCGGCGGCGTGGTTGGCCGGCTGCGTACCGCATCGCACGGTCGCTGGCGCCAAGGTCGAAAGGTCCGGGCGCGATGCCCTTGCGATGCTGCGCGAGCCACGCAAGGCCTATCT
>CP070641.1:1337828-1339616 GCA_020354085.1 Pseudomonadota bacterium
TGTTTGCACGCGCCAAAGATGACGGGCTTGCAGAAGCCGCGCTGATGGCGATGTGGGGAGTGATGCGGGGATGACAGAGCCGGTAGTTATTGGCAACGCCACGCTGTATTTGGGCGACTGCCTGGAAATTCTGCCGACGCTCGGCAAGGTCGATGCGGTGGTGACTGATCCACCGTATGCCGGGCTGGCGGGTGGGTATGAGTACGCAAACCGCGGCGTTACCGGGCCGACCAAGCAGAGCGTTTCTGTGGGCGATCCGTGGAAGGCCGACTATGCGGCATGGCTCCCTATCGCGGAGAGCTTGGCAACATACGGGCTGATCTACTTCACTACGTACCACGCACTAGCGGAGACGCTGGGCATTGTTACGGCCCAAGTCGCTGGGATAGGCGTCTGGCACAAACCCAACGCGCACCCCGGCCCGCCGTCAACACCAAACCTAAGTTGCGAGTTCTTTGTGATGGTTCGCACCGGCCCGGGCAAGCGTTGGGGATCGGTGTCCGACCACATCAGCTATCCGCAGGACTTCGGCGGCTGCGTGTCACGCGGTGAGCGTGTCCGCAATGCAGACGGCAGCAACGCGCACCCGACCCAAAAGCCAGTCGAGGTCATGAAGCAATTGATTCCGGATTGGGCCGAAACGATTCTCGACCCTTTCATGGGCTCCGGCACTACTGGTGTTGCCTGCGCGAAGCTGGGCCGCAAGTTCATCGGTATTGAGATCGAGCCGAAGTACTTTGATATCGCCTGCAAGCGCATTGAGCAGGCTTACGCTCAACCCGATATGTTCATTCGGCAAGCGCCCGCCGCGAAGCAGGAGAAAATATTTTAGCCATGATTCCTAATCGCACGCACACCATGACCACCCGCGTTGACGAAGAAGTAACCGGGCTTGCGTCGCCGCTGTTTGTCCACATTGACCATGACGGCTATGGCCGCGTGATGGGCGTCCGCATCTCCAGCAAGTGGAAGGACGGCGCAAGCATTGACCAGTTGCTCAACGCACTTGGCGATGCAGTCACCGAGGCGATCACAACGATTGCGGCGTAACCATCTGCGCGGTCCCTGCGACAGAACGCCGCACCACCGAATAAATCTTGCCGCA
This sequence comes from Pseudomonadota bacterium, assembly GCA_020354085.1. Taxonomy (GTDB): domain Bacteria; phylum Pseudomonadota; class Gammaproteobacteria; order Acidiferrobacterales; family Sulfurifustaceae. Next base: position 1,338,934 of record CP070641.1, read on the forward strand.
CCGGATACGCAACGCTACAACCGGTTGTGTCATTCCCCGCGCTTGGGTTAGGCGCAAACACTGAAAACGGAGAACTGCAATGTACTTTCCCGGTCAAAGCACTGGAAACGCTGGCAAGCCGTGGGCGCGCCTTGACGCCCGCACCGGCATGATGGTCCTCAGCGCCCCAGGCGGCGAGAAGAAGATGGTTGACCTGAGCGGCAAGACGCTTTCGGTCAATGTCCTTGGCGCGCAGCAGGGCTGGCTCAAGGTCGATGGTTCGGGTGCCGATTGGCAGCCGGTGCCGCGCGACCAGTGGGGCGTTCCGCCTTCGCCCGAGCATAAGCCGGGTGTCGAGTGCGAGATTTACTGCGCCGATGGCACTTTCGGGGATGCCCCGGTTCGTGTTGCGCGCGGCAACTCCAAGGGTTGGACCTCTTTCATCGGCGGCATTGTGCAGAACGCTGGGTCGATCCCGGCTGGCACTTGGCCGACGATCAAGGTCAACAAGGTGAGCGTCATCAAGATCGGCCAAGGCACCAGCATCTCGGTCGATAGCACGATGGCCCCGCGCGAGAAGTGGGCCAAGGATGACGCCGTTCGCGCAGCCGGTAACGCAGCCGCCGCAGGCTTCGCCGGTGGCCCTACCCCTGCCGCGAAGGGCGCAACGAAAGACCCGTTCGAGTTCTAACGGGGGAGCGCCG
>CP070641.1:1339716-1341504 GCA_020354085.1 Pseudomonadota bacterium
CTGGAACATGCCTATTTGTTTTTTCACGATGCCGACCAGCACTGTTCGCAGCGGCAGTTCGCCATGCGGTTGGCGCGTTCGATCGCGGCCGGGCGTTTCTGCGACTACTGCGGCGATACCTTGTTTAGCGAGAAATTCGACTATTTGATGTCGGACATGAACACGCACGTCCTGCACAGCCTGCAATACCTGCGCGCGATTCTCATTGAGTTTCACCTTCGACAGGACAAGCAGCCGCCCGCGGCATCGCTGTCGGTGTGTGCGCGCAGCAAACTGCAGGCTCTATGGACTGCACTCGGTGAGGATTGGGAACTGGGCGCACCGGCGCAGCAGGCGCTGGTCGCCCTCGGCAGGGAAGGTCTGAAACCACAAGAGGCGGCGCGACTTGCTACCGCGCTCGCGGCGTAGTTCTTTCGTTAAGGCAGTTTGATCTTGCCGCCCGGCGGTATACCGCCCGGTGCGGTCAGGCCGGCCGCGGCGGCGGCGCCAGCGTCCGGAATGATGAGCGAGGAAGCGGCCTCGCGGCGCATCTGCTGCAGCTCCTTGACCGCGCGCTCGACGCCGGCCTTGGCGGCCGCCGGGAATTTCTCGAGCGCCTCGACGAGCGAGGTGGCCTCAATCTCGAAGGCGAGCGGCAACGCACCGACCGGTGTCAGCAGTTGCGCTTCACCGATATAAAGCACCTTACGTTTATCGTCACTGGAGCCGTCGGCTTTGACCGGCAGCATGCGCCGCAGGGTCCCAACCTTGCGGTCGGTGAAGATTTCCTCGCGGTAGAGATTGGCGGGGTCGAGTTTGATTTCCGGCAGCTTGTCTTCGGGTTTCATGGTGTACGAGTTCAATTCAGGTTTGCGGCCGACTTTACCATAGTTGTCGTCGACGATCAGGGCTCAGTGCTCATTTCTCGTCGTTGCGTTGCGCAGGTGAACCTGCCTGCGGAATTACTGCGCGCGCGGGGAGGGTCTTCGGGCCGATGTCGATGTTGGGCCGCTTGCGCCGCCACCGCGCGCCGCTGCGTACGATCGTGACCCCCCGGCATTTGAGGGTAGCGTCGAATGAAGCGCGCCCGCACCGTGTTATGTTGTCATGAGGAAAGCAGCCCCGTGCCCATGACGGTCACCGCCCAAGACCTCTACAACTACACCAAGTGCGCGCACCGCGTGTACCTGGACGGCCATGGCGATCCCAAAGAGAAATCGGAAGTCAGCTCATTCATCAAACTGCTATGGGAAATGGGTCTGCAGAAGGAGCTGGAGCACCTGGGCTCGCTTGCCGGCACTCCGCTCGCCGACCTGAAGGGACTATCGATTGAAGCTGCGGAAAATCGCACGCGCGAGCTGATGCAAAGCGGCGCGCCGCTCATTTATCAGGGCGTGATTCGCGACGACGATCTGCTCGGCCGTCCCGATCTCCTGGTACGACGCGACGATCACACCTCGAACTTGGGCGATTATTACTACGAGGCGGTCGACATCAAGGCCGGGCGCGGGTGGGAAGAGCGCGACGGAGAACGGACCAAATTCAAGCGCCACTATGCCCTGCAAATCATGTTTTACCGCAACATTCTTCAGCGCTTGCAGGGCTATGCACCCGCGCAGGGACGAATCATCAATGTTGACAGTGAAACGGAAGAGTTCGACTGCGTCGAGTTTGAGGCGGACTATGAGGACGCGCTCTCGGCAGTGCGCGCACTGGTGAGCGCACAAGAGCAGTCCGAGCCCGTGCTCTCGAGCGCCTGCGGGCAGTGTGAGTGGTATCGCCGTTGTCGGCGCTGGGTCGAGGACATGC
>CP070641.1:1341604-1343372 GCA_020354085.1 Pseudomonadota bacterium
AATGACCAAGTTCGAAGCACGCGGTCAGCGTCTTGGCCATGACGTTTGGGACCTCATGTTTCGCGCGTGCCGGGCATGAGCGTCCAACACACACGCTGGGTGCTGTTGGCGCCCGCGACGTTTGTGGTGCTGTGGAGCACCGGTTTCATCGGCGCGAAGTTCGGTCTGCCGTACGCCGAGCCGTTTACCTTTCTCCTCTGGCGGTTCGTCTTGGTGGTGGCGCTGCTGCTGGCGCTTGCGCTCGCCATGGGCGCGCCCTGGCCCAAGACGCGTAAGGAAACTGCTCACATCGCCGTTGCCGGATTACTCTTGCACGGTGTTTATTTGGGTGGCGTGTTCGGCGCTATCCATCACGGGGTATCGGCAGGCGTGATGGCGCTGATCGCGGGTCTGCAACCGGTGCTCACGGCTGTCGCCGCCGGACCGGTATTGGGGGAACGCGTGCGCGTGCGCCAGTGGCTCGGGTTTGCGCTCGGACTTGCGGGCGTCTTATTGGTCGTGCAGCACCGGTTGAGCAGTGGCGCGACAAGCGCGACGGGCTATGCGCTCGCTTTCGCGGCCTTGGCCGGCATCACGGCCGGCACGCTTTATCAAAAGAGGTTTTGCAGCAACATGGATCTACGCAGCGGCGGCGTTATCCAGTTCGCCGCCGCGGCGCTAGCCATGGCCATACTCGCGCCCATGACCGAAGCCATGGTCGTGCAATGGACGCCGCAGTTCGTTTTCGCCTTGGGTTGGCTCGTGCTTGTGCTTTCGCTCGGCGCGATCACTCTGCTTTATCTATTGATCCGCCACGGCGAGGCGGCACGGGTCTCGAGCCTGTTTTACTTGGTGCCGCCGACCACGGCGCTCATGGCCTACGGTATGTTCGACGAGCGCCTTACGGGTACGGCGCTGCTCGGCATGTTAGTCGCCGTGATCGGGGTGGCCTTGGTGGTGAGCGGCGCACGCGGCGCCGGCGCGCGCTGATCTAATCGACTGTTGATAAAGACCGTCCCCGGCCATTATCAACTCGCCGCGCCGCGGCGCATCCTGCGACCCACAGGGACGTGGGAAGTGCCGCGAGAGGCGGGACCCCGGAAGCAGCCGGCGGTTTACCAGAGTGTTTACCAACACCCTGCTAACCTCGCTCGCGAATCAGCACCTCTTTTTCCTTGCGCGTGAGCAACTTCACGGCGCATTCGCGCACTAGCGCTTGGGAGCGTTCGGCCATCTGTTCTTGATAGCGCAGAACGACCGGCCGGCGGCTGCGCGTGTAGCGTGACGCGGTGCCGTCATTGTGCTCCTGGATACGCCGCGACATATCGTTGGTAATGCCGGTGTAAAAGGAGCCATCGCGACACTCGACGATGTACACGATCCAGGGCGTGCCGCCTTTGCTCATTTCACACTGCGTGCGTTACGGGATCGGATACATGCGCTTCCTTGCGCGTGTCGCCTAGTTGAGGCGGGCGGCGCGTGCGTCGAGCTCGACCAGACGCCGGCGTATATCAAAGGCGTCGGACGCCCGTGGCTGTAGGCGCAGATACTGACGGAAATCTTCGAGCGCGGCGCGAAAGCATTCCAGGCGCTCGTGCAGCTCGCCACGATCTCGCAGTTCGGCGGCGCTATCGGGCGCAATCAGCAACATGCGATTGAGCGCGATCAACACCTTGTCCCAAGCTTGTTGCTGGGCATAGATGGCCTTCAGGTTGCGCAGTATGCGCAACAGGATGTCCTTGTTGTCGGCGCCGGTGAGCAGATGTGGCAGTTCAGTTGGCGAGGTCGG
>CP070641.1:1343472-1345227 GCA_020354085.1 Pseudomonadota bacterium
CGGCGTCGCGCAGCAGCTGCGCGCGCAGCAACGGGTCCTCGAGTCGTTGGACAAACCATTCGAGGGCCTTGCCACGATGGGCGCCGCGCCAGGCGATGGACAGCACCATGTCGGGCTGCGGTTCGGTAACGCGCCGCCTGACCAAGCGACCAGCCGCCTCTTCGATTGGCGCGAGGTGCGCGGGGATATGGCCGACACCAAGTCCCGCGGCCTGCGCGGCGATCTTGGCGCGCATCGAAGGTACCGTGAACACGTCCTGTCCGGAAATGAGTCCCGAGGTGCGCGGCGCAAGCGACCGCGAGCTGTCGGCCGCCGCGACCGCGCGGTGGTGCATGATGGCATCGGTACCGAGAGGCTCCGGCTGCGAAGCCAGCGGATGCGTAGGCGCGACCATGAAGACAAAACGTAGTGTACCGAGCGGACGGGTCGCATAGCCGCCGATCGGGCCGTCGGCTGGCGCCCCGATGATGAGATCGGCACGATGGGTGGCGAGTGCATCCCAGGTGCCGCCGAATACCTCGCTCGCCAACCGCAGACGCGTGCCGGACTGGCTTGCGTAGAATTCCTGACAGAGCGGATAGAGCCGATCGATGGGAATGACGTCATCGACCGCGATGCGCAACTCCACCTCGTAGCCGGTGGCAATGCGCTGGGCACGCGCTTCGAGCTCGCCGGCGGCATCGAGCAGGCGTCGTCCTTCGCGCACCAACTCGCGGCCGGCGTTGGTGAGTTGCGCGCGGTGGCCGCTACGATCGAAGATCAGAATGCCCAATTCTTCTTCCAACTTCTGAACCGCATAGGTGATCGCCGAGGGCACGCGATGCAGCTCCGCGGCTGCCGCCGCGAAGCTGCCCTTGCGCTCGATGGCGTCGAGTACGATCAAGGCGTCCAGCGTCAAACGCATAGTGGCTCGGACCCCCCCTCTAATCGAATCGCGCGGCGTAGGTGCCGTTGTCACGCAGCGTGATGATCGCCGTCAGCGATTGGCCCGGATTCGCTGCCGCCGGCGGCGGCACGACGAACGGCTCGCTTTCGAAACGCCGGTCGCCCTGCGCCCAAATCAGTCGCACCGCATTACCGTGATACTCACGCAAAGGAAACATCGTCGAACACTCGCCGCGCACGGGGATGTAACCGCAGGCGACCAGTTCATGTGTCGCCTCCACGCGCAGCGTGACCTCCGTAACGGCGGCTGATCCGTAGTTCAGGAAGCGCAAGCCATCGATCCAGATCGGCGCGCGCGACGGCCCGCCGGCACAGGCCGAAAGCATGAGGGCAGCCGCCGCGGCCGTCGGGCCGAAGGCGTAACGCATTGTTCGGTTAGTTGGCATTCGGCTTTGAACTCAGGACGATTTTCAATGTTCAAATAGTTTGAACGAACTGACCAGATATTTCCGCTTTCTTGGATTGCAACGCCTCCATAACATAGCGCACTCGTCAACTTTGGGCGATGGAAAAGTACATGATTGAACTGCGGAAAAGCTCGGAGCGGGGTCACGCCAACCACGGTTGGCTAGACAGTTACCACACGTTCTCGTTCGCTGACTATGTCGACCCCCGCTACATGGGAGTTTCCGCGCTGCGCGTGATCAATGAAGATCGTGTGCAGCCCGGTGCCGGCTTTCCGACCCACGGCCACCGCGATATGGAGATCGTCAGCTATGTGCTGGACGGCGCGCTCGAACACAAGGACAGCATGGGCAACGGCTCGGTGATTCGCCCGGGCGATGTGCAGCGAATGAGCGCCGGCACGGG
>CP070641.1:1345327-1347047 GCA_020354085.1 Pseudomonadota bacterium
CTTCGTCGCCGAGTAAGGTGTTACCGATACCCAGTACTAGCGTCTTGGCGAACATGGCTGCAAAGACTCGATCCCGTTTGCGCTGGATTTCGCTCCAATTCGCGTGGGAATCACGCCGCTTAGCGGGTCTTTTCGCTTCTCGCGACGGACCCGAATTCTTGGCTGCATAATACGCGCGCGCCTATCCAACAAATTGACCAATATCAAAATCTGCTTATAAAGCTGGGTTAGCATTTTGAACGCGCCGCAAATTTGCGCCGTTGCTTTGTAGTCGTTTGTCGCGACCGGAAGGATTGTTCACATGTGCCTGGGCATCCCAATGCAAGTCATCGAGATCAACGGCTTCACCGCGCGTTGCGAGGCCAAGGGGGTGTCGCGCGAGGTGAGCCTGTTTCTGATGCAGGACGACCCCGTGCGGCTCGGCGACTACGTGATGGTGCACGTGGGTTACGCCATCCAGAAGATCGCCGAGCACGACGCCAAGAGCGCGTGGGAACTGTACGACGAAATGCTCGCCGCGGCGGATGCAGCCGAAGGGACCGCTCATGCATGAGCTATCCGTTTGTTACGGATTGATCGATCAGGTGGCAGACGTCGCTCGCGCACAACGTGCGCTGGGTGTCGCGCGCATCCGGGTGCGCGTCGGGCCGCTGTCGGGCGTTGAACCGCAGCTCCTGTTGCAGGCTTTTCCGCTCGCGCGCGCCGGCACTGTCGCGGAAGATGCCGAGCTTGAGATCGAGGCCCTGCCAATACGCGTGCATTGTGAGCGCTGCAATGCGGATACCACTGTCCTTCCCAACCGACTGGTATGCGGCGCGTGCGGCGACTGGCACACACGCGTAATAAGCGGCGATGAACTGCAACTGACGAGTGTCGAACTGGTAACCGAAGAAGTTGCGTGATGAAGGAGCCTAAGGAGGCGCGATGCACTATCAAGAACCGGCTAGAGACCTGTCCGTCCAGACCCGCGACATGCATCTGGCGATCGAATCGCTCAAGGAAGAACTCGAGGCGGTGGATTGGTACAACCAGCGGGTCGACACCTGTCAGGACCCGGAACTCAAGGGCTTGCTCGCGCACAATCGCGACGAGGAGAAGGAGCACGCTTCCATGCTACTTGAGTGGATTCGCCGCCAGGACCCGACCTTCAACAAGGAACTCAAGGATTATTTGTTCACCAACAAACCGCTGGCACATGATTAGTCGGCGGTCGCGCGCCGCGCGACGGGAGAGCGACGATGTGTGACACCTGTGGTTGCAACGTAACACCGGGGAATACGCACCTAGCGCATAAGCACGACGCGCACGGGCACAGCGCTGTCACGCTGCTGACCGATCTCCTGGCGGCCAATGATCATCAGGCCGCGCACAATCGCGCGTATTTCGACGAGCACCGCGTGCTCGCGCTCAATCTCATGTCCGCGCCCGGTGCCGGCAAGACTGCGCTGCTCGAAGCTACGATCGACGCCCTGCAAGGCAGATTGCGCATCGCCGTCATCGAAGGCGATCTTGAAACCGAGAACGACTCGCGCCGCATCCGCGCCAAGGGTGTGCCCGCGCACCAGATCACCACGGGTTCCGCCTGCCATCTGGACGCCCACATGGTGCATCATGCACTGCATGCACTGCCGCTCGCGGGCCTCGATATTTTGTTCATTGAAAACGTCGGCAACCTCGTGTGCCCGGCGAGCTTCGATCTCGGCCAGCACCGCAACATCAC
>CP070641.1:1347147-1348866 GCA_020354085.1 Pseudomonadota bacterium
GGCGACAACAACAAGGAAAGTCGATGAATCTCCACGAATACCAGGCCAAGGCCCTGTTCCGCGACTACGGGATACCGGTGCCGGCGGGCCGGGCGGCGGCGAGCGTCGCCGAAGCGGTGGCGGCCGGCGAGGTCTTGGGAGGTGATACCTGGATCGTGAAGGCGCAGGTCCATGCCGGTGGTCGCGGTAAGGCCGGTGGTGTGAAGAAAGTCAGCGGGCGCGGCGCGTTGGAAGCGGCGGTCAAAGGTTTGCTCGGCACGCGCCTCGTCACTCACCAAACGACGGCTGAGGGGCAGCCCGTCAATCAGGTGTTGGTTGAAGCGCCGAGCGGTATTGCGCGCGAGCTGTACCTCGCCTGTTTGATCGATCGGGCGCTCGAGCGAGTGGTGTTCGTGGCCTCCGGTGCGGGCGGCATGGATATCGAAGAGATCGCCGCCAAGTACCCGGAAAAAATTCTCAAGGCCGTGGCCGATCCGATCGCGGGATTACAGGCCTATCAGAGCCGCGAGATCGGATTTGCCTTGGGCTTGAACGACAAGCAGGTCGCGCAGCTCGCCAAGATCATGAGCGCGATCTTTCACATGTTCAACGCGCGCGATCTATCCCTAGTCGAAATCAATCCGCTGATCGTCGCGAGCGACGGTTCGCTGATGGCGCTCGATGGCAAGGTGCAGGTCGATGACAACGCTCTGTTCCGTCAGACCGCGCTCGCCGAATCGCGCGACGAAACGCAGGACGATCCGAAAGAGCGCGCGGCGCGCGAGCACGATCTCAACTACGTCGCGCTCGACGGCAATATCGGCTGCATGGTCAACGGTGCCGGACTCGCGATGGCCACCATGGATCTAATAAAACTGCACAATGGGCAGCCGGCGAACTTTCTCGACGTCGGCGGCGGGGCGACGGCGGAGCGCGTCGCCGAGGCGTTCAAGATCATCCTCGCCGACAGCAAGGTCAAGGCGATCCTGGTCAACATTTTTGGCGGCATCGTGCGTTGCGATCTGATCGCCGAGGGCATCATCAAGGCGGTCGAGGAAGTGCACGTCGCCGTGCCAGTGGTGGTGCGCCTGGAAGGCACAAACGTCGAACAAGGTCGCGAGCGGCTGAAGGCCAGCGGGCTCAAGATCACAAGCGCGGCTAGCCTAACCGAGGCGGCGCAACTAGTGGTCGCGGCGGCGAAGTGACTAACCGTTACGAGTCTCGAGTTTCAGGTTTCGGGTTCAAGGCCGAACGAGCTGCGTAGAATCGGAAACTCGAAACCAGAAACCCGAGAGAATATTCTTAATGAGCGTACTCGTTAACAAGAAGACCAAAGTAATTTGCCAGGGCTTTACCGGCAAACAGGGGACTTTTCATTCTGAGCAAGCCATCGCCTATGGCACGCGCATGGTCGGCGGCGTAACCCCCGGCAAGGGCGGCCAGACGCACCTTGGTCTACCGGTATTCAATACCGTACGCGATGCGGTCGCCGCCACCAGTGCCGATGCGACGATGATCTACGTGCCGGCCGCCTACGCTGCCGATTCGATCTTGGAAGCGGCTGCCGCCGGCATCAAGGTAATCGCCTGCATTACCGAAGGCATCCCGGTACGCGACATGCGGCGGGTGAAGAATGCATTGCGCCAATACCATCCGGGCGTATCGCTGGTCGGTCCAAATTGCCCCGGCATTATCACCCCGGGTGAGTGCAAGATCGGCATCATGCCCGGCTTCATCCAC
>CP070641.1:1348966-1350679 GCA_020354085.1 Pseudomonadota bacterium
TGCCGTCCGCACCGCGAGTCCACGGGCCGGCGACCTAACAGCGTCAAACCCAAAGGCATGGCGCCATGCATTCAAATAGCCTAGCCACGCCACAAGGGCTTGTCACGGCGAGCGCGACGGTTGAGGGCCGTCGGAACTGCGCGTAAAGTATGCGCCCCCCCCGGAGAGGTACCGAAGCGGTCATACCGGCGCAGACTCGAAATCTGTTGGGGGCGTAAGCCCCACGTGGGTTCGAATCCCACCCTCTCCGCCACTTCCACTGTTTGCGGCGCCGTTGGTGCTCGGTTTTGCCGCCATTAACGTGCCAGGACCACGTCAGTCCAGGCGGCTGGCGCACCTATCCCGAACGAGAAATAATGGGCGCATGTCCGAGCAGGAACTGCTGCGCTCGTTGATCCCACTCAATTCGCTGAGTGACAGCGCGTTGCGCGAACTCATGTCAAAAGCCGTGGTTGAGCAGTTGGCCGCGAAGAGCGAGCTGTTTCGCCAGGGCGACCGTGATCACGACGCAATCTTTCTGCTGCGCGGGGAGGTATCGTTGACTGCCGACGACGGTGCTAGGCGAAGGGTTGTGAGTGGCAGCGATGAAGCGCGTTATGCGCTCGCGCAGCTAAAGCCGCGTCAGTATACCGGAGTGGCAGCCACGGAAGTCACCGTTCTGCGCGTCGACAGTGACTTGCTCGATCGAATGCTGACACGCGATCAAACGATCGGTTACGAGGTGATGGAATTCGAGGGGGCGGTCGACCCTGAGTGGTTGCGGCGTATGGTGCAACTGCCGGTATTCGAGCGCCTGCCGGTGGAAAATATCAACGCTTTACTCGCACGGCTTGAGTCGATCGACGCCAAGGCGGGCCAGGTTATTATCAGGCAAGGCGATTCCGGTGATTACTATTACGCCATCAAGAGCGGCAGTGTGTCGGTATCGCGCAAGTCCGGTGCCGGTAAGGTGGTGGTGCTGAACGAACTGCAGGAAGGTGAGGGGTTTGGTGAAGAGGCGCTGTTGTCGGAAGAGCCGCGCAACGCGACCGTGGTAATGAAAACAGACGGCGTGTTACTGCGGCTCGCGCCCGCGGATTTCGATGAGTTGCTCAAGGAGCCATTGGTCAGTTGGGTAACAGAACCGGAAGCGCGGCGTCTGGTGCAAGCGGGGGCGGACTTGCTTGACGTACGCACGGAGGATGAACATCGTCAGGGCGCCGTGAAAGGGAGCCGAAATCTACCGCTGTACCTATTGCGAATGAAGGCTGCGACCCTCGACCCGGCGCGCAAGTATGTCGCCTATTGCCAAACCGGTCGACGCAGTTGCGCGGCGGCCTTTCTTCTCGCCCAGCGAGGATTTGACGTGGCCGTACTGCGTGGTGGCCTCGACGGTGTACAAAAACCTTCGCGAGCCTAACGTGGCTACCTCATTGCGAGCCGTGGCCCGCTGGTTTACCCTTGCGCCCCGTTTTTGTCGGTCAGCGGCACGACGGGCTGCGGAGAGGTGCCCGAGCGGTCGAAGGAGCATGACTGGAAATCATGTATACGGCTAAACCGTATCGAGGGTTCGACAAATTCGCCGGGAGCGAATTTGGACAGCCGCAGGCTGGCCCGAGCAGTGTTTCGTTGCGAGGGCGAAGCCCAGGGACGGGCTGAGCACTCCCGACCGGGGAGGGATGAGAACCGGAGAGAAGTTTTTGGAGAGGTGTCCGAGCGGTCGAAGGAGCATGA
>CP070641.1:1350779-1352475 GCA_020354085.1 Pseudomonadota bacterium
AGGTTGTAGCGCTGGGGGCGACCGATCTCATCTCCCGGCAGCACCTCGAGCGGCTGGCGCCAGCGATCCGTACCGAAATCCGAATGAGCGAACTGCGCCGCTATGCGAGCAATGTGCAGGAGCAGCTGGCGCAGAGCGAGAGTGATTTCCGCAGCGCTTTCCAGAACGCCGCAATCGGCATGGCAATGACCACGCTCGATGGCCGTTGGCTCACTGCAAACAATACCCTGTGTCAATTCCTCGGCTATAGCGAGGCGGAACTACTTGGTACCGACTGCAACGGCGTCACGCATCCGGACGACGTTGCCGATGATGTGGCGCTGCTAAAGCATCTCGTCGCAGGATTGCTGGCCAGCAGTCAGCGAGAGAAACGTTATCTGCATAAAAAAGGCCATGCTGTTTGGGCCCAGGTCACGGCTTCACTCGTAAAAGGGGCAGATGGGCAGCCTCGCTATCGCATGCTCTACGTGATGGACATCAAGCATCGCAGGGAGGCGGAAGAGCGCTTCCGGGCAACGTTTGAGCAAGCTGCAGTCGGGATCGCCCATGTGGGCATGGATGAAAAGATCATCCGGGTAAATCGCCGTTATTGCGACATCGTCGGTTATTCCGAGCAGGAACTGATTGGCCACGTGCCGCGGTTTCTGAATCATCCGGACGACAACGGCATCAGCCAGGATGCGCGCAAGCGCCTGATTACTGACACGGTCGCCCATTACACGCAGGAGAAGCGCTACGTCCGCAAGAATGGCGGGGTCGTGTGGGTCAGGCGTACTGAGTCACTCGCGCGGGACGACGGCGGGCGTCCGCAGTATTTCATCCGTGTAATCGAGGATATCAGCGAGCGCAAGCAAACCGAAGAACGGCTTGCTCGCGCCGACCGTGCGCGTGGAGTTCTCGCGGAGTGCACTCGCGTTCTGGCGCGCGCAACGGACGAGCGCGAATTACTTGAAAGAATGTGCAGCATCATCATAGCGTCGGGCCGCTATCGTCAGGGATGGACCGGGCTTGCGACCGGGGATCCGATGTATCCGCTCGAGCCGACCGCACATGCCGGCTACGGGAATGACGAGCCGATGACCAGAACGATCTTCCTTACGCCGCAAGGCGCCTACCGAGGAGTCGCTTTTGAAGCCCTGGCCCTGGGAGTGCCGGTTATCGCGCGTGACATTCTTAACGATCCGCAGCATGAGTGGGAGCGTCCGCGCGCCCTGGAGCATGGTTTTCAGTCTTCGATAGGACTGCCTCTCCCCGGGGAGAATGGCGTGCTGGGCGTGCTGGTGATGCACGCGAGCGAGCCGGACGCGTTCGATCAGGACGAGATTGCTCTTCTTAGTACGCTTGCTGCGGACGTGGCCTTCGGCATCGGATCGCTGCGCAAGGAAGCGGCGCGCAGACAGACGGAAGCACGGCTTGCGCGCGTCAGCCGCGCGCGCCGCGTGATGGCGGAAGGCAATCACGTGCTCATGCATGCCACCGACGAGACCGAAATGCTGCAGCGGATGTGCAAGATTGCCGTGGAGTCGGGCGGCTACAAGCAGGCCTGGGTTGGCTATGCGACGGAGGACGGCGCGCGGCCGGTATACCCTGCCGCGCACGCGGGCTACGGTGACGCCGATGAGCCGATGACAAGCGGTAGCACGTGGACTCCCGACGGCCGCTACCAGGGCACGATGGGACAGGTACTTGCGACGGG
>CP070641.1:1352575-1354238 GCA_020354085.1 Pseudomonadota bacterium
TACCGAACACGACGCCGACGGTGGCGGAAAACGCGAACGCGAGCAGCACGGCGTCAGGCGACACCGTCACGGTCCACCCGGCGAGCCCGGCCATCAATGCGGTCACGATCCAGCCAAGCGCGATGCCGAGCATGCCACCCACCGCGCTCACCACCACTGCCTCGGTCAGGAACTGCACGAGGACATCGCGGCGACGTGCGCCCACCGCCTTGCGCAATCCAATCTCGCGTGTGCGCTCGGTGACCGACACCAACATGATGTTCATGATGCCGATGCCGCCGACCAGCAAGGATATGGTAGCGATCGACGCCAACAGGATGGCCATGGTTTGCGAGGATTCTGTCAGTGCCGCCTGAATCTCGGCGAGATTGCGTATTTGATACGCGTCTTGACGTTGTGCCGGCGGTATTTTGTGCCGCGCGAGCATGGCCTCATTGATCGCCCTTTCCGTCGCCGGGATCTGCTCGGGGCTGCTGACCTCGACATCGATGTAATCGACATAGGACTTACCGAGTAGCCGATGCATGGCGGTCAGCAGCGGTATGACGACGATATCGTCCTGATCGCGCCACGTGCTTGCACCCTTTTCCGGCAGCACGCCGATTATCTGAAAATTGATTCGGTTGATTTTGATGTTTTCGCCGATCGGGTTCTGATCCCCGAACAGCTCCCGGAGTACTGTGAGACCAACGAGCGCGACGCGCATGCGCTGTCGATTTTCCTGTTCCGTGAAGAATCGACCGATCTCCGGTTGCGCGGCGCGCATCGTCGCGTAGGCGGAAGTGGTTCCAAGAATCTGTGTATTCCAGTTCTTGTTGAGATACGCGACCCGCGCACTGCCGCGCACTGCCGCCGCGGTTTCCTTTACCCCCGGCACGTGTTCCTTTACATGCATGGCATCCTCGATGCTCAGGCGCGTATGGAGGCCCGCCTCCTGCACCACACCGCCGACGCGTGCCGCACCCTGGCGCAACACCAGCAGATTGGATCCAAGCGAGGCGAGTCGCGTCTCGATGGCCTTCTGCGCCCCACGCCCAAGCGCCAGCATGGCCACGACCGCGGCAACGCCGATCAAGATGCCGAGCATGGAAAGGCCGGTGCGCACCTTGTTCGCCGCCAGCGAACGGAACCCCTGCCGCAAGTGTTGACCGAACTCCGCCATCCAGAAGCGCGGCACGCCGCCGGGGACGGATCGCTTGGTGGACTTGGCGACCGTGCGTTTCTCACTGCGCTCATCCTCCACGACGACGCCATCGCGCAGGCGTATGCGGCGCCGCGCCTCGCGCGCCACATCCTCCTCGTGCGTGACCATGATGACAGTGATGCCCTGCGCGTTGAGTTCACGCAATACGGCGAGAATGCTTTTCTGGCTTTCGCTGTCGAGGTTGCCGGTTGGTTCATCGGCCAGGATAACGCGCGGCCGGTTGACGAGTGCACGAGCGATCGCCACGCGCTGCTGTTGACCACCGGAGAGCTCGTTTGGTTTGTGCTGCGCACGATCGCCAAGACCGACTTGTGCCAGCAGTTCGTTGGCCCGTCCGAAGTCCAGCCGATGCTCGGAGTAAATCAGCGGCAGCGCCACGTTTTCCGCGGCCGTCACGCGCGGCAACAGATTGAAGGTTTGAAACACAAAACCAATGGTCTCGCGCCGCGCCGCGGCGAG
>CP070641.1:1354338-1355997 GCA_020354085.1 Pseudomonadota bacterium
GAAGTAGCGGCCAGTGCCAGCGCTCCGATCGGTGCCTCATTCACCTTTCTGGCACTGGCGACTGGGTCGCTGTGGGGCAAACCCATGTGGGGCACCTGGTGGGCGTGGGACGCACGCCTGACGTCGGAGTTGATTCTATTTTTCCTGTATGTCGGCATCATGGCGCTTGAGGCCAGCATCGATGACGCCAAACGGGCCGCGCGCGCCTGCGCGATCCTCGCGCTGGTGGGCGTAGTCAATATTCCGATCATTCACTTCTCGGTGGAGTGGTGGAATACCCTGCACCAACCTGCGTCGATCACGCGGGCAGCTAAACCTGCTATTCACCCCAGTATCCTGATTCCGCTGCTCACCATGGCAGTAGCCTTCAAGCTCTATTACGTCACGGTGCTGTTGATGCGCATGCGCTCAGATATTCTGGAGCGCGAGAAGCACACCACCTGGGTCGCGGAAACTTTCCAGGCGCGCGCCGTCAAATGAACTGGTCGGATTTTTTTGCGATGGGCGGCTATGCGCTCTACGTGTGGGGTTCCTACGCCGTCGCCGCCATCGTCTTGATCGGCAACATTCTGGTCGCACGCTCGCGCGCCAGTCGCACACGCGAACGACTCGAAGAATTCTATCGTCTTAAGGGACAGTCCGAATGAAAGCACGCCACAAACGGCTAGCGATTATCGTCACGGCAGTGTCCGGCCTTACCATCGCCGGCCTGCTGATTGCCAATGCCTTCCGCAGCAATTTGGTCTACTTCTTCTCGCCCACCGAAGTCTTGGAGGGCAAGGCTCCCATCGATCGCCTGTTCCGTATCGGCGGCATGGTCGAAACCGGCAGCGTGAAGCGCGACGGACTCAAGGTGAGTTTTATCGTTACCGACAACAACAAGACTATTCCCGTTAACTACCAAGGAATCCTCCCGGATCTGTTCCGCGAGGGCCAAGGCGTGGTAGCACAAGGCCGATTGAACGCCGAAGGCAAATTCACCGCGACAGAAGTTCTGGCAAAACACGATGAGAACTACATGCCGCCCGAAGCCGCCGCGGCCATGAAGGGCGGAAGCTTTGAACCCGGCGCCAAGAAAAAACCATGAAACGGTTTCTGATCCCGGTCGTCGCCTTTGCGGTGCTTGGCGCCCTGCTCTACGCCGGGCTGTCACTCGACCCGCGAAAGATTCCATCACCCCTCGTTGGTAAACCATTGCCGGCTTTCGAGCTCCCCACCGTCGCCGATCCTGCAAAACGTGTGAGCCATGTCGACCTGCGCGGACGCGTCTATGTGCTCAATGTGTGGGCGTCATGGTGCGCGGCCTGTCGAGATGAGCATCCGCTGTTGAACCAAATTGCGCGGAGTAAAACCGTGCCCATTATCGGATTCAACTACAAGGACAAGCGCGAAGACGCCATTGGCTGGCTTAAGGCGCTGGGCGATCCGTACGAGCTGAGCCTATCTGACCTCGACGGCCGTGTAGGCATCGAGCTCGGCGTCTACGGCGTGCCCGAGACCTTCCTGATCGATAAGGACGGCACCATCCGCTACAAGCATATCGGGCCGATCAACCCAAAGATCTGGGAGGAAAAGCTTCTGCCAGTGCTCCGCGGGCTATCTTAGTAGGTCCTAGACCGTACCGTACTTCGTCTCGACGATTATCCCCAGCTCCTTGAG
>CP070641.1:1356097-1357746 GCA_020354085.1 Pseudomonadota bacterium
CTGAGCGCCTTACGCCCGGGCAGGCGGTAGAAGGTGCTGTTGATTTCGACGCTTTCAAAATGTTCTGCGTAGAACGCAAGCTGGGTCTCATGCGCGACGTCGCGCGGATAAAACGGCCCGCGCCAGTGTGGATAGGACCACCCTGAGGTTCCGATCAGGATTCGCGCGCTGCGGCGTGCCATTATTTTGCCGGGCACGGCGTGTCTAGAGGACCTGCCAGCGGGTGAGTCGCACCACCCACTTCTCGAGTTCCACGAGCACGTAGACCGACAGCCCGATCAAAGTGACGCGCAGCCAGGTCTCCGGACTGATTGCGGCAGAATGAAAGAGCGTCTGCATGAAGGGCGCATACGTGTATACGACCTGGAAGACGACAACCACGACGATCATCAGGGGCACGTAGAGGTTGCCCGTGAGCGCTGCGAGCGGCGTCGCCGGGGCAAGGAGAAAACGCGCGTTCAACAGGTAGAAGGCCTCGAACACGACAAGTGTGTTGACCGCGGCCGTGCGCGCCACCTCCAAGCTTGCACCCTGTGCCTGCTCCCACAGGAACATGCCTAGCGTGCCGGCGCTGACCACTACCGAAACGAAGGCGGTTCGCCACAGAAAATAGCGCGAGAAGATCGGCGCAGCGGGGTCGCGCGGTGCGCGGCGCATGACACCCGGTTCCATCGGTTCGAAAACGAGCGCGAGCGACAGGGTGACGGCCGTGATCATGTTCACCCACAAGATCTGCACAGGGAGGATCGGGAGCGTGATGCCCAGGGCGATCGCGGTCATTAGCGTACCAGCCTCGCCGCCATTGGTCGGCATCATGAAGAGAATGGTCTTGCGCAGGTTGTCATAGACCGTCCGGCCTTCCTCGATCGCATGCTCGATCGAGGCGAAATTGTCGTCGGCGAGCACTATTTCCGCCGCTTCCTTGGCAGCTTCAGTGCCTGTGATGCCCATGGCGACGCCGATGTCGGCGCGCCTCAGAGCCGGCGCGTCGTTCACGCCGTCGCCGGTCATCGCCACGACTTCGCCGCGCGCCTGAAGCGCCTTGACAAGCCGCAGCTTGTGCTCCGGGCTGACGCGCGCGTAGATGTCCACCTGCGGTACCAGGCGCCCCAGCGTCTCCTCGTCGGTTTTTTCGAGCTCTGTTCCGGTGAGAACCGTTTCGCCGTCGCCGATGCCGAGCCGGGTGCCGACGGCGACTGCAGTGGCGGCGTGATCGCCGGTAATGAGCTGAACGCGCACGCCGGCCTGCCGGCAGACGGAGACGGCGTGAATCGCCTCTTCGCGCGGCGGGTCGCTCATGCCCATCAATCCCAGCAACGAAAGGCCGTTCACCACGTCGTCGTACGACAGGTCGAGCTGACCGTGCTCGAGTGGTTTGAAGGCAAGGGCGAGCACGCGCTGGCCCTTCGCGGCGAGGGCGTGGGCGTGGCGCTCCCACTGCGCCCGCTGGAGCGGCCGGTCCTCGCCGCCATGGCGCTGGTGGCGGCACATCTCGAGCACGCGCTCGGGTGCGCCCTTCACGTATGCGAACGCGTGCCCGGCATGATCGTGATGCAGCGTCGCCATGTAGCGGTACTCGGACTCGAAGGGGATGACGTCTCGGCGCGGCAGGCGCTCGTTTTCCAGCGCGGGATCCATGCCCGCCTTGC
>CP070641.1:1357846-1359485 GCA_020354085.1 Pseudomonadota bacterium
GATCGATACCCTGCAAGCGCACGACCGCGCCCTCCGGCACCGCGATGTTCCACGTCCGGTAATCCGTCACCGGAACGAACAAGCGCTTGTCCTGATCCCGCAGGATCGGCGCGGTGCCGCGCGCGACACCATTGACGCTCACGGTAACGATAATCGGCTCGAGCGGCGGACTCACGGCGCCGCGCGGCGCGGCTTGCGCAAACGTGAGCGGAGCACGCTCGCCGCGCGGTGCTCCATCGTGCGCCGGCACTGGCACAGCCTCGTTGCGGGGTGACTCGGGCGCGAGGCGCGCGCCGGGCGCCGCCCGCGCCGGAACGACCGGTGATGCCCAGAGCGCAGGCAAGTCTCCTGGCGGGCTTTCTTGCGGCGCCACGCCTTCCGCCGACCACACGCCGGAGCCGCTGGCGGCGAAGAAACTAACCGTAACGAAGGCTAAGAACGGTCGACGGGAAGCGCGCCAGCGTCTACTGGCAGTCGGCTCGCGAGACATCTAACCCGCGCTTGATTTCGTTTTTCTCGGGGATCGTCAACGTCACCGCGAGCTCCTTCAACTGCGCGCATGCGGCTTGCGGGATTTGCACTTGGTATCGCTGGCGGGCGCCGGCAAGAAGCATTCTTCCCGGCAGCTTCTGCGAGAATTGTTCGCTTCCATCCGGCCCGCGGCCAACGATTGCGGCTTCGCGGTAGCCGAGGTGCTGGTTGCCGCCATTTGCAACGACGAACTCAAGGCGACCCGCATGAAGCTCGATCGACTCGATCGCGCCACCCGGCACCGCTTTTACTGGCGGAACGAAAATCGGCACGGACACACTCAAGACCAGTTTTACCTCGGCCCCCGTTTGCCGCCCGCTGTCTGGCCCGGCAACGGCCACTTCTTTCAGGAACAGCGTGTACGCCTGTTCCTGCGCCGCCGGCGTCGCCCGCACCCCCACCCGGATGATCCGGGCTTCACCCGGCGCAAGCTCGAGCGCGCGCGGAAACCAGATCAGCGTTTTTGAATCCACGTAGACGTTCTTTCCGCTCGCGTCCTGTCTCCAGTCAGCGCCGCGGACCTGAAAACGGATGGGCTGCTGATCGAGATTGCGCACGGTGATCTCGGCGCTGCGGATGCCACGTCCGAACTCGACGACCATCGGGCTGACGGCGAAATCGGCCGCGTGAGCCACACGCATGGCCATCGTCAGCAAGACCGCGAGCAGGATGCCGGCCCCCAACTGGCGCACAAAAAAGCTGACTGCGATCCAGCACAATGACATCACGGTGTCACCATGAGCACTAGGACATCGGAGTACGCGCCAGGAGTCGCGTTGACAAAGTCAGAACCTGCGATTTGCAGCGTAAGCGTCAACGTGCCGGCGGCGCCCTGATTCGACACTACTATTCCCACAGAGTAGGGAATGCCTGGCGGATAAAAAGGCGCCCCGCCCGCAAGTCGGCCGATGCTGGCACCACCATTGACGCTTGTCCATGTCCATTGGGCTATTGCGAACTGGCTCGGCGGCCGGCACCGTACGTTGAGCTGGATCGCCGCAGTCACGTTCGTTGCCGCGATCGGATCGAGTGGCGGAAAGATAGCGGATCCGGTTGTGGAGCCTGCGCTGAATTCGCATGCCGCAAACGCGCCATCGGCGGCGGTGCC
>CP070641.1:1359585-1361199 GCA_020354085.1 Pseudomonadota bacterium
GTCAGGAAATTACGCGTCTGCTGCGCGCGCAGGGCGTTGATGCCGGCGTCGTCGGTCGGGCCTTCGGCGCCGCAATTCCATGAGATGTTGTGGTCGGATCCGTCGCGGTTGTCCTCGCCGTTGGCCTCGTTGTGTTTGTCGTTGTAGCTCACCAGATCACGCAACGTGAAACCGTCGTGCGCGGTCACAAAATTGATTGAGGCATAGGGGCGGCGTCCGGAGTGGCCGTAAAGATCCGAGGAGCCGGTCAGGCGATTGGCCAACTCGCCGATCAGGCCACCCTCGCCCTTCCAGTAGGCGCGCATGGAATCACGATACTTGCCGTTCCACTCGGTCCAGCCGACCGGAAAGTTGCCGACCTGATAACCGCCCTCGCCTAAGTCCCACGGCTCGGCGATGAGCTTGACCTGCGAGATCACTGGGTCCTGGTGGATGATGTCGAAGAAAGCCGATAGGCGATCGACCTCGTGCAGTTCGCGCGCCAGTGCCGAGGCCAGATCAAAGCGAAACCCATCGACGTGCATTTCCAGCACCCAGTAACGCAGCGAGTCCATGATCAATTGCAGCACGCGCGGGTGCAGCATGTTGAGCGTGTTGCCGCAACCGGTGTAGTCCATGTAGTAGCGCGGATCTTCCGTGCTCAACCGGTAGTAGGCCTCATTGTCGATGCCGCGGAATGACAGGGTCGGGCCAAGGTGGTTACCCTCGGCGGTGTGGTTGTAGACCACGTCCAAGATCACCTCGATGCCGTTGCTGTGCAGGGTCTTCACCATGGTCTTGAACTCGGCGGTGAGGTCGGTCGCGGCATAGCGAAAATCCGGTGCCAAGAATCCGATCGAGTTGTAGCCCCAGTAGTTACGCAGACCCTTCTCGATCAGGTGGCGGTCATCGATAAACTTGTGCACCGGCATCAGCTCGACGGCGGTGACGCCGAGATGCTTGAAATGATTGAGCACCGGCTCGGTGGCAAGCGCCCCATAGGTACCGCGCAGATGCTCGGGCACTTCGGGATGGCGGTGGCTGAAGCCCTTGACGTGCAGTTCGTAAATAACGGTCTGATGCCATGGCGTGCGCGGCAAGCGATCCTCGCCCCAACTGAAGGCCGAGTCGATCACCTTGCACTTTGGCATGCCGGGCGCGCTGTCGCGCCGGTCGAACGACAGATCCTCGCGCTTGCTGCCCACGCGGTACCCAAACAACGCATCGCTCCAGATGACATCCCCCGCGATCGCCTTGGCATAGGGATCGAGGACCAGCTTGTTGGGGTTGAATCGCTTGCCGTGCTTGGGTTCGTAGGGCCCATACACGCGATAGCCGTAGAGCTGCCCCGGGCGCGCATCGGGCAGATAACAGTGCCACACGAGATCGGTTTGCCAGCGCATCTCGATGCGCGCGAGCTCGCGCTTGCCTTTCGGGTCGAACAGGCACAGATCAATCTTCTCGGCGTGTTCCGAGAAAATCGCGAAATTAACCCCCTCACCGTCCCACGTCGCCCCCATAGGATAGGGTCGACCCGGCCACACTGCCATCACATAGTTCGTCATGCTACAGACCTGCAATGCACGCGCATCAAACGACTACTACGCGCGGAACGCTCTAGCTTCCCTCCCCACT
>CP070641.1:1361299-1362907 GCA_020354085.1 Pseudomonadota bacterium
GCCTCTATGGCCTCACGATTCGGCCGCTTGATGGTATCGACGTGTGGCACCAGGATGTGCGCGTCTATGAAATCCGTGATGACGCCGGCGAAGTGCGCGGACTGTTCTATCTTGATCTCTACGCGCGCGCCAACAAGCGCGGCGGCGCCTGGATGGATGATTGCATCGGTCGCAAGCGACTAACCACCGGCGTGCAGGTACCGGTTGCCTACCTCACCTGCAATTTCACGCCGCCGCTCAATGGTCGTCCGGCCCTGCTCACTCATGATGAAGTCACCACCTTGTTCCATGAGTTCGGGCACGGCTTGCACCATATGCTCACGCGCGTGGATTATCTGGGTGTCGCCGGCATCAATGGTGTCGCCTGGGACGCGGTCGAACTGCCGAGCCAGTTCATGGAAAATTGGTGCTGGGAGCGTGAGGCCATGGCTCTATTGTCCGGACACCACGAAACGCATGCGCCATTGCCCGATGCCTTGTTCGACAAGATGCATGCGGCGCGTAACTTCCAGTCCGGCATGCAATCGGTGCGGCAACTGGAATTCGCGATCTTCGACATGCGCTTGCACGCCGGCCCACAGGTCGAGACGCCGGAGGACATTCGGCACCTGCTCGATCAAGTACGGCAAGAAGTGGCAGTCGTTATTCCGCCTGCTTATAACCGCTTTCAGAACGGCTTCAGCCATGTATTTGCCGGTGGCTATGCCGCGGGCTACTACAGCTACAAATGGGCGGAGGTATTATCAGCCGATGCCTTCAGCAAATTCGAAGAACGCGGTGTGTTTGATCGCGCAACCGGCGGCGAATTTCTGCGATGCGTGTTGGAGCAGGGCGGCGTTTATGAGCCAATGGATTTGTTCGTCAAGTTTCGCGGCCGTAAACCGACTATCGACGCGCTCCTGCGACACACGGGCTTAGCGGCTTAGGAGGGATTTGTGAGATATCAGTGGCTAGCGCTACTCGTCGCGGTGATCGGATCGGCTGCCGCCCAAGCGGAATCCGCCTACATTTCCGATCGTTTGACGACGGCCATCAATCCGGCACCGGACGATATTGGCCCGGCCTTGAAGCGGCTTGAGGCGGGAACGCCAGTCGAAGTGATCGCGCGCCATGAGCGCTTCGCCCGGGTGCGGGATAAGACGGGCGCGGAAGGCTGGATCGATGCGCGTCACTTGGTTGCCGAGCCGCCCGCCAGGCAGCAACTCGGCAAGCTGCAGGAAGAGCTCAAGGTTGCGCGCACGCAGCTGACGGAAGCGCGAGGCAAGCTCAAGGAAATGGAAGTGGTGGTCGAGCAGGAAGCGCGTAAGAACAAGGAGCTCGCCAAAGGTTTGGCCGAGGCCAAGGCAGCGCCACCGCCGGCACCCGCTGCGGTTATGTCGGAGCCGCCACCGGCGCCGGTTGCCAACAGCGGCGTGCCTGATACTGGCTTTCATTTTAGTGTCGGTTGGCTGTTGATCTCCTTTGCTATGCTTGTAGTGGGGTTCGTTGCGGGCGCGCGCTGGTTGAAGGAGAAGATCCGGCGTCGCAGTGGCGGCATGTACTTGAGGGTTTGACCGATGGCACTTCGAATCTGGTTTGGCATCGCGTTACTAGTGATCAATCTGCCGC
>CP070641.1:1363007-1364614 GCA_020354085.1 Pseudomonadota bacterium
ATGGTGCGCCCGGCGGCGACGCAGAAAGGATTGCGGCTCTTAGTCCGAATTTCGCCGGAGCTGCCGTACCAATTAGTCGGCGATCCACACCACATCCGTGCGGTGTTGCTCAATCTGTTGTCTAACGCGATCAAATTTACCGAGCGTGGTTCGGTGTTTCTTGAAGCGAGCGGAACCTGGGATGCGATTGCGAAGAAAGTTTCCCTGCGTATCGAGGTGCGCGATACTGGCGCGGGCATCGCTCCCGATGCGCTCGATCGAATTTTCGAGAGCTTTGCTCAAGAGGACAGTAGTACCACACGTCTATACGGGGGCACCGGGCTCGGCACAACGATCGCAAAGCAGCTGGTGGAGCTCATGGGCGGTCGTCTGGGCGTGCAAAGCGTAAAAGGGCAGGGCAGCATTTTCTGGTTCGAGATCGCGCTCGATCAGCAACAACGGGCGAACGATCAGGAAATCTTGCCGGCCGGCGTCCGCGCGGCACTTCTCAGCCGATCTCCGGACATCGTCGGGCACTACGAGCGCACCATCAAGCAACTTTCCGGTGCCATCGTTTGTGTCGATACGAGCGACGCAACTATCGAAACCATGGCGCGGGCCATGCGGTTGAGTAACCCGATCCATGCCGTTTTCGTGGATGCAGCGATCGCGATTGGCCCGGACGGCAAGCATCGTTGTCAGGAACTGTGCGACAAGGCCCACACCGCAGATGTGCCGCTTTACCTGGTCGCCGATGTGAGCCCGCCCGCTGACCAACTGCGCGATTGGGGATATGCGGGCGTATTGAAACCAGCGGCCTCGCCGCAATCTCTGCTGTTGGCGCTCCACGTGTCCCCGGCGCGCTCGTCATTATCCGAAGGTCGCGTGGTTAGCGTTGCGCCATGGCTTTGGGGCAGGGCCGAGCCCAAACGGCCACGCATCCTCGTCGCCGACGACAACCGCACGAACCTCATGATTGTGCGTCGTATGTTGGAAAAGGCTGGTTATGAAGTACAACTTGCCGAAACGGGCGACGAAGCCCTTGACCAGCTTTTTGCAGGCAATTACCGCTTGGCCATTCTCGATATGCACATGCCCGGGCTCGATGGCACTAGCGTGCTCCGACAATACCGCGCCATGCGTCCGCGTTCGCGACTGCCTATCATCGTGCTCACGGCGAATGTCAGCTTCGACGCACAGCGCGAATGCGCGGAAGCCGGCGCCGATGCCTACTTATCTAAGCCCGTCACTGCCGCGGACTTGCTGGCGGAAGTGGAAAGATTGCTGCATGACACCGAGATTGAGCGAGTGATGCCGCAGGCATCGCCCAGCGAAAGCGCAAACGCCGATGGTGAGGTGCTCGATCTAAGCGTGTTGGGCGAACTCGATCGCCTGTATGGCGACCCGCGCGAAATGAGTCAGGTGGTCGTCGAATACGAACGCGAAGGCCTCAATTTGTTGGCCAGGATCACTCAGGCCTGTGACGCGCGCAATCACCCGGCATTTTGCGACGCCGTACACGCCCTCAAGGGCAATGCGGCAAACATGGGTGGCACGCGCCTAATGGAGGCGTGTCAGCAAGCGGAAGAGGGTGGGCTCACCCATTTCCTCCGCGAACGCTACAAGCT
>CP070641.1:1364714-1366314 GCA_020354085.1 Pseudomonadota bacterium
CCGAGGCCGAAGTCGACCGTCAGGAAATTCGGGTGATACACAGATGAGCGCGTCAGCACGAACAGCTCTTGTTCAGTGACGCGCAAACCGTCGCGAAACTTACCCGTGCTGGTTGTGCCCGAACGCTCTTCGTCCTCGAGATACCGTAGCGCCAAAAACCCTTCTACCGAAGACAGCCGAAACGGCTCTATCTCCTGCGCCGCCGCAACGACGGGGAGGCAACTCAATGCGATAACCCAAAATGTACGGCTGCGCGTGATCAAGCGCCTGCACCGGTACACATCGAAGACTCCCCCATACCGACATCGACTTGATTCACCTACCTAGCCGAATCCAACGCGGCCTCTCGGCGCCATTGCGGCCACCGTCGGCACATCGACCGGGACGGCTTATCGTGTCCTTTCGGCAGCACGGTCAACGACCGAATAGTCGATGCCTTCCATTCGTCCGAACCCATAGGCATTGACTTTGTTCGCACCGAATTGGCTGGCCACCAGGATCACGTACTCGAGCTGAAACTTGGGCTCGGCGTATTTCTGAAAAAGCCTCACATTATCGTAGTCGATGGTCACCACCGTCGGCAGGTTGATGCTTTCGGGGGCTTCGCCCGGCGCCCCGAAGAACATGAGCAGCTTCCCGTCGCGATCGAAGACCTGGACATTTTCGAAAGCGGCGTCGACGACATACAGACGCCCATCGCGATCAAGCGCAACACCTTTCGGTCGCGCGAATTTACCTATCCCGCTACCGATCGAGCCATAACTAGCGACGAATTGACCATCCAGCGTAAGCTTTTGAACACGGAAATTGCCGGTATCGGTCACGTACAGGTGATTATCGGGTCCAAGCGCAATATTGGTCGGCTGGAATAGCTCGCCATCCTTCGATCCGGCCTTGCCGAGCTTACCCATGGTCTTGCCGCTCGCCTTGTCCAGGACATGGATCTGATGGTGCTGTAAATCGACGACATAGAGACGATTATCGCTCACCGCGACGTCGGATGGTTTGAACTGATCCTTAACGCCATAGGCCTTGAGGAACTTATTGTTGCGGTCAAAGGACAGGATCTGATTGCGACCCGTATCGGTGACGTAGCGCGTGCCGTCACGATCGACGGTGATGTTGATCGGCTTCTGCATGGCGCCGCCGCCGCGGCCGAGAATAAAGTCGAAACGCTTGGCGACCAAATCGAACTGTGCGTAGCCATTACCGCGCGTGTCGGCGACCAGGATCTTGCCTTCATGGATCGCCACCCCGTAGGGCTTGCGGACGCTATCGCTATCGGGCGTTTCCTTGCCCAGTACGAATTCGGCGAATCCGCTCGGCTTGTCGCCGGCGTCGCGCGCCTGCGAAAAGGTCGCGAGATACTGAATGCGTGGCGGGTTCGGCAACGGCGGGTAAAACACGGGCGGGCGCGGTTCACGCTCAACCGTAGCGCAGCCCGCGGTCAGCAGCGTCAACACAACCGCGCCAACCCAAGCCGGGAATCCGACGAGACTTATCGCTCTTCTTATTGTTGCATCGGCCATGATGTTGCCGCTAAGCCGCACGCGACCCTCCGCTTGGTGCGGCCAATCCCCCGAAGAAACTTGCTGGCCCG
>CP070641.1:1366414-1367979 GCA_020354085.1 Pseudomonadota bacterium
CCTTGAGATAGCCAATCACGTGGCGCGAGCGACCTTTGACGCTCACGTAGTCACGGCCTTCCGCGAGGTTTTCGCGCACCGACTTCTCCGAGTCGAGCTGGCCGCGGTGTTGATCGAAATAGGCCAATTGCAGGCGCGTGCCCGTCACCACGCGCCCCACGCTGGGCGCAAGCTCACCGAGAATCAATCGCAGCAGAGTGCTCTTGCCCGATCCGTTAGGGCCGATGATACCGATGCGGTCACCGCGCATGATACGGGTCGACAAGTCACGCACGATCCAACGCTCGCCGTAGCGAAAGCCGACGCCGCGCAGGTCGACGACGACCTTGCCCGACATCGGGCCGCTATCGACCTCTAGACTTGCCTGTCCCGACGCATCTATGCGCTGCGCGCGTTCGCGTCGCAATGCTTCCAGTGCGCGCACGCGACCTTCGTTGCGCGTGCGCCGTGCCTTGATGCCTTGCCGTATCCACGCCTCTTCCTCGGCGAGCTTCTTGTCGAATTTAGCCGCGGCGCGCGCTTCGATGTCCAGCAGCTCGTCCTTCTTGCCCAGGTAGTTATCGAAATCGCCGGGGAACGAGGTCAGTCGTCCGCGATCGAGCTCGATGATGCGCGTGGCCAAGTGGCGCAAGAAAGTACGATCGTGGGTAATGAAGATCAGCCCGCCGCTGAATGACAGCAAGTACTCTTCAAGCCAGTTGATGGCGGCTATATCGAGGTGATTGGTCGGCTCGTCGAGCAGCAACAAATCCGGTGCGCTTACCAAGGCACGCGCCAGCATCACCTGGCGCCGCAACCCACCGGAGCATGCAGCCAACGGACGGTCGGCCGGCAGATTGAGCTTGCTCAGCACCGTTTCGACCTTTTGGCTGATGTTCCAGCCGTCGCGCGCCTCGATGCGCGCCTGCAAGTCGGCGAGCTGCGCGAGCGAGGCCTCCGTACTACCGACATGGTGTGTGACATTGTGATACTCAGTTAGCAAGCGGCCCATTTCTCCCAGGCCGGCCGCAACCACTTCGTAAATCGTCTCGTCCTGATCAGGCGGCACCTCTTGCTCCAGGTGCGCGACGCGCAGCGTGTCCTTGCGCCAGATTTCGCCATCATCCGGCTGCGCCACACCGGAGATGGCGCGCATGAACGTCGACTTGCCCGCGCCGTTGCGTCCCACCAAACACACGCGCTCACCCGCGGTGATTTGAAAATCCACGTGCGCCAGCAACGGATGGTGACCGTATGCAAGTGAAACGTCGGTGAACGTAAGCAACGTCATGGTGGTGAAGCAGGAAGCGGAGTCCAAGTATTCGAACTTCGCCGCGCATTCTAACGCAGAACCTTGATGGAGTTCCCGGTCGCTCGAAATGCGCGGACAACGTTGCGGCGCACAGGAGCCCACCTCACTTCGAATCCATGGAACGGTAATGCCGATGTGAACAGTGCATTGGTACTTACGCTCATGGCCGGGAACAGTCGTTCGCTGGCAAAAACCCCTTCGATGTGGGGCGAACTCTATCGATTCGAAAACGGGCAGACCCGCTGCAAGCCCGTAACCAAGGTCGACGTCGAAC
>CP070641.1:1368079-1369625 GCA_020354085.1 Pseudomonadota bacterium
CATGGTCGTGGCAATCGCCGCCGGCATGCAGCCGAATCTGACCTGGGACCCGACCGAACCGGCCGCCACCATCACTGCCTATATCGTTCAGGTCAGCCTCGGCGACCTGCCACACGGCACGGTCGGTTACCAAACCATCTTCGCCGCGGGTCTCACGCTACTGGTGATGACACTGCTGTTCAACGTGATTGGGTTCTGGCTGCGTACCCGCTTCCGGCAGGCATATTGATGAGCGACATCAAAAAAATCATCTCGCGGCACAAGGCCTATGACGCATCGTTCGCCGTCTTTGGATTGATCGGTCTGTTTGTGGCCTTGATTACTTTAACGGCGCTGATCGTCGATCTCGCCATCGATGGCGCAGCACGTCTCGATGTCGGTTTCTTTACCTCTTTCCCCTCGCGCTTCGCGGAGAAGGCCGGCATCCTCTCGGCGTGGGTCGGCACCACGCTGGTCATGCTGGTAACGGCGGCCGCCGCGGTACCACTGGGCGTGGCCGCCGGCGTGTACTTGGAAGAGTACGCACCCAAGAACTGGTTCACCCACATCATCGAAATCAATATCTCAAACCTGGCCGCGGTGCCGTCGATCGTCTACGGCCTGATGGCACTGAGCTTGTTCGTCTATCAATTCGGTTTCGGTCAGAGCATCCTCACCGCAGGTCTCACGCTGGCGCTGCTGATTCTGCCGATGGTGATCATTGCCACGCGCGAATCGATTCGCGCCATCCCGAGCGCGATTCGCGAGGCCGCCTATGCGGTCGGCGCCACCAAGTGGCAAATGGTGCGCGATCATGTGTTGCCCTACTCGACCGGCGGCATCCTGACGGGCATCATCATCGCCCTGTCGCGTGCCATCGGCGAGTCCGCGCCAGTCATCACCATCGGCGCGCTTACGTTCATCGCCTTCCTGCCGACACCTCCTATCACGAGCGAAGCACCCTACGTATCGTTCCAGTGGGTGATGGATCCATTCACCGTCATGCCCATTCAGATGTTCAACTGGGTGTCGCGCCCGCAACCGGAGTTCCATTTCAACGCCGCCGCCGCCGGCCTGGTGCTGCTGGCAATGACCCTCATCATGAACGGTATCGCAATCTACATCCGCTACCGTTTCCGCAAACGCATTAAATGGTAAGCGAGGTAGTGCCCATGAATCTCGACACCTCAAGCGCTGCCAAGCGCGCCGAGGCCGCCAACGGCTACATCAGCGGCGCATCCAACGGCCGCAACAGCGCCGGTGCGCCCTCCGCAATCAAGGCACAGGTGCGCAACCTCAACTTCTATTACGGCAATGTGCACGCGCTCAAGGACATTAATCTCGACATCGCCGAGAAACAGGTGACGGCGCTCATCGGCCCTTCCGGCTGCGGCAAGACCACTTACCTGCGTTGCTTCAACCGCATGCACGATCTGTATCCGCACAACCGCTACCAAGGCGAGATCGTGCTCAACCCGGAAGGCATCAACATCATCGAACCCAAGATCGATCCAATTGAGGTGCGCATGCGCATCTCGATGGTGTTCCAGAAACCCAACCCGTTCCC
>CP070641.1:1369725-1371251 GCA_020354085.1 Pseudomonadota bacterium
GTTCGAGCTCGGCGAGCTTCTCCACCACGATAAAGACTTGGTGACCGAGCGCCTTTCCGATGAGGGCCAAACGAATGAACTCGCGGTCCTTGTAGCCGTTGCATACCACGATGCCGTCCGGACGCGAGCGCGCCAGCACCGCGAGCAACTCGGGTTTGCTGCCGGCCTCGAGTCCCAAGCGCTCGCCGCCATGTGCCAGCAACGCATCCACAACGCTACGCTGCTGGTTGACCTTGATGGGATAGACCGCCGTATAGCGGCCGCGATAGCCGTCGGCCGCCCTGGCACGATCGAACGCCGCGCATAGCTCATCAATACGATGCTTCAGGATGCCGGAAAACCGCACCAGCACCGGCAACGCCAGATCGTGCGCAGCAAATTCCCGCGCCACGGCGGCAAGACTCACGCCGGGGTGGTCACCGTGCGGATCGGGTCGGCAGATGAGATCGCCGCGCTCGCCGAAGTCGAAATAGCCATTGCCCCAATGTTCGATGTTGTAGGCGGCGCGCGCGCGGTCGATGCTCCAGGTCATGCGTGTCGCTGGTTGCCCATGAGGGAGCGCTAGTATACTAGCGACCGGCCCGCAGCGCGCAGGCGCGTCGACACGGCCGCAGTGGCTAGATCCTGGCAACCCAGCGCAACGATTTCCCATGGCACTCGACGATTCCTGGTATACGGAGCAGTGGGCCGAGCAAGGCTCGGCAATTTCTCTCAAGATCAAGCGCAAGCTCCACGACGAGCAGAGCGCCTATCAGCGCATCGAGATCTTCGAGACCGAGACCTTCGGGCGGCTCATGACCCTCGACGGCCTGGTGATGGTCACGGACCGCGACAATTTCATCTACCACGAGATGATGTCGCATCCGGCCTTGCTGACGCACCCTGCGCCGCAGCGCGTGCTCATTATCGGGGGCGGGGATTGCGGCACGCTGCGCGAAGTATTGAAGCATGCGACTGTGGAGCGGGCCGAGCAGGTGGAGCTTGATGAGCGCGTGACGCGCGTGGCCGAGCAATTCTTTCCCGAGCTCACCGAAGCAAACAACGATCCGCGTGCGCGACTGCATTTCGCCGACGGTATCCGCTGGGTCGCCGAGGCGCAGGCAGCGAGCTACGACGTCATTATTGTGGACTCCACCGATCCGGTCGGTCCGGCCGCCGGGCTCTTCTCCGAGGAGTTTTACCGCGACTGCTACCGCGCCTTGCGCAGTCCGGGTATTGTGGTGGGACAGAGCGAATCACCACTATTTCACGCCACGCTCATTCGTCACATGCAGGAAAACTTGCGTACCGCGGGATTCGAGACAGTCGGCACACTTCACTTTCCACAATGTACCTACCCATCCGGCTGGTGGAGCGCGACCATGGGCGGAAAGGGAACAGACGTTGCCCGGCCCCGGTCGGCCGGTCGCGATTCCCCTCCGGTAACCACGCGCTACTACAACGCCGACATCCATCGTGCGGCGCTCGCCCTTCCACAATTCATGCGTTAGCGACTGGATGGCGACGCGCTAGACAGGCGCTCAAAG
>CP070641.1:1371351-1372858 GCA_020354085.1 Pseudomonadota bacterium
GCTTTGATGACATCACCGGGTTTGACCATCACCTCGATCACGCCGACTTCCGCGAAATCACCGATGTCGGGGATTTTGACTTCGATTGTTTGAGACATGGTGGCGGAAACGCGCTAGTTACTTGCGCGCCTTCTTCTTTTTCGGCGCCGCTTTTTTGCGCTTAACCGCAGCCTTCTTTCCCTTAGCCGGAAACTCGGCGCGCAGCGCCTCTGACATGCCGGCAAGCACTTGGCAGAGAAAGGTGCTGAACCGCGCGCCGGCCGCGCCGTCCACCACGCGGTGATCGTAAGACAACGACAAGGGCAGGATCAGGCGCGGGACAAAGCCTTTGCCGTCCCACTTCGGTTTCTGCTCGGCACGCGACACACCGAGGATCGCGACCTCCGGGGCATTGATGATCGGCGTGAATAGCGTGCCGCCGATGCCGCCCAGACTGGAAATGGAAAAACAGCCGCCCTGCATTTCCGTCGGCAGTAACCTGCCCTCGCGCGCCTTCTTCGCCAGCTCCGCCGCCTCGCGCGCGATATCGAGCAGCGACTTTCTGTCCGCATCGCGAATCACCGGCACCATCAAGCCGCTCGGCGTGTCGGCCGCGAAACCGATATGGTAATAGTGCTTGACGATGAGGTTCTCGCCGTCGAGCGAGCTGTTCACCTCGGGAAACTTCTTGAGCGCCTCGACGCAGGCTTTGATGAGGAACGCGAGCACCGTGACTTTGACGCCACTCGCTTCGACCTGCTTGTTAATGCGTATGCGCAGCGCCTCCAAGTCCGTGATGTCAGCCTCATCGAACTGGGTGACGTGCGGAATCATCACCCAATTGCGCGCCAGGTTTGCACCCGAAATCTTCTTGATGCGCGAGAGCGGCTTGGCTTCGAACGAACCGAATCTCGCGTAGTCGATTTTCGGCCACGGTAGCAAATCGAGCGCGCCCGCTGCCGGGCGCGCACCGGCCATGACGCTCTTCACGAACGCCTGCACGTCTTCTTTCATAATGCGGCCCTTCGGCCCGCTGCCCTTGACGCGCGCGACATCAACCCCGAGTTCGCGCGCGTAACGCCGAACCGAAGGAGTGGCGTGCGAACGATGTCCGCCGACCACGGTCGCCACCATCTCCGCCGGTCCGGGCATCAGCACTACTTGCGGCGGCCCAGTCGGCTCCTCGGTCTCGCCCGGCGCTGGCGGCACGTCGGTCAACGCCGGTGGCGCCGCACGCGTGGGCGACGCCGGTCTCGGAATGACTTGCGGCGCTGGGACGCCGGGTGCGGCCTCGCGCTTCGGTGCTGGCATCGGTTTGCCTTCGGCCGGTGGCGCGGGTTTTTCTTCGGGGGCACCTGCGGTTTCGGTCGCCTCCAGCAGCAAGATGAGGGAGCCCTGGGCGACCTTGTCGCCGACGCTCACTTTGACTTCTTTGACGACACCGGCGGCCGGGGACGGTACGTCCATCGTGGCCTTGTCCGACTCGAGCGTGATCAGGGGGTCTTCGGCTTTGATGACATCACCGGGT
>CP070641.1:1372958-1374448 GCA_020354085.1 Pseudomonadota bacterium
CAACACCCATTACCTCGCCGGTTGATTTCATCTCGGGCCCGAGCACCGGATCAACACCGGGGAATTTGATGAAGGGAAACACCGCTTCCTTGACGGAATAATATGGTGGCTCGACCTCGCCGACGATGCCCTGCTCGCTCAGCTTCTGGCCGACCATGCAGCGCGCCGCAATCTTGGCGAGCGGCCGACCGGTAGCCTTGGAGACGTACGGCACCGTACGCGAGGCGCGCGGATTGACTTCAAGCACGTAGACGTTGTTGTCCTGGATGGCGAACTGCACGTTCATCAGGCCGACGACCTTGAGACCCTTGGCCATCTCCACCGTCTGGCGGCGCAACTCGTCTTGCAGTCTCTTCGACAGACTGTATGGCGGCAGTGAGCAGGCGGAATCCCCGGAATGCACGCCAGCCTCTTCGATGTGCTGCATGATGCCGCCGATGATCGCCTGTTTGCCGTCCGATACGCAGTCGACATCGACCTCAATGGCGTCGTTGAGAAAGCGGTCGAGCAATACCGGTGAATCCTCTGATACGCGCACCGCTTCGCGCATGTAGCGTTCGAGATCGTCACGCGAGTGCACGATTTCCATGGCGCGTCCGCCGAGCACGTAAGAAGGCCGCACGACGAGGGGGTAACCGATCTTGTCGGCCAGCTTGACCGCCTGCTCCGTCGTACGGGCGGTAGCATTGGGTGGCTGCAGTAGCTTCAGCTTGTGGATGAGTTTCTGGAAACGCTCGC
This sequence comes from Pseudomonadota bacterium, assembly GCA_020354085.1. GTDB lineage: Bacteria > Pseudomonadota > Gammaproteobacteria > Acidiferrobacterales > Sulfurifustaceae. The sequence continues at coordinate 1,373,697 of CP070641.1, forward strand.
GATCCTCAGCCACGTCGATCGACTCGGGGCTGGTTCCGATGATCGGCGCGCCCGCCGCCTCGAGCCCTTTGGCGAGCTTAAGCGGCGTCTGCCCGCCGTACTGCACGATCACACCCGTCGGCTTCTCCAAATCGATGATCTCGAGCACATCCTCCAGGGTGAGCGGCTCGAAGTACAACCGATCGGAGGTGTCATAGTCGGTCGACACCGTCTCGGGGTTGCAGTTGATCATGATGGTTTCGTAACCGTCATCGTGCAGCGCAAAGGCGGCGTGCACACAGCAATAGTCGAATTCGATGCCTTGCCCGATGCGATTCGGCCCGCCACCGAGCACGATGATCTTCTGGCGGTTCTGCGGCGCCGCCTCACATTCCTCCTCGTAGGTGGAATACATATAGGCAGTACTGGAGGCAAATTCGGCCGCGCATGAGTCAACGCGCTTGTAGACGGGGCGCACGCCCGCGGCACGGCGCCAGGCGCGCACTTTGTCTTCTTTGACTTTGAGCAGTTGGGCGAGGCGCCGATCGGAGAACCCCTTGCGCTTCCAGGCCCGCAGGCTTGCCTTGTTGGGCGCCGCACGTCCGACCTTTTTCGCGATCTGTTTTTCGGTCTCGACCAGATCTGCGATCTGAGCGATGAACCACGGATCGATCAACGAAAGGGCGCAAACGTCGTCGATCGGCATGCCGAAGCGCAGGGCATCGGCCAGATACCAGAGACGATCCGGCCCCGCGACGCCTAACACTTGCTTG
>CP070641.1:1374548-1376035 GCA_020354085.1 Pseudomonadota bacterium
GTCACTACGCTATCGCGCCGTTCGCCTGAGCTATTTCGCTCCTTGGTTGGCAATAGCCCCGGCATTGTGCGGGTGCGCAAACTCATGGAGCAGGTGGCAAATTCCGATGCCAACGTGCTTATTCTCGGCGAATCGGGCACCGGCAAGGAAGTCGTGGCGCGCAACATCCACTACTTCTCTTCGCGCCGAGAGAGCCCGTTCGTGGCGCTCAATTGCGGCGCCATTCCCTCCGAGCTGCTCGAGTCCGAATTGTTCGGTCACGAGAAGGGCGCCGTTAGCGGCGCCATCACAGCGCGTCAGGGTCGCTTCGAGATGGCCGAGGGTGGCACGCTGTTCCTTGAAGAGATCGGCGACATGAGCTTGCACATGCAGATGAAGCTCTTGCGGGCATTACAGGAGCGCATGTTTGAACGCGTCGGTGGCAACCGTGCGATTCGTGCGGATGTGCGTATCATCGCTGCCACCCACCGTAACCTCGAGGACGCGATTCAAGAGGGCCGCTTCCGCGAGGATCTGTTCTATCGATTGAACGTGTTCCCGATCCACATGCCGCCACTGCGGGATCGTCGCGATGACGTGCCGCTACTCATCGACGAGCTTATTCGGCGCTTTCAATCCGAGAAGCGTGCCAGCCTGCGGCTGACCCATGCCGCCGTACAGATTCTGTCGGAGTACAACTGGCCGGGCAACGTGCGCGAGCTGTCAAACTTGGTCGAGCGCTTGGCAATCCTCTATCCGAACGGCGTAGTGGATGTGCAGGACCTGCCGGAGAAGTTCCGCACCAATGTGGGTGGCGTGATTGCCTCGCCGAAGGCGGGCGACGTGGAAGAGCTGCCGACGCACCCGCTGTCGATGCCGCGCCTGCCGCGTGAAGGTATCGATCTAAAGGAACACCTGAGTAATCTCGAAGTGACGCTGATCAAACAGGCTCTGGAAGAATCCGGTGGTGTGGTTGCGCACGCGGCCGAGCGCTTGCACCTGCGTCGCACGACGCTGGTTGAGAAACTACGCAAGTATGGTTTGCAGCGTTCCACGGCACCGCAAAATCAGGCGTCCGGTTTCTAGTTGTCTTCTCCTCCTGGTTGGCCATGGACGGCCATGCGATAAAATGGATTCCTTTGGGGCGCGGGTAACCGCGCCCTTTTTTCTTTTTTGTGTGCGCTGGCGTGGCATGTCTTTTGGTTTCCCTGGGCGCGTCGACCGCGAAATCGCTTGCGTTACATCCGTGACGCGGGCGCGTCAAGAGACTGGTTTGACCAGGCGGAAAATCCTGCCGGCCTAGGGTCCTCGTTCAGTTCGATACGCGTCGACGTTGCGGCAAGGGCGGCATCTTCGTGTATCGCAGACTTTCTGTGCACGCATTAGCGCCAGCGCGGGGGGTAAGGCGCAGATCGTGGGATGAAGCCCGGTGGGTTGTCGCAGGTCCATGAATATTGAATTGCGGTTTCTTGTTTCTGGTTTCTAGTTTCAAGTTCTGCGGTTGCGCG
>CP070641.1:1376135-1377600 GCA_020354085.1 Pseudomonadota bacterium
TGATCGAGCGCCCGACGCAGAACATCAGCATCACGGTGCATACCGCGCGCCCCGGTATCGTGATCGGCAAGAAGGGTGAGGACATCGAGCGCCTGCGTGGCGAGCTGGCCCGCCTGGCCGGCCGCCCGGTGCAGCTCGCGGTGGAAGAAGTGCGCCAACCGGAGCTCGACGCGCAGCTGGTCGCGGAAAGCATCGCCCAGCAGCTGGAAAAACGCATCATGTTCCGTCGCGCCATGAAACGCGCTGTGCAAAATGCGTTGCGGTTGCGTGGCCAGGGAATCAAGATCATGGTGGCCGGACGTCTGAACGGCGCTGAGATCGCGCGCACCGAGTGGTACCGCGAGGGCCGTGTGCCGCTGCATACGCTGCGTGCCGATATCGACTACGGATTCGCTGAGGCCCTGACGACCTACGGCGTGATTGGCGTGAAGGTGTGGATCTTCAAGGGTGAGGTTTTCGATAAGGTCGACGCCAAGGCCGAGGGCGCGGAACTGGCCGCCAAGGCGGCGGCTGGGTAGACGCGAGAACGGATATCTTTGCCAACTCGCAAAGGGCGAGAGGGCAAGGGAAGAAACCTGAGTTGGATTTAACATGCTGCAACCGAAAAGAACCAAGTACCGCAAGATGATGAAGGGCCGCAATCGCGGCCTGGCGCAGCGCGGCAACAAGGTGAGCTTTGGCGAGTACGGGCTGAAGGCCACCACCCGCGGTAATCTCACTTCGCGTCAGATCGAAGCCGCGCGCCGTGCGCTTACGCGTTTCGTCAAACGCGGCGGGCGCGTGTGGATTCGCGTGTTTCCGGACAAGCCGGTATCGCGCAAGCCGCTTGAAGTGCGCATGGGTAGCGGCAAGGGCAACCCCGAGTTTTGGGTGGCGGTGATCAAGCCGGGCACGGTGATTTATGAAATGGAAGGTATTGCCGAGACCGAGGCGCGCGAGGCGTTCAAGCTCGCGGCGGCGAAGCTTCCGGTACAGACGATGTTCGTGAGCCGTTGAGGCAGGGGTAGGCGATGAAGACGAAAGACATCCGTGCCATGGGCGCAGAAGATCGGCAGAAGGAGCTCGGCGGACTGCTCAAGGAGCAGTTCAATCTGCGCATGCAAATGTCGACCGGCCAGCTTGGCAATACGGCCAACCTTAAGAAGGTCCGGCGCAATATCGCGCGGCTGCGCACGGTAATGAACGAGGCGAAAGGTAAGTAGTCATGATGGCAACGAGCGAAACGGCGAAGACCGCACGCATGCTGAGCGGGCGCGTAATTAGCAACAAGATGAACAAGACCATTACCGTGCTCGTCGAGCGACGCGTGCAGCACCCGATGTACGGGAAGTTCGTCATGCGTCACACCAAGCTCAAGGCGCACGATGAGGGGCGCGAGTGCCGTGAGGGCGATCTGGTGCAGATCGAGGAATGCCGGCCGCTGTCCAAGACCAAGTCCTGGCGCCTGGTGAAGGTGCTGGAACGC
>CP070641.1:1377700-1379149 GCA_020354085.1 Pseudomonadota bacterium
CCATCGCCGCTCACGAACGCGATCGGATAGTCGCGGCATGCGGCTCCAAACTCGGCATACGACAGCGGCAGCGTCGTGAGGCTGCGAAAGACCAGCGGCAGCTTGCGTCCCTCTGGCAGGACTACACGCTGCTGCTTGTTAAGGGGCACGATTTCCTGATAGCCGTAAGGCGGCTTGATGTCCATGGGGCGCCTCGATGTTGCACCGATATGCGAGCCATTATATAGGGGTGCCATGCCCCCTTCGTGGCCTGCCGGCACATTGGCGCATCGTTCCAAGCCGTTGTAAAATAACGCCTCGCAAAAAAGTGGGGACGTAGCTCAGCTGGGAGAGCGTCGCGTTCGCAATGCGAAGGTCGGGAGTTCGATCCTCCTCGTCTCCACCACCGATTCTCGGGCCAGAATTTTTCTGGCCCGTTTCTTTTGGGCGATCTCTGCCGCCCTTGAAGCCCTCCGTTTCGGCGCTCGGCTTCCTTCAACTCTGGCACAATACCTACGAACGCACCGCCGTCCGGTTGCCGCGAGGCGTGCGAGACCCGCCAGAACAATCACGATAAGAACATGACATGCTCAACAAACTGATGCCCCGCGAGGGCCGGTTCTTCGATCTTTTCAATGCCCACGCCGCGCAGATCGTGATTGGCAGCGAGATGCTCGCCCGGTTGATCGCCGATACCTCAACTTGCGAGGATTGCGCACGGCGCATCGACGAGGCGGAGCGCCTCGCGGACAAGATCACCCACGAGGCCATAACGCTGCTGCACAAGACCTTCATCACGCCCATCGACCGTGACCAGATCCACCAGCTCATTACTCGGATGGACGATATCCTCGACCTCATCCAGGATGTCGCGGAAACGCTGGTGCTCTACGACATCCAGCAGGTCACGAAGGAGGCGAAGCAGTTGGCCCAGATCTGCCAGATGTGCTGCGAGCGGGTTCGCACCGCGGTCGAACTGCTTTCCAATTTGCGCGCGCCCGAGGCGATTCTCAAGACCTGCCAGGAGATCGACCGGCTGGAAAGCGACGCAGACCGCGTGATGCGATCGGCGATGTCCCGGCTGTTCAGGGATGAGGCCGATGTTAAACAACTTATCAAGCTGCGCTCGATCTACGAGCAACTCGAGCTGATTACCGATCGCTGCGAGGACGTGGCGAACATCGTCGAAGGCATCGTGCTCGAGCACTCTTAGGCGCGCCGGGATGGATACCCCGACGATCGGCCTCGCGGCCGTGATCTTTCTGGTGCTGGTTGCGCTCGTCTTCGATTTCCTGAACGGGTTTCACGACGCCGCCAACTCGATAGCCACTGTGGTTTCGACGAGGGTTCTCAAGCCTCACCAGGCGGTGTTGCTTGCCGCCTTCTTCAATTTTGCCGCTTTGTTTGTCTTCCAGCTCAAGGTTGCGACGACAGTCGGGCGTGGCATCGTGGATCCCTCGGTAGTGGATC
>CP070641.1:1379249-1380690 GCA_020354085.1 Pseudomonadota bacterium
ACCATAATCGACGGCCGGTTAAGGCGGCCCATCGCAATCAAGCAACCTGGCATGTTCTTGTCGCAGCCCGGAATGGCGACCAGTCCGTCGTACCACTGTGCCGCGACGACGCTCTCCACCGAGTCGGCTATCAGGTCGCGCGACTGCAGCGAGTAGCTCATACCCTCCGTGCCCATGGAAATACCATCCGACACACCGATGGTATTGAAGCGCAGACCGACGAGTCCGGCGGTCACCGCGCCCTCTTTGACCTTGGCGGCCAAGTCGTTCAGATGCATGTTGCAGGTATTGCCTTCCCACCACACGCTGGCGATGCCGACCTGTGGCTTGGCCATGTCGGCGCGCGTGAGGCCGGTGCCATACAGCATGGCCTGCGAGGCGCCCTGCGATTTGGGCTCGGTGATGCGGGAGCTGTACTTGTTCAACTTCGACGCCATGATCGTGGCACTCCAGGACTTGCAGAAAGGTGGCATTCTACACCGCAGGCGCAACCCTCGCCGCCCGATTTGTCGCGCCTTGTTCCCGGCCGACCGCCTGCTGATAATGGCTCCATGTCCACGCACATCGACTTCGACCACGGTATCAGCTGCCTTGATGCCGACTATCTGCGACCGGGACTGGCGGCGTTCTATCTCTTGGTCGAACGCGGACAAGCCGCATTCATCGATACGGGCACCGCGCTCTCTTTACCGACCGCGCACGCTGCGCTACGCGCCAGGGGACTTACGCCGGCCGATGTTGCCTACGTGATCCCAACGCATGTGCACCTGGATCACGCCGGCGGCGCGGGGGCGATGATGCGAAGCTTCCCCAAGGCGACGCTAATCGCCCATCCGCGCGGCGCACGACATCTGATCGATCCAAGCAAGCTCATGGCAGGTGTCACTGCCGTATACGGGGCCGAAGCCGCCGCCAAGCACTTCGGCGAGATAGTGCCGATTCCTGAAGCGCGCGTGGTCGAGGCGCCGGACAATTTCACGCTCGACTTCAACGGCCGTGTACTGCGCTTTCTGGATACGCCCGGACATGCACGTCATCACTTTTGTGTGTGGGACGAGCGTTCGCGCGCGATCTTCGCCGGTGACACCTTCGGCATCTCGTATCGCGAATTCGACACTGAACGTGGCGCCTTCATTTTCCCCACCACCACCCCGGTGCAATTCGAACCGGAACCACTCTGTGGCTCAATCGACCGCTTGGTGGACCTGCAACCGAAACAGATCTTTCTTACGCATTTTTCGCGCGTCACGGAAATCGACCGATTGGCGGACGACATGCGCGAGTTGGTGCGCGCGTTTGCCGACATGGCGCGCTCGCTGGATGGCAACCGCGCAGACCGGCACGAACGATTGAAACAAGGGCAACGCGACCTGCTGTTACCGCGCATTCGTGCCCACGGCTGTCGCCTTGGCGGAGATCAGATTGAGCAACTGCTTGCCAA
>CP070641.1:1380790-1382221 GCA_020354085.1 Pseudomonadota bacterium
CGCGCCCTCGGCATCTCACCGCGGACGCGCCCATGACCACACGCCGTATCACGCAGTTGATCAAGGCCCAACCCGTGCGCGAGGGCGCGGGCGTGACCGTGCACCGCACCATCGGCACGCCGGCGTTGCGCCATCTCGATCCGTTCCTGATGCTCGATCACTTCAGCAGCGATGACCCCGACGATTACATCGCCGGTTTTCCCGACCATCCGCATCGCGGTTTTGTCACGCTGACCTACATGCTGAACGGCCACATGCTGCATCAGGACAGCATGGGCAATCGCGGCGATCTGCGCTCCGGTGGCGCGCAGTGGATGAAGGCGGCGAGCGGCGTGATCCATTCCGAGATGCCGCAACAAACCGACGGCCTCATGCGCGGCTTCCAGTTGTGGATCAACCTGCCGGCGCGGGAAAAAATGAGCGATCCCGCCTATCAGGAATTCGCGCCCGACGCGATTCCGAACGTGGAGCACGATGGCGCGCGCATACGGGTCCTCTGTGGCAACTATCGTGACGTGCGCGGTCCGATCGACGACCCGAACACCCACGCGCTATATCTCGACGTGGCCCTCGAATCGGAGGGCCGCTTCGTACAGGCGCTCGACCCCGATCTCAATGCCTTTGTTTATGTGTTCGAGGGCAGCGCGACGCTCGCCGACACAGCGCTACCGCAACACAGTCTTGCCGTCCTCGGCGCCGGTAGCGAGCTGCAAGTCATCGCGGGCAAAGACGGAGCACGATTCATATTGGTGGCGGGCCGGCCGCTCCGCGAACCGATTGTGCAGTACGGACCGTTTGTCATGACCACGCGCGAAGAGATCGAGCAGGCATTCGCTGATTTCCGCGACAACAGGCTGGTCCGAGCAAAGGCGCACTGGATAAGCGGCGCATGAGCCGTTCTTAAACTAGGACCAGCTGGTTCTAAACGGCGCGCTCCAACTCCTCCCAACGGGCATAGGCGCCTTCGAGCTCGGTGCGTAGCTGTTCGACACGGCCCAAGGTCTCGGCGATTGCGCTCTTGTCCTGTTGATAAAACGCGCTATGGCTGATGCTCACCTCTAGCTGTTGCTGCTCGTGCTCCAGCGCCTCAATGCGTGCCGGCAGCGCCTCAAGCTCGCGCGTTTCCTTGTAGCTCAGTTTCTTCTTCTGGCCGGGCGCCGCGGGAGCGCTGGCAGTTAGGGCCGGCGACTTAGGTTCCGGGCGCTCGCGCTTGTCCGGCGCGGGCGCCGCACGGCGTTGGCGCAGCCAGTCTTCGTAGCCACCCACATATTCGCCCACCCTACCCTCGCCTTCAAAGACCAAGGTGCTGGTGACAACGTTATCGAGAAACGCGCGATCGTGACTGACGAGCAACAACGTGCCGTCATATTCGGCGAGCAGCTCTTCCAGCAACTCGAGCGTATCGACGTCAAGATCGTTGGTCGGCTCGTC
>CP070641.1:1382321-1383743 GCA_020354085.1 Pseudomonadota bacterium
TGGTCGTAAATCTCGTGCGACCGGTCGCCCACACGGCGAGTGCGCAGGGCGACACATTCATCATTACATTGGATGCTCCGCGGACGGCAGCCGCTGCCGCGCAGCAAACCAAAGTCACGCACTTTACCAGTAGCCGCAAGGCCGGAAAGTATGCGCTGAATGCCGTCGATTTTCGCCGCGGTAGCCAGGGTGAAGGCAAGATCACCATTGGATTGTCTGATCCGGCGGTTGGTGTAGATATCCGCGAGCAAGCCGGAGAGATCGTTGTCGACTTCATCGATACAGCCATTTCAGCGGAACTGCAGCGTCGGCTCGACGTGGTCGACTTTGCCACGCCGGTGCAAACCATTGATACGTTTGTGCAAGGCAAGAACACGCGCATGGTCATCGTACCGCGTGGCAAGTACGAGCAAAGTGCATTTCAGGCCGGCAACACCTTTACGCTGAATTTTCGTCCCATCATCGAGAAGGCCGATGAAAAGAAGAAGGACGAATTCGGGTACAGCGGTGAGAAGCTATCACTCAATTTCCAGAACATCGACGTGCGCGCGGCCCTCCAGGTTCTCGCCGATTTCACGGGACTCAACTTTGTCGTGAGCGATACCGTCAAGGGTAACCTGACCCTACGGCTCAAGGACGTGCCCTGGGATCAGGCGCTCGATCTCATTGTCGACGCCAAGGCGCTCGCAGTCCGGCGCAAAGGCAACGTTGTGACCGTCGCGCCCGCCGCCGAGGTCGCGGCAAAGGAAAAAGCAGCGTTCGAGGCCTCCAAGACAAACCTCGAGCTGGAGCCCTTGGTATCCGAACTCATTCAAATCAACTACGCCAAGGCCGAGGACATCGCGAATCTCTTGAAATCCATCAAGCCGGTCGTTGACGTTGGGCAAACTCAGCATCCTGTGTTCGGCGCGCAGGCGACCGGTGAGGGTATCGGCGCGGCCGGTGCGACGATCGGATCGACCAACACGCTATTGTCGCCGCGTGGCCAGGTGACGGTCGATGCGCGCAGCAATTCGATCCTGGTGCAGGATACCGCCGGCAAAATCCGCGAGATCCGCAAGCTCGTGGCGCAACTTGATCAGCCTATCCGCCAAGTGATGGTGGAAACGCGATTGGTTGAGGCGACTGATAACTTTGCTCGTAGCCTCGGCGCTCGGTTCGGTCATCTCACCGATTCGACGCGCAGCGGAACGCGCGGTATCACGACTGGGAGCCTGGAAACGGTGCCGCCTTACGTGAATACGGGCACTTTTCAGTACGTGCCAAGCGGGCTAAACGTCAATCTCCCGGCCCAACAGCTAAACCAAAAGACGCCTGGCGTGTTCGCGCTGACGCTCTTTCGCGGCGCGCATATTCTGGACTTGGAGCTCTCCGCCTTGGAACAAGAAGGAAAGGGTAAAGTTATCTCCAGTCCGCGCGTTA
>CP070641.1:1383843-1385262 GCA_020354085.1 Pseudomonadota bacterium
GAACTTTTTGAAACCTCGTCACCATCGACCCGGCCCCAGGGTTTCGTGCCCACCTTGAATGCGACCCGTCGGGAGACCCGGACGCCCCGAGTGGCATAGCTCACAATGCTCTGTCGACCACGCGATTTGCCCATTGTGGCATGCTCCGCAGAACTTCCCGGCAGCGATATCACTCATCAGAACCTGATTGCTGCCGGCACGCATCACAAAGCCCAGCTCGGAATGGCACACCTTGCATCGATAACGAATGCGATGAAACCAGTGCGGGAAGATCACCGGCGCCACGCCTTCCTTCTCCGAGCGCTTGTTCAGAACGACGTCACCGTACTCGGCATCACTGCTGCCCACGCCGACCGCAATCAGCGCCGCAACGAGAACCTGCATCGCGCGCAGCTTCATGCATCGTCTCAGGGGGCGCGCCGTGGGACCGCGCCGGCTGCGGCCTTCGGCGTGTTGTGACACCGTGCGCACTCCGTCAACGGAAAGGATACGGCCCCATGACAGCGGCCACAATATTCACCCTGCAAGATCGCGAGCATCGTTATCGGTGTCGCGCCGATCTTGGACGCGAATAGCGCATCATGGCAGTTGCTGCAATCCAGCCATTCGGTATGCGCACGATGCGGAAACCGCACGTACGGCATGTCGCCCGTCCGGGTCATGATCACCTCGGAATCCAATATTCGCAGGGGCGTGTTGGAATCGATGTGGGTGCGCGGCTGGATTTTTCCGTCACGCAGCGCTTTCACCCAATCGACCTGATTACCGGCATTGGCCGGCGGCAAGACCGACAGCGCTTCGGCCGGATTCTGCAACCGCGGGACAGCGGGGTTCTGCGGATCGTGCAGCTCGTCGGCCGTGACCGGCTTCCATTTTCGTATCACGCTGTCCGCCGCGGCCAATCCGCCGCCCGCCACCAGTACCGCGGCGACCGACAGCCAGAAGCGAGCACGCATCGTCGATACCTAGCCCGGGATGTAAATCCCGGCACCGCGCAGCGCGCGCAGCAGCTCGCGCGTCGACAGCTCGAGGGTTTCGATCGCCTTCTCGTACAAGCCCTTGCCCGCCTCGCCCTCGGCACGCGCGCGCAACTCGGCGGCGGCGCTGAGGAACGGGCGTGTGCGGCGCTCGACCGCCGGGTCACCCAGCTTCTCGGTCAAGAGCACCGTGACCAGCATCTTATGGGTGTCGTTGCGATCGAGCTCGTAGCGGTACTCCTCCTCCTTGTTCTTGAACTGGAGCGAACGCACCAGCGTCTCGCCGCCGCGCAGGTCCTCGATCGCCGCCTTGGCTTCCTGGTACGCGAGGTCGAGCTGCCGGCGCGCGCCCGCCGGATCGCGCGCGAACCCTTCCTTCGCGGCCGCGACCTTCGCACTCACGCTGTCGCGAAACTTGCGCATCGCGCTCGCGTTGCACGCC
>CP070641.1:1385362-1386776 GCA_020354085.1 Pseudomonadota bacterium
CGCGGCTTGGAATCGTCGACTCGAAGTTCGCCCAGTCGATCCATTCCTTGCCAAGCGCGCCACCGGTGATCCACCAGCCGGCGACCACCGCCAAACCGATCACGACACCGCCCAGGATGTTGTCAAAACTCGCGCGGAAATCGGCCGACTTGAAGACGAACCACAGCGCCACAATGGCGACGATCGATCCAACGACGAGGTGGACGCTGGCGACGTTCTTCAGACCGAGCACTCCCGCAATGATGGCACCGAGCTCCTGACTTTGAATACCGTAGTTATGCAGTCCAATGGCGGTCGGCTGGATCCAGCTATTGAAAAAGATATCGAAGAACCCCTCTTCCCCGATCGCGCCCCACAGCATCATGTAGGAAGCCGGCGCGGCGAACAGCACCAATAGCACCAGCGACTTGAGGTTGCCGCCACCGATACGCACGAAAGTCTTGTTGCCGCAGCCGGATCCGAGCGTCATACCGATGCCAAACATGACGCCACCGAGCAGATAGCGCAGCCAGGCAAAATTGGACGTGCGGTATGGGGGGAAGGTATCACCCGGCAGTGACACACGCCCAAGCGCCTCGAGAATCAGCACGCCGATGAGCGCCACGGTCGCGGCCAGTATCCAGGCACGCATGCGGCCGCTATCGCCGATGTTGACGACGTCCGAGACCGCGCCCATGGTGCAGAAATTGGTCTTGTTCGCGACCGCGCCAATGACGACGGCGATGGCGAACACGGACAAGAGAATCTGTGTGTGGATGGTGAGTTCCATAGCTCGAAAGCCCCAGTGTTTGATTTACAACGGCAACCGCGCGCCGCAGACGTCGGCGGCGCGCCATTTTACTGGCTTTCCAATCGTGCTACCACCTTGCAAACCGACGCCAAAGGGAGGGATGACGGAATAAACCAAGCTAATTCGCCGTCACCTGGAGCAGTAACGGGTCGGATCGGGGATCCCTGCGGCGCGAAACCCCTGCGCACGCAATCGACAGGCATCACAGCGGCCGCAGGCACGCGAATCGGCATCCGGGTCGTAACAAGACAGCGTGCGGCTGAAATCGACGCCCAATGCTGTGCCACGGCGAATGATCTCGGCCTTGTCCCAGTGCATCAATGGTGCACGGATGCGGAACCCCATGCCTTCAATACCGGCGCGCGTGGCGAGATTGGCGAGCTGCTGAAATGCTGCGATGAACTCGGGGCGACAGTCGGGATAGCCTGAGTAGTCGACGGCGTTGGCACCGATGAAGATATCCGATGCACCGCACACCTCCGCCCAACCGAGCGCGATCGACAGGAACACCGTGTTGCGCGCCGGCACATAGGTGACGGGAATTCCCGACTGCGCGTCTTGCGGTACGGGAATCGCCTTGTCGGTCAAGGCTGAACCGCCCATCCAGCTTAGATCAAGCTGCAC
>CP070641.1:1386876-1388284 GCA_020354085.1 Pseudomonadota bacterium
GGATTTTTTGGATAAAAGACTTGGCGGCGCGTGACCCCTATTTCGTGTTGCCGATCCTGATGGGTACTACCACCTTCCTGCAACAAAGGCTCAATCCGACCCCTCTCGACCCCATCCAACAAAAAGTATTTATGATGTTGCCGTGGGTGTTCACTGTGTTCTTCCTGTTCTTCCCCGCGGGTCTGGTCTTGTATTGGGTGGTGAACAATATTCTCTCGATCGCGCAGCAGTGGGCCATTAACCGCACCATCGGCGCCACGCACTAGCCGCTGTATGCGCCGCGCCGCGCCCCGTACGCCAGGTACTTCGGCCGCGGGCGCGACCACCGCCAATTCCACTATTGCTGCCATCGCCACCGCTTCGGGCCGCGGCGGCATAGGTGTGGTGCGCGTCTCGGGACCCCACGCGCCGTCAATCGCCAAGGCGCTCTTGGGCGTATTGCCGCCGCCACGGCTCGCGCGCTACGCCGCATTTCGCGACGCTCACGGGACGCCCATCGACACAGGATTAGCGCTGTTCTTTCCGACACCCGCATCCTTTACCGGCGAAGACGTGCTGGAGTTGCACGGCCATGGCGGTCCGGTAGTGCTCGACATGCTGCTCGCGCGCATGCTTGAGCTCGGGGCGCAGCTGGCGCGTCCCGGCGAGTTTTCCGAACGGGCCTTCTTAAATGGCAAGATTGATCTGGCGCAGGCCGAGGCCATCGCGGATCTCATCGATGCGGGCTCGCAGGCCGCAGCACGCTCCGCGCAACGCTCACTCGCTGGTGAATTCTCGCGACGCGTTTATGCGGTGGTCGAAGACGTAACGACCCTGCGCACCTACGTCGAGGCCGCGATCGATTTCCCGGAGGAAGAAATCGATTTTCTATCGGATGAGCGCATTGGGCGCGCACTGACCGAGCTTGATCTCGCTTTGGGGGAGTTGCAGCGTGGCGCGCAGCAGGGGCGCTTGCTGCACGATGGGATGACCATTGTGCTGGCAGGCCGACCGAACGCCGGCAAATCCAGCCTGCTTAATCTGCTGGCGCAACAAGACGCCGCCATCGTCAGCCCGACGCCGGGCACCACCCGCGACATCTTGCGCGAGCGTATCGAGATCGATGGCATGCCCTTGCACGTGCTTGATACGGCTGGCCTGCGCATCGGGGCGGATGCGCTCGAGGCCGAGGGCGTGCGCCGCGCACAGGCCGCGCTGGCCAGCGCGGATCGGGTACTGCTCGTGGTCGACGACAGCGTTGAGGACGCCGCATCGTTAACTGCGCTGCGCGCCGAGCTACCGGCAGGTCCGCCGGTCACGGTCGTGTACAACAAGATCGACTTAAGCGGGCGCGCGCCGGGACTGACGACTAACCCGGATGCCGCGGTTGCCATCTGTGCGCGAACCGGTTCGGGTCTCGATCAGCTCC
>CP070641.1:1388384-1389789 GCA_020354085.1 Pseudomonadota bacterium
GAGTAGCGACATGCAGCCAAACACACCGTGATCATCACCGATCAGTTCATAGTAATCGGCATCAGTTCGTGTATCGCGCGGGTCGAGCCGAAAGCGCGCGATGCGATTGAGCCCCACTGCACCGACGAAGTCGGTATGCATGCGCGCGGTGCCGCAAGCGGCGATACAGCAGCCGCACTCTATACAACGGTCGAGCAGATAAATTTCCTCGGCCAGCCCTGGATCCATAGCCTCCTCGATGTGTTGCAGGTCGACATCTTCGGCCTTCCTGTGCACCCAGGTCTCGAGCCGTTCGCTCATGCCGCGCATCCACTTGCCGGTATTGACCGACAGGTCCGCAATCAACTCGAAATTCGGCAGCGGCGCCAGCGTGATGTCCGCGGGAAGGTTCTTGGTGAGTGTGCGGCAGGCAAGTCCCGGCCGGCCATTGATCAACATACCGCAACTACCGCACACACCGGCGCGGCAGACAAAATCAAATTGCAGTGAGGCGTCTTGCTTTTCGCGAATCTCTCTCAGCGCGATGTAGAGTGTCATTCCGTCGGCTTCGTCAATCTCGTAGTGCTGCATGCGCGGCGTGCTGCCGCGCTCCTGCGGGTTGTGACGCAGGATGCGAAACGTCAGCTGGCGGTGCGTAGTAGAGTCGACCATGTTAGAGACGCTCGTCCAGGCGTTCGTTGCGTCCGCGCAGGCGTGACGGCAAAAGCTCTTCGTACGGCATCAATGCCTGTTGCACAGCAAAGCGATCGCGGGAAGCGAGCCTGGTCTTAAGTGCCTCGATCTCCTCTTGGCGCTCCGGCGTGTCCGGATGGTCGATGTAGTCCTTGGCACCGTATCCGCGCCACCCGGGCGGCAATTCCATCCTCTTCACATCGAGCGTTTCGTAGGTGAGCGTCGGAAGCGTGTCAGTCTCGTTCTTCCAACAGGCCAGGGTACGTTTGAGCCAGTCGGCGTCGTTACGTCGCGGGAAGTCCTCGCGATAATGCGCACCGCGGCTTTCAGTGCGTTGAAGCGCGCCGTAGGCGACGGTCACGGCGAGCTTCAGCATTTTTTTTGTGCGATAGGCCGCGACCAGTTCCGGATTGGCGCCCGCAGCCTGGTAACGCACGCCGATGTTGCGGCTGCGTACCAGGAGCTTCTGCAATTCATCAACTGCCTGCTCAAGATCCGTGCCGCGGCGGAAGATGCCGACTTTGGCGGTCATGATCTCCTGCATCGCCACGCGCAGTGCGACCGCTTCCTCCGTGCCCTCACCTCCCAGCAACGAGTTGAGCTCGGCTTGTTCGCGCTCCAGAAAATCGTGAACCAACGCGGTGGGGATGTTGATGTCATTCTCCGATCGATCACAAAAGTCGGCGATGTATTCCCCGACGATCATGCCGGCGACAATAGTTTCGGCGACCGA
>CP070641.1:1389889-1391293 GCA_020354085.1 Pseudomonadota bacterium
CGGCCATGTCTTTTCAATTGTTTCCAGCGGCCGGCATCGATCAGTTCGTGGTGCGGGTGACGGCTCCGCCCGGCACAAGTGTCGAAAGAATGCGCGAGCACATGCTGGCGGTCGATCGTGAATTGCGCGCGCGGATCGACCCGCAGCATCTTGAGGCCACCGTGATTGCGAGCGGCGAGATCTCGCTCGATGAGGGCGATCCGTTAACGCAGCGCGGGGGACGCTTCGGCCAAATTCGTGCGGTCTATTCGCCGGCGGCGGCACGGCCCGACCATGACGCGCTCGATGACATGCGCCGGGCGGTACACGATTTGCCGCCACTATTTGTTGGGCTCGACCTGGCGTTTAATGAGGTCAAACCGGGGCCACGCGTCGGGCGGGCGCTCGAGGCGGAGTTGACCGGCGCCAACAATGGTAAGGTCGAGGCCGCGGCGCAACGGTTGCTCGACCTACTCAAGGGTGTGCCCGGCGTGTTGGCGGTCGACAGCGGGCTCAAGCCCGGTGACGACGAGCTGCACGTGATCATGGACCGCGCGCTCGCGACCTATGTTGGTGTTGATCTCGCCACCGCCGCGCGACACGTGCGCGCGGCGGTGGGCGGGTTGGTGGTCGGTACCACGCGGCGCGGCACCGAGGAAATCGACATCACCATTCGCTATCCAAGCCTGGGCAACGATCAGGTCAAGGCCTTGCGCGCGCTGCTTGTTCCCAACCAGCGCGGCGGGCTGGTGCCGCTCGCGCGTATCGCGCGCTTCGAGGAGCGGCCGGGTGTTACCACCATTCGCCACCGTGCCGGTGTGCGCGTGGTCCATGTGGTGGCAGACGTGGACGCCTCCGTCATTACCAGCGTGGCCCTCAATCGTCTGGTGCAGACGCGCGAGTCTGAGTGGCTGGGCGATGATCAGCGTTTCCTGCGCGTCAACTACGGCGGCGAAGAAGAGAAGAACGTGGAATCGTTTCGCGACCTGATGGTGGCGATGCTGTTCGCGCTGCTCGGCATCTTTTTTATCCTCGCCATCCAGTTCAATCGCCTGGGTTATCCGATCTTGGTAATGCTGGCGATTCCCTTCGGCATCGTGGGTATCATCTTCACGTTCTTTTTGCATGACTTCTTCTGGAAGCCGATGCCGTTGTCATTTTTCTCAACGCTCGGCATGGTGGCGCTCTCCGGCGTGGTGGTGAACTCCTCGCTGCTGTTGCTCGAGTTCGTCAAGCGCGCGCGGGCCGAGGGGCTGGCTTTGCACGAGGCGATACTTTCGGCCGGGCGCCGGCGCCTGCGCGCCATCGTGATTACCGCGACGACCACGGTAGTGGGCCTGTTGCCGACCGGCTATGGACTGGGCGGACTCGATCCGTTCGTGGCGCCGATGGCGCTCGCCCTGGGTTGGGGCCTGGCGTTCGCGA
>CP070641.1:1391393-1392796 GCA_020354085.1 Pseudomonadota bacterium
GCGTTGCCTGGGATGAACGATGCGCGCGGCGAGCCAATCCAGATGCTGGGCGCGCTCGCGCAGGCGGTTACGGATTTGTCGAACGACTCGCGCCTCAAGCGCGCGATATTGGGTCAACCACTCGCGCTGGTCAGGGCTAATCATCTCGGCTGCCGCAGTGGGAGTGGGTGCGCGGGCGTCGGCGGTGAAATCGGCGATGGTGAAATCCACTTCATGCCCGACGCCGCAAACCAACGGCAGGCGGCAGGCGTGGATCGCGCGCGCGACAATCTCCTCATTGAAGGCCCAGAGGTCTTCGAGGGAACCGCCGCCGCGTGCGAGTATCAGGGCGTCACATTCCTGACGCTGGCTGGCAAGCGCAATGGTAGCGGCAATCTTTTCGGCCGCGCCTTCGCCCTGTACCGGGACGGGATAAACAAGCACCGCGATGGCCGGAAATCGGCGTCGCAACGTGGTCACGATGTCATGCAATACGGCACCGCTCGGCGATGTGATTAATCCGATGCAACGAGGCAAGCGGGGGAGCGGTTTTTTCCGGGACGCTTCGAACAGACCCTCGGTGGCAAGGCGCTGCTTGAGCGCCTCGAACGCGCGACGCAGTGCGCCTTCGCGCGCGTCCTCGACTTGTTCGACGATTACCTGGAATTCGCCGCGCCCCTCATAAAGGCTCACACGTCCGCGTAGCAGGACGTGCAGGCCATCACGCAAACCGACCGCAACCGAGCGCGAATATTGTCGAAACAGGGCGCAGCGCACCTGGGCCTGGGCGTCTTTGAGAGAAAAGTACATGTGGCCGGAGGCAGGGCGGGCAAGATTGGAGATCTCGCCTTCTATCCACAGCATCGGAAAACCGCCCTCGAGCAACCCGCGCGCCTCGCGGTTGAGGCGCGAGACGGTATAGACATCGCGTTGTGTGCTCCCCGTGGCTGCGGGCATTAAAGCGTCTGTCATGCGCAAACCATACGCCGGAGGGCAGAAACAAAAAAGCCGGGCAACCCCGGCTTTTTTGGCACACCAGACTCGGTGCTCTAGTTCTTGAACGTAAAGTCTGGTTTTGGATTGGCCTGGTCCTTGGCCTGCTGCTGTGCGAGCTTGGCTTCTTTCAGCGCCTTGTTGGCAAGCTTCATGGCCTTGTCCATGTCGCCGGCCTTTTTGGCCTCTTCCGATTCCTTCAGGAACTTCTCGGTGTTGTTCCACAGGAAGCCGCTCTTCTTGGCGAGCGCGATTTCATCTTTCGCCTGCTTGTTCAGTTGATCGTAGTCGCCGGCAGCGGCCGCGCTCTTGGCAGGGGCACCCTCATCGGTGGCGCAGCCGCCCAGGGCGAGGACGAGAATGGATAGGGCTAAGGCTTTTTTCATGAATCCTCCAGGGGGGTGAAGTAAAGATTGGTATAAGAATTCTTG
>CP070641.1:1392896-1394292 GCA_020354085.1 Pseudomonadota bacterium
CAGCCGGCCAGACCGACGGCGCTTAACCCGAGCGTTGCTAGAAACCGGCGTCGTTGCATACTGCGCAATTCCCTTTGTTCTGTGGCACGACCAAATCTGGTTTGTTGATCAAGCAATTGCTTGGCGTTCCTCGCGCGTCGGCGAAGACTGTGCGCATCGCACCTGTTACAGCACGTCCAAAAAACACCGAGATTTCCCCGCAGAAAACCCTATTTCGCCCTTCAAACGCCGGAAAAATTAGGCTACAGTATCGCGCGTTTCGCGGTCCGATCGAATTTACCTGTCACCAACACCAACCACTTGGGAGCGTATACCTAAATGCCAACCCCAAATAAATCTGGAAAGAAACCAACCACGAAGTCGGAAATCTACGCGACCATCGCGGAGCAAACCAATCTCAAACGCAAGGACGTCGTCGCGGTTTTCGACGCGCTCGCCAATCTGATCGAGCGCGACCTGAAGAAAGGCCCGGGCCTTTTCAATGTCGTCGGTCTGATGAAGGTCAAGGTCGTCTACAAGCCCGCGGTGCCGGCGCGCAAGGGTATCAACCCGTTCACCAAGGAAGAGGTGATGTTCAAGGCCAAGCCGGCGCGTAACGTCGTCAAGGTGCAGGCCCTGAAGACGCTCAAGGACATGGTGTAGCGCGGATTCCGCGTTTCTGACGTCTACCGCAACATAGACCCACAGGGACGTGGGAGTTGCCGGTCCATACGGTGCAAACGTCCTTACCTGACTTGCACCTTACCCAAAAAGAATCAATCTACGCGCCCGCTTTGGAAGCTGCGCGGCGCAAATCCTGGATCTCGCTTAGGCGGCTTCTTCGTGCTTGAAGGGTCGTTTGGCTCGACAGGCTGCCATATCCGTTCCCACAGAACTGCGGCCCGCGAAGCTCAGCGATCGTCTTCGTCCTCGTAGTTGTCGTCCGGGTTCTCGTCGTCGAGATCTTCATCGTAATCCGCCTCCAGGTCTTCATCCTCCTCTTCGTCTGCGGACTCGACTTGCGTCAGATCCATCTCGTACCACGCGTCCAGTTCGATTGTCTCCACCGACCCGTCCGGGTACTCCACGTCGATTGTGCCCTCGTTCTCGTCGAACGCGCGCACCTCGAAAGTCTTGCCGTCGGCGTCTTGGTAAACCGCGCCGACTTCGGGATCCTCGTGCATTGGCATAGCCAATCCTCCGCTTATTTATCCTTGTTAGCCTAGATCATGTCGCCCGCGTCTTCACGCGCGCGCAAATCCAAGTCTTTTCGATCCGATTCATCCGCACTATGCTTCGCTCCAACGCGACCCACTCATGCTTCGGAGGCAGCCATGGCGGATAACTGCTTGTTCTGCAAAATGGTATCTGGCGCTATCAAGCCCGACAAGGTTTACGAAGACGAAGAAGTATTGGC
>CP070641.1:1394392-1395758 GCA_020354085.1 Pseudomonadota bacterium
TGTGGGGCTGGGCTATGTGGGCCTGCCGTTGGCAGTGGCCTTCGGCAGAAAGGTGAAAACGATCGGTTACGATGTAAGCAAAAAACGCGTTGGCCAAATTCGCGACGGCGCCGATCCGACAGGGGAGGTAGCCGACGAGCAACTGCGGGGCGCCACTTTGCTGGAGGCGACGAGCGACGCGCGCGAGCTGGCACGCGCCAGCCACATCATCGTGGCGGTACCCACGCCGATCGACCAAGCGCATCAACCAGACTTCAGGCAGCTGATTGCTGCGAGTGAAACAGTTGCCCGCCATATGACGCGCGGCGCCACGGTGGTCTACGAATCCACGGTGTATCCGGGCGCAACCGAAGAAATCTGCGTTCCTGTGCTCGAGCAACAATCGGGGCTGCGTTGGCAGCGGGATTTTCATGTGGGGTATTCACCCGAGCGCATCAACCCCGGCGACCGCGAGCATACTCTCGATCGAATCGTGAAAGTCGTATCGGGCGATACGGCGACGACGCTGGAAGCGGTGGCGGAACTATATGAATTGGTAGTGCCGGCTGGCGTTCACCGAGTCTCCAGCATCAAGGTGGCTGAGGCTGCGAAAGTGATCGAAAACACACAGCGCGATCTCAACATTGCACTCATGAACGAGCTCGCGGTGATCTTCGGCAAGGTGGGAGTCGATACCTTGGAGGTGCTCGAAGCAGCGGGTACAAAATGGAACTTCCTGCCGTTTCGCCCCGGTTTGGTGGGGGGGCACTGTATCGGTGTCGATCCGTACTACCTAGCGCAAAAGGCGGAAATGCTGGGCCATCATCCCGAAGTGATTCTTGCTGGGCGGCGCATCAATGACCGCATGGGGAAGCATGTTGCTGAACAGACGTTGAAGCAGATGATTCAGGCAGGGTGGTTCATCAAGGGCTCCAAGATCATCGTGCTGGGGCTGACGTTCAAGGAAGACGTACCGGACCTTCGCAACTCACGGGTCATGGACGTCATCCGCGAACTTCAATCCTATGGTGCGCAAATTTTTGTCCACGATCCGGTAGCGGCGCCGGAAGATGCCCGTGCGGAATGCGGCTTGGAGCTCGTGAGCTGGCCAGACTTGCCGGTGGCGCAAGCCATGATCGCGGCCGTGACACACAAGGCATTCCTGGCGATGACCCCCGCTCAGTTCGCAGACAAGCTGCAGCCCGGTGGATGCTTTATCGATATTAAGTCAAGATTCAATGCGCCAGCGCTGCGAGCGGCGGGTATCAACGTGTGGCGTCTGTAGTCGCGGCTCTATGCGGTAATTAGCGAGTCATCCATGAGCGCGCACGCACCGTAGCGAGTGCATAGGGGAAGATCCAAAATAGCGCAAAAAAGGCGTAATAGG
>CP070641.1:1395858-1397195 GCA_020354085.1 Pseudomonadota bacterium
TTGACTTGTTCTGGCTTGTCACGTGGCGTATCGACACTGATGAAGGTTATGCGCAGGCGCCCGGCGTCGGCGCCGAGTTGATTGAGCAACAATTTGGTCTTCTGCAGCGTGACCGGACACACGTCGGGACCATGCGTGTACCCAAACAGGGCGAGTTGCCACTGCTGCGCGCGCGCAGGGAAACGCGCGGACCGGCCATCGTGATCCGTGAGCGTGTGCGCCTGAATCGTGCGCGGGGGCTCGACGCGAAGGCCATGATACGACGATTGCATCGTCGCCGACGCGGCCGGCAACAAGACCATCGCGCCAATAACAGCGGCGATGACGTTACGGGCCCACACTAACGTACCCCATGCGTGGAAGCTCCGCCAAAGGCTCGCGCTTGTCGGGCAGAACAGTTGGACTGTAGAACTTGGCAGTCTGCGCGCATGCCGGCATCAACGGCTTGTCTGGCACCAGCGCCAGCATCGCGCGAAACAGTTCATTGGCCGGCGTGTAGTTGTCCGTCAATACTGCATGCAACCGCTTGTATTGCCGACCTTGGAAGTCCACGCCCATCTGGTAGTTGACGCCAGCGACATCGGCGAATGTCGGATCCGAGAACTGGGTGACCTCGGCGAGCAGGCTCAGGCGCTTGAGCTCAAGCTCGTTCAGCTTGCGCCGCCCCTGCGCATGCGCCGCTTGGCCGTCGGCCGAAGGAAACGTCCACATCAACTCCCCGCGCCGCCCGAGCGCAACTTGATTGCGCGGCCCGCAAAAGGTCGCAAAGTTTATGCCGATTACGGGATAGACCGGCTGGCCGCCGCAATAACTGTAGTCGAACGGATCGATCGGGCGCTTGAGTATCGATTCGCCCGCGTTCACCGGCACCGCAAACAGCAAACCTGCCGCCAATACCCATGCCGGCCCGAAGCGAGTTGTGAGGCACATAAAAAAGAGCGAGACCGGCGAGCGGCGGTATACTCGCCGTGCCGGCCCCCAGACTTGCACGCTAGAAGTTAACCCGACTGTAGACGGTCGCGTAGCTCCCGCCATTGCGCAGGTTCTTGTAGGTAACCTGCGGATACCAACTGCCAGCCGATGACGGCAAGGTCACCATGAGATCGGCGGTCTGGCCGGGGCTCAAATCGAGCTTGTTAGTGGTTACCGGCACGCCGAGCTTGAAGCCGTCCTTGTTGTACACGGTGAACGACTGACTGCTGCCGCTCGCATTCCTGATCTCAAAGGTGCTGTTGACGGACTGCATGCCGATCAGACGAATCGCGAGCTTCTTGCCGGCCGCCGCTGTCACGTTTTCCGCCGGCGTCGTCCTGCTCTTGCCCTCGTTGCCGTTGAGC
>CP070641.1:1397295-1398621 GCA_020354085.1 Pseudomonadota bacterium
TCGGCTTTGATGACATCACCGGGTTTGACCATCACCTCGATCACGCCGACTTCCGCGAAATCACCGATGTCGGGGATTTTGACTTCGATTGTTTTTGGCATGAATGAGATATTAGAAATATTTCTTAACCGCCGAGGCGCCAAGAACGCCAAGAAAAACATGTCCTGAGATAACCACTCTTGGCGTCCTTGGCGCCTCGGCGGTTCAATCAGTTGTGGTCACGCCGTCAACGGATTCGGTTTGTCGCGGTCGATGCCGTACTTATCCAAGGCCTCTTCGATGCGCGTCTGGTCGACAACGCCCTCCTCGGCCAGCGCAGCGAGTGCGGTAATCGTTACCCAGTGGCGATCAACCTCGAAGAAATGACGTAGCTTCTCGCGTGTGTCGGAACGTCCGAAGCCGTCGGTGCCGAGCACCTTGTAGCGACGCGACACGTACGGCCGAATCTGCTCCGCGAAGCCACGCACGTAATCCGTCGACGCGATCACCGGACCGGCAGTGCCGTTCAGGCATTGTTCGACGTGTGACAGCAGCGGCTTCTCCGCCGGGTGCAGCAGGTTCCAGCGCGCACAGGCGCTGCCATCGCGCGCGAGCAGTGTGAAGCTCGGGCAACTCCAGACGTCCGCCTCCACACCCCAATCACGCTTGAGCAAGTCGGCCGCCGCGATCACCTCGCGCAGCACCGTGCCGGAACCGAGCAACTGCACGCGCGGCGCCTTGCCGGCTGCGCCCTTCTGGAACAAGTACATCCCCTTCAGGATGTCTGGCTCCGCGCCCTCGGGCATGCCAGGATGTTCATAGTTCTCGTTCATCACGGTGATGTAGTAGTACACGTCCTCCTGCTCGGCATACATGCGCCGCAGGCCGTCGTGCACGATCACCGCCAGCTCGTAGGCAAAGGTCGGATCGTACGGAACGCAGTTGGGAATCTGCGCCGCCCACAGGTGCGAGTGGCCATCCTCGTGTTGCAGACCCTCGCCATTGAGCGTAGTGCGGCCTGCGGTACCGCCCAGCAAAAACCCGCGCGATCGGCAATCACCGGCCGCCCACCATAGGTCGCCGGTGCGCTGCAGCCCGAACATTGAATAGAAAATGAAGAACGGGATCATCGGCACGCCGTGCGTCGAATACGAGGTCGCGGCCGCGATCCACGAACACATGGCGCCGGCCTCATTGATACCTTCTTGCAGGATCTGGCCGGTCTTGTCTTCCTTGTAGAACATGAGCTGGTCCTTGTCCTGCGGGGTATAGAGCTGGCCAAGCGAAGACCAGATACCGAGCTGCCGGAACATGCCTTCCATGCCGAAGGTGCGCGACTCGTCGGCC
>CP070641.1:1398721-1400046 GCA_020354085.1 Pseudomonadota bacterium
TAGTCGGCACGCGCACCGACCAAGGTGCTGCTCACGTCATTGAGCGGCACCGTGGGTTGGCCGGAAGAGACAGTATTTTGCGTGTCGAGGTAACGCGCGAAGACCTGGAAGTAGCGCAGAAAGAACAGCGTCGCGCGGTAATTCTGGTTGAAGGTCGAGTAGGCGACCGTACCGCCGGCCTGAAACGTGTAGTCGACCACGACGATCTGTCCGTCGGTAATCGCGCCACCGACCACACGCACAATCTGGGTCTTGGACCCAATCACGATCACCGCGTAGTCGGCCACCGTACAGCCAACCGGCTGGGGAACCGGCGTCAAGCGGCAATACTCCTGGGTGCGCGAGGTATTGAACACCCGTATGGTGTTCACATCGATGAAATCCTGACTGAGAAACACCGGCGTCACACCGTTGAGCTGTACCGACTCATTCGATATGTCTACGCGATCAGTCGGCGACTCCTGGTCACGGAAGTCGTAGCCAACGCCGACGTTGAAGTCGAGCGCCGTCTGGTCGTCAATCGGAATGCGATAACGCAGATTGCCGGCCACGCCGCGCACGTCGGCCGTCAACCCGGCGGTCTTGTTATGCTCGGCGCGACCGTCGAAGCTTGCGCTCACGTCTTCGTCTGGGCGATAGGTGACGCCGGCGGCGATCGACTGGTTGGTGGTCTCACGCCCCTGTTCGTCCGCATCGAACAAGTTGTAACGATAGAACGAAGACAGGGTCTGGGTATGGTCCCAACGCAGGTCGGGCGACCAGCGCAGGTCGCGGCGCTCGTAGAGGCGCGCGGTGTCGGTATCGATGGTCTGCTCGCTACCGCTCAGGTAACTGGTGAAATACGCCTGGCTGCGCTCCCCGAAACGCACGCGCGTGTCCAGCGTGGCAGTGTTTGTGTCGCTGAACGTCGGGGTAATCGGCAGCGTGAGATTACCGCTGCGCGAATCCTGCTCCGTGCGAGTCAGGGAAAAATCATTGTAGCCATCTCGCCCGATGGCACGCCCCAGGCGCAAGGTGCCTTGGCGGATGGTGTCGTCGATTCGGTCCGTGATGCCCTCGCCCTTGGTCTGTAGCTCATAGGCGTCGACATTGACCAACACCGGCGACAGCGGCTGGCGCAACGTGAAGTTTGCGCCCTGGCGCGTGCTTTCGGTGACAATACTCTGCGACACACTGGTGGTCACAGTCGGGTTGAGGTGCTCGTAATAGAGGCGAAACGGATAGCTCTTCGGCTCGAAGAAGTTGAGATGCGCGGTGAGATTGTAGAGTGCCTCGGAATCACGATTGCTAAGGTCGCCGGAGACCGCCTTGTTCTGCACGAACAG
>CP070641.1:1400146-1401470 GCA_020354085.1 Pseudomonadota bacterium
GATCCTTGTACCAAGAGCGTGTAGGACAAGCGCGATGCCAGCAGTTCGGAAGCCACCTTTAGCGCCCGGTGCGAGGTAAACAGGAAGAACGCGCGCCCACCGCTGGCCTCGATGATGGGCAATGCCGCATCGACGACCCGCACCGTGTAATCGGGCGCCGACGGGTCCGGCAGCCCCTTGGGCAGATACAACAAGCCCTGATTGGCGTAGTCAAACGGGCTGTCCCACTGCGCGGTGTCGGCGTGTTCCAGGCCTAGCGTGCGCTGAAAGTGGCTGAAACTGCCATTGACCGCGAGCGTCGCCGAGGTGAACACCCAGGCCTTGTCACTACCGTTTACTTGCGCGCCAAACTGCGGCGCGACGGACAACGGCGTCACGTTCAGGCTCAAACCGCGCGCCGTAGTCTCGACCCATACCACTTGCTCGGTCGGCACGCCCTCGCTTAGCCAATAAACGCGTTCCGATAAACTGGCGGCGCGTCGATAGCAGTTGGCGAGCGCCTCACCCTTGGGTGCGGCCGCCTCGAGTGCATCGCTCAACTGACCAAGCGCGTGCTTAAACGCTTCCAGCGCGCGCGACACCTCAGGACTCTCCACTCGGCTCCAAGCATCGCGGCGCGGTTCGACACCGAAGGCAAGACGCAAATCAGCCGCCGCCTTCTCTGCGCCGTGGGCGCGCTCGATCAGACCCTCAACGCCGCTGCGCTCCTGGGTTTCCGCCACCTGCACGTCACGCACCAGCCCGGCAATCTCGCGACTGCTGACGCGCTGACCGAAAAAGTTGGCCGCCACTTCCGGCAACTGATGCGCCTCGTCAAAAATCACCGCCTCTACGCCGGGCAGCAACTGGCCGAAGCCCTCCTCCCTTAGCGCCAAGTCCGCGAAGAACAGATGATGATTCACGACCAGCACATCGGCAGCGAGCGCCTGCTCGCGCGCACGTTTGACGAAACAGTCTTGAAAAGCGGGGCAACGGCCGCCGAGGCAGTTCTCTGCCGTCGACGTGACTTGCGGCCAGAGCTCGGAGTCCTCCGGCACATCCTTCAGCTCAGCGATATCGCCGCCTCGCGTATGGCTTGCATAATCGACGATGCGTGCGAGCAACGCCGCTGATTGCCGGTTCGCGAATCGCCCGTCGCGCTGGGTCTGTTCCAGGCGCTGGCGGCACAGGTAGTTCGCCCGCCCCTTGAGCAAGGCCGTGGTCACCGGTCGGTCGACGGCGGCGCGCACCAACGGCAGGTCGCGTTGGTACAGTTGATCTTGGAGATTCCTGGTGCCGGTGGAGATCAACACCTTCTTGCCCGACAGCAATGCCGCGACCAAAT
>CP070641.1:1401570-1402885 GCA_020354085.1 Pseudomonadota bacterium
CCACAGTTGGTCGTAGCATTCGTTTCATAGAACCGGTTTATGCCTTTCGAACGAGGAGGGCGCACCATGAACACGAGACAAAAGAGGCAGTACGTAAAGCGATTCATCATCGGCCTGATTTTGGCGCTGGGCGCAGCGTGGACGGCGGGCACGGCGACGGCCGCGACGCAGGACAAGTATTCGCTGCCGGAGCCCTACCTGGCATCGGAGAAGGCCTATCTCAAGGAATTCCCTGAGCTGCAGGGCCTCATGGACGTCATGATCGCAACGGCGGTCGAGCAACTGAAGAAGCCGGAGGCCGACATCCTGCACAATCGCGTGTGCTCGGCGCTGGCCTACGACATGGCCAAGTCGCTCCCGAAGCAGGAACGCAGGCTCGCCATCGGGGCGGACATCCTCCACAACATCAGCAAAGAAGACAAGGCCAGCGTTCTCACCAACCCCGGGGTATACAACAAGGCGAGCGCCATGGTGGCGAAGCTGAAGAAGGCGGGCTACTTCAAAACCTCGCCCGGCTTCTGGACTGACGAGGCGCTGCTCAAGAACCCCAAGGTCGGCGGCAACCTCGGGCTTATTCACCACATCACCGGTGCCATGACTGCCGGTGACATCGCCGGCAAGGTGAAGGGATTCTCGGCGAAGGACATCGAGAACATGCAGGTGACGATCCTCGAGCACTCCACCGGCTACTGGTACTTCCGCAAGTCCGTCGATGATGCGGCGGGCCGCAAGGATGCCTGGCAGGTGGTATTCCCGGAGCCGGAAAACCAGGCGGCCAAGATCGCCCACGATGCCGATCTCATCTCACAGTTCGTCTACGAGTCGGTAGTGCCGGAAGGCAGCAAGTGGCGCGTACTTGCCCAGAAGCGCTGGAAGGCGACGAACACGAAAGAGGAAGCCCACATCGTCTATTACGTCTTCTTCCGTTTGTATGAAGAAGCCAAGACGAAAGAGGGCCAGGCGCTTGCCAAGGCGCAGTGGGAGAAGATCCGCCCCGAGTTGGTGAAACTCATGGGCCTCAAGCCCGGCGAGGATCCCATCAAGATGCTCGGCGTGCCGAAGATCTTCCAGTAGTCGGGGAAAGCCGGGACGGGCGTGGGGCGCTCCGACCCGGCGCTTGTTTAGTCTGCTTGGCAGTCAGGGTCGCGGCGCGGGCGGCAGCCAGGGGTATTGACCTTCCCACGATGGGAAGGCTGATGGTGGCGGTCTCGATAAACAGCCGGCACACCCCGGTAACAAGGAGCCCCCCATGGACCACCACGCCCATGCCCACCCGATGCCCGCGCATGCCGACCATTCCGGCCACACCGCGCCC
>CP070641.1:1402985-1404299 GCA_020354085.1 Pseudomonadota bacterium
ATCGATCGCGATGCCGCCAAGACCAGGCGGCTATCGATCCCCGCCGTGATACCTAATGCGATGTCGAAACGGTTGGCGACCGCCCGCATGAGTTGCGGGAGACGCTGTGCCAAGTGATTGACCGCTGAATCGAACGCGATCGGCGTCAAAGTTCTCGTTGGCCAAAACCGCTGGCATCGAGCGGTGTTTAGGTCCAGATAGTGGTTGGGTAGCAAGTGTCGCAGCCCGCAAACGGGGCTCGCGGAGCCCGGCCACATATACTCAGCACCGCCTTGATTGAGTCGCCATTGCCGGTAATCGAGCGCGGAGGGATCAAGCTTTGCATCGAAACACTTTGCCGCGAGTCCCGGTTGGGACATGACCCACACTCCGCCCTCGAACCGCGAGGGATCGGAATAGAAAGCTTGCCGCAGGCCCATCGTGTCATTGAACAGGTACCGTTCTTGACCGTCGCGGGCAATCAATAGCCATCGTCCGCCAAGATGAAAAGTCTTTTCAGTCAGTTCTTGGATGCTGGTTGCGGCTCGCAACAGCCCACGCAAGATATCCGTATTGGTGGCATTCGGGTTATCGGGACTAAGGATGTAGCCAAGTAGCGTAAGAGAGCGCTCGCCTTCTGTACAACGCATTACCGATAGCTCCGGGTGCGCGCTGAGAAACAGCCCGGGTCCAATTGAATATTGGTTCCACTGAGGAAGGCCTGGGACGAAACGTGGACCCAGCACAAATTGGCCGCTGTATTGCAGGGCAAATCGGTTCGATTCGTTCTGCACGATACCGGTTTGCGCCACAGATGGGGCACCGACGGAGTGCGTGGGGTCCGCCATCGCCTGTCTAGTCAATCTTGCTTCGGCAGCACGATGCCTACGCATGAACAACAACCTGATTGATTGGGCAACCCGCCAGAAAACCCTCGATGTTTTGTAACAGCATTGCCCGCTTCGCATGCCTGGCTTCCTGTGTGGTGCAGGCGATGGCCGGATAAAGCACGCAATTCTCGTAGCGCGCGAGGCTCGTGCGCCGTTCCGGCGCGAGTTCGTCAGTATGATCGAGAATTACGGTGAGATCGCGGTGGTCCAGCCTTACCTCAAGGGCGTCCAGGTCGACAAGTTCGGTTGGTGACAGGAGCACCAGCACTGCGCCAGGCTTTATGTTGGCGATGCGGTCTGCATTGAGGAGGTGCTGCGTAGTGGCCGTAAGGGGAGCGTGGATTGATATCAAGTCGCAACCGCCTAGCAGTTCGTCGATTTCGGCGTAGCGCACACCGGTTTGTTCGATGTCCGCTTTGCGAGTGCGCGACCAATAGCAAACGTC
>CP070641.1:1404399-1405676 GCA_020354085.1 Pseudomonadota bacterium
ATCGAAGGTGTTGGGGGAACAAACGGGGCGGAAGGGGTGGCAATGCGGTCAAGACCCCATGGGTGTCGCTCCTTTCAGTGAAAGATTGAAGTCTCGCACACCGAAGCGCCCAACCGGTCCGTATATCCTGCCGATGTTATACGGACCGGCCAGAGAGGTTCCCCAAGCTAGAGCAATGGGTTAATCCTGCCGAACAGCCACGACCGATTCCAAGGATATACTGACCGGAGCGTCCGTATATTAACTGTTAGAAGGCAAGTGTTTACCGTGCCCACCGGGAACGCCAACCCATCTAGCCGTCTGAAGATGACGTATCTTCCCGCAAAAGCAGCATCGTTGTTCGTACATTGGAGGGTATCTCATCAATGCTGTTCCGGTGTCGTGCCAACAGTGATTGGCTGCTGTTCCATTTCTTCCGTTACATGTCTCGCTCATTGCCTTCTGAAACGTCCCCGACCTGGTTCTTCCCGTTTCGCTTGGCCTGATACAGGGCGGCATCGGCCTTCACCACCAGATCCTGAAACGTCTCAATACTCCTGCCGCACGTCGCGACACCGATGCTGACGGTGACCACACGGCCTCCCGGCAGGCTCACCGCCATTTCCATTCTCATTCTGTTGGCAATCTCGACGGATTCACGAATATTGGTCAACGGGAAGATCACCGCAAACTCCTCTCCGCCGTAGCGACAGCAGATATCCGAGTCTCTGGCCAGACTTAGTAATGTTCTTCCCATCGCGGCCAGAATCCGGTCACCTTCACGGTGGCCGTGCGTGTCATTGACCTCCTTGAAATCGTCAATGTCAATCAACGCTAGGGAAACGGGTGTGTCGTAACGCCGGAAGCGCCTCACTTCCAGGTCGATCTGCTGATAGAAGTAGGTATGGTTGAAGAGACCCGTCAACCCATCGCGCAAGGACAGGCCGACAATCTCTTCAATATGCGCCTCGCTAATCAACGTGGCGGATTCCATTCTGTTGGTGATGTTCGAAAGGTAATCCAGCATGGCCACCGCGATCCCGACGTTTCTCCCCAGAAGCATCGACAATTTGTCCTTATGCGTCACGATATTTGCCCACAGCCGCTCGGCCACATGCGGGCTGAAATACTGGTGAGTGATCGAATACAGAAGGTCAGAATAGAATCGGGATCCACGGCTCTTCTTGAGTTCATCGAGGGTCTTCTGTTCGGCATCGGTAATCGGCCGGTCCCCTGCAAGCGCGGACACCAAGTCCAGAGACGGTGCATTGTCCGACAGGATTCCTCGCCGACGATCC
>CP070641.1:1405776-1407048 GCA_020354085.1 Pseudomonadota bacterium
CACGTCCTTGCGCGAGGTGACCTTGCCTTCTTGGTTCTTGGTGTAGACGTACAGGAACTGGCCCTTCTTGAACGGTTGGCCGATCGGAATAATCATGCGCCCGCCCGGCTTCAGCTGCTCGATCAACGCGGGGGGCACGTATTGCGCCGCGCAGGTGACGATGATGATGTCGAAGCCGCCTTTTACCTCCGGCCAGCCGAAGTAGCCGTCGCCCACGCGTGTCTCCACGTTATCATAACCAAGCGGCTTGAAAATCTTGGCCACGCTCTGGCCGAGCGGCTCAATGATCTCGATCGAGTACGCCTTTTTGACAATCCGTGACAGCGCGGAGACTTGATACCCCGAACCAGTGCCGATCTCGAGCACCACACTGTCGGCCGTCGGCTTGGTGAGTTGGGTCATGTAGGCCTGACCCAAGTAATCCGATAGTGCCGATCCATAGCCAATCGCCCAGGGCTTGGCTTTCTCTTCGTAAGCGACCTCGGCCGTCGAGCGCTTTTCTTGATAGTTGTAGTGGAAGTACTCACGCGGCAACTCGGCGAAGGCCTTGAGCACCTGCGGATCGACCTTGCCGAAACGCTGGTTGAGATACTCCTCGATGGTTTTGAGCGCCGCCTGTTTGCGATCCTGGATGGCGGCGAAGTCCTTTTCCGTGAGCTTCGTGTTCCGCCCGCTCTCTTTCATCACCGCGACGTAGCGATCGTAGGTCCACGACCCTGGCGCGCCCGATTTTTCAGCCGCCCAAGCGTTACCGCATAATCCAAGCACAACGCCCGCCACAATCGCAGGTAGATGAATTTGCATAGTGGAATATCCCGAGACGGTTAGAGTCGGTTGGCGCTCCGCCCAACCGGATAGGTTAGCAATACCATCGCGTAAAACAGCAGCGCGGCGATGAGCAGGATTCTATAGCCCACCGAAACAGCGAGCAAGTTAGCGAGTGGCGTGGAGATCACAGAGAACGCGCCGTTTAAGCTCCATGCCCATGGCAGGAAGTGCGCGCGATCGCCACGGAACAGATACAGGCCCAATGGGAACGGAAATCCCAGGGCATAGGCCAGCGGCGCGATCAGCAGGAGGATGAGAACCGACTTCACGGCCGCCGGCCATTCGAGCGTGGCGAACAACAAGGCATCGAACCCGATCATCGCCAGTACGATCCAGACAAATATGATGGCGCAGGCGATTTGAATGCCGCGCTTCGGATGTGCGAGATGGCGCGCTGAGGAATAACTGCCGACACCGGAGAACACAAGCATGCCGGCCAACACC
>CP070641.1:1407148-1408414 GCA_020354085.1 Pseudomonadota bacterium
CCTGCGCTGTCAAGCACCAGCCGGGTTTCTTCCTTGCGTCGAAACTCGGCAAGCGCCTTGGCATCCTCTGACTCCAGCCAGCGCGCGGTGACCACGTTAATGTTGTCGTAGGCCGCCTCGACGTTGTACTCGTGCTTGAGCCGGTAAGCCACCACATCGAACTGCAGTGCTCCGACCGCGCCCAGAATCAGCTCATTGCCAAGCAACGGACGAAAGATCTGCGTGGCACCCTCTTCGCTCAATTGGTCGAGACCCTTCTGCAAGGCCTTCATGCGCATCGGATCGCGCAATACCACGCGCCGGAACAGCTCCGGCGCGAAATACGGAATGCCGGTGAACTTGAGATCCTCGCCTTCCGTGAAGGTATCGCCGATCTGAATGGTGCCGTGGTTGTAGAAGCCGATGATGTCGCCCGGATAGGCCTCTTCGACCGACTCGCGATCGCGCGCCATGAAGGTGATGGCATTGGCAATCTGCACGTCGCGCCCGATACGCACGTGGCGCAGACGCATGCCCTTGGTGTATTTGCCGGAGGTGACACGCAAGAACGCGATGCGGTCACGGTGCTTGGGGTCCATGTTCGCCTGTACCTTGAACACGAACCCGCTGAACTTGTCTTCGCTCGGCAATACTTCACGACTCAGCGTTTGGCGCGGTCGCGGACCCGGGGCGTACTGCGTGAAACTGTCGAGCAATTCCTGCACACCGAAATTGTTGATCGCGCTACCGAAGAGCACCGGCGTCTGTTTGCCGCTCGCGTATTCGGCAGGATCGAATGGGTGCGAAGCGCCTTGGACCAGCTCCATGGCAACACGCAGCTCATCGGCCTGTTCGCCCAGCACTTCATCCAGCTTTGAGTTCCCGAGGCCCGCAATGGTATCGCCCTGTTGAATGCGCCCACCGTGCTGCGGGCTGAACAGATGCACGCGATCCTCGCGGATGTGATAAACGCCCTTGAAGCGTTTGCCGCTGCCGATCGGCCAAGTCACCGGCGCGCAGCGGATGCGGAGGATGTGCTCGATTTCGTCCAGCAACTCCACCGGGTCGCGACCCTCGCGATCGAGCTTGTTGATGAAGGTCATGATTGGCGTGTCGCGCAGCCGGCATACTTCCATCAGCTTGATGGTGCGCTCCTCGACACCCTTGGCGCTGTCGATCACCATCAGTGCCGAATCGACGGCCGTGAGCGTGCGATACGTATCCTCGGAGAAGTCCTCGTGACCCGGGGTGTCGAGCAGATTCACGACGCAGTTGCCGTAGGGAAAC
>CP070641.1:1408514-1409770 GCA_020354085.1 Pseudomonadota bacterium
AAGTTCAATGCGCTTGCCCTGTTGCTCAAGCACGATGTTCTTCGCGCCAATCTGTTTTACGTTGGATTGGAGCAAGACCTTTATTCGCCCAGCCTTCTCGAATAGCTGCAAGCGTTCGCGGTTCTTCGCCTTGACGCGCCCGAAGGCCTCGCTGCGATAGGAAAGCGCGACTACCGTCCCGCGCTCCTCGGCGCAGGCCAGCGCGGCTTCCAGCGCCGCATCCCCACCACCAACCACCAGTACGTGCTGTCCGCGGTACTGCTCGGCGTCGATTAGGCGATAAACAACCTTCGGCTGCTCCTCGCCCGGAACGCCGAGCTTACGCGGTGTGCCTCGTCGGCCGATGGTAAGCAGCACCGCGCGGGATTGATACTCTCGCTTAGAGGTTTTCACGACGAAACCCGAACCTTGGGGCTTGATTGATTCCATGCGCTCAAACAAATTGATCTTGAGATTGGTCTGCTTGAGCACGCCCTGCCAAAACTCCAGCAACTTCTCTTTGCTTACCTCGCCAAACTTCATCTTACCGACAATCGGCAACGGCACCGGCGCGGTCATGACAATCTTGTTGCGTGGGTAGTGATAGATGGTCCCACCGAACGAATCCTCTTGTTCAATGGTCACGAAGCGCAACTTCTTTTCCATGGCGGCAAGGGACGCGGCCAATCCTGCCGGACCCGCGCCGATAATCACGACGTCGTAGGGAAGTTTGCCGTCCTTGAGCTTGGCAATGGAATCCATCGCCTGTCGACCTTGCTCCACGGCCTTGCGAATCAGTCCCATCCCACCCAGCTCACCGGCAATGAACAGTCCCGGGACATTGGTCTCGAAATTCGGATTGACCTGCGGAATATCCATCCCGCGCTTGCTGGTGCCGAACACGAGCTCGATAGCGTCATGCGGACAGGCCGCCTTGCACGCGCCGTGCCCAATGCACGCGCTGGCATTCACGAGCTGCGCCTTGCCGCCGATGATTCCCATCGCACCTTCTGGGCACGCCGTTACACAGGCACCTGAATTGAGGCAACGAGAAGGGTTGATGACAGGATGCAGAGACGGCGGCTCAGTGAGGCCGGATTCGACCGCCTCCTGCAGGCGTGCTGTCTGTTGCGCCTCGCGTTTGCGATGGCGCATGAAATACCAGATGACTGCCACGGCCAGCACCGCGAGGTAGAGCCAGTAGTACGTATTCATCCGTGTGATTCTGCGGGAATTCCCATCGCCCAGCCGCGTTTATTTCATTATCTTACAAATCT
>CP070641.1:1409870-1411115 GCA_020354085.1 Pseudomonadota bacterium
TCCGTACCGTCTCGCCTTGCTGATAGTCAGGTGGGGCCACGAACAGGCCGAGATACAGCCCAACCAGTATCAGAAGGGCTGTAATGCCAGCGAACCAGGGCACCAGCCGACCGGCGAACGGGTAGAACACCTTGGGGGCGGCGTACTGATGAAACCAATGCATAAGGGAATGGTTAGTCCAGGGATACTCGCAGTGCGGCGGAGGCGGCCCACGGCACGAAACTCAACGCCAACACCAGGAATGCGCCCAGGAGCGACAGATGCGCCTCGACATCAAGCCCGGTGGCGGCACCCGCAACCGCGGCAGCGCCAAAAATCAGTACCGGAGTATACAACGGCAACACCAGTGCCGAAACGAGCACCCCGCCGCCGCGCAGCCCCAAGGTAAGCGCGGCGCCCACTGCGCCCAGCAGGCTCAGGACTGGTGTCCCGAGCAGTAGGGACAGGACTAGCGTGGTCATGGCCTCGTGCGGCAGCTGCAACTGAATGGCCAGAACGGGGGACAGCAGGACCAGCGGTAGGCCAGACAGAAGCCAGTGCGCAGCCACCTTGGCCAATACCAGGATGCTCAAGGGGTGAGGTGCGAGCAGCAACTGCTCCAGCGTGCCATCGGCATAATCATTGGCGAACATCCGATTTAGCGAAAGCATCGTGGCGAGCAGGGCGGCGACCCACAGCACCCCGGGAGCAAGGGCTTGCAGCATGTTCGGCTCCGGTCCGACGCCAAGCGGGAAAAGGCTGGTCACAATGGCAAAGAAGATCACCGGCGTGAGGACGTCGGTAATGCGCCGCATCGCGACCTTGAGATCGCGGCGAAATACGCAAACGACGGCGTTCCTTAGGCTCGCCATCGCTAGGCCTCGAGATTCAATCGCACCACGCTCGCGATATCGCCCGCGAGCTCTTGATGCGAAGTGAGCAAGATCATCCCGCCACGGCTAAGATGCATCGCGAACAGCTCAGTCATCATCCCCGTAGTAGCCACATCGAGCGCGCTCAGTGGTTCATCCAATACCCACAGCTTGCGTTCGAGTACCAGTATTCGCGCCAGCGCGAGGCGGCGCTTTTGACCTTGAGAGAGAATTTTCGCGGGGAAGTTGCGATACGCGGCGAGCCCCATCTGTTCGAGCGCGTCGACACAGCGATCACGGTCGACGCCATTGCTCAGGCAGGCGAGGGCCCGAAGGTTTTCAACGGCGGTGAGTTCGTATTGGATACCGTTGAGATGACCGACGTAGAGAAGAT
>CP070641.1:1411215-1412458 GCA_020354085.1 Pseudomonadota bacterium
CGCGCTCGATGAATTTCTCGACGCCGTCCTCGGTGGCGAGCTGATGCCAGTACTGCTCGGCGTGGTGGTACTCGCGGCCGGTGCGATCGGTTTCGTCTACGTGCGTCGCCGGCGCCGCTCAATCGCCGAGTTCGAAGAGAGCATCCTGTCGGCAGAGGCCGCCAGCCACCAAACGGCCAGCACGACTGATGCGACGGGTCAGGCGGTCGCCAGTGGCGACACCTCGTTCCTGAGCGATTTCAGTCAAGGCGGTATGGGCAACATACATACCGACGAAGTAGATCCGATTGCAGAGGCCGAAGTTTATCTAGCATATGGTCGAGACGAAACGGCGGAAGAGATCTTGAAGGAAGCGGTCGTCAAGAACCCCCAGCGCGAGGAGCTCAAGGTCAAGCTGTTGGAGATCTACCATCAGCGTAATGACGTCAACGCCTTCTCCACGTTGGCGGAAGAGCTGTACGCGCAGACCGGCGGCAAGGGCGGCAGGCATTGGGAGAAGGTGGCGGATATGGGCCGCAAGCTCGATCCGGAAAACCCGATGTTCAAGGGTGGTAAACCTGGTGCCAGACCGGCGGTAGCCGCCGCTGGTATGGCTGCTGCGCCGGCGATGACCGATACCTTGCGCGGATTGGAGTCGGAACCACCGACGGTCGCGAAGGCCTCCGACCATGAAACGCTGGACTTCGATTTCGCCGCGGAAACAACACAGCCGCCTGCATCTGCAGGGGGCGGAGCGGGTCTCGATTTCGATCTGGGCGCGACGGATGCGGAAGTGGCCGCTGAATCCGTCGATTTCGGGTCGACCGACAAAACGACCGGAGAGTCCGTTGATTTCGGATCAACCTTGAAAATGGACCAACCGATCGATTTCGGCGCGGAGTCCTCAAGCAGCACGGACTCAGGACTCGACTCGCTGGATTTTGGCAGCGGCGCGGCCTCCCAGGACCACGGTATCGATTTCGCACCCTCAAAGCCATCAGCCCCGGTTGAGGAGCTCGATTTCGGCGGCGCAGACGTCGCCGTAAGCGAGCCCGAGCCTGACTTGTCGGCACCGACACCGGTGCGCGAAGAGGCGGGTCTGCAGGCGTGGGACGAGACTGCAACGAAGCTCGACTTGGCCAAGGCCTATATCGACATGGGGGATGCGGACGGCGCGCGCAGTATCCTCGATGAGGTTATGGCAGAGGGCAACGATCAGCAGAAGAAGCAAGCGCGCGATCTGGCCGCCCAGATCGGCTAGTTC
>CP070641.1:1412558-1413797 GCA_020354085.1 Pseudomonadota bacterium
TGCGCTGGCCCGCGATCTGCTGCAGGCCCCCGACCCGCGATCGGTCCTGGAACTGGCTGGCCCTGCGGTTCAAGAGCTTCTGCTGGCAGATCGCGCCTTGCTGCTCCTGGCCCTGGCTGAGCAGGAGTATGTCACGGAATTTGACCGCAGCGGCTTGATGCAACCGGTACACGAGGGCACCGTTCTGTATCGACACGCCCGGCACGCCATCGATAGTCAAACGCCCGTCCTTGTCCCGGACACGGCCACCGATGCGAACCTGCGCAGCGGCGGTTTTCCCACCCGTGGGAGGGCGAGTGTGCTTGCTTTTCCTTTTCCCCCGATCAAGCCGGTTGGCGTTCTGGCTGTCATCTGGTATCGCAGAGCGCGTCCCCAGCAACTCGCCAGACAGATTTCTACCCTGCGCCACATCGGCGAGCTCACCGCTGCGGCCCTTGGCAATGTTGGTTTCAGGCAGGTGATCGAGGGTCGCGTCGCGGCCCGAACCGAGGAGATCGCAGAGGCCGCCCGGGAGCACGCAATGGAGCTGCATCGACGCGATCGCGTGGAGGAGGAACTGCACCGCATCTCGGTCACCGATGTCATGACCGGCATGTTGAACCGACGCGGGTTTTTCCAGCACGCCGAACGCAGCTTCAAGGTCGCGCAGCGGCAGGGGCTACCGAGCGCACTGATATACGCGGATCTCAACGAGCTGAAGTCGGTCAACGATGGACTTGGCCATGACGCCGGCGACCGCTTGATTCAGGATGTCGGCCGTATTCTCCAGGAATCATTTCGCGACAGCGACGTCGTGGCCCGGCTCGGCGGAGATGAGTTTGCGGCCTTCACGCTCGATGCAGCGCAGCCGGAAGTGATCCTGGCCCGGATACAGTCCAACATCGAACACTTTCGCCAGCGCTCATCGCTGCCTTACCGGATTTCGCTCTGCATCGGGATCGTGCCGTGTGATCCCACGTCCGATCTGACCTTGTCCGATTATCTTTCGCTCGCCGATAAGCGGATGTACGAGCAGAAAAAGGCACGAACCAAACGAGGCATTGATGACTGCTCCCCAAAGTCGGCACAGTTACCGACCGCGCGGCAGCAATCGATGAGTCCAACGCCCATCAGGGCCGATTCCTGATCGCCTCAGCCTGCGCGGTACTGTTGCATGGTCCGCACCACAGTCGGAACCGTCTGGTCTGCGAACACATTCCGTGGAACTCGTGCCGGCTTATAGCATCATATTCCAGTACG
>CP070641.1:1413897-1415119 GCA_020354085.1 Pseudomonadota bacterium
CTGCGTGTGGACCTGAGCGCCTCGGCGGGACCGCCCTCGCGCAGCAGCGATGGCGGGGCGCGCGCGGACATGCCAAAGCTCGACGCCACCATTGAATTGGGCGCGGCGCTCAAGGTGCTGCTATGGCAAAGCCCGGAGTCGCGCCAAGCCGTGTCGATCAACTTACCGATACGCGCAGCTTTCGCCACCGACCTGACTTTTCTCGAACCGATTGGTTGGATCGCCTCGCCGAACGTCAGTTATCAAATCGTCGGCACGCGTGGCTGGCAAACAGGGGTAACGATGGGACCACTGTTTGCGACGGAGCGCTATCACGATTACTTCTATGAGGTCGCTCCGCAATACGCGACCGCAACGCGCCCGACCTATGACGCGAGCGGCGGTTACAGCGGGTCGTTCGCACGCCTCACGCTCTCAAAGCGCTACGCCCGGTTTTGGGTCGGTGCCTTCGTGCGCTATGATAATTTGCGCGGCGCGGTATTTGAGGATAGCCCCTTGGTGCGCCAAGATTACTCGTTCATGTGGGGCGCGGGGATTGCGTGGGTCTTCGCGCAGTCCGAAAGAACCGTTCCGCACTTTCCAGAAATGTTTCGCTGATTGTTGGCACTACGATGTACGACACCAAAACACCTGAAGAGTACATGCGATTGCTGGAGCAGTCACTTTATGAGATCGAGGATCTGATTCGCTGTTCCGAAGACGAAGGCGATGTGGACATCGAACTGACCAACCAGGTACCGCGACTCCAGCATATTCGCGCTGGGCTCCAGCGGATCGCAGAGCAATTGGCGAGCGGGGAGCACGAATTTGGCAAGGACAAGGACTTGCCGTTCATGGAACAAGTACGCGCGTTGAATTACCTGCCGTTTCGCCCGATGTTCGACGCCTTGAACGCGACTTACCGCAAAGGATTCAAATAGCCGCCTGCCGCTTTCGTGGCGAAGGCCGGCAAAATTGTGATGCTGCGGCCTTGTCGGTAACATCCGCGTATGTCCGGCAATACCATCGGCAAACTCTTCACGGTCACCACGGCGGGCGAATCGCATGGCGCAGCGTTGGTGGCGATTGTCGATGGCTGCCCCCCGGGTATCGCGCTCTCCGAATCCGACATCCAGCCCGACCTCGACCGGCGCAAGCCGGGTCAGTCGCGTCACACTACGCAACGCAAGGAAGCGGATGCGGTGAAAATCCTCTCTGGCGTCTTCGAAGGCCGGACAACCGG
>CP070641.1:1415219-1416376 GCA_020354085.1 Pseudomonadota bacterium
CAGGATCTTTCCGGCGCGCAGATTGTTTACGTTCTTGCCAAAAAAAGCGTCAGGATTGACGCGAAAGATCGCCATGACAACCTGCTCGACGGCGATACCGCGGTCACTGCGAACACGCTCGGAAATCTCCCACAAGGTGTCGCCTTTGCTCACATGGTACTCGCCAACCGTAGCGGTTGGCTCGGCGGCGCGAGCGGTTGCAGGCGTAGATTCTGGTGCGCGCGGCGCCAACTCGGTCACTACCGGCGCTGGAGCTTCCTTCACGGGCTCTGGCCAACCGGTGACCGGCGAAATCTCTATCTTGCTTGGTCCCGTGTCCGGCGGACCAAATAGGTCGTCCTCAGCTCGTGCCGTCGTCGGCACCCGCGGCTCGACGAGCGGCTCAGAGGGTCGTGTCGCACGCTGTGGGCCCGGCGCAGGCGCGATGACCGGCTCGGGCGGTGCTGCCGGTTCGGAGCCAAGCGGTGGAATCGCATCGTCCCGTAGCGTTGGTAACGGTTCCACAGGCGCCGCGGCAGTCTGTGGTACCTGTACGCGCGCTGGTGGGGACGAGACTTG
Organism: Pseudomonadota bacterium; assembly: GCA_020354085.1. Taxonomy (GTDB): domain Bacteria; phylum Pseudomonadota; class Gammaproteobacteria; order Acidiferrobacterales; family Sulfurifustaceae. Next base: position 1,415,778 of record CP070641.1, read on the forward strand.
TGTGGGCAAATCGATTAACGCCGTGTACTCACGAACCAAACGCGTACCGGGCCATTCGATCTGTAGGAGCAAATGAAGGAACGGTTCATCGAACGGCTCCTCGCTCGTTAGCCGCAGAAAGTAGCTACCATCTGCGCGCTTGCTGACGATGAACTTGATGCGAGATAGATAAGCCAAGCGTTCGACGCCAGCCGTCGCATAGACTTCGGGCGGTGCCAGAGTAACGCTGAGGCCTTTGAGTTCGCGATCGGATACGGACGTCAGATCGATTTCGCCGCTCAATGGCTCATTGAGGGTCGACAACACTCGCAAGTTACCGAGGCCCAATGCCTCGCTGGCATGCGGCAAAACGGCCAGCGCGCACGCCAACACCCAAGGCGCAACCCTCGTGATCCCCCTACGTACCTGCGACATACTGGTCACCTTGACTCGCGAGTCTCCCGACTTCTATTGCCTTTTTCGGACCGCGCGTTACGGCCGTATGATAGTAATACTCTTTACGAATCTCAACTAACTATAGCTGTCGAAAAGCGTTTTGCCAGGCTACCCAAACCCCGCACAGGGCAGAGTTTGAGCACCCTCGCGGCACCTAGCGACGC
>CP070641.1:1416476-1417630 GCA_020354085.1 Pseudomonadota bacterium
TTTTGTCAGGCCAAAGCGCGCAGCGACCTGGTGCTGCGTGCGCGCGAAATTGATGCGGTGCACGACATCGCGGTGCGCACCCTACCTTGTCGCGTCGTGAAGATGGAGCGGGCGGCGCCGGATGTGATGATCTTGTCGCTCAAGCTGCCCGCCAACGACCGGCTGCAGTTTCTGGCCGGTCAGTACATCGACATTCTGCTCAAGGGCAACGTGCGGCGCAGCTTTTCGCTCGCCAACGATCCGCTCTCGGATCAGTTCCTGCAATTGCATATTCGCCACGTACCGAACGGTCTTTTCAGCGGCCATGTATTCAGCAAGATGCAGGAAAAAGACTTGTTGCGTTTTCAGGGCCCGCTCGGGACGTTCTTCTTGCGCGAGGAATCCAAACGCCCGGCCATCTTGATTGGCGGCGGCACTGGATTCGCGCCGATCAAGAGCATGCTGGAACACGCCTTCACGCGCGGCACTGATCGGCCTTTGCACTTCTACTGGGGCGCGCGGGCGCGCGTGGATCTGTATCTGCACGAGCTGGTCGAACGCTGGGCGAAGGAGCAATCGATGTTCCGCTATACGCCGGTGTTGTCGGAGCCGAAACCCGACGACCAATGGTCAGGGCGAACCGGCTGGGTACACGACGCCGTGCTCGCCGATTATCCGGACGTTAGCGGGCACGAAGTGTACGCAAGCGGCCCGCCGGCCATGATCGAGGCCATCAAGAAGACGTTCTTCGCGCGCGGCCTCAAGGGCGAAGACCTGTATTGCGATTCATTCGAGCACGCACACACGAAGTGACCCATGCGCAAGGAGGTGAAACGATGAAACGGCTATCGATGCTGGTTCTGCTCTTGCTCGTGACGGCCTGTACGCCGGAGAAGCCGCCGGAGACCACCGTGTTCGACCCCCAGGTCGAGGCGCTCAAGAAGGCCAAGCAGCTGGAAGCGCAAATGCAAAAGCAGGCCGAAGACCAAAGGCGCGCTATAGAGGCGGCATCGGAAGGGCCTGAGACGAAAGGCTACTGACCGCTGGCATAGAGCGGTTCAGGCAGGCAACGGTAGCGCCGCACGCGCAACGTCGAACGGGGATCAGGCAGTCAACGCAGGACTTGCAGACGAACGGGCGGACGCAGGGCGCGTACGCGCTCCGCGCCGCGTGCG
>CP070641.1:1417730-1418878 GCA_020354085.1 Pseudomonadota bacterium
AAAGCGCATCGAACAAGACCGCATTGTTATCGGCCGCGCCTTCGCTTCCTGGGAGGACAGGGACGTGGAAACCCTACGATTCTCGCCACCCGCCAATGGTCGACTCTCGAGTGCCTTCGGGTTGCGGCGCGTGTTTAACGGCCAACCGCGCGCGCCGCACAGCGGGCTCGACATCGCGGCCCCACAAGGCACACCGGTGCACGCGCCGGCGGATGGTGTCGTGATCGAGACCGGCAACTATTTCTTTAACGGCAACACAGTGTTCCTCGACCACGGCCAGGGGCTGATCAGCATGTTTAACCATCTGCACACCATCGACGTGGGGCCCGGCACGCCGGTCGCACGTGGTGCTCAACTCGGTACCATTGGGGTTACGGGACGGGTGACGGGCGCCCACTTGCACTGGACGGTGAGCCTAAACGACACACGCGTTGATCCCGCGCTATTTCTCGCGGAAGCGGAACTTGCGCGTTTGCGCCACGCGAAGAGCGATGCGTCCTCGTCGCCTGGCGCGCGCTAGTTCGGTTGCCAAAGAATGATGCTTTGATCGCGGCCGGCCGAGGCAAGCGTGCCATTTCGGTCAAACGTTACCGATTGCACGTAGTCTTGGTGACCGGCTAGCTCTTGCGCCAGTAAACCGCTTGTGCTCCCAAAAATTCGCACGCGCGCGTCCGCTGCCCCGACAGCTAGCCATTGACCATCCGGCGAATAACCAAGACTTAGAATCGCGCTCGGGACATCGGAGATGGTGCGCGCGAGGGTTCCATCATGCATGTTCCACACACGGATGGAATGCCCAGCGTCGCCGGTCGCCAGCCACCGTCCATCCGGCGAGAACGCCACCGACAGCACCGGATCTCGATGCCCGCTAAGCGTTGCCAACAGTTCCCCTTTTCCCATGTCCCACAACATTACGCGGCGATCGGAACCGACGGACGCCAAGATGCTACTGTCGTGCGACAGCGCGAGACCATTGACGTCGGAGTTGTGTCCATCGAGGGTAAACAGCGGTTTTCCGCTCACGGTGTCCCAAATGATAATGCTGCGATCCTTGCCACTGGCGATGATACGTTTGCCGTCCGGTGAATAGGCAACGGCGTAGATCGGGTGACCATGACCCCGCAGGGCGCCGCGCTGGGCGCCACTCT
>CP070641.1:1418978-1420115 GCA_020354085.1 Pseudomonadota bacterium
CGCCTAATGGAGGCGTGTCAGCAAGCGGAAGAGGGCGGCCTCGCCCATTTCCTCCGCGAACGCTACAAGCTTGTGGATCAGATCTCCACCGCGTTTGATGAAACGCTAACTGCCCTGCGCGGCCTGTTCCATCAAAACCCCGACGGCGCGGCCGGTGACCCCGGTCGCACCCTCGGCTCATAGCGGAAACATCGTTCTTTACGAAACCGCCGCCGGCATTAACGATCGAACGGTAGCCGGTATCTGATACCGATTCGTTTCCTCCCGTACGGCCTGCATTTCGGGCTGTGCTTCAGCAATCCGGGTCATTGCGCGCAGGTCGCGTGCCGACAATTTCATAGCTGTCTCAACCCAGATCTCGACCACGTCGACCAGCTCTTCATGCGTGAGGGGGCTAACGCGCTGGCGCACGCGGTGGATGGCTTGGTGGCCGAGCCGCGTGAAACGGCGCCGACGAATGAAGTCGTTGACCGCGTGCACGCCTTCCCCGACCGGCGCGACCACGTCGACAACGCCCATTTCCCACAGCTCGCGCGACGGGTATTGCCGGGCGTTGCGTAACATGCGCTCGGCCTGCCAAGGTTCAATACGGCGCACCAACAGACTGTACGCCCCCATACCGGGGAAAAGATTAAAGAGGATTTCGGGGAAACCGAGCTGCGCGCCTTCTTCGGCGATCAAGACATTGCTTGACAAGGCGCCTTCGAAACCGCCGCCGAGTGCGGTGCCCTGCACCAGGCTGATGGTGGTTAGCGTCGGAATCTGGAAGTTGGTCCAGTTTTCGTAGACGACATCGACACAGCGCCGCGCGTAGTTGTATAGCGTATCGCGATCCCGTGCCTCAGCCAGGCGCGCAAAGAGTTGTAGATCGCCTCCCAAACTGAAAATTCTTGGGTTAGCCGACGCGCATACGAGATAGTGCAGTGTCTCACTGGCTTGCGGTGATGAATGCAAATAGGTTTTGACGCGCTTTTGAAAGTCGACGAGCTCGTCGAGTAGCACCTGGGTGGAACAGGGGCGCGCCTGATTCAAGTAATACCAAAGCGCGGAGCGCTCGCGATCGTAGTGGCAGTACAGCTCTGAGTAGTTTGGCAAATCAAGGGGAAAAAAATCTTTGCAGCGGGCTTCCATACCATC
>CP070641.1:1420215-1421347 GCA_020354085.1 Pseudomonadota bacterium
GGGACATTTCAGCCGGTACGCAGCGACGATATTCGTGAACATCGCATGCACGCGGAATGGCTAAGTGTGAGCGCAGCGACTGCGGAACAGGTTAACGCGGCGCGCACTGCCGGGAGACGCATCGTTGCCGTCGGCACCACGGTCGTGCGTGCGCTCGAGACGGCATCTGGCGTGGACGGGACTCTGGCCGCATTCCTCGGTGACACCGAAATTTTCATCTATCCCGGTTATCGGTTTCGTGTCGTTGACGCGCTGCTCACGAACTTCCACCTGCCCGAGTCGACGCTCTTGATGCTGGTGTGCGCGTTCGCCGGCACCGAGCAAGTGCTCGCTGCCTACCGACACGCCGTTGCCGAGCGTTATCGGTTCTACAGTTACGGCGATGCGATGTTCGTGACGCCGGCTGCACGCTAAGGGTTACGCCGGGTGTGAAACCGCCGTGTTGGGAATGGTGCGTTCACGGACCCAGCCGCTGTGCCTTTGGGTGATACACTGCGCGCCCACCACCATTGACCGACCATGGAATACGAAAAGTTAGCCACTGATGGCGCAGCGCGGCGCGGCCGTCTACGTTTTGCACGCGGTGCGGTCGAGACACCGGCCTTCATGGCGGTTGGGACCTACGGCACGGTCAAGGCCATGACGCCAGAGGAGTTAAGCGCGCTCGGCTGCGAGATCATTCTCGGCAATACGTTTCATTTGATGCTGCGTCCGGGGGTAGAGGTGATCCGTGCGCACGGCGGGTTGCACGGCTTCATGCATTGGGACGGTCCGATCCTGACGGACTCGGGCGGGTTTCAGGTATGGAGTCTGGGGAAGCTGCGGAAGATCACCGAGCAAGGCGTGCACTTCCAGTCGCCGGTCGACGGTGCCGCGATCTTCATGGGGCCCGAGGAATCGATGGCAGTGCAGCACGCGTTAGACGCCGATATCGTCATGATCTTCGATGAATGCACGCCATACCCAGCTACCGAGCAGCAGGCGCGCGACTCCATGGAACTAAGCCTCCGTTGGGCCGAGCGCAGCAAGCTCGCCCATCAACGGCTGCGCGGCGATGCACAGGGACGTGCGAGTGCCGCGGGAGGCAGGATGCCGAGAGCGACCGGCATTGCTCCGTCCATGGAGGGCCAGC
>CP070641.1:1421447-1422564 GCA_020354085.1 Pseudomonadota bacterium
GAGACGGAAGTCGTAGCGGCATGAGGCGGTTGGCATGATGACGAAAAAACCGCGTCTCGGCCGTGGGCTCGATGCCCTGCTCGGCGCTGCCATCGAGGCCACGCACGCCGAGAAGGAAGAGCTCAAACAGCTGCCGATCGATCTGCTGCAGCGCGGCAAGTATCAACCGCGCACGCACATGAACGCCGACGCGCTGGCCGAACTCGCGGCCTCGATCAAGGCACAGGGCGTGGTCCAGCCGATCGTCGTGCGGCCGCTCGGCGCCGGCGGCTACGAGATCGTCGCCGGCGAGCGCCGCTGGCGTGCCGCCCAGCAAGCCGGCCTCGAAACCATTCCCGCTGTCGTGCGCCGCATCCCGGATGAAGCCGCGATCGCGATCGCGCTGATCGAAAACATCCAGCGCGAGAATCTCAATCCGGTGGAGGAGGCGACTGCCCTGCAGCGCCTGATCGACGAGTTCCGCATGACCCACCAGCAGATCGCGGAGGCGGTCGGCCGCTCGCGCGCGGCGGTGACCAATCTGCTGCGTTTGCTCACACTCAATGCCGATGTGCGGGAGATGTTGGAGCGCGGCAAAATGGACATGGGGCACGCGCGCGCCCTGCTTGCCCTGCAAGGCAATCGCCAGAGCCAGATCGCACGCCAGGTGGTGGAGCGCGGATTGTCGGTGCGCGAGACCGAACAGCTGGTGCGCCGGCTGCTGGAGAAACCAAGCGGCGGCAAGGGTAAGCGCCCGCACCTGGATCCCGACATACGTGCCTATCAGCAAAAGCTCACCGACAAACTCGGCGCCAAAGTCAGGATCCAATACAGCGGACGCGGCAAGGGCCGCCTGGTGATCGAGTACACCAGCCTCGATCAACTCGAAGGTATCGTGACGCGCATCCGCTAGCGGTCGGAAAGTGCGCAGACTATATAAGGTGGTAAGGAAGGCGCCGGCACCAAAACGGAGTCAACAGCGATGAAAAAGGTTTTTTTGGCACTCTTGATAGGGCATTTCGTCGTCGGCGCGGTCCAGGCCGCGGCCGTGGACGAGGCGCGGCTGGAGTCACTGCGCGCCGAGGCGGCGCGCGGCGACACCGCGGCGCAATACGAGATGGGCGTGCTGTACGAATTC
>CP070641.1:1422664-1423768 GCA_020354085.1 Pseudomonadota bacterium
CACGAAGCAATTGGCGGCCGCCATGGAGCTAAGGATTCCAGAGCCTTGTTGCCCGGTGCGCCGCACCACGAGCGTCCCGTCGGACTCACGCATCAAGGAGGCGCGCTGAAACTCGGTGCGACCGGGTCGTTTGTTGAAGCGACTCGCGCAGCGCGCGCGGAAGGTCAGTGGCTCCGCGTCGGTATGCTCGCCGGCCATGCGGCGGAGGGCCGGTTGCACGAATTGATAAAAGGTCACCATGACGGCCACCGGGTTACCGGGCAGGCCGAAGAATGTAGCGCCCGTGGTGCAAGGCGAAGCGCTTTCGAACACGGGCGCGGGGTCGCCGGTTCCAGATGGAAGGGGGCGGGAACGGACTTCACGGTTGTCGACCACGGAAGCCGGGTGGCTACCGGCGACCGCGTCGAGGTGGCCAAACGCGAGCGGCCGACCCGGTTTCATGGCGATTTGCCAGAAGCTCACGTTGCCAATCGTCGTCAGCACCTCTTTGACGTAGTCCGCGTCACCGACCGAGACGCCGCCCGAGGTGACGACGGCGTCGGCGATGGCGCCCGCTTGCACGAAGGCATCACGGACCGCGTCGCGCTCATCACGCACCACACCCATGTCGATGATCTCCACGTTCAGCCGCGCGAGCATGCCGTAGAGCGTATAGCGGTTGCTGTCGTAGAGCTCTCCGGCGCCGAGCGGCTCGCCGAGCGAGCGCAGCTCATCACCTGTTGAAAAAAATGCCACGCGCGGTCGGCGGAAGACGTTTACTTCGGCGCTACCAATCGACGCCAGCAGTCCGAGTTCCGCCGGTGTCAGGCGTTTGCCGGCCGCGACCGCCACTTCCCCGCGCGCCAAGTCCTCGCCCGCGGCGCGCACGTTCAGCCCAACGCAGTGGCCGGCACCGATACGCACGCGTTCGCCGGCCATTTCCACGTGTTCCTGCATCACCACCGTATCCGTTCCCGCCGGCATCGGTGCGCCGGTCATGATGCGCACGCATTGGTCCGGCGCCAAGCTACCGGTAAACGGCCGGCCGGCCCATGCGGTGCCGGCGACGCGAAACTCGCTGCCGTCGGCGCGCAGTGCGCTGCCGGCCAGCGCATAACCGTCGAC
>CP070641.1:1423868-1424971 GCA_020354085.1 Pseudomonadota bacterium
CACCTGAATAGGCTTGTTGGCCAGCAGGATCAACCCGCCGATGAAGTTGGCGATCGTGCTCTGGGCAGCGAGCGCCACGGCGAGGCCGCCAATGCCAAGTCCGGCAAGGAGCGGGACGAGATCGGCGCCCAACGAGCGAATGCCGCCGATCACGATGCCGACCGCGATCAGGAAGCCGACCAGCCACGCGGCGATTCTCAGCAGGGCGGATTCGGAAGTCTTGTTACGCAGGCGGGGCGTGGCGACAAGGGTCTCGGCAATTGTTCTGCAAAGGAGGAAAGCGACCCACGCCGCCAGCACGTAAAGTGCGGTCGCAAAAACGGTCGTGACAATGGCCTGCACGTTGCTCGTGAACTTCAGGCCATAGTCGATGAAGGCGCCCGCTGCCCTGACGATAGACAGCACAATGGCGGCGCTCAGAAGCTTGAGCCAATCATGAAGCGGTGACCGGGTTCGCGCCGCGAACTGGTTGAATTGCCGATAGGCCGCATAGGCAGCGACAAGCGTAAGCAGGATGGTGATAAGGAGACCTGCCCACTGCCAGATCATCTGGTTCGCGTATGTTGCCTTGAACCAGTCTGGCAATGCGTCGACCAATCGGCCCTGGAGATGCGCGCGGGGCACAAGATAGCCGGATGCAGCAATGTAGCTCTCGTAAAAACCGGGCGACAACCCGGGAGACAGATGTTCAAGCTCGGTTCCGCCGAACTTTTCCTGACGATAGGGAAGGTCCTTGACCCTTTTGTAAACGTCACTGATGCGCCGAACGGTGCCAGCGCTAAATAGAAATTGTCCTTGCCGCTCGCCTTCCAGAATTTCCACAATTTCGATCTGTGTGTTCGGCAATTTCCAGCGGAATGACCCCGTGCTTTTCCGCGACAATTCCCCGGCCTCTTTTCGGGCAGCGTCCACCATTTGCGCGGATGGCGTCGCGTCGATCGGTGGCAGCAGCATCCGGTCGACGATCTCCTTCAACTGTAGCGTGGCCTCGATACTGACCGCCGGACGCAGCGCTTCGGGTATCTGACTGAGATCGAGCGCCTCGCTGGCACGCTGCAGGAGGTTGACTGCCATGACCTCCACTTCGCGGCCGTGTTCGCGCG
>CP070641.1:1425071-1426173 GCA_020354085.1 Pseudomonadota bacterium
ATTATTTGGACGAATGATGGGACGCTCTATACTCCGTGCCTCTTAGCTCAGAAGAGCTCTAGAAATGAGTCGTATGGTATTGATTTACAGTAAAGAAGTTCCGCAGACACGGGCGCCTCCAGGACTGTTTTCGTATCCGGTTTCTTTGTCCTCGCCTGACCCCTGACGTTCGGCCGCCCACGGGCCGATACCTCTTGTGGCGCGTTGGGTTTGGTGGGTAGAAAAAACTGAATTAAGTCTCGGTGCCTGCGTTCCGCTGATGGCACGCGCTTTGACGCTATATCTCAAGTGGCGCCGCAGCCCGCGCCCGCGGGATGTGTGCTGCCGTCGAGGTCGAGGCTCTAGGCGTCACCGTGCACGACGCCTCGGACAAGCTTATTTCTCGCAGTCATCGACATCGTGTTTTGCGCTCACGTGCTGCATTCAGCGCGCGGCCAACCTAATTCAGAGGACGAGGCCAGGAAGCGGCTGAAACGCCGTTCTGCGCGCGTCGTACCTGCCGGAGGCCGTCAACGGGGTGGCGTGTGTGCCGTCCGCCCGCGATAACCGACTGATTTTCAGTGCCAAAAAATCGGCACAGCTTTTGCTGTCGTTAATTCCATCAGATCGCACCAGATCTTCGTGATCGGTTAGATCGAGACCAAATGGATGGTGGAATGGGCTGCCTGGTCAGCAGGCCTCCGTCCGCCAGGCGAAAACTGCTGGAAAACAAGGGGTGTGGAAATGTCGAGCGCTTCGTCCGTATTGATCATCGAGTCCGACAAGAAGACAGGGCAGTACCTGCAGTCGATTGTGGAATTTATGGGGTTGGAGCCCGTACTGATCGCGAACCAGCAGGAATTCACCGGTTGCGAAAGCCTGGAGACGGCTTGGGCGGCTTTGTTCGGCCCAAGCTGCGTAGAGTCGCAGGCGTTGGACATCTTCCGCACCCTTCGCCAGTGCAGCGTGGAACTCCCGGTCGTGCTGCTGTGCGAAAAGAGCGCGCGCAGTGCCCTGCATCCCGAACTTGTCCGTCACGCGGTCGGCTGTATCGAACTGCCGCTCAAGCATGTGCAGATCGCCAATGCGCTGCAAGACATTCGCGACGGTCGTCGTAGCAATG
>CP070641.1:1426273-1453980 GCA_020354085.1 Pseudomonadota bacterium
TACCGACCGAGAGTGAATCGGCGCTGATCGTACATTTTCGCGATCGTGATCGGCACGATTTCCCCGACCTACTCCGTCGGATCCCGGGCGCACAGATGACGCGACCCACAACCATGCTGGTGCCTGGCGATTCGCTCAAGCAAACCCTCGAAGTCATTTGCCGGCCGATCTTGGCCGAGATCTTCGAAAAACGCGGTGTGGCGGTAAGCGTGTAACATATTCCGCCATGGCGGAAGCGCAGACGACAATCGGGCAACTCGCGGCAGCGGCGGGGGTGAACGTGGAGACGGTGCGCTACTATCAGCGTATCAAGCTTATGCCGGTGCCAAAGAAGGCGCCGCGCGGGATTCGCCGCTACGGCGCGTCAGATCTTGCGCGACTCAGGTTCATCAAGACGGCGCAGGGTCTCGGTTTTACGCTCGACGAGGTCGCGGAGCTGATCAAGCTCGACGACGGCATGCGCTGCACGGAGGCGCATGATATCGCCCAGCATAAGCTGACATCTGTTCGCGCCCGCTTGCGTGATTTGCGTCGGATGGAGCAAGCCCTTGCTCGGCTCGTACGAAGGTGTGCGGCGCAGCGCGGTGCGATTCGCTGCCCACTCATTGACACACTGCAGAAAGCGGAATGATCGCGCTGCCGTGGCGATCCATTAATAGTCGATGGTGGCAATCAGACCGTCTTCCAGCCACTGTTTGAGCAGCCCGGCGGCGTGCGCGGCGACATGCTGGGCGTCGATCCATTCAGTGAGACCTTCGCAGACTTCGGAGAACGTCGCACCCGTGAGTAGTTGATCAAGCATCCAGGCCTGATCGACCGAAAGCGAACGAAAATAGATCTTGAATTCGTTTCGCCACAGCATCCAACCGATGGGGTATTCGGCCTGTTGTGGTTCGGGGATGTCAGTATTTTCATCTACCGCCTTCCAGATTGGCGGTGCGTTCCACTGTAACTCAATGCGTTGCAGCGAAGGGTGAAGCCCAAAGCGCAGGCTAGGCCAGGCCCCGGGCGCTACCGCCGCCATGTCCGCCACGGTTGCGACGGTCGCATCCTGCGCATCGAAGGCATCGGTCATTGCCCATTCAAAGCGTGCGATCTCGGCGAGTACGGGGGTGGCGCGGTAGGGGTCGGTCTCCGCCAGGAAGCGGCTTAAGTTACGGCCGAAATGGCGTATCGAGTAGTGCTGCGAAGGATAGGCGTCGATGTAGGCGCGGCCCATGGCGTCAAACTCATCGTCACCGAGCACGGCGCGCAGCGCGACGAAATCCGTCTGCAAGGCTTCAAGCAGGCGCAGCCGGTAGGCGTCGGCATAGATCCCTAGGCGCGTTTGCGCGTCGAGCGCGTCGCTTACCACTTCCTTTGCCATCGGCCCATCAAGTGTGAGCAGGTAGCGTTGGAAGTCGCCCTGGAGCTTGTTGAGTGTCGTGTCCATAGGAAGCGGATGGCCCGGCGCTGCTTGCGCCGGCTACTCCGACGGTAAGCGCGCTGCCGCCACCGACGCACCACGCCGGGCCCCGGCCTTGCTGGGCGCAGCGATACTGCATCCGTTGCGTCCTTCTCGGGCCTTCGCGTCGGGCGACAACACCTCGCGGGCAATGGCGCGTGCGTGATCGAGCTCCGTCAGCAACTCCTCGTAAGGCGGGATGTTGTCGTCGCGCTCGATCATGGTCGATACTGGCCCGAATCGACGCACGGCCTCGCGGTAGAGATTCCACACCGGATCGACGATGGGTTCGTCATGGGTGTCGATGATGTGGGTCTCCAGATTGCGATGGCCGGCCAGGTGAAACTGCTGCACGCGTGCAGCCGGTATGCCTTCCAAATAGTCGATCGGATTGAAACCGTGATTGACGCTGCTGACGTAGATATTGTTGACATCAAGCAGAATCAGGCAATCGGCGCGCTCGCTGACCTCGCGCAAGAATTCCCACTCGCTCATCTCCGAGCGCTTGTAGGTGAGGTAGCTTGAAACGTTTTCCAGTAACAGGCGCCGACCGAGAAAGTCCTGCACCTGCTGAACGCGCTCGGCCACATGTTCGAGCGTTTCGCGGTTATAGGGCAAGGGCAAGAGGTCGTGCAGGTTCTTGCCGGCAACCCCGCCCCAGCACAGGTGATCTGAGATCCACGCCGGCTGTACACGCTCGGCAAGGATCTTGAGGTCGCGCAGATAGTCGCGATTGAGCGGATCGGTCGAGCCAATCGACAGCGACACGCCGTGCATTACGAGCGGGTATTCGGCGCGAACACGGTCGAGAAAGTGCAAGGGCTTGCCGCCCGGCACCATGTAGTTTTCAGAGATAATTTCAAACCAGTCGACCCGGCGCGGTCCGGCCAAGATCGATTCGTAGTGATCGGTGCGCAGCCCGAGCCCAAAACCGAGCGGGGGATGCGTAAGAGAGGATGCTGCGGCCATTGCCGAAAAGAATCCGGGCGCCCACAGGCGCCCGGATGCTCACATCGATTTACTTCTTCTCTTCGACCTTGCCGCCCTTGGCCTTGCAGTCCTTGGCGGACATGGCGGTCCAACCCTTGCCCTTGCAGGCGTTCTGGCCCTTGCAAGCGCTGGAGGCGGTCGCGCAATCACTCTTGCCCTTGCACGCGTTGATGCCGGTGCAGTGCACCATGCCTTCGTGCTTGGCGGCGATGGCCGTCGAGATGCCGGCGGTGGCGAACAGTCCGGCCGCGGCCGTGGCGAGGGCGATGCCCGTGAGCTTCTTTGCGTTCATAAATTTCCTTCTCCTTAACCGTTTGGTGTGTGGGTTTTGATGCCTTGCGGCGACAACGCCATGCGAGTGCCAATGTGGCATACGCCTGGCGTTGGGGGTATCAGACCGGACGCGGTTCGGAAGATTCCCGCCCGCTTTCAGTCCGCACCGCCCAGTTTAGTCGGCGCAACCCCGCGTTCCTTACGGCCATCCAGCGCCGGAACGGGGAGGGCGTAGGCTAGGCAACCCCCTGGAATATGTCCACCCCCGTTCGTCAGACCTGCACTACCACTTCATCACGGATCTGTCGCATCCGTGGAACGGCGCATTGTTCGCAGCCGTGCTCCCTAACGGTGCGACCCGACGCCGCATGGGCTACGGTGCGAGCGGAATGTTGACGGCGAGTTCGTATTTGATCGCGGCGCGGATCTTGTTCTCGATCTGCATATAACGTGCAGCCTTTCGCGCCGGGAGTGCCTGGTTGAGTTTGGGCACGAATGACTTGTGAAACTTGGCTTCTGCCTCTTCGATTGCCGTCATTTCATCGATCGCCTTCTTGGCCTTGTCGTCGGTGAAAGTTCCAGCACGGAAGTCAGCGGCATAGCCGGCGATCAGCGCGCCCGTGCGCTTGTTGATTTTCTCCAGCTCTGCTTGGTAGGCGTCGTACACCGGCCAGAATTTCTTGGCTTCCGCTTCCGTGAGGTCCATGTTAGCCGCGACCACAAGCTTCTTGTCGGCCTTCACCTTGTCGCGCAGTATCTGCATGTTATCTGCCGGCGTATCCGACGCCTTTTGGCCGGCGGTTTGAGCCATGGATGGTGCGACCCAGGCGGTTAGCATGACGAGCAGCGCGGCATTCATGACTTTCATATTTGTGTCTCCTTGTTAATTTGTAGTTGATGAACCTTAATCCGTGGCGATGCGAGCGATTCCGGTCGCCATAGAAGCACGCAGCTTACTGCGGCCGAACAAATTCGGCAAAGATACCCGTGATAAGGAGGCAGTAATAATGCAGATAGGCCCTGCGGAAAGGCGTCCGCTAGTCCGCAGCCTGCGAAAAGCGACTCACAGCGTACTGCTAATGCACGAGCTTCTTGTACTTGATGCGGTGCGGCTGGTCGGCGTTTTGCCCGAGGCGACGTTTCTTGTCGGCTTCATAGTCGGCGAAGTTGCCCTCGAACCACACGACTTTGGAGTCGCCTTCGAACGCGAGGATATGGGTCGCGATACGGTCGAGAAACCAGCGATCGTGCGAGATGATCACGGCGCAGCCGCCGAAATCGAGTAGTGCCTCTTCGAGCGCGCGCAGCGTCTCGACGTCGAGATCGTTGGTCGGCTCGTCGAGTAGCAGCAGATTGCCACCGCTTTTGAGAAGTTTGGCGAGATGCAGTCGATTGCGTTCGCCGCCGGAGAGGTCGGCGACGCGCTTCTGCTGGTCGTTGCCGCGGAAATTGAAGCGTCCGCAGTAGGCGCGCGACGGTACCTCGGTCTTGCCGAGCAAAATATTGTCATGGCCGCCGGAGATCTCTTCCCACACGGTCTTCTTGCCGTCGAGCGTTTCGCGCGATTGGTCCACATAGGCGATCTGCACGGTCGGGCCGATGCGCAACTCCCCAGCATCCGGTTTCTCCTGGCCGACGATCATGCGGAACAGTGTGGTCTTGCCGGCACCGTTCGGGCCGATAATGCCGACGATACCACCGCGCGGCAGATTGAAGCTGAGATCGTCGATCAGCGCGCGATCGCCGAATCCCTTGCTGAGGCCGTTGGCCTCGACCACGACGTCGCCTAGGCGCGGACCCGGGGGAATGAAGATTTCCTTGGTTTCATTCCGTTTCTGGTATTCCTGCGAGGCCAGCTCCTCGTAACGTGCAAGGCGCGCCTTGCTCTTGGCATGGCGGCCCTTTGGGTTTTGGCGCACCCATTCGAGTTCTTCCTTCATTGCCCGCATGCGCGCGGTTTCCTGTTTTTCTTCCTGTTCAAGCCGCTTTTCCTTTTGCTCGAGCCACGAGGAGTAATTCCCTTTCCACGGAATGCCATGACCGCGATCGAGTTCCAAAATCCACCCGGCCACATTGTCGAGGAAGTAGCGATCGTGGGTGACCGCAACCACTGTGCCCGGATACTCGTGCAGGAAGCGTTCGAGCCAGGCGACCGATTCGGCGTCCAAGTGGTTGGTGGGCTCATCGAGCAGCAGCATGTCGGGTTGCGACAGCAGTAGCCGGCAAAGTGCCACACGCCGACGCTCTCCGCCCGAGAGCTTGGTGACGTCCGCGTCCCAGGGCGGCAGGCGCAGCGCATCGGCGGCGATCTCGAGTTTGCGCTCCAGCTCCCAGGCGCCGGCGGCGTCGATCTTTTCCTGCAACGCGGCCTGCTTCTCAAGGAGCTTGTTCATCTGTTCCTCGTCCATGGGTTCGGCGAACTTCTCCGAGATCGCGTTGAAATCATCGAGCAGCTTCTTGGTTTCAGCTACCGCTTCCTCGACGTTGCCACGTACGTCCTTCTTGGGGTCGAGTTCCGGTTCTTGCGGCAAGAAACCCACCTTGATACCCGGCTGCGGGCGCGCCTCGCCCTCGTAGTTGGTATCGACGCCGGCCATGATCCGGAGCAGCGTCGATTTGCCCGACCCGTTTAGACCCAGTACCCCGATCTTGGCGCCAGGGAAAAACGACAGCGAAATGTCGCGCAGGATTTCGCGCTTGGGCGGCACGATCTTGCCGACCCGATGCATGGTGTAGATGAACTGACCTGACATGGTGGCCCCGAATAAAGAATCAAAAGCGAATTGTTGTTGGTAGCGACCGCGGTGGCAACCGCGTCGCCATGACGGCGGTGAGAAATGCTAACGACTACGGGCGCGGGTATTGGTGGCCCACTGTGGCGCGCTGACTTCGGATAGTGTGGTTTCACCCGCCGGTTCGTAGTTGGCGTCCTCGTCCGTCGCCTGGAAGTAGTTGCCCTGGACGTAGTCGATCCCCAGGTTCCACAGCGAGGCGAGATTTTCGGCGGCCTCGACCGACTTGGCAACGACCTTCTTGTCGATCGCCTTCGCAACATCGACAGCGGCCTTGAGCGTGGTTTGATCGATCGGATCGGCGAGATTGCGGATCAGCGAGCCGTCGAGCTTGACGAACTCGATCGGCAGGTCGCGCAGATAGGTAAGGGTATCGACGGCGCGACCGAAATTGTCGATCGCAAAACGGCAGCCGATCTTGGTAACTGCCCAGACGAAGGTCTTCGCCTTCTCCGGTTGCTGGGCCAGATCGGATTCGTTGACCTCGAAGATCAAGTGTTCCGGTTTTATGCCTACGGCGCGCACGCCTTGAATGATGAGCGGTACCAAGTCTGCATCGGTGAAGGCAGACGGCGCCATGTTGATAAAGAAGCTGGCAGCCCGTCCCTCGCGGTGCAATTCGCCTAGGGCGACGATTGCTTGGCGTACCACCCAGCGGTCAATGGCCATCGACAGCCCGCTCGCCTCCGCGGCGGGCATGAATTGACCAGCGGTGATAAGCGATTCGTCGTCGGCCACCATGCGGACCAACACCTCGAACAGTTCAGCGGCTTCACCGTGTAGATTGATGACCGGCTGATAAGTGAGCTGGAAGCCGTCTTTCTTGAGCGCGTTTTCAATGCGCGCCGACCAGTCGTCGCTCGCCGCGCTCGCCACGGGGGCAGGCGTGGGCACGGCCGTTGGCGGTGCGGCAGCACGCTCGGGCATGGGCGCCGCGGCGATGGTCGGGGCCGACTCGGGTGGAGCAGCCCTTTCCGGTGCCGGGCGTGTGCGTTGCGAGGCCTGGTAGGCCTTTAGCATGATCTTTTGCGCGCTTTCGGCATGTTCGTCGATGGCAGTAACGCCGAGCGTGCAGTGGCAATGATAGGTCTTGCCGCCTTCCGTAAAAGATGTGTCCTTAAGCGCCTTGTGCAGCGCGTCGGAGATATCCTGCAATTCGTGACTGCTCTTGTTGACGAGCAGGGCGGCGAACTCGTCACCGCCGAAGCGTGCGAGCAGCACGTTCTCGCCTAAACGCTCGCGGAACAGGCGCGCGACCTTGATGAGTAGCCGATCGCCTGCCGCGTAACCGAGGGTATCGTTGATCTGCTTGAGCTGTTCGAGGTCGATATAAAGAATCGTCGCGCGTGCCGCGGCACGACGCACCATCTCCACCATCTTGGTGACTTCCTGGATGAAGTGGTGCCGGTTGTAAAGGCCGGTGAGCGGGTCGTGCTGATTAAGAAACTGCAGCTTGGATTCGACCGCTTTGCGCTTGGAGACATCGACTGCGGCGAGCTGCACGGCATTCTCGCCCTCGAGTTGAATCGCGGAAGCACCGATTTCGACGTGCAGACGCGTACCGTCTTGTTTCAGGCCGACGAACTCTTGCGCCTCGGGTTCGGTTAGCTTCGCGCCCTTGCGGAGCAGGTCTTTGAAGCGCGGATGGTCGCTCTTGTCGATCAAGTTTAACACCGGGATGCCTTCCAGATCCGACAGCTGTTCGTACCCGAACAGCTCCAGGTAAGCCTTGTTGGCGTCGACGTGCATGCCGTCTTGGCAGTAGCAGATGGCGTCGCGTGAACCCTCGATCACGGCGTGATGCTTGTGTTCCATCTCCTTGACTGTGCGTGAGGCCTCGGCGAGCGCGCGCCGGCCCTCCGCGGCCTTGAGCTCGCGCTCCAACGCCGGTGTCAGGCGCGCGAGTTGGCCCTTCACCACGACGTCGTGAATGCCGAGGCGCATGATGCGCAACACATCGTCGTCCTTGATTTGACGGGTGACGACCACGAACGGCAGGTCGAGGTTGGCGCTGCGCATCAGATCGTGTGCCATTTGCGCGCCGAAGTGCGGCAGGCTGAACTCCGAAATAATGGCGTCCCAATTGCCCTTGTCCAGGGCCGCCTGCATGCCGGTCAAGTCCTGGACGCGCGATTGCTTCAGCATGTAGCCATTCTTGCGAATCGCCTGAACCGACGCCTCGGCATCGTCGGGAGAATCATCGACGATCAGCAGTCGCAGTATTTTCTTTTCGGCCATGTGCTCTTCAAGATCAAAACAATCGCTACGAACTTATCGGAAACGCCACCAAGTGATCGGCCTGCACGCGAATACCGACACGCTCGCCCGGCCGGTGGTCGGCATGGCTCGGAAACAGCGACAGCAGCCGCCCGCCGCTCGGGAGTTGCAGCGTGTACAGGATTTCCGCTCCTTTGAACGCCCGCTGCACGATCACCGCCTGCAGCGCACTGCCCGAGTCCGGCACGATGTCGTCCGGCCGTAATAGGACCTCGATCCGTGTCCCTTTCGACCAAGTATAGGCGCGGTTGCCCTTGTATACCCCAATTTCGGTCTCGACCGTGTCCGGCGCGAGCAGGGTACCCGGCAGGAACACCCCCTGGCCAATGAAATCGGCGACAAATCGGCAGCTGGGCTCGTGGTAAAGGTTGTAGGGGGTATCCCACTGCAAAATTCGGCCTTCGTGCATGACCCCTACCAAATCGCCCAGGGCGAAGGCTTCGTGCTGGTCGTGGGTGACCAATACTGCGGTAGTTCCCCTTGTTTTCAGTATGTTGCGCACTTCGGCCGACAGGCGCTCGCGCATTTCCACGTCCAGGCTGGAGAACGGCTCGTCCATCAGTATTAGATCGGGACGCGGTGCGAGCGCGCGCGCCAGGGCCACGCGCTGTTGTTGGCCGCCCGATAGCTCGTGCGGGTAGCGCTCCGCCATGTCCGCCAGGCCGACCAGCTCCAATACCTCCGACACGATCTGCGCTTTCTCCGTGCGCCCCTCGCGTCGCAGACCGAAGCCAACATTGTGGGCGACGGATAAATGTGGGAATAGGGCGTGGTCTTGGAACACCATCCCTAGGGAGCGACGTTCCGGCGGCAATGTGAAACCGGCGCGCGAGACAAGTACGCCCTGTATGCGGATCTCGCCCGCGTCCAAATTATGAAACCCTGCCACCGCGCGCAGAACTGTGGTCTTACCGCACCCCGACGGACCCAGCAGACAGACGATGTCGCCCGCATTCACGTGGGCCGACAGCCCGCGCACCGCCTCGCGCCCGTCATAGCGGCACTCGATGTCTTTGATGACAAGGAGCGGCGAGGTGACGGGCGCTGACATGGGGCTGGCCATAGTATCAAATGTAGTGAATTTGGATGGCGAACGCGGTCGCCTAGAGTACGGAATCGTCCAGTCGCCGTGCCGCTCCCACGCCTAACGCAGCAAATATTCGAGCAACGCCTTCTGCGCGTGTAGCCGGTTTTCGGCCTCGTCCCAGACCACGCTCTGCGGACCGTCGATGACCTCGGCGGCGACCTCGTGGCCGCGGTAGGCGGGCAGGCAGTGCATGAACAGGGCGTCGGGGTTGGCGTGGCGCATGAGTGAGCGGTCGACTTGAAACCCGCTGAAGGCCTTGAGGCGTTCGCTCTTTTCGTCTTCCTGTCCCATGCTGGCCCACGTGTCGGTGACCACGATATCGGCACCGCGCGCCGCGGCCTGCGGGTCGGTCATGACCGCTACGCGCCCTGGACAGCAGGCAAGGATGTCGGAATTCGGCCCGTAACCGGCTGGGCTCGCCACCCGCAGGTGAAAATCGAACTGCTGGGCGGCGTGTATCCAGGAGTTGCACACGTTGTTGCCGTCGCCTATCCAGGCGGCGGTTTTACCGCGAATGTCACCGCGGTACTCGATATAAGTCTGAACGTCGGCCAGCAATTGGCAGGGATGGTGGAGATCTGACAATGCGTTGATCACCGGCGCATGCGAATGCCCGGCAAAGCGCTCGATCATTGCATGACTGTTCGCGCGGATGACGATTACGTCCACCATGCGCGACATGGCGCGTGCCATGTCCTCTACCGGCTCGCCGCGATCGAGCTGCGTATCGCGTGGCGACAGAAACATGGTCGACCCGCCGAGTTGCGCCATGCCGGCCTCGAACGACACGCGTGTGCGTGTCGACGCCTTTTCGAACACCATGGCGAGCGTCCTGCCCGTAAGCACGCGCGGATCCTGACGTTCACCGTGGAGACGCTTGAGTTGCGTAGCACGCTCCAACAGCCGCGCGAGCTCTTGCGGGGCAAAATCGAGCAGCGTTAAGAAATGACGGGCCGGCACTTAGCCTCCCAGGAATCTCCGAATCACACGCGCCACACCTTGCGCGATCTGGTCTGCCTCGTCGTCGCTCAAAATAAGCGGCGGCAGCAGGCGCACGACGCTGTCGGCGGTCACATTTACGAGCAGGCCGTCGTCTAGCGCCAGTTTCATAATTTCTTTGCAGGGCCGATCGAGCTCGACGGCCAACATCAGGCCTTGGCCTCGTATGTCGCGCACGCCGGCAACATTTGCCAGTTGTGTCCGCAGCCCATTAAGTATTCGATCGCCCAGCAGAGCGGCGCGCGCATCGAGCTTGCCTTGCTCCAAGAGATCAATCACGGTCAACGCGACACGACTGACCAGCGGGTTGCCGCTGAAGGTGGAGCCATGGTTGCCGAGTTGAAACACCTGGGCGGCCGCGCCGCGCGCAAGGCACGCACCGATCGGCACGCCATTGCCCAAGCCCTTGGCGAGCGTGAGCACGTCGGGGACGATACCCGTGTGCTCGAAGGCAAACCACTTGCCGGTGCGGCACATGCCGGTTTGAATTTCGTCGAGCATCAGCAACCAGCCGCGCTCGTCGCAAACCCGCCGCAGCCCTTCGAGGTAATCGGGCGTCGGGATATTGATTCCACCTTCGCCGGTGACAGGTTCAACCAAGATGGCGACCACATCCTTGTTGTTGTCGGCGACCTGCGTGACCGCATTCAGGTCGTTGTACGGCACCCGGTTGAACCCCGTGACCAGCGGTTCGAAGCCGGCCTGGATCTTGCGATTGCCAGTGGCCGACAGGGTTGCCAGCGTGCGGCCGTGGAAGCTGCCCTCGGTGACGATGATCGTCGGGTTCAGGATCTTCTTCTTGTTGCCGTAAAGCCGCGCGAGCTTGATAGCGGTCTCATTGGCCTCCGCTCCGGAATTGCAGAAAAACACATTGTCCATGCCCGCGCGCTTGCACAGGCGCTCGGCGAGCTGCGCCTGCAATGGAATCTCGTACCAGTTCGAGGTGTGCAGCAGGCGACCGGCCTGGTCGCAGATGGCCTGGGCAATGTCCGGGTGGGCATGGCCCAAGCCGACGACTGCGACGCCACACATGGCGTCGAGATATTTGCGACCTTTGCTGTCCCACAGCCAGGCGCCCTTGCCGTGCGTGAAGGCCACGGGCAGGGGGGCAAATACCGGCATTTGATAAGACGTTGACATCTCGATTTTCGACTAGCAATAAACGACAAAGGCGCCCAACGCGGGGCGCCGTCTTTCAGAAGCTCGAAATTCTAGCTAAATACCGTGGTCGCGCAAGGTTCGCGCGAATTCTAACGAAAAAGCCCGACCCCCTTGGGGCCGGGCTTTATTCCGACATTACCGAGGGGCTTACTTGACGAACAGGGCCGCGCCGTGCGGACCGGCCACCATGAAAAACAGCATCGGCAGCGACAGCATGGTGTTGGTGCGCGAAGCCAAAAAGGCCACGCGCGCTGATTTGGCCTTGGTGGCGTCGTCCGCGGGCACGATGCCGAGAACCTTCTTTTGGTTCGGCCAGATCAGTACCCAGACGTTGAACAGCATGATCGTGCCGAGCCAAGCGCCCATGCCGATCGGGGCGGCGCCACCTTTGAGCAAGAACGCGTTACCGAGGCCGATGCCGGAGCGCTCCAGGTAGTAGGCACCCGAGAGCCAGGTTACCAGCGCCGCCCAGCGGAACCACAGCAGAGCGAGTGGCGCGACATGCTTGGTGATTCCGGCGGCGGTGTTGTCCGCCTTGGCCTTGGGCAGGGCGACCGCCTGCACCAGGTTGAAGTAATACAGCAGACCGATCCACGCGATACCAGCAACGACGTGCAACCAGCGGTCAATAAGTAGATCCATAATGGCAACTCCCCTTGGTGATTTCTTGATGCTTGTGTGTAGAGTCCGCGCCGAATTACTTCATCAAGAAGTTGGCGACGATGACGTACAGGATGGCAGTGAGCACGAGGCCGGAGATGATGGTGCCCAAGATGCTGTCCAGTGGATTTTTCATGACATTGTCCCTCAGTAACGTGACAGATAAAGAAACTAAATACTTGAGTATTTTTGTCGGGCGCTAGGGTAAGGGAGTTAACTTCGGATTTCAAGCCGCAATCACGCCTACTCGAATCTCAGGACCAACGAGCGTAGCGAGTAGGGCTTCCGATTCGGCGCGCGGCCTGCCGCACAGAGATGTGTAAATGCCGCGTGAGGACATGGAGTGGCCGAAGCGGCCTCGGCTCGATCCCATCACCGAAGCCGCATGCGCGCCGTCTCTCGCTCTGGTATTCTGCTGCGCCCTACCTCCTCCATCCTTGGAGTCGTGGCGCGCGGCCACCCGCACCCTGTTGCGCGGATCGTTAGCGATCCGGGAAGACCTTGCCGGGATTGAGTATGCCCTTGGGATCAAACTGCTGTTTGATAGCACGCATCAGCGCGAGCGTGGCGGGATCGATGGCACGGTCGACGTATTGGCGCTTGGCTAGGCCGATGCCGTGCTCGCCCGAAAGCGTTCCGCCCAGCGCGAGGACGGTATCGAACACATGCGACAGGCATGGCAGCGCATTTTGTTCCTGCGTGGGGCTCTGCGTGTCGTAGAGCAGATTGACATGGATATTGCCATTGCCGCCATGGCCGAAGTTGACGATTGGTATACCGTATTCGCGACTCAGGCGTTCCAGTGCGTCAATCAGTTCTGGAATACGCGACACCGGCACGACCACGTCTTCGTTAAGTTTGTTGGGCGCGATGGTGCGCAAGGCG
Source organism: Pseudomonadota bacterium (assembly GCA_020354085.1). Taxonomy (GTDB): domain Bacteria; phylum Pseudomonadota; class Gammaproteobacteria; order Acidiferrobacterales; family Sulfurifustaceae. The sequence goes on from CP070641.1 coordinate 1,438,842, forward strand.
GGTGAGAGCGCCTTGCGTGTCGCCCATAGGGCGGCGTTGTCCTCGTTGTTGCGGGCGCTGGCAAATTCCAGCAGGCCGTCGTTTCGCGCCGCCTGCGAGATCGCAGTGGTCGCGGTGTCCATCGCCGCTTCCATCCCGTCGACTTCGATTATGAGCAACGCGCCAGCAGCGCTCGGCAGCTCGTGGGCACCGCCATTGGGTTCCTGTGTCCTTGCGTAGCGACGGATCAGATCGATCGACGATTTGTCGATGAACTCAAGCACGCTTGGTGTCACTGACTGCGTCATGATCGCGACCACCGCTTGGGTGGCGCTGCGGATATCACGATAGACCGCGCGCAATGTGCGCCGAGCTTCGGGCAAGGGCGTGAGCTTAAGCGTGGCTTGTGTCACGATTGCAAGCGTGCCTTCCGAGCCGACCAGCAGGCGCGTAAGGTCGAAGCCGACGGCGCTTTTGGTGGTGCGCGTGCCGGTATGGATGACCTCGCCTGCTCCCGTTACGGCGCTTAAGCCCAGGATGTTGTCGCGCGTGGCGCCGTATTTAACGGCGCGCGGGCCGCCAGCGTTCAAGGCGATATTGCCGCCGACCGTGCAGTAGGCGCTGCTTGTTGGATCGGGCGGCCAAAAGAATCCGTGCTGCGCTGCGCGTTCCTGGACCAGTGCGTTGGTAACGCCGGGCTCGACGATCATGAGTCGATTGGCCGGATCCATTTCTACGATGCGCGCCATCCGCTCCAGCGCCAAGACCAGGCCGGCATGTGTCGGCACGGAACTGCCGGTGGTGCCGGTCCCGCGCCCACGCGCAACGATCGGCACACCGAATTCCGCGCACAACCGCACGCAATCACGCACCTGTTCCTCGCGGGTAATGAAGGCAACGACATCGGGCGGAACGTGACGGCGCGAGTTGTCGTAGCCGTAAGTCCAGCAGTCGGCGGGATCGGTAAGCAAGTTTCCCGGGCCGGCAATCGCCCCAAGCCGGTCGAGGAAGGCTGCTGGCGGCTCAGCCATGCGAGCGGATGCGCGCTAGTAACGCGGTAGTGGAGCGTTCGAAGCGGAAAGGAATCGAATGCACGGTACCACCGTAAGAGCGCACGAAATCGTTGCCGACAATTTTCTCCGGCGGCCAGTCGCCGCCCTTGACCAGACGGTCCGGGCGGATAGTCTCGATCAAAGCGAGCGGAGTGTCTTCACCGAACGGCGTCACCAGCGACACGCAGCCGAGCGCGGCGAGTACGGCCAGGCGATCGGCCAGCGGATTGATCGGCCGGTCTGCTCCTTTTTCCAGGCGTCGCACCGAGGCGTCATCGTTGACGCCAATCACCAGGCTGCGTCCGAGCGCCGCCGCCTGCTCGAGATAGGCGACGTGCCCGCGATGCAGGATATCGAAACAACCATTGGTGAAGACGAGCGGTCTCGGCAGCGTGGCAATCCTTTCGGCCAACGCCGCGCGCGACAGGACGATCTTGGTTTCGCTCGCCGTCAATCCGTGTACTCGAACACGCGCACCACGCGCTCGACGCCGCCAACCCCGCGCGCGGCTTCGCTGGCAAGATCGGCCTCTTTGCGGCTCACGATGCCCATCAGATATACGGCGTTGTTTTCGCTCACCACTTTGATCTGATTGGAGGGCAGTTCACTCACCCCTGCAAGCTTGCCTTTCACTTTTGTGGTAATCCAGGTATCGCCGCTGCGCGCGCCAAACGACGTGGGATCAGCGATGCGGATCTCATTGACGATACGCCGTATATTCGGAACGGTGCGCACCTGCGCCAGCGCGAGGTCGCGCAATTCGCTGTTGGCGGCCTCGCCCGTCAGCAGCACGATGCCGTTAAAGCTCGTGACGCTAATGCGGGAGTGATCTTTTAACTGTGCTTCGCGCGACAAGGCATTCCCGGCCTTGATCTCAATCGTTTCATCGTCAAGCTGGGCGCCGACCGAGCGACGGTCTTGCGCGACCACGACCGCGGTCGCGCCCCCGGCCACGATAACCGCCGGTGCGCATCCGCTCAACATTACGGCCAACGCGAGCGCGCTGGTCGCGCCGGCGCTTTTCATCCCTGGCCCAGGAGTTGGTAGTCGATGAGATCGCACAGGCAGTGGATCACGATGCCGTGGACTTCCTGGATCCGCGCGGTGGATTGGACGGACACGCAGATATCGATATCGCCGCCGCGGAGCAGCTTGGAAAGCTTGCCGCCGTCGCGACCGCTCAGCGCTACCACGCCCAGATCGCGCTCATGTGCCGCTTGTACCGCGCGTAGCACGTTGGGCGAATTGCCGGAGGTGGAGATGGCCAGCAACACGTCGCCCGCCTGGCCGAGCGCACGTACTTGTTTGGCGAACACCTCATCGAAATGGTAGTCATTGGCGATGGAGGTGAGTGTGGACGTGTCTGTGGTGAGCGAAAGCGCGGCGAGCGCCGGGCGCTCACGCTCGAATCGATTGAGAAGTTCGGCGGAGAAGTGTTGCGCATCGGCGGCGGAGCCACCGTTACCGCAGGCCAGCACTTTGCGTCCGGCAAGCAGCGCTTGCAACATCAGGGCGGCCGCGCCGGTGATCGAGGGCGTCAGCACATCGACCGCCTCGCGGATAGTCTTCAGGCTGTCCGCGAAGATGCCACGTACGCGCGCATTGAGTAACGTCTCGTCGAACGACTGGGCTGTATTAAACGACATCGTCTGCGTTTCCTCGTCAAAAGGCGTTCGCTACCCACTCGACGCGCGTGGTGTCACCGTCGGCGCTCACGGCTACGATATCAAAACGGCAGGCCTGCTTGGAGCCCCGCGGCTGGCGTTGTAGATAGTGCTCGGCGGTCGCGCGCAGACGCTGTTGTTTACGGGCATCGATGGTCTCGGCCGGATGCCCGAAACCCAGCGAGCGCCGATAGCGAACCTCAACGAACACCAGCGTTTGGTCCTCTTGCATGATCAGATCGATTTCTCCGTGCGGGCTGCGATAGTTGCGGGCCACCACCGTCATCCCTTGTTGCTTTAGGTGTTGGCACGCGGTTGCCTCAGCCGCCTCGCCTTGCCGTAAATGTGGCGGGCGCGCGCGCAACATCAGCCGCCGGAAGTGGTGTCGAGTTTGAGACGAGCCTTGTCTTTCAGGCCGCGATCAAGCAGACGCGGCGTGCCGCGGCTGAAACGTGCCCACAACAACTGCCGCTGTAGCCTGCCGGTACGATCGATCGACAGGCTGCTGGTCACGCCGCTGAAGCGTGCACCGTCGTCGGCATTGATACGACTAAGATAGGGAATCACTGCATACGAATCGATTCCCAAGGCGTACAGGCGGTCCAGGCCGGTGCGCGCATGTGGCCAGTCGCCTTGCAGCTTGGCACGAAGCTCGGCGATCGAGCCTTCCGACAGCAGCATCCACGGCATGTCGCCGAACACGACACCGTCGAGATCGCGGTCGTGCACCTCATCGCTCTTCCCTGAGAAGATTGCGGAGGTCGCGTACACCGGCAGGCGTGAGGCGCGGAAGAAGTTAAGCTGCGGTTTAATGAGGCGACCGCTTGCGGCATCGGCCGCGAGGAAAACCATCTCAACATCTTGGCGGGTGCGTGCCTCGAATTGGAGCTTCTGTGCAACCTTGGCTTCCATCATGCCGCGGCGCGCCTCGCTCTGATTGATGTTGAGGAGGCGTTTAATAGGCTCCGAGTAGTCGCTGCCGTCAGCCTGGTAGGCCTCTGCCGCCAGTATCGTGCCGCCGAGCCGCTCCCACTGCGCCACAAACGCCGATTGCATGCGTTCGCCCCAGCTGCTCTTTTGATAGAGCACGACGGCACGCCGATGCCCGTCCAAGTAGGCGCGCTGTGCGGCCTGTTTCGCTTCTTGCTCCGGGGGCAAGCCGAATTGAAAGAGGAATTTTCCGGCAGCCGCGCTTTCCTCATCCGTGTGACTGAGCAGCATGGTCGGTACGGTGATCACGCCACTGCGTATCAAGCTGTCAACTGCGTCGCGTCCCAGCGGGCCGACGATGAGTTGGGCCCCGTCCAACACCGCCTGTGAGTAGAAAATCGGCGCTTGCGTAGGATCGGCGCCGATATCGTAGACGCGTATCTGTGGTTTGGTCGGATCCGGATTGATCGCATCGACGGCCAAAAAGCCATCGCGTAGGCTCTGCGCCGGGACTGCATAATCAGAGGTGAGGGGCAGCAGCAGTGCGATGCGTTCGATGCGCCCGATCAGGTCAGATGCGCGCGCGAGCAGACTCGGCACCATGTAGTCCTGCGCCGGATGCTTGGGGTAACTCTGTTTCCAACGCTCAATCGCTGCGGCCAATGCCGCCTGGCTCGTGCCGCTGTCCATCGCCGCGAGCGAAAGTTCGAGCCAGCCAGCGAGCACGAGATCGCGCGCCACATTAAGCGCGGCGATGCGACGTTCACGCGGCATGGCGCCGAGCGTTTCCCAGATCTGCTTCTGATTCTCGGCGATGATTTCGCGGTTGGCGATGTATTGCTCGCGTGCGATACGATTGCGCACAGCACCGGTTGGGTTGTTGAGCGCCAGCTCCGCCTGGGCGCGCACCAGGTAGATATCCGCAATTAGCGCGGGATTGAGGTTGCGCGCTTCCTGCGCCTGATCGAGAAGACGGATTGCCCGTTCGTGCTTTCCTCCTAACGAGGCCAAGCGCGCTTCGAGAATCTTCTTGCGCGCATAGTAGGAGCTGTCCAACGCAGTGACGTCGACGGCTTCGAGGGCGATGCGGGCCTCGGGAAGCTGGCCCGCTTTAAGCAAATTGTCGACCGATTTTAGCTGCAGCTGTTGCCGTTGCGGTGCCTCTGTGGTCTGCGCGAGGCGCTCGTACTCGCGGGCGGCGATCACAAATTCGCCATCGCTCTCGGCCTTCTCCGCGGTCTCGGTACTGATAGCAGGCGGCTCTTTCTGAACAGCGACGCGCGGAGTCTCGCAACCGGCGAGCACGGTGGCGACAAGCGCGATCACGCACCAGTTTGGAAATTGGGATTTCATGTAACATCCTGCTTTCATGGGCACTGCGGTTTCTACGTCGGATGGCGCCAATCTGCCGGATTCGGGCGTCTTGTACGTGGTCGCCACGCCGATCGGCAATCTCAACGATATTAGTGCGCGTGCGACGCAGGTACTATCGTCGGTTGACGCGATTGCCTGCGAAGATACGCGTCATACAGGTAAACTCCTTCGCCACCTCGCCATCCGGATCACCAGCCCTAGACAGCTGCTCGCGCTGCACCAGCATAACGAACGCGAGCAAATCCCAAAACTAATCAGCCGGCTTCAGGCGGGCGAGTCTATCGCATTGGTCAGCGATGCGGGAACTCCTTTAGTAAGTGATCCGGGATTCCAGTTGGTGCGCGCCGCGCGTGACGTCGGGGTAACCATTATTCCGGTTCCCGGTGCCTGCGCCGCTATTGCGGCGCTCAGCGTGGCTGGCCTACCGTCGGACCGGTTCGTGTTTGAGGGGTTCCCCCCGTCAAAGGCAGGCGAGCGGCGAGAGCATTTTCGCTCGCTGCGGGCGGAGTCGCGCACGATCATCTTTTATGAAGCGCCGCACCGGGTGATCGCGAGCCTGCGCGCCATGGCCGAAGAGTTCGGCCCAGATCGGGCGGCCGTGGTGGCGAGGGAGCTGACCAAACGCTTCGAGACCGTGCGCGCAGGTGGGCTGCAAGAGCTGGCGGATTGGCTAGCGGGAGACCCCGTACAGCAGCAAGGTGAGTTTGTCATCGTCATTCACGGCGCGACAACCGTGCGTCAAGCCCAAGACACGGAAGGCGAACGTGTGCTGCGTATCTTGCTTGCTAGTTTGCCGGTGAGTCAGGCCGCCGACCTGGCTGCCGCAATCAGTGGAGCGGGGCGCCGCACCCTCTACCAGCGCGCCTTGGCGCTTCGCGCCGAGTCTGAAGAAAGTGATCAATAGTCCCTGTACAATTGGCCTCGGAGTCGGCCAGGCAGTCGCTGCGGGTAACCGCAGAGGAAAGTCCGGGCTCCGTAGGGCAAGGTGCCAGGTAACGCCTGGAGGGCGTGAGCCTATGGAAAGTACCACAGAAAACATACCGCCTAAGTCCGCAAGGGCCGGTAAGGGTGAAAAGGTGCGGTAAGAGCGCACCGCGCGGGTGGCAACACACCGCGGCACGGTAAACCCCACCTGGAGCAAGGCCGCATAGGGGAACAATGGCGTGGCCCGCGCCGTTCCCGGGTAGGCCGCACGAGGTGCGTGGCGACACGCGCCCCAGATGAATGACTGTCCACGACAGAACCCGGCTTATCGGCCGACTCTAATTTTTATTATTAGATATATTTTTTAAGTCGTTGAATTGTAACGATTGATACATTTCAACCCGCGCCTAATTGGCGCCCACATTACGCGTTTTCCGAGCATTCTTTGTTGTTCCGGTTTCGTTTCCTTGCCCCACATTCCTAACTCGCTGTTGCGAAAAGATTTCGCATGGAAGTAATTGGCCGTTTTTCCTTGACACTACGTTCAGCTGCTCTCTATAGTGTAATGGAGTGGGAAAATGTGGCGTTTTGTGGATTAACTGAGTCTAGAGAAACCGCTGAATGTTCCGAGGCGTCAACACGCTCACCCTCGACGCGAAGGGTCGCTTGGCCATACCCACCCGCTACCGCGACGCGCTCGCTAGGCACTGCGATGGGCAAATGGTTCTCACTGTCGATCGCGATCATTGCCTGCTCCTGTATCCATTGCCCGACTGGGAAGAGATTGAGCGCAAGCTCGTGCGCCTGCCGAGTTTCAACAAGCAGGCGCGCCGGCTACAACGATTGCTTATCGGGCACGCAACTGAATGCGAACTGGATGCGGCGGGTCGCATACTTTTGCCGCCCCCGTTACGTGACTTCGCTGCGCTTAACAAATCGGTGGTGCTGATCGGGCAGGGCAATCGCTTCGAGATTTGGGACGAAGAGAGCTGGAACGCGCGCCGCGGTGAGTGGTTGGCGCAAGAGGCGCAGCAGGGAGACGGCGACTTGTCGGCCGGCCTCGAATCCTTATCGCTCTAGGCGGGACGGTGAATGACAGCGTGCATGTACCGGTTCTGCTCGACGAAGTGGTGCGGGCCTTGAATGTGAAACCGCAGGGCATCTATGTGGATGCCACCTACGGGCGCGGAGGTCACGCGCGCGCCATCCTGCAGCAACTCGGCTCATCTGGACGATTGATTGCGATGGACCGTGACCCACAAGCCGTGGCGCACGCCCGTCGCGAATTCGCGAGCGAGCAACGTTTACACGTGCACCACGCGTCCTTCGCGATGCTAACCAGTATTCTCGAGCATGAGGGCGTGATGGGCCAGGTCGACGGGTTGTTGTTTGACCTCGGCGTTTCCTCACCGCAACTCGATCAAGCAGCGCGCGGATTCAGCTTTCGCACCGAGGGCCCACTCGATATGCGTATGGACACGGCGCGCGGCGAGTCCGCAGCACAGTGGCTTGCCCGTGCCTCGACCGAAGAGATTGCGCAAGTGCTACGCGATCTGGGCGAGGAGCGTTTCGCGCGGCGAATCGCGCGCACCATCGTGCAGGCGCGTCTTCAACAGTCAATCACAACCACAACACAACTCGCGCAACTTGTCGCTGCTGCTGTGCCGACGCGCGAGCCCGGGCAGCATCCGGCGACGCGTACGTTTCAAGCGATTCGTATCCACATCAACCGCGAGCTCGAAGAGCTCGACCAGGCCTTGCCGCAGGCGTTTGATTCGTTGGCGCCTAGCGGACGACTGGCGGTGATTAGCTTTCATTCGCTCGAAGATCGCCGTGTTAAACGCTTCTTTGCCCGCGAAGCCCGCGGCGCCGATGTGCCGCCTGGTCTGCCGGTACGCGCTGCGGAAATGCACGCCCGGATGCGGATTGTCGGTAAGGCGATCCGCGCAAGTGCGTCTGAGATCGCCCGCAATCCGCGCGCCCGCAGCGCGACGCTGCGTGTAGCCGAGCGCATTCCTGAACGGCCGCATGAGGCGCCGGCATGAGCCGGCATCTGGGTTTGATTCTCGTGCTTTTGGCGGCAATCAGCTGTGCGCTGCTCGTGGTGCACACTCGCCATGAAAGCCGGCAGCTTTTTGCGCGCCAGCAAAGTCTCCAGGCCGAACGTGACGCATTAACGACCGAGTGGGAGCGCTTGCTGCTCGAAGAGGCAGCCTGGGCCCAGCATCGGCGTATTGAATCGACCGCACGTGCGCGCCTCGGTATGGATCTCCCGGTCGCTGACCGGATCGTCGTCGTGCCGTTGGTGAGGAGCACGCAGCCGTGAGCGCACGCACACAAAATCAGCCCCATCAGCTGCGGTTCTGGTTGGTATTGGGCGTATTGCTAACGGGCCTGGTGCTGCTCGCTGCCCGTGCGCTCTATTTGCAGGTAGTACATACTGATTTTCTTCAGAGCCAAGGCGCGCAGCGTCACTCGCGCGTGGTCAAGGACAACTCGCATCGCGGCATGATTCTCGATCGCCATGGATCGCCATTGGCGATCAGCACGCCGGTCGACTCGGTATGGGCGCATCCCGCCACGCTTGAAACTGAGCGCAAGCGCTGGCCGGTCTTGGCTGCGGCGCTGGCAATGACCACGCGTGAATTCGCGCAACTGCTCGACCGCCACGAGGGACGCGAGTTCATGTACCTCAAGCGGCACGTCACGCCCGATGTCGCAGAGCGCGTTGCTGCTCTTGGCATCGACGGAGTAGCGCTGCTGCGCGAGTACCGTCGTTACTATCCGCTCGGCGCGGTCGCCGGTCATGTCATCGGTTTTACCAACATCGATGACCAAGGCCAGGAAGGTATCGAGTTCGCGCACGATGCCTGGTTGCGCGCCGAGCCGGGCCGCAAGCGAGTTATCAAGGATCTTCATGGTACCACCGTCGAGATGACGGAAAGCCTTGTGCTGGCGCAACCAGGCAAGGACCTGGTTCTCAGCCTGGATCGGCGCATTCAATACCTCGCTTACCGTGAGCTCAAACACGCGGTGGAGCAGCATCAAGCGCGCGCGGGATCGGCGGTGGTGCTTGATGCACGCAACGGCGAGGTGTTGGCGCTCGTCAACGAACCGGATTTCAATCCGAACAACCGCGCCAACTTGAAAAGCCAGGTGTTTCGCAACCGGGCGGTGACGGATCTGTTTGAGCCGGGCTCCACCATCAAACCGTTCACCGTAGCGCTGGCGTTGGAAAGCGGTCGGTTTCAGCCGTCGACGGTGATTGATACGGCACCTGGGAGTTTCCTGGTCGGATCGAAGGCGGTGCGGGATGTTCATAATTACGGCGTGCTCACGGTCGCGGGGGTCATCGAAAAATCGAGCAACGTCGGCGCGGCCAAGATCGCCTTGGCGCTCAACAAACAAAGTATGTGGTCATTGCTGCGTGACCTCGGATTCGGCAGCGCGACCGGCGCGCGTTTGCCTGGCGAGGCCGCGGGGCTACTCAATCCGCCGTCGCGTTGGGTACCGGTTGACCAAGTCAGCATCGCCTATGGATATGGATTATCAATCACGCCGCTGCAACTTGCGCGTGCTTACTCGGTGTTCGCCAATCACGGTGCGCTTGCGCCGCTCACCTTGCTCAAGCGCGACACGGCGTTCGAGGCCGTGCGCGTACTGAGACCGGAGACCACGCGTGCCGTGGGCGCCATGTTGGAGCTTGCCGTCGGTCAAAAGGGGACCGGTAGCAAGGCACAGGTGCCGGATTACCGCGTTGCGGGCAAGACCGGCACGGTGCGCAAGCTGATCAACGGCAGCTACGCCGAAGATCGCTATGTCGCTTGGTTTGTGGGCCATGCGCCGGTCAGCGATCCGCGTCTGGTAATGGTGGTGGCGATCGATGAGCCGCGCGGCGGGCGCTACTACGGCGGTGAGGTGGCCGCGCCGGTGTTCGGGCGGGTGATGACCGATGCGTTGCGGCTGTTGGACGTGGCACCCGATGCACCGCGCGTCATGCCGGCGCCCGTCGTCACGGCACATTTCGCGAGTGCCGGCGGATGACGATGCGCTTGCGCGAGCTCCTGGCCGGCATCGTCGACGTGCCAACGACACATGACTGCGACATCCGTGGGCTAGAAATCGACAGCCGGCACGTGCGGCCCGGCGCCTTGTTTTGCGCGCTACCCGGCGTGCAGGTCGATGGTCGGACCTTCATCGCCCAGGCGCAGGCCAATGGTGCCGCGGCCGTACTCTGCGAGGCCAACGGTTGGCAGGCGGCGGCACAATCCGTACCGGTATTGAGCGTGCCGGGATTGCGGTCCAAGCTCGGGGCGATCGCTGATCGCTTCTACGGCTCGCCATCACGCACCCTCGTGGTAATCGGCGTCACCGGTACCAATGGCAAGACCACTTGTACGCAGCTTCTCACTCAGGCGCTCGATACGGCCGCGCGGCGCGCGGCGGTCGTCGGTACCTTGGGATACGGTTACCCGGACGCGCTCAACAACTCGCTGCACACCACGCCCGACGCGGTCACTTTGCAACGCCTGTTCGCCGAGTTTCGCGCAGCGGGAACGCGCTATGTGAGCGTTGAGGTTTCTTCCCACGCGCTCGATCAGGGACGCGTCAACGCCGTGAGCTTCGATGTCGCGGTGTTTACCAACCTGACGCACGATCATCTCGACTATCACGGCTCGATGCGAACCTATGGCGATGCCAAGGCGCGCTTGTTCGACACGCCGGGGCTGCGCCACGCCATCATCAACGTCGACGATGAATTTGGCCGCGAGCTGCGGGCGCGTATCAAAGGACGCATGTCGGTGTCGACCTACGGGCTCACGCACGGTGATATCCGCGCCGAGACGCTTGAGCTGACGCACGAAGGCTTGCGGTTGCGGGTGGCGACACCCGGCGGTCGTGTGGAGTTCGACAGTCAACTGTACGGTCGCTTTAACGCCGCTAACCTGCTGGCTGTGCTGGCCGTGCTCTTGGCGCTCGATTTCGATCTGCATGACGCCGCCGCACGATTACGCCTGGCGCGACCGGCGCCGGGCAGACTCGAGCGCTTTGGTCAGCGCCCCGGCGCGCCGCTCGTGGTTGTCGACTACGCGCACACGCCGGATGCCCTCGAACAAGTACTGCTCGCTTTGCGAGAGCATGGTCCACGTCGCCTGTGGTGTGTGTTCGGTTGCGGCGGCAACCGCGATCGCGCCAAGCGGCCGGTAATGGGGCGTATTGCCGAACAATTGGCCGACATCGTCATTTTGACCGACGACAATCCCCGTAACGAGTCACCCGATTCGATCATCGCCGAGATCCGTGCTGGCATGCGCGCGGCGCCGCGCATCATGCGCGACCGCAAGACCGCGATCGCCATGGCGATTGCCGAGGCCGCCGCCGAGGACATCGTCTTGGTGGCCGGCAAGGGCCACGAGGACTATCAGCAGATCGGCGAGACGCGCATCCCCTATAGCGACCGGCAGGTCGTACGTGAGCTGCTCGGGGAGGCGGCCTAGATGTTGACGCTCAACCTGCTTGCCGATGCTCTCAAGGCGCCCATGGTCGGGTCTGACGTGACCTTCACCGGTGTCAGCACGGACAGCCGACAGATCGAGCTCGGTGAGCTGTTCGTTGCGCTGCGTGGCCCCAATTTCGACGGCCACAATTTCTTGGCCGAAGCCATCACCGCCGGCGCCAAGGCGGCGTTGCTATCGCGTCCGGTCGACACACCCTTGCCCTACGTGTTGGTGCCGGATACGCGCCAGGCACTTGGTTCGTTCGCCAGTTTCTGGCGTCAGCAGTTCTCCATACCGGTAATCGCGGTGACCGGCAGCAACGGCAAGACCACGGTGAAAGAGATGCTCGGCCTCATCATGGCCCAGCGTGGCCCTGGTTGCGTCACGCGCGGCAACTTGAACAACGAAATCGGTGTTCCCTTGACACTGCTGCGACTGCGCAAGGAACACAAGTTCGCGGTCATCGAGATGGGTATGAACCATCGCGGTGAGATCGACTATTTAACACGCCTTACGCGCCCGACTGTGGCGTTGATTACCAATGCCGCCGAGGCCCACCTCGAGGGTTTAGGCAGCGTCGAAGCCATCGCCCAGGCGAAGGGCGAGATCTTCGCGGGGCTTGCGCCCGACGGCACGGCCGTGATCAACGCCGATGATGCGTTCGCGGAATATTGGAAAGGCCTGGCGGCTCCGCGCCGCTATCTCACCTTCGCACTCGACAACAAGGCCTTCGTCAACGCGCAGTATCAAAGCGATCCGCGCGGCAGCGTTTTGCGCCTGCGCACCACGCATGGAGATATGGATATGCGACTACCAATGTTGGGACGGCACAATGTCATGAACGCGCTGGCCGCCAGCACCGCAGCGCTCGCGGCCGGTGCCACGCTCGAGAATGTGCGTGCGGGGCTGCAACAGGCCAAGTCCGTGCCGGGTCGGCTGCAAGTCAAACACGGCATCAACGGCGCGCAGGTGATCGACGACAGCTACAACGCCAACCCAGCCTCGCTCGCCGCCGGCCTGCAGGTGCTGCGCGACTTCCCGGGCGAGCGTGTGTTGGTGCTCGGCGACATGGGCGAGCTCGGTCCGGCTGGACCGGCCCTGCACCAGCGCGTCGGTGAGTTAGCCAAGCAGCTGCGCATCCAGCGGCTGTACGCGATTGGCGAACTCGCGCGTCTGGCGGTCGCGGCGTTCGGCAAGGGAGCTAAGCGCTTCGACAGCTACGAAGCGCTGGTCGATGCGCTGCTCGACACCATGCATGGCGAGATGACGATACTCGTCAAGGGTTCACGCGCCATGCATATGGAGCGCGTGGTCGCTGGCATCGTGCGCCATGAGAACTTGGACGCGCTGAGCACCTAGATCATGCTCGTCTACTTCTTCGAATGGCTGACGGACTACCACTCGGTCTTCAACGTCTTTCGCTACATCACGCTGCGCGCCATCCTCGGCGTGCTGACCGCGCTGGTCATCAGTTTCATCGTCGGCCCCGGCATTATCCGCCGCTTGAGCTATCAGCGCCTCGGCCAAACCGTGCGCAGCGACGGTCCGCAAACCCATCTGGCCAAGGCCGGCACGCCGACAATGGGCGGTGCGCTGATCCTGGTGGCGATTTTCGCCGCCACGCTGTTGTGGGGCGACCTCACCAATCGTTACATCTGGGTGTTGCTGTTTACCACCGGCGCCTTCGGCGCCATCGGCTGGGTCGATGACTATAAGAAGATCGTCAACCAAGACCCGCGTGGTATCGGCACCAAGGCCAAATATTTCTGGCAGACGGTCGCGGGACTGGCAGTAGCGATGTTTCTCTACATCACGGCCAAGATGCCGGCCGAGACGCAACTGATCGTGCCGTTCTTCAAGAACGTCGCCTTTGATCTCGGTCCCTGGTTCATCGTCTTCACTTACTTCGTGGTGGTGGGTTCAAGCAACGCCGTCAACCTCACCGATGGGCTCGACGGGCTTGCCATCATGCCGACCGTGATGGTCGCCGCTGCGCTCGGCGTCTTCGCCTACGTTGTCGGCAATATCAAGTTCGCCGCCTATCTCGGATTTCCCTACATCCCGGGCGTCGGCGAGGTGCTGATCTTTTGCGCCGCTATCGTCGGCGCCGGACTCGGTTTCCTGTGGTTCAACACCTATCCGGCCATGGTGTTCATGGGCGATATCGGCGCGCTCGCGCTCGGTGCCGCGCTTGGGGTGGTCGCGGTGACGGTGCGGCAGGAGATCATGCTCTTCATCATGGGCGGCGTGTTCGTCGTGGAAACGCTGTCGGTGATGCTGCAAGTCGCGTCGTTCAAATTGACCGGCAAGCGCATCTTTCGCATGGCGCCCATCCATCATCACTTCGAGCTCAAGGGCTGGCCTGAGCCGCGCGTGATCGTTCGCTTTTGGATCATCAGCTTGATTCTGGTCCTGATCGGCCTCGCAACCTTGAAGATTCGCTGACCATGAACGCCGTGCTCCAGACCAACAACGACAAACGCGCCCTGGTGGTGGGTCTTGGGACGACAGGACTGTCGTGCGTGCGCTACCTGAACGCGCGCGGTTTCGAGGTCACGGGCGTAGATTCGCGTGCCACGCCACCCGAAGCCGGCCGTATTGAACGCGAGTTTCCGACCGTGCACCTGCATCGCGGCGCGCTCAAGGCGGAGTTGTTCGATGCACCCGGTCTGCTGGTGGTGAGCCCGGGCGTATCGCTTAAGGAGCCGGCGCTTGCGCGCGCCATGGCGCGCGGTACACAGGCGATCGGCGATATCGAGCTATTTGCGCGAGAAGCGAAGGCGCCGGTGTTGGCCATCACCGGTTCGAACGGCAAGAGCACGGTCACGGCGCTGGCCGGTGAGATGTGTCGCGCGGCGGGCCTGAAGGCGCTGGTGGGCGGCAACATCGGCGTGCCGGCACTGGCGCTTCTCGATGAGCCGACGCCGGATGTGTATGTGCTGGAGCTTTCCAGCTTTCAGCTCGAAACCACGCATAGTCTCGACGCGCGCGCCGCCACCGTGCTCAACCTCTCCCCCGATCACATGGATCGCTACGCGAGCCTGGTGGACTATGCCGCCGCCAAGGCGCGCATTTTCCGCGGCACCGGCATTATGGTGCTCAACGCCGATGATCCCACGGTGATGGCCATGCAGTTGCCCGGACGCACTTACCTGCGTTTCGGTCTCGGCCAGCCAGCAAGCAAGAGCGACTATGGCATCGCGGATCACGGGGGCGCTCAATGGTTGGCCCGCGGCGATGAACTTATCATGCCGGTCGCAGAAGTGCCGCTCGCGGGGCGACACAACTTAGTCAATGTGTTGGCCGCTATGGCCGTGAGCAGCGTGTCGGGCGCAACCCCCAGCGCGCAGCGTGCGGCGGTGCGCGCGTTTCGCGGCCTGCCGCACCGTACTCAGCTCATCGCCGAGCGCGATGGCGTGCAGTGGATCAATGACTCCAAGGGCACAAACGTCGGCGCCACCGTCGCCGCGCTCAACGGCATGACGCGCCGAGTGATCTTGATCGCGGGCGGTGACGGCAAGGGACAGGATTTCGCTGAACTCAGAGATGCGGTCGCGGCACATGCGCGCGCGGTGGTGCTCATCGGGCGCGATGCGCGCCTGATCGAGAGCGTCTTGGGCGGGGTGGCGCCAGTGATACATGCGCGCGATATGCGTGAGGCGGTGCAGCGCGCGCGCACGGCAGCGCAGGTCGGTGATGCAATCCTGCTGTCGCCGGC
>CP070641.1:1454080-1466944 GCA_020354085.1 Pseudomonadota bacterium
AGTCACTCAACGACTCGACGCTGGTGGCGAAGAAGCTCGGCCCCTGCCGGCAGGTGATCTGCGCGTCGCCCGATTATCTCAAGCGCCACGGCACGCCCAAGACGCCGGCCGAGCTGAAGGGCCATCCGGTGCTGGTCTACACCTATGGCGCTACGCCGGGGGAGTGGGAATTGCGCGGGCCGAACGGCAAGACGAGCAAAATCGAAACCAGCTCGCGTCTGTCGAGCAACAACGGCATTGCTTTAGTGCAGGCTGGGCTCAAGGGTCTCGGCATCGTAGTCCCGCCGACGTTTTATATCGGTAAGGAACTGAAGGACGGCACGCTCGTGACTATCATGGACGACTACACCGTCGTCCCCGAGCTCAACATCCATGCCATGTACCCGGAGCGCCGCCACCTCTCGCCCAAGGTACGGGCGTTCGTCGATTTTCTCGCCGAGCGCTTCGGGCCGGAGCCCTATTGGGACAAGTACTGAGCGTCGCTCGGTTAGGACGAGCTATCAGCACCTTTCGCGACGCGAGCGTCGCGGCGCGACCCACCCACCGCCGACGCTCTACGCGCTTGTTGCGCCGGCCGCTTGCACGAGCTTTCGCAGCTCGCCCTTCTGGTGCAGCTCGGTCATGATGTCCGAGCCGCCGATGAACTGCCCTTTGATATAGAGCTGCGGGATGGTCGGCCAGTTAGCGTACTGCTTGATGCCCTCGCGAATCTCGTCATCGGCCAGCACGTCCACGGTCTCGAACCTGGCACCGCAGGCTTGCAGGAGCTTCACCGCGCGCCCGGAGAAACCGCATTGCGGGAAATCCGGCGATCCCTTCATATACAAGATAATGTCGTGTCCTTCGACCTGATTGCGGATTTTGTCCTGCACGTTCATGCGTTCCTCCATTATCGAAAAATTGCGTTGGGCCGGACTCAGCGCTTGGCGTCGGTTGCCGATTGTTCCGGAGTCAGGGTGCGCAACGACAAGGCGTGAATCGCCGCGCGCATGTGGTCGCCGAGCACCCGATACACCATCTGGTGTTGCTGGACCAAGCTCTTCCCCGCGAACTCCGCCGACACGATCAGCGCGTCGAAGTGTCGGCCATCATCGCCGATGACGCGAACCTGCGCGCCTGGGATTCCGGCCTCGATCAGTCGCTGGATATCCTCTGCCCGGATCATCTCAGTCGTAGAGTGGGGGTCTACGCGGCTCTTTGCAAGCTGTAGGCAAAGAGGCCAGACTTAATAAAAAGGGGCGAGCGAACTTGTTCAAAGACCATGCGTTGCTCGCTGGCGGTGAACTCGTTGAGTCCCCGTTTTCGGCTATTGCGCCTAATAAAGCAAGGAGGAACCCAAGATGTCGGTATTCGCATCCGGAACGTTCGCTCAGCCCGTCCGCTTTTTAGGGGTATTGGTCAAATCGCATGTGCTTGTGTGGTTGGCGGCGTTTCTGGTCGCATGCGCCGTGCCGATTTCCTATTACGACGCGACCACCTACGCGCAGCTGACGAGCCTCAAGGCCGAAACCAGCATGCTCATCGAAAGTTTCGACACCAAACCCGTTGCGCAGAACGAGAGCCGGATCGAAACCACGTCGCTAAACTTTCGCAAGGCCTACGAGTACGAGAAGGGCAAAGGCGCGCCCAACAGCGATACAGCCCAGCAGTTCGAGAAACTTCGCAAACTGTATAACGACACGATTCAGGAGTACCGTGACCATGGACCGAAGGAACTGGGACCCAAATATTTTCAGGAAGCGGCTAAGGTTCTCGGCCAGGCGTTCGATATCGCGATCGCCACCGAAAACGCCAAGAACAAGGACAAGCGCTAGGAGAGCATCGTGAGCAAGTTCACCGACTTCATCGACGGCCTAGCGGACAAAGGCAAGAAGCTCGCCAAGGACGAGCTAAAGGCGCTGATCGCCAACGCCAAGAAGGACAAATCGGATTTCGTGCGCCTGCAGGCGGAGAATCTCGAACGCTGGACGGTGATGCTGGCGGATGAAGAACTCACGCCCAAGGGCTACAAGCTTCTCGTGCGCAAGATGGAAGTGCTGACGCAGCTCGAGGTGATAAAGCTCAAGGTCTCGGCCAAGGCCAGCGCGCAACGGTTGGCCGATGGCATCGAAAAGCTGGTCATTAAGGGTTTGTTTGCGCTCATCTAAGGTCATCGCGGAGTGCTTTCGAAAGCACACCATCTCACGATTAACGTTCGGACGTGCGCGTCAGCAAAGCTTTCTACGTTGCGACTTTTCCCTTGGCCCGGCTATTGGCGCGGATGAACTCGGCCATGCGCGCCACGCCTTGTTCGATCGCCTGGCGCGACGCCGCGTAACTGAATCGAATGTGTTGGCCTTCGTTCGGCACGCGCGGGCCGAAATGAATATCGGACAAGACCGCGACCCCGGCCTCGTTCAACAGGCGCGCGCGAAACTCCTCCGAGTCCTTGGCGCCGACCAATGCGCAGGCCTCGGTCACGTTGGGCCAGACGTAAAAGGCTCCGCCCGGGTTCTGAGAACTTACCCCCGGCACCTGGTTGAGCAATTTGACGATCAAGTTACGCCGCTCCAGAAACTGCTTGCGCATTTCGTCGGCGGCATCCTGCGGACCGCTGATGGCTTCCAGCGCTGCCCATTGGCTGATTTGTGAAGCACAGGACTCAGTGTTGGTCACCCAGCGCGAGAAGACGGGCGCCAGCGTCTTGTTCACCGCATAGCCCAAACGCCAGCCGGTCATGGCCCAGGTCTTGGACGCACCGTCGCAGATGATGGTGCGCTCTTGCATGTCGTCGAATTGCGTAATCGAAACGAAGTCTCCTTCGTATACCAGCCGCGAGTAGATCTCATCGGCAAACACCCACACCTGCGGATGCCGGCGCAGGATATCGGCGATCGCCGCCATCGCCGGGCGCGAGATGACGCCGCCGGTTGGATTGTGGGGTGAATTGAGAATCAGCAGCCGGGTCTTCGGCGTGATGCGCGCCTCAAGCTCGTCCGGATCGAAATTGAATCCACGCGCCTCATGCAACGGGATCGGTACCGGCACCGCGCCTTGCGCGCGAACCTGCGATTCGTAAATCGGGAAGCCGGGATTCGGGTAGATCACCTCGTCACCCGCGCCGTAGTCGGTAACGGAAAGAATGCTGTAGGCAATGAATGGTTTGGCGCCCGCAGCGACCACCACATCATCCGGGCTAACTGTGATGCCGCGGCGCTTGGCGATATCGCGCGCCACGGCCTCGCGCAATTCAACGATACCCGCCGAGGGCGTGTAACCGTGCTTGCCGTCGCGAATCGCTCGGATCGCTGCATCTTGAATGTTTGCAGGCGTGGGGAAGTCCGGCTGGCCGATGCAGAACGAGATGATGTTTTTGCCCCGCCGCTGGAGTTCATTGACTTCCGCCAGAACTACGAAGGCATTCTCGGTTCCAAGCTCGTTAGTTCGGCGGCTGAGAGCAGGCATCGGCTGGTTCCCTTCGACGAGAAGCGGGAAGTTCCCAAGCGCCATACGCATGCGCCCGGTTGAGTGTTCCAAATGACGATCGATTGTAAGACACACTCACGGCGAATCGTCGATTCGGTCCGTAAAGGCTTTCCGTATGGCGAAAATCGATGCAGCCATGCGGAAGGTGGATGAGGTTGGGGCGGCAGTGCCGGCAGACATCGAAAAGCTCAGGCGGCGCGCATCGTCGACCAGCAATCAAGTCACCGCCCCTTAACATGATAAAGCGGCACCAACGGCACGGCGCCGCCGCATAGTACCCTGGATTCCGAAAGCGTTGTGATCCGCGATCGCTTTTCGCCTGGCAGTGGTCGCGGTTCAGAGGAAGCCCGCGCCAACGAGTTTGCGTATGGCAGCGATAAACGCGGCACGCTCGCTGTCGGGCAGCTCATTGGCCAGGCGAGCAATAAACGTTTCTGATGACACGTGCTCGTCGGCGTGTTTCTTTACCAACACGCGGGCGAGGGGACCGAAATGCACGGCGAGCTGTCGTTCCGCGACCTGTAATAGCGTCGGATGCAAAGGCGATGCCGCTGATTTCGCCGTCGGTGACGAGCTTACCGCCCCCGAGGCGCTTGACCCATCATCGATGGCATGGGCACGACGAAACGCCGGGCGCGCCGCTGGCGGCAGACTGTCGACCAGCAAACGATACAGATCGGCGACGCTGGCGGCACGTTCCGCCGCCTTCTGAACCAGCTCGCGCGCCCGGTTCCCGACGTAAGGCTCCATTGCGATCGCCGCCGCCGTGAGCTCGGCACGCTCCCAGCCGGTTTGATCGGAGATCATCTGCGTGCTCGGTCCGTGCGCGCGAGGGGCATCGGAAAGCAGCACAGTGTCCGCCAAGTTAGGGGCGGCAGCCACGCTGTACAGTCGACAATCGCGTTGCAGCGAGTCCTTGAATTGCCCGGCGTCGTGGAAAGTCGCGCAATAGTCGTGTGACACATTGGCGATCGCCTCATGAAACGTCTGCGACACCAGTATCTGCCCGGGGCTGGCGGCGGCGGTGACCATCTCTGCGTTGTGAATACCGTCGCCCGCTACGGTGACGGGACCCGTCGCGCTCTCGGCGACCGATACCGGTCCAAGGTGGATGCCGAAACTCACCGTCGCGGGAAACACGCCACGCTGCAAGTCCGCGAGCAAGCGATCACGCAGCGAGACGGCGGCGGTCAAGGCGTCCTGAGGATCAACGAGGAAACACAGCACGGCGCCGTTCGCGCGGTTTGTCACGACGCATTCGGAGCGGCCCACTGCGGACACGATACCGTCGACCAGGGTCATGAGATGCATCGTCATGGGTCGTTGGGCTGCGGCCGGAATTCGTTCCAGGCCAACGATCCGAATGCAGACGACGCTGCTTAGTCGGTTACCGTGATTACCCGTCTTCAGCTTGCTTCCCTCCGTCGCATAGGGCGGCAACACACGCTGGCCGCCATGCGTTCCGTGCGAGGCCGAAACCGCCGGGTCGCCTCGCCGAATCTACCGACATGGATGACCTTCTATAAGGTATCAGGGTCGGGTTTTCTCCCCTAGCGCTCGGAGCCATCTCGCCGGCCGGACCGGCGGAAGCGATTTCTCTAGTGTGTCAGCCGCCGATAGATGTCCGAGACCTTCAGTGGTAGGCGGCGCACGTCATCGACCAGGGTCCAATTGACCGCCCCATACATGTGCGGCAGGTAGTCGCGGCCACTTTCATCGATGGTGATGCAGAATGGATGGATGCCGGCGCGCCGCGCCTCGATCAGGGCCTGGCGTGTATCTTCAACGCCGTAGTCGCCGCGATAGCCGTCGTAGTCATCGGGTTTGCCGTCGGATAACGTGATCAATAGGCGCGTGCGCGCATCGACGTCGCTCAAGAGCTTCGTGAGATGGCGGATGCTCACGCCCATGCGCGTGTAGTCCTTGGGCGCCACTGCGCTGATGCGTCCGCGCACGGTGTCGTCGTATGGTTCGCCAAAGCGTTTGATCCGGTAAATCTCGCAGCGCTTGCGCGTCTGTCCGGAGAAGCCATAAATCGCGTAGTTGTCGCCCAGGATTTCCAGCGCCTCGCACAGCAGCACCAGCGCTTCGCGCTCGGCATCGTTGATCCAGCCCTTGGTCGATCCCGACATGTCGACCATGAACAGCACCGCGATATGGCGCGCGATCTTGTGCTGGCGGGTGAAAAGCCGATCGGTCAACTCGTGTCCATGGCGCATCTCCGCGCGCGCCTCGATCAGCGCATCAAGATCGATGTCATCCCCATTGGTCTGACGCCGCAACCAGTGCTGTTCGCCGCGCAGCGCCTCGAAGGTTTTGCGCAGACCGGGTAATGTGGCGGCGTACTTGCGCAAAGTCTGCGCGACGAAGTCATCGTTCACCGGATCGAGATCGATTTCGCGCAACACGCACCAATCCTTGCGGTAATGCTTGCGTTGGTAGTCCCATTCGTCATACAGCACCGTGCCGGCGGTGTCGTCAAAACCCTTGTCGGTGTCTTCCAGCGCGTCGTCCGGCTGCGCGTGAGCGGTGTAGCTGGAATCGGGCGCGGAAGCGAGCAGGTGCGGCGGAATTTCGCCCAGGTCTTGCAGGAGCGAGCCGAGCAGGGCGCGCAGTTCTGCGCCGGGTTCGATCGGCGCGCCGTCGAGTTGCAGCTCGAAAGTCGATTCCTGGCCGGCGCCCGCCTGCGGACGTGCCAGCATGCGAAATCGCACGGCTTCTTTCGGCTGGCGCCTGGCCGGCCGCGCGCCGCGGCGCGCCTGTTCGTCGACGGCGACTTGCGCCAGCATTCTGCGCAGGCGCGCGCTGTCGCGCGCCACGCGTGTTTCGATCGCCGCCGCCGCGCGCTCGGGGAACAGGCGGCCCTGGTAACAGGGCAGCGCGCCGAGAGCGTCATCTGGCAGTTGTTTGGCCCAATGGAGACTATCGCGCGCCGTAGCATCGACTGCGCGCATGCGCGCCAACGCGGGTGTCCAGCTCGGTGGATACTGCACCGCACCGACACGCGCTTGCAGCGCCGCCATATCGCGCGCCAGGCCGGGCAGATCGCGCGCGATGCAGGCATCGAGCCGCACGGTTTCCAGCGCATAGAAGCTCTGCATCACGCGCTCGTGGCCGATCGCGTCGCCGTCTTCGGTCGGCAATCGAAAGCTGCCGTACCAGGTCTGTGCCCACAGATGCGCGACGATCGCTTTATAGAAATCAAAATTGGCGCGCCGTTCGGAGAACTCACTAATGCGCGCCGGCAGAAACAGCGTGTCGGTATCGGTGTAGACTTCGGGTCCGGCGGCGAGATGCAGGCGCCGGCCGGACAGACCTTGCACGAAATGTTCGAGAACTGTGCGCACCTGCTCGAAGTCGATGGCATGCGCGCTCAGTTTGGCGGTGGCGGCAAAGGCTGCGACGTCTTTTAAAGCTGCACAGCCTGGATAGAGCCCTTCCCGGTCGTAGACGTCGAGCGCATTGAGCGCCCACTGCCCGACGCCATCGGTATCGAGCAGCGTGAGCGCGCGCGGGACATGGATCAGAAATTGCGCGGCCATCTCGCCATTGGTCTTGGCGATCACGCGGCCCCAACGCAGGGCCAGCTCTTGCTGGCGGCGCGGTAGGCGCGCGAGCGCCTCGCTCAGCTCCGCGAGCTTGGCAGCGGCTGCACCGCCTTCGAGGCTCTTGCCGAGCCGCGTGGCAATTTCGCCGGCGGATAACGCGGAGTCGCTCGGCTCCATGCCCCCATTGTAGGGGAGCGGAGGATGTCCGGCACGCGACCGCAGGGATTACTGTTCGTAGGCGCCGATGTCGGCGGCCGCACCTTGTGGGCGCGTAACCCCTAAGTAGTCGAGCGGTACTTCGGGCAGGGTAACGCCGTTGTTCACGGCCGGACCGTTGCTCGCGACCGTCAACAGCGTGAGATTGGTATACAGAGGGTCGCTTACGAGGCTTGCGGTGTCGAGTCCGGTGATTAAACGCCAGCTGTCCCAGCTCGCGCCGGTGAGCCCGCGGCCTTCCCAGGTAAAGCGCACGTTTGGCGCGCCGGAGAGCGTCCAGTAGATGTTGTTGTTGATGGTCACCGTGCCGTAGCTCGTGACCGCATCGGCGTTGATCTTGATCGCCGGGCGGCTGGTGGTGCCCGACACGAAGATGATGTTGTTGCGGATGTCGATCAGCGTGCCGGCCTGGTTGGTCTCCGCCTCGTTGGCGAGGTAGATCGCTGCTTGTGAACTGGTCGCCGCGTCGTAGCAGCTGTTGTTATAGATCTTGATGTTGTATGCCGAGGCGCTGGCGAGGCAGGCATCGCGCGTATTGACGATGATGTTGTTGCGCATGATGCCGTCGTAGGCCTCGTAGGTCCCGTCGGTCATTAAATTGATATCGGTCGACTGGCCGAGCTGGATACCGCGTGCGTAGATGTTGGCGACGCGGTTGCCCTCGAAGATGGTATTGCGCGCATTGCCCTTGGCGTACATGCCAGTGGAGGGGATGTCGTGCACGTAGTTGTACGCCACCCAGCTACGATCCGCGCCGACGATGTCCACGCCCTGGGCATTGGCGCCATTGGCGGCATTCGGGCTGTGAATCTCGTTGCCGAAGATCACCACGTCATCGGAGGTTGCCACCAGCTTCACGATGTCGGCACTCGACCCATACATATTGTTTTGGATGAGTTTGACTTGCGGGGTGTCGATCTTGACCGTATAAGCGCTGCCGCCCTGCACTTCGAGGCCATACATCACCCAGTACATCGGCGCGAAGTCACCGCGATAGAAATAGATCGTGTTCTGACGTCCGCAGGGCTGGATGACGGCGTTCTCACCGTTGTAGGCGCGCAGCAAGATCCACGCGCTGCTTGTTCCAGGGCGGCCGATGTTGGTGCCACAGTAGTTGCCGGTGCGCAACTCGATGCTCTGGCCGGGAGCGACCAGACTGACCGCGTACGCCAGCGTCGCGTAGGGCGCGCTGATCGTGCCGTTGCCGGTGGTATCGCTGCCGGCGGGCGAGGGTGCAACAAAGATCGACGAGGTTGGTGTCGGCAGCGTCGGCGTAAGCGAAGAGTAAGTTACGGTCAGCGTTGCGGTCGCACTATTACCCGCGGCATCGCGCGCGGTAACCGTGATGACATTGACACCGTTTTGTAGAGTGATCGACGACACGCTCCAACTGGTCGTACCGTTAGCATTGCCGCTGCCACCACGGTCGTTCGACCAGGTAACCGATGTCACACCGACGTTGTCACTGGCAGTGCCGGCGAGCGCGACGCTCGAAGCGGCGGTGACATAGACTGCGCCTGATACGGGTGTGGTAATTGCAATGATTGGCGGTGCGCTATCGCCGCCCGGTCCCGGAGGCGGTGGCGAGGAGCCGCCACTCGATGTTCCGCCGCTGCAAGCGCCTAGCATCACTAGCCCAAGCGCGGCGGCGAGAGCGAGTGCTTTACGCGTTACGCAACGAATCGTTGCCGTGGTCATGGCGCAGATTCTTGCCGCAATCGCAGCGCTTGCCACGCGCCGGCCGATACGTGGCGGCGGAAGCCGGACAGGTGGAATCGGCGAGCGAGCGACTAACGCGCGTGCCAGTCGCGCGTCGGGCGGTGGAGCCTTGTCAGAATAACGACGCGCTCAATTCGTTAACTGCGGCCAGCATCTCCGGATCGTCGGTGAGCGCCTCGGCGATAGCGCCGCGGCAGGCGGTGCGCGGATCGATGCCGGACTTGATGAGCTTGCCGGCATGGACCAGCAGGCGTGTGCTCGCGCCTTCGTCGAGCCCATTCCCCTTGAGGTTGCGCGTCATGCCGGCAAACTTGACGAGGCGCTCGGCCAGCGCCGCCTCGATGCCGGTCTCGCGCAGCACGATCTTCGATTCCAGCGCGGCGGTCGGGTAGTTGAACTCCATCGCCACGAAGCGTTGGCGCGTGCTCTGTTTCAGATCCTTGAGCACGCTTTGGTAACCGGGGTTGTAGGAAATAGTGAGGCAGAATTCGTTCGGTGCTTGCAGCAGCTCGCCGGTTTTTTCCATCGGCAACACTCGTCGGTCGTCGGCCAGCGGATGGATCACGACGGTGGTGTCCTTGCGCGCCTCGACGATCTCGTCGAGGTAGCAGATCGCGCCGGCGCGCACGGCGCGCGCGAGCGGCCCGTCCACCCACACAGTTTCGCCGCCGGTAATAAGGTAACGGCCGACCAAGTCGGCAGCGGTCAGGTCATCATGGCAGGACACCGTAATAAGTGGGCGCTTGAGCCGCCACGCCATGTGCTCCATGAAGCGCGTCTTGCCGCAGCCCGTCGGTCCTTTGAGCAGAACCGGCAGCCCGTTGCGATAGGCTGCCTCGAACAGCGCTATCTCCTGGCCGATCGGCTCGTAATAGGGCTCATCCTTAATAAGGTATTCCTCGACCTTCAATACGCGTGCTTTCACGGCAATTCCTGTAGCGAAAGAGGGGACAAAGTCGTTGAGTGTTTCAGTATGCCAAAATTCGCTGGGGTCTCAAAAAAGACGGTTGCACGAAGCGCGTGGGTTTCCGAGAATAGCGCCCCCGTTGCGCGGCGCGCGGCGGTAAGCACAAAAATAATCGACGCATTCTATCCGCGCATACGAAATTTGAATTAATAAGGAATGCGGCCACGGGTGGCGCCTCGCGCCGCGCCAGAGTATCGTTGCCGTTCCTCCGCGCCCGCTGGGCGTGCCAAGAATTCTCATAAATCATGGTGGAGAGTATCCATGACTGACGTTGTCGCGACGAATCAGACCATATTAGTGGTCGGTGGCGGTATCAGCGGCATGACTGCGGCCCTTGAGGCCGCTGAATGCGGCAAAGACGTGGTGTTGGTGGAAAAGAATCCGTCGCTCGGCGGGCGCGTCAGCCAACTCTATAAGTACTTCCCCAAGCTGTGCCACCCGACCTGCGGTCTGGAGATCAACTTAAAGCGCCTCAAGGCCAACAAGCGCATTCGCGTCTTGACACTGGCTGAGGTCGCCGCCATCAGCGGAAAGGCCGGCGACTACACCGCGACCGTCAAGATCAGCCCGCGCTACGTGAACGAAAACTGCACCGCGTGCGGCGCCTGCGGCGAGGCAGTGAGCGCCGAAATCGACGACGCCTACAACTACAACCTGCGCAAGATCAAGGCCGCCTACATTCCAAACGCGATGGCCTACCCGCAGCGTTACGTGCTCGATCCCTCGATCATCGGCACGCCGGACGCCGACAAGGCCAAGGCCGCGTGCAAGTACGACGCCATCGACCTCGGCATGAAGGAAGAGACGCTCAACCTCAAAGTCGGCGCGGTGGTGTGGGCCACCGGCTGGAAGCCGTTCGACGCCGCCAAGATTCAACCCTACGGCTATGATCGCTTCGCCAATGTCATCACCTCGGTCGAATTCGAGCGCATGATGGACCCGTTCGGCCCCACCGGCGGCAAACTGGTGCGACCCTCGGACGGCAAAGAAGCGAAGAACGTGGCCTTCATCCAGTGCGCGGGTTCGCGTGATCGCAACTATCTCAAGCACTGCTCGCGCATCTGCTGCATGGCCTCGCTCAAGCAGTCGACTTATGTCGGCGAGAAGTACGGCGATGATGCCAGCGCCTCGATCTACTATATCGACATCCGCGCCATCGACCGCTTCGAGGACTTCTATCAGAAGGTGCGCGCCGACAAGAAGGTCAAGTTCATCAAGTCCAAAGTGGCCTCGATCGCCGAGGACAAGGCGACCGGCAACCCGATCCTGCACGGTGTCGACACCGAGGGTTATCACCGCTACGCCAATC
Organism: Pseudomonadota bacterium; assembly: GCA_020354085.1. GTDB lineage: Bacteria > Pseudomonadota > Gammaproteobacteria > Acidiferrobacterales > Sulfurifustaceae. The sequence goes on from CP070641.1 coordinate 1,465,305, forward strand.
CGCACGATCTGGTGGTGTTGGCGGTCGGCATGGAGCCGTCGGTCGACGCCAAGTCGATCGGTAACGGCGTGGCACCCGATGCGAGCGGCTTCATTGACATCAACACATCAGACGCGGCGATCTTTGGCGCCGGCTGCGCGTCCAACGCGCTCGACGTGAATCGCTCCGTGCAGAACGCCACGGCAGCGGCGCTGCGCGCAATTCAAGTAGTCAACCGCGTATCTGGGGCGGAGGCGTAACAATGGCGGATCAAAAGGTCGGTGCATATATCTGCAAGGGCTGCGGACTGGGCGAGCGCCTGGACATCAAGCAACTCGAAAATATCGCGCAAAAGGAAGGCAAGGCGCACGTCGTAAAGTCGCACGAGTTCCTGTGCAACGCGCAGGGCGTGGAGATGATCAAGAACGACATCGTCAATGACGGCGTCAACCACGTCGTGATCGCCGCCTGCTCGCGCCGTTCCAAGACCGAGGCCTTCAATTTCGAGAACGTCGCCATTTCGCGCGCCAACCTGCGCGAGGGTGTGATCTGGATCGCGCCGACCGAGGACGACAAACAAGAGATCGTGCAGGAAATGGCCGACGACTACGTGCGCATGGCCTGCGCCGAAGTCAAAAAGATGGAAGTCCCGCAAACTAACCCGAACCACGGCAACAACAAGCGCATCCTGGTGGTAGGCGGCGGCGTCTCCGGCATGACGGCGGCGACCGAGGCGGCCAAGACCGGTTACCAGGTGTTGCTGGTGGAAAAGACCGGCAGCCTCGGCGGCTGGGCGGCGAAGCTGTGGAAGCGCGTGCCGGATCGCGAGCCCTATGTCAACCCGGCCGATGCCGGCGTCGCTGACCTTATTAAGAAGGTCGAGGGCGACAAGAAGATTACGGTGTATCTCAACTCCACCATTACCAAGACCAGCGGCGCACCCGGCCAGTTCAGCGTCGACATTAGTAAGGAATCGGGCGGCACCCAGACGGAGAACGTCGGCGCCGTCATTATGGCCTCCGGCTTCACGCCCTACGATGCCAGCAAGCTGGAGAAGTACGGTTTCGGCAAGGCGCCGAACGTTGTCGATTCGCTCGGCCTGGAAGAGCTGGCCAAGAAAGCCAATGGCGGAGCGATCAAACGCGCCGACGGTAAAGAGGTCAAGAGCGTGGTGTTCGTGCAGTGCGCCGGCCAGCGCAGCCCGAAGGAGGGCGAGCTCGAGTACTGCTCGGGCCATTGCTGCAACACCTCGATCAAGCAGGCCATGTACTTCAAGGACCAGAACAAAGACGTTGACACCATGGTTCTGTACACCGACCTGCGCACCCCCGGCAACGGCGAGGACTTTTATCGCAGCGCACAGAAGAAGGGCGTGACCTTCACCAAGGGCTGGCCGAAGGAAGTCGGCGCGAGCGGCGAGCTCAAGTTCAAGGACGTGATCCTGGACGATGAGGTCAACGTTACGCCCGACCTGATCGTGCTCGCGACCGGCATGGTTGCGAATTCCGGCGTCGACATCGAGCAGGTCAAGCAGGACGAGCCCGGCCAATGGAAGAGCGACGGCAAGTCGGTACTTAATATGGTGTACCGGCAGGGCAAGGACCTGCCGCTGCTGAAGCACGGCTTCAACGACTCGCACTTCATCTGCTTCCCGTACGAGA
>CP070641.1:1467044-1476633 GCA_020354085.1 Pseudomonadota bacterium
GCATGCGCTATTAATGGAATATCTGCCCGGCGTCGGCGCCAAGGGCATGGCGCGTGGCACGTTGCCGCCGGAGTTCTTCGAGCGTTTCTATGCGCTCGTCAATGCCATTCATCAGCGTGGTGTGGCCCACTGCGATCTACGCAGCGAAGGCAACATCCTGGTCACGCCCGCGCTTGAACCGTGCGTCGTCGACTTCGTCGCGCACATTGGTCGCGGCCATTGGTGGCGCCCATTCAAGCGCTGGATCTGGCGGCGCTTCTGTGAAGCTGATCGCGTGGCGGTGGCGCGCCTGAAGCGCAAGCACCAGCCGCAGTTGTTGACCGACGATGAGAAACACTGGCTTGCGCGCGATCGCAATACGCCGTTGGAGCGCGGGGCGCGCGTGCTGGGGCGCGGAATACGTGATTTGAGTCGGCGCCTGTTAACGCGGCGCCGCTAGGGTCCAACTACTTCGCGACCGGACTCCTCCACGTGAGACCTTTGCCTGCGCAAGAAAGGATGACCGGCTCTGTTGCGGGCTGAAAACTGCGGTTTCTTGGGTTAAAGTGCGCGTCCCAAGGGTCGGTTGCGCGCAGCGGTGAAGACAAGCGAGCGGCCAGTGACCACCATACTCTTGAATGATTTCAAACGGGTTGCCGTTGCAACTCGACCAAACGTAAGGGGAATTTATGCGTGACTTCCAGATTGCACCGTCGATTCTGTCGGCGGACTTTGCTCGCCTCGGCGAAGAGGTGAAGAACGTATTGGCCGCGGGCGCGGACATCGTCCACTTTGACGTCATGGATAATCATTATGTGCCCAACCTCACCATCGGCCCGCTGGTGTGTGAGGCGTTGCGCAAGCACGGCGTCAAGGCCGACATTGACGTGCATTTGATGGTCAAGCCGGTCGACCGCATTGTGCCGGACTTTGCCAAGGCTGGCGCCACCTACATTACCTTCCACCCCGAGGCGAGCGATCACGTTGATCGGACGTTGCAGCTCATCAAGAACGAGGGCTGCAAGGCCGGCTTGGTGTTCAATCCGGCCACGCCGCTCGACCATATGAAATACGTCATCGACAAGATCGACATGGTATTGCTCATGTCGGTGAACCCGGGCTTCGGTGGCCAGAGCTTCATCAGGGCGGCACTCGACAAGCTCAAGGAGGCGCGCAAGATCATCGACGCCTCGGGCCGCAAGATCCGCCTGGAGATCGACGGTGGTGTGAAGGTCGATAACATCCGTGAGATCGCCGAAGCGGGTGCCGACACCTTCGTCGCGGGCTCAGCCATCTTTGGCGCGGCCAAGGACAGCGACAAGAATCGCTACGACACCGTGGTCAAGGCGATGCGTGACGAGCTCGCCAAGGCCAAAGTTCAGTAGTCTGCACGTGCGTGAGAATCCGATGCAGCGTTCCGCACCCACGTCAGTGCCCGTGAACTTTCCGCTTGCAGTCAAGATGGTAATGGTCGATCTCGACGGCACCTTGATCGACACCGCCCCTGACATCGCTGCCTGCGCCAACCGCATGCTGGTGGAACTTGGTCGCGCCGAATGGCCGGTCGATAAGGTCATGACCTGGATTGGCAACGGCGTGCCGCGCCTCGTCAAACGCGCCTTGACCGGCGAGATGATGGCTGAGCCCGATGCCGCGTTGTTCACGCGCGCCCTGGCGATCTTCGAGAAGCACTACCTGGCCAATGTCTCAGAGCTTTCGCGACCGTTCACCGGCGTGGCGGAGGGTTTGAAGGCGCTCTCGGCCGCCGGCTACCAGCTTGCCTGCATCACCAACAAGGCCCAGGCCTTTACCGGTCCACTGTTGAAGGATCTGGGGCTGCGCGATTACTTCAAGCTGGTGCTCGCGGGCGACAGCCTGCCGAAGCAAAAGCCCGATCCGCTTCCGTTGCTGCACGCATGCAAGCATTTCGGGATTACGCCCGACCACGGCGTGTTGGTGGGGGATTCGAGCAACGACGTGCAGGCGGCGCGTGCCGCCGGTATGCCTGTGATCTGCGTGACCTATGGCTATAATCATGGGCACGATATCCGCGAGTCGCGTCCCGATGCCGTGATCGACTCGCTGGTGGAAGTGCCGCCGCTGCTGCGGCTTTATTCCTGACAAGACGACGCACCGATGAGAGACCTGAGGCAATGGCACAACCGGTGGTGGCGATGGTTGCTCGCCACGTCCGTTGCTGCCCATTAACTTCAAACTCTCATGGTGAACCATGTCGTCCAACAAGCAAGCGTTCGATCAACACGCCGCGCAAGGATTTAACCGCATCCCGCTGATGCGCGAGGTCCTCGCCGACCTCGATACCCCGCTGTCGGTCTACTTCAAGCTCGCGCGCGGGCCGTATTCGTATCTATTCGAGTCGGTGCAGGGCGGCGAGAAGTGGGGCCGCTATTCCATCATCGGCCTGCCGGCACGCACCGTGCTACGCATCGCGGGCGACGCGCTTACCGTTGAGAAGGACGGCAAACTGGTCGAGCGCGAAACAGTCGACGACCCGCTCGAAGCGGTGCGGCGCTTCAAGGCGCGCTATCGTGTACCGCCGGTCACCGGCTTGCCGCGCTTTACCGGGGGGTTAGTCGGTTATTTCGGCTTTGAGACCGTGCGCTATATCGAGCCGCGTCTGGGGGCTATGCAGAAGCCCGACGTCATCGGTGCGCCGGACATCATGCTTATGGTGTCGGACGAAGTCGTTGTGTTCGACAATCTCAAGGGCCGCCTGTATGTCGTGATTCACGCCAACCCCGAGATCGCGGACGCCTATGACAAGGCCAACCGCCGGCTGGATGAATTGGTGGCGCATCTGGGCGATCCGCTGGCGCACGGCGCGACACCGCCACCGCGTGCCGTCGACGAAACGGATTTTGTTTCGGACTTCACTCAGGGCGAGTTCGAAAAGGCGGTGGAACGCTCGCTCGAATACATCCGCGCCGGCGACATCATGCAGGTGGTGCTATCGCAGCGTTTGGCGATTCCGTTTTCCGCCGCGCCGCTCGATCTATACCGCGCGCTGCGCACTCTCAATCCGTCGCCCTATATGTACTTCGTCGACCTCAAGGACTTCCATATCGTCGGCTCATCGCCCGAGATTCTGGTGCGCTTGGAGGAGGGCGAGGTGACGGTGCGTCCGATCGCCGGTACCCGGCCACGCGGGCAGGACGAGGCTCAAGATCGGGCGCTGGAAGAGGAACTGCTGGCCGATCCCAAGGAACGCGCCGAGCACATCATGCTGGTTGACCTGGGGCGCAACGACGTGGGGCGCGTGGCGAAGGTCGGCAGCGTGCGTGTGACCGACCAGATGATGATTGAACGTTACTCACACGTCATGCACATCGTCTCGAACGTGGTGGGCGAGCTCAAACCCGACATGGACGCGATCGACGTGCTGCGCGCGACCTTTCCCGCCGGCACCGTGAGCGGTGCGCCCAAGGTGCGCGCCATGGAAATCATTGAAGAGCTCGAACCGACGCGGCGCGGGGTGTACTCCGGCGCCGTCGGTTATCTCGGCTGGAGCGGCAGCATGGATACCGCGATCGCTATTCGCACCGCCGTCATTAAGGACAGTACGCTCTACATCCAGGCGGGCGCCGGGATCGTTGCGGACTCGGTGCCGCGCAACGAGTGGAACGAGACCATGAACAAGGCGCGCGCCATTTTTCGCGCCGTCGCCATGGCGACGGCCGGCCTTCATACTTGAGGAGACAGTCATGTTGCTCATGATCGACAACTACGACTCCTTCACCTACAACCTGGTCCAGTACCTGGGCGAGCTGGGTGAAGACGTGCGCGTCTACCGCAATGACCAGATCACCGTCGCCGATATCGAGGCCATGCAGCCGGATCACATCGTGATCTCACCGGGACCGTGCACGCCCAACGAGGCCGGCGTGTCGGTCGAAACCATCCAAAAGCTCGCCGGCCGTATTCCGATTCTGGGCGTGTGCCTCGGGCACCAGAGTATCGGCCAGGCCTACGGCGGGCGCATCATTCGCGCCAAGCAGCTCATGCATGGCAAGACCTCGCAGATTCACCACATCAACGCTGGCGTGTTCGCCGGGCTGCCCAGCCCGTTCGAGGCCACGCGTTACCATTCACTGGTGATCGAGCGCGAGACTTGTCCCACTGTGCTGGAGATCACTGCCTGGACAGACGACGGCGAGATCATGGGCGTGCGTCACAAGAGCCTGCCGGTCGAGGGTGTGCAGTTTCACCCGGAGTCGATCCTTACCCAGCATGGCCACAGCATGCTCGCAAACTTCTTGAAGACCCATCGACGCGCCGCTTAGCGATGCCTTGACCGTGGCGGAGGCGCGCCGCCACAATCGTCTTCCACCATCTCCAGCCGCAGGGAATCTTCCGATGGATATGCCAGCCGCCATCCGCGCCGTGGTCGAACGGCGCAACCTTAACGCCAGCGAGATGGGCGCAGTCATGCGCCTGATCATGACCGGTCAGGCGACGCCGGCGCAGATCGGCGGTTTTCTGATCGGCCTGCGTATGAAGGGAGAGACCGTGGAGGAAATCGCCGCCGCTGCCCAAGTCATGCGCGAGTTGGTCACGCGGGTCGCGGTGAGCGGACCGCATCTGGTGGATACCTGTGGTACTGGTGGCGACGGCGTCAGCACTTTCAACATTTCAACCGCCGCGGCGTTTGTGGTGGCCGCGGCCGGTGGCAGGGTTGCCAAACACGGGAACCGTTCGGTGTCCTCCAAATCCGGCAGCGCCGACGTTCTGGAGGCGGCCGGTGTGAACCTCGATCTTGGTCCCGAGCAAGTGGGGCAATGCGTAAACGAGGTCGGCGTAGGATTCATGTTTGCGCCCAAGCACCACGCCGCGATGAAGCATGCCATCGGCCCGCGCCGCGAAATGGCGGTGCGTACGATATTCAATCTTTTGGGTCCACTTACCAACCCGGCCGGCGCGCCCAACCAGGTCCTGGGTGTGTTCGCCGATCAGTGGGTCGAGCCGCTCGCCGAAGTATTGCAACGACTGGGCAGTGAGCACGTGCTCGTGGTCCATGCCGAAGACGGAATGGACGAGATCTCGATTGGTGCCGCCACGCGTGTGGCCGAGCTCAAGGACGGGCGCGTGCGCGTGTATCGCGTGCAGCCCGAGGATTTCGGATTGAAACGCGCCGACGTAAAACAGCTTGGGGTCTCGAATCCGGCCGAGAGCTTCGCCATGGTGCAGCAGGTGCTCGAAAACAAACTGGGTGCGGCGCGCGACATTGTGGCACTCAACGCCGGGGCGGCGATTTACGCCGCTGGCCTCGCGCCTGATCTTGCCGCCGGCATCAAGACCGCCTCGGCGGTAATCGCAAGCGGTGCGTCCAAGGCCAAGCTCGCCGCGCTCGTAGCGTTGTCGAAAAAGTTCGCCGTGCAGTGAGCGGCGTACCGGATATCCTGCAGAAGATCCTCGCGCGCAAGCGCGAAGAGATCATCGAACGCGCCGAAAACCTGCCGCTGGCGGAGCTGCGCGCACGTGTGTCGGATGCACTGCCGCTGCGCGGTTTCGTTGACGCGATACGCCGGCGCATTGTCTCGGGCCAGCCGGCGGTGATTGCCGAGATCAAGAAGGCCTCGCCCTCCAAGGGCGTGCTACGCGCGGATTTCCGTCCCGCCGAGGTCGCCCGCAGCTACGCTGAGCACGGCGCGACCTGCCTGTCGGTGCTGACCGACGTCGATTTCTTTCAGGGTTCGGATATCTATCTGCGCGAGGCCCGCGCCGCCTGTGCGCTACCGGTGCTGCGCAAGGATTTCACCATCGACCCTTATCAGGTCTACGAGGCGCGTGTCATCGGCGCCGATAGTATCCTGTTGATTGTCGCCGCCTTGAGCGATGTACAGATGAAAGAGTTGGCCGACTGTGCGCGCGAAGTCGGGCTCGATGTGTTAGTCGAGGTGCACGATGTGGCAGAACTCGAGCGCGCACTCATGCTTGGCACACCGCTTATCGGCATCAACAATCGCGACCTCCGTACCTTTGAAGTACGCCTCGAAACCACGCTCGATCTCCTGCCGCGCATTCCCGCCAACCGGACCGTGGTAGCCGAAAGCGGAATCCTCTCGCCAGCTGATGTCGTGCGATTGCGCGCCCGTGGTGTCAGCGCTTTCCTCGTCGGTGAGGCGTTCATGCGATCCGCGAATCCGGGCGCCAAATTAGCCGAACTATTTGCGAGTTAGTCCGCCATCGACCACGGGTGGACCGTAGTCGGGGTTTACGATTTCGCCGATGTCATGGGCGACCGGACACTCTTTGCATATACTTCGCTTCTCTAATTAGAGGCCGAGACTGAAAGAGTGAAAGCGCGCATAGAATGGCAAGGCAACGTAAGTTTTCTTGGTAGCGCTGATAGCAGCCACGCGGTGATCATGGATGGGCCACCGGAGTTTGGCGGGCAGAACAAGGGTTGCCGGCCGATGGAGCTGGTGCTGATCGGGATGGGGGGCTGCACGGCCTTCGACGTGGTGCACATCCTCAAAAAGAGCCGCCAGGACATCACCGATTGCGTGGCCGAGATCGATGCCGAGCGCGCGCCCACTGACCCCAAGGTGTTCACGCGTATCCATATTCACTTCAAGGTGAGTGGCCGCAAGCTCGATCCCAAGCGCGTGGACAACGCCGTCAAGCTTTCGGCCGAGAAGTACTGCTCGGCGTCAATCATGCTCGGCAAGACCGCCGAGATCACGCACGACTTCGAGATCGCCGAGGCCGGTTGATGAGCGAGATCGAGAATCGCGCGTCGACGGGCGCTGCGGCTGCCAGCGGCGCGTTTGACGACCTGGTCCGGACGTATTACCGCGCCTGGTTTCGCTACCACCCCGAAGCCGCGGTCGACACCGGCGATTACGGTTACGCACATCTTCTCACCCCGTTCACCGAGGAGGAGATGGGCGCGCTTGTCTGCCTCAACGACGAGCTGCTAGTCAGTCTCGATGAAATTGACCCCGAGGCGCTCGATCCCGATCGACGCATCGACTACGCCTTGGTCCGTGGTGCGGCAGCAATCGAAAATCAACGCCTGCTTGATGTCGACCCTCGCCGGCCCGACCCGATGCGCCTGCTGCCGGTCGACGCCATTTATCAACTCACCATTCGTCCCGTCCCGGATTTCGAGGCGGCGCTATTTGCACGTCTGGAGGGCATCCCGGGGCACCTGCAAGCGGCGCGCGATTTCCTCATCCCGCGTGCCGCTGATGTTCCCTCCCCCTGGGCGGCCTCGGCAGCAATCGCTGCGCGTGAGGGCATTGGTTTCTTGCGCGGTCTCAGCACGCACTCAAAGTTGGCCGCCAGCAGCGATCGGCAGCGCTTCGCCGCGGCGCACGCAGGCGCTTGTCAGGCGTTGGAGGCCTTCGCCGGATTTCTCGAGCACGAGATTCAGCCGCTCGCCCAAGGGTCAATCGCCTGCGGTGGGCCACACTTTGAGCAACTGCTGCGCAATCGTCATTTCCTCGATGTCGATATCGATCGTCTGTACGAATTCGGCAGCCGTCTGGTCGCCGCGACGCGCGTTGAGTTGCGCGCCGCCTGCGAGGCATTGGTGGGAAGTGACGATATGGCCAAAGCGCTGGCCGTCGTTCGCCGTGAGCATCCGACGCGCGCGGCGCTGCTCGATGTGTATCGGGACAGCATGCGATCGGCCAAGGAATTTCTGCGCACCCATAATCTCGTCTCGCTACCGGCGGTTGATGAGCTTGAGGTGATTGAGACGCCGGCGTTCTTGCGCCATCAGATTCCGTTTGCGGCGTACTGCGATCCGGCGCCAAACGATCCGACACAGCGCGGCTACTACTATGTCACGCCGCCGACCGATGACGCGGAGCTTGCCGAACACGATCTCGTTGGCATCTTGCACACCTGTGCGCACGAGGCTTGGCCGGGCCATCACCTGCATTTCGTATCCACCAATCTCAATCCGGTCGCACGCACGTTGCCGCGCCTGCTCAATTCGTCGTCTGCCTCGTACGAAGGTTGGGCGCTCTACAGCGAGCAGCTCATGCACGAGCAGGGTTTTCTCGATCGGCCGGAAAGCCGCTTCATTTTGCTGCGCGATCGGTTATGGCGCGGGTTGCGCGTCATGATCGATATTGATCTGCACACCCGTGGTTTGAGCCTGGAAGACGCCGCCGAGCGCTTGGCCAATCATCTCGGTTTCCCGCGTTCGCAGGCGCTGGCCGATGTCACGTGGTACTCTCGCGCGCCAACCACGCCGCTCGGCTATGCGACCGGTTGGGCGGCGATCAACGCGCTGCGCAATCGCGTGGGCGCAGCCAGCACGGGTCTAAAGATCTTTCACGATCGGTTGCTGGCCGCGGGTGCCATTGCCCTGCCACTCGCGATCGCGCGTGGTTTTGGCGAAGAAGCGTGGGCAGCGGTGTGTGGCGAACTCTTCGCACCGGTGGCGGCATGAGGCGGCCCACGGCCCACGCCGGGATGCGCCACGTGGCCCTATGCGTCAAGGACCTCGCGGCCTGCGAGCGCTTTTATGGCGAGTTGCTCGGGATGCAAGTGGAGTGGCGGCCGGACGCGGACAACGTTTATCTCACGAGCGGTGCCGACAATCTCGCATTGCATCGAGTGACCACAGAATTCGCGCCCAACGAGAACCAGCACCTCGACCACATCGGATTCATTTTGCGCGAGCCGGCGCAGGTGGATGACTGGCATGAGTTCCTCAAGACCAATGGCGTCGAGATCGTCAAGGCGCCCAGAACCCATCGCGACGGCGCACGCAGTTTTTACTGCCGCGATCCGGACGGTAATACCGTCCAGATGATCTATCATCCCCCGATCGCTAACGCGGGCTAAATGTCATGAACTGTGCGCGCGGGTTTGCCGGCGGGCGTTGTTTGCCGCACGTGTCGCCGTGAGAGCACGACGCCAACCAGGAAAATCGTAAGCGTCCCGATCACCGTGGTCATGAAGGCGTGCAGCGGGTTGGCCCAGGCAACTTCTATGCGTGGCGAGAGCGCCGCCCAGGCGAGCAGGAGCAAGCCCAACACCATGCCGATGCCGGCCGCGAATGAGCCGGCGCGCCGCGACAGCGCTCCGAGCAGGAATAGCCCCAGCATGCCGCCGGAGAAAATGCCGGCCAGGTTCCACCAGGCATCCAGGGTGCTCTTGATGGAAATCATGAGCAGTGCCACGGCCGTGCCGATCGCACCGAGTGCAATGCTGGTCACGCGCAGAAATCGAAGTTGGCGGCGCTCGTCGGCATCGGGCCGGACGAAACGCCGATAGAAGTCCGTTGCCAGGACGGTTGCCGAAGAGTTGAGTGAAGTATCAATCGAGCTCATGGCGGCCGAGAACAGCGCGGCAATGAGCAGCCCGGTCAAGCCGGCGGGCAATTCGTTGGCAATGAAATGCGGAAAGATTCGATCGGCAGCGTCCACCGAACGCAGCGCCTCCGGCAGCAGTTCAGGATGGGCTGTGTAGTAGACAAAAAGCGCCGAGCCCAAGAACAGGAACAGCAGGCTGACGGGAATGGAGACCAGAGCTCCGGCCAGCAACGGCACGAGCCACTTCGACGAGAACCCACGCCGCCCCGGCAGCAACTGGCCCAGCAGAGCGACGACCATGATGGCGTTGACGCCAA
>CP070641.1:1476733-1486283 GCA_020354085.1 Pseudomonadota bacterium
GTCGCCCGCAGCAAGCGCTGGAAGTCTTCGCCCGATACGCGAATCAGCTCCTCGTGGTCACCCGCTTCGAAGTACACCTGCGCTGCGTCGAGCAGGCTGTTGTCCAGCACGGTCTCGATTCCATAGGCCGTGCCGAGCGGCGGGATGGCGCCCCGGCAGCAGTCGCCAAAGATCGGAGCGATCGTTGCTTCCTGCGCAAGGTGCAGTTTGCGGCGCAAGCGCCGCGACAGCGCCCGCACGTCCACATGACGGTCTCCCGGGACAACCGCCATTACATAACCTTGTTGATCGGACAGGACGACCGCCTTGGCCAGCTCTTGTGGCGCAACGTGCGCGCTACTGGCAAGTGACTTAGAGGTTTCGGTGTGGGGGTGGGCAACCACGGCGTAAGCCACGCCATATTGCTGCAGGTAGCCAAGAACAGTCTGAGCTATTGCCATGCACCACCTCCGCGACGGAAACGTGTGGGCTGGAATGGCGAGTAGCGTGACACAGCCACTGCATCTAGAGCAAGCGCTGCGCACCGCCTGACGCCTGCAATGACGGGCGCACCCGCAGACTCAGGGGACGGTCACACAGCTCACGCGATATCGGGACGGATGCAGAGCTAGCTGCACAGCGCGTTCCGCCACTGATTCCGGTGCCATGCCGCGCGCAGCGGGCGAATATTGACGCAGCATTTCAGTCTCGGTGCTGCCCGGACAGAGCGCAAAGACCCGCACCCCCTGGCGGGTGACCTCCAGGTCTAGACTCTCGCTAAACCCGACGACGGCAAATTTTGACGCACAGTACGCCGCCAAGTCCGCAAAACCACCGAGCCCGGCGCCGGAGGCGATATTGATGACCACACCGCTTCCGCGAGCGAGCATGGTCGGAAGTACGGCGCGCGTCATGTGCAGGACCCCTTTAACATTGACATCGATCAATTCCGCAAGACTGTTGGGGTCCTCCTGGGCGAACGGACCGCTGCACAGCACCCCGGCATTATTAATCAGCACATCGATGTCGCCAAATCGCTCGCACGCAGCAGACACGAACTCGGACACCGTGTCGAACGTACGCACATCGGCCAACTGCGCCCACACCTCGCCGAACGCGGCGAGCTCGCGTTCGCTTTCGGCGAGACGCCCCGGGTCACGCGCGCAATACGCCACACGCGCACCGCGGGCGAGAAATGCCTGCGCCGTCGCGAAACCGATCCCACGCGATGCGCCAGTGATCAAAACAGTCAGCGCCCTCTCGTCTACCATTGTCCGTATAATACGCTGCGCCCGCGTTTACGCGCGCGTGCAGCACGCACCCGACATGAAACTCTATTTGGTACGCCACGGCGAGAGCAACTACAACGTCTTGGGGCTATGCAACGACGACCCGGCCGATGACGTGCATCTGACCGCCAAGGGGCGCGCGCAGGCGGAGAATGTCGCCGTGCGCCTACAAGATGCGGCGTTCGAGCATATTTTCGTTTCCGAATTGCCGCGTACACGCGAGACTGCCGACATCATCAATCGCCGCCATCGCGTGCCGATCATCGCGCATGCCGCGCTCAACGATATCCATTCTGGTTTCAACGGCCGACCCGTGACCGAGTATTTTGCCGCCACCGGCCACGATCGCCTGAATGCGCGCGCCAATGGCGGCGAGTCGCTGCGCGACTACCAGGCGCGGGCGCTGCCGTTTCTCGACTGGCTCGCCAAGCGCACCGAGCTTACCGTGCTCGTGGTGGCGCACGAGGAAACGCTGCGGGTTGTCGTGGCGCACCTCAAGGGTCTGCCGGATGAAACGATGGAGCGGCTGACATTCGCCAACGGCGAGGTGGTCGAAGTCAACCTCTAGCCATCGCTACAACCACAGGCCCACCACCGCGCCCGAGAGTAGCGTCGCGAGTGTGCCACTTACAATCGAGCGCATACCAAGCGCGACAACTTCTGCACGTCGTTCCGGCACCATCGTGCCCATTCCGCCGATCAGAATGCCCAGGCTGCCAAGATTGGCGAATCCGCAGAGTGCGTAGACCATGATCAGACGTGCGCGCGGCGACAATACCTCCGGCGGCAGTTGCGCGAGCTCCGAGTAGGCGAGCAGCTCATTCAGGATGGTCTTGGTGCCCATGAGGCCACCGGCTACCTGCGCCTCACCCCAAGGGACGCCCGCTAACCACACCACTGGCGCCATGATCAACCCGAGCGCACGCTGTAGCGTGATGGGCGCGCCCCCGATATCGGGCAAGAGACCGAGCATAACGTTGGTGAGGCTCACCAGCGCGACGAGCACTACCAACATGGCAACGATGTTGAGCAGCAACTGCACACCGGCCAAGGTCCCTTGCGTCACCGCGTCCATCGCGCCGTGGGTCGCCTGCGGCGCCTCAACGTCGCCAGCGGTGCCCTGCGCCGGCGGTGGGATCATGATGGCGGCAACCACCAAGGCGGCGACCATATTGAGCAGCGAGGCCGACAAGATGTGGCCCATGGCACCAGGTATCACGGGACCGAGCAGGCTTGCGTACAGCACCATCACTGTGCCGGCGATGGTGGCCATGCCACAGGTCATCACGGCAAACAGCTCCGCCCGGCTCATGCGCGCGAGGTAGGGACGCACCAACAGCGGCGCCTCGACCATTCCGACAAAGACATTGGCTGCCGCGCCCACGCCCAGGGCGCCACCTATACCGAGCGCTTTCTGTAGCAAGCGGGCGACGCCACGCACCATCCACGGCAATATTCGCCAATGAAAAAGTAAAGCCGACAAGGCGCTCACCACCAATACGAGCGGCAAGGCGCGAAACGCCAGCACGAAGGCCGATCCGGGTCCGCTCTCCGCGAACGGTAACGGGGCACCGCCCAAGTAACCGAAGACAAAAGCCGTGCCTGATTGCGTGGCGCGTTCGAGAGCGGCGAGCAAGTAGCTCAGCCCGAGAAAGAAATCCTTGAGGAACGGCAGCTTGAGCAACGCGGCGGCGAGCGCCACCATGATCGCGAGTCCGACCGTGGCATGGCGCCACGGAAAACGCCGGCGGTCCTCGCTGAATGCCCAGGCACCCACCAGCAATACCCCGATGCCGAAGAATCCTTGTAGCAGCGCCACCGCCCCTCTCCGCCTTCGTGCCGGGGATCATACCCGGTGGGAGCCGTCTGGAGAAAAAGTGGGCGAGCCAACGTTGCTCGTGAGCGCCTGGAATTCAGTTCGGAACGGGCTCGTCCAAGATGACGCGCTCGGCCGGCAAGGGGTGGGCAAAGAAAAAGCCCTGCACTTCGTGACAGCCGGCGTCGCGGATCACGTCGAGCTGCTCGCGGCTTTCCAGACCTTCGGCCACGACATCGAGCTTGAGACTGCGCGCCATGGCGATGGTCGCGCGCACGATGGATGCATCTTCCGTGTCGGTCGCGACATCGCGCACGAAGGAACGGTCGATCTTGAGCGCATGAATCGGGAAGCGCTTGAGGTAGCTGAGCGACGAATAGCCGGTGCCGAAATCGTCGATCGCCAGCCGCACTCCGCGCGCGTGCAGTGCATGGAGAATATCCTCACAGCCGTCCTGGCTGTGCATCAGCACGCTCTCGGTGATTTCCAGCTCCAGCGCCGTCGGTTCGATACCCGTTTCCTTGAGAACTTGGTCGACCAGCGCCACGATCGATTTATCCCGGAATTGCCGTCCAGACAGATTGACTGCGATGCGTAGCGGCACGCGCGCCCCCGCCTGCTGCCAGACCCGTGTCTGGTTGCAGGCGGTGCGCAGCACCCATTCGCCCACGGGGACGATGAGGCCGGTCTCCTCCAACACCGGTATGAAATCGCTGGGCGTCACCAGGCCCAACTCCGGATGCTGCCAGCGCAGCAGCGCTTCCACGCCGCTGATCTTGCCGGTCTCGAGGTCCACAATCGGCTGGTAATGCAACAGGAACTCGTCGCGATCAAGCGCGCGCCGCAACTGAGTCTCGAAGGTGAGCCGCTCGAAGGCCTTGGCGCTCATCTCGGCCGAATAGAATTGGTAGTTGTTCTTGCCGGTCTCCTTGGCGCGGTACATGGCGGCATCGGCGTTCTTGAGCAACACCAGCGGCTCGTGACCGTCACTCGGGTAAAGACTGATGCCGATGCTGCCAGTCACGTACAGCTCGCGCTGTTCGATGACAAATGGATGCTCCAAAGTGGCGAGCGTCTTGCGCGCGATCGGCGGAACATCCTGCTCCGAGGCGAGATCGGCCAGCAGAATCACGAACTCGTCGCCACCGAAGTGTGCGACCGTGTCGCCGTCGCGCAGATTGAACTCGAGGCGTCCGCCCAGCTCAATCAACAACCGATCGCCGATATGGTGTCCAAGACTGTCATTGATGTGCTTGAATCGATCGAGATCGATGAACAGCACCGCCACGCGGCGATCGTGCCAGCGCGCGCGTGCCAGTGCCTGCTGCAGACGATCGAGAAACAAGGCGCGATTTGGCAGCCCGGTCAGCACGTCGTGCTGTGCCAGGTACTGCATGCGCTCCTGCGCTGCCATGCGCTCGGAGATGTCGCGCCCGGTCGAGACGAAGTGCGTGATACGCCCGGCGTCATCCTTGAGCGGGGTGATCGTCTTTTCTTCATAGTAGAGCGTGCCGTCCTTGCGTTTATTAATAAAGATATCGGTAAACACGTCGCCACCGGTGATGGTGTGCCATAAACTGCGGTAGAACTCCGGATCCTGGCGACCCGAACTCAGCATGTTGGGTTTCTTGCCCACTAGTTCGGCCGTCGAGTAACCCGTGATCTGCTCGAACGCCGGATTGATGTACTCGATCACCCCCTGGCGATCGGTGATGAGCACCGCGTCGGCCGCCTGCTCAATCGCGTGCGAGAGCTTGCGCATCTGCTCTTCGGCGCGTTGCCGTTGACCCAGGTCGCGCACGAACAGCAACACCGCCGGTGTGTCCTGCCAGAGCGTTCGCGCGGCGGTTATTTCCACCGCCACTTCCTGACCGCTCTTCGTCACGAACCCCGCCTCATGTTGCCCTGGGGCATGGCCGCCGGTGGCGACCATCTCGGTCAGAAGCGCGCGCACTTTGGGCCATTCCGCCGGGCGAACCAGCTGCTCGAGCGGTTTCTTGAGTATCTGGTTGGGACGATAGCCCAGGATCTCTGCGGCCCTTTGATTAATGTAAACCGGGTGCTCACGCGCAACGACGATGATACCGTCGGTGGCGTTGGCCGCCAGCGAGCGCAAATTCTCTTCGTTCTGGCGCAGCCGTGACTGGCGATCGTTCTCGACTTGATTGCGTTGCCAGGCGGCCAGCACGATAAGCCCAGACAACATCGCCAACGACGACAGCTGCGCGCCAAGCGTGATATCAAGACTGCCCGCTGTGCGGATCAACACCGTGACCCCGGCAAGCGTGACCATGGCAGCCACCGCCGGGACCGCGGCACGCAGCGGTAAGAACAAGGAGCCGAGCACCACCGGCAGCAGCAGGTAGGTGTAGGCCAGCACGTCGTAGGGATCGATAGCGATGACACCGAAACAGGCGAGCGCCGTGCTGCCGGCGGTGAGCGCAGCACCCAGCCGATACTCGCCGCGCCGGGCGAGCCAGTAGGCCGGCAATAACAACAGGAGCGCCGCGCCGAGCACTGCCAGCACTGGGCTGAGGACCGGTAGCGAGACAAGGCGTAGCGCGAGCGACATGCCGCCGACCGCCAACACAAAGAGTAACAGCGCGGACAATAGCCGCGACTGCCGACGCTGTTCAGCGTCGGTTATTGGCGCAAGAGGCGCTACCAACCCCTCGCGGATGGCTATCCACGATTTGTTCACTTGCCTTATGCCCTGCGTGCCGAATTTCTAGCGCGCGGGGGCGAGCCCTCCGGACTCGTTTGTTATGAACCTCCATGTCGGGCTTCATGAGCTACTACGGCGGACCCGACACACCGGCTGGTTCGAGCCTGGAACCAGTCCAGTAGTGATTCCCCTAAGCATAGTCGAATATTTTCAGGGGGGTGCAACTGCCCGTTCGAGTAAAAACTAATAACAGGCAGACTCGGGCCCGAGAACCGGGCCGGAAATGTCTAATTTGTGGGGGTTTTTTCGGGTCGGGGCGCAGAAAGATCGCAAATCACGCCGGTGCCGCCCAGCCCACAGTATCCACCGGGGTTCTTGGCGAGATACTGCTGATGGTACTCCTCGGCGTAGTAAAACTCGGGGGCTCCAAGGATCTCTGTGGTAGGCAGCCCGAAACCCTTAGCAACTAGTCGAGCCTGGTAGGCGGCCTTCGATCGCTCGGCAGCCGCTTTCTGTTCGGCATCGTAGCAGTAGAGGCCCGAGCGGTACTGGGTGCCGATATCATTGCCTTGGCGCATACCCTGAGTCGGGTCGTGCGCTTCCCAGAAGACTTTCAACAGCTCTTCATAGGTAAGAGCCGCTGGAACGTACGCCACGCGCACGACCTCGTTGTGCCCGGTCATGCCGGAGCAAACCTCCTTGTAGGTCGGGTTCGGGGTAAACCCGCCGGCGTAGCCCACCTGCGTCGAGTAGACCCCGGGCAGCTGCCAGAACTTCCGCTCCGCCCCCCAGAAGCACCCGAGCCCGAACATCGCTAGCTGCAATCCCTCCGGAAACGGGGGCGTCATGCGGTTGCCGTTGACGAAATGCTTTGGCGGGACCGGCATTGGCTCGCTGCGCCCGGGCAGGGCATCGACCGCGCTCGGCATTTGTGGTGCGTTGCGATATCGCCACATGACTACCTCCGGACAAACTTCAAGAAATAGTTTTCGCGCAGCATGCGCTCCTCGCCGACAAAGACGAAACCTGCCGCCTCGATTTCCCGTATGGCGGTGGCCTTGTCGAGACGCACATGGTTCATAACCCAGCCCGAGCTCACGCCAGGAATTTTCTCGAAGTCGATGACGTACAGTTTGCCGTCGGACCGCATCGAGCGGTGAATCGAACTCATCATGGCGCGCGGGAACTCGAAATGGTGATAGGTGTCGCACAGGAATGCGGCATCCAACACACCGGCTGGCAGCTTCGCGTCGGTCTGGGTGTTGACGATGCCCTCGATGTTAACGAGCCGCTGCTCGCGCGCCGTGCGAAGAATATTGGTAATAAACTCGGGCGAAATATCGACCGCGTAGACCCGACCGGTCGCGCCCACGTCGCGCGCGAAAAGCCGAGTGAAAAGCCCGGTGCCGGCGCCGATGTCCGCCACCGTCATACCCGGCCGCAACTTCAATGCCGCGACGATTTCGGCCCGTTTGTCGTAGACCTCCCGACCGCTGCGTTCGAATACCGCCACCCAGCGGTCGTAGTCAGCGCCGTCGTAGTGCCGGTTAATGCCGGGCGCGACATTAAGCTCGCTGTCCGCCGTCGCCCACGCCGGCGCGGCCAACAGCACGATGGCGAGGCACAGTCGATGGGTGGCTGAACGAGAAAACAGCAAAACGCACACCTCCTAGGCGAGATCGAGCGCGGCCGTCACCTGACGATCGTAGATCAGTTCGGCAGACTCGCGCCGGGCCTGCGGGCTCAAGGCATGTTCGCGCCGTTGGTCAAGCTCCAGCAGATGCACAACAGCTATCCCTTGAAGCGCCAAATAGTCGGCGATTAACGAGCGATGGCAGTGCCCCGGTTCGCGCTCGGCACACAGCATCGCCACCTTCGACAGGCGCGCCAGCTTTATCAATGCGGCAATCCCATTGGCAAATACCTGGGATTCCATGTAATCGGCAAACCCGCGCAAGCCGTCGTCGGTCAGGGCCACGTGTCGCGAGTCGTTACGCGGCGCTCGGCGACCCCCGAGCTGGCGGCCGGCCCAGTGATACGCAATTCCCGCTGCCTCGCAGGCCGCCCGCAGGCTAGCGTCGCTGAATTGCGGGTGGCGTCGGGATTGGGGTTGGGCACGGATATCGACCAGGGTCTTGATCCCCGCCTCGCGCAGGACATCCATAAGGCTTTCTAGCGAGCGATCGCTATGGCCGACGGAATAGAGCGTCAAAGACTTGATCATCCGAACAGGGTACCACAGGCCCCAAAATTGCATGGAAATGCCAGGAATATGGGAGGGGTCAGTACTGCCCCGTCATTCATAACGGGTCCCTGCCGATAAGGACCTTGCGTGGGCAATCCGCCCACGCGACTGCAGGTGAGTTCAAGGGGGGCGCATGAAAAACGTATCATTACAGATGATTGCGGTGGACTTGGAGAATGGGCAGCGCGGTGTATTCATCGGCGTGCCACTCATATCGGAAGAGCGCGCGACCAAAGGCTTTCGCATCGAGGACGTCTGGTTCTCCAGTGTCCAGGAGCTGCCGGAAGATCTCACCATCGCCAAGCTCATTCGCATGGTGGGGGAGCAACTCGCGCTCCGCCAGCAGACCGTCCAATAAAGCGATTAGAGAAGGCGCGCGGCACTGCCTATAATGCCGCGCGTGTTTTATCGCACGCACGCCATACGCTTCGCCTGCACCGGTTGCGGCCGTTGCTGCGCCTGGCCGGGTGACGACTATATCGTCGAGGTTAGTCGCGCCGAGCAGCGACGCATTCAAGAGTTCCTTGGCGTTTCCTGGGCATGGTTTCGCCGCCGTTACGTCACCCGACACGACGATGATACCGATAGCCTCAGAATCCCGGAAAGTCGATGCGTATTCCTCGATGCGGCAAACCGCTGCCGTATTTATCCTGTGCGTCCGCTACAGTGCCGCACCTATCCGTTCTGGCCTGAATTGCTCGGACAAGAAAAACGCTGGCGCGCCGAGCGCCGCCACTGCGAAGGCATCGATCGCGGTGAGGTCGTACCGCTGGCACGGATTCAGCGTCTACTGAAAACGCAGCACCGGGCGGATGCCGAGTAGATCGGATGGCACCCGCGGCCCCGCGCTACTTTGCCGCGCGGTGCATACCGATCATGCCGCCCAGCAGGGTCTTCTGCCGCACATCTTGAAATCCCAGCTCGCGCAGCAGTTGCGACAGCTCATTGGCGGAATAGAAGCGACTCAGCGTCTCGATGAAATACTTCTTGCAATTGCGGGCCGCCTCACTTGAGCGAAATACGAGTGCGGTGAACGCCAAACAGAAGCGCAGGTAGCCATAGTAAGTCAGCTCCACGAATCGGTTATCGGGCCGCTCCATGTCGCAGTGGTAGAAGTGTCCACCCGGTTTGAGCACCCGGTGGATCTCGCGAAATACGTCCATCACGCGCAAGTGCCGTGACGCCCATTGCAGAGTGACCACGTCAAAATGGTTATCGGGAAACGGCAGCCGATGCACGTCGCCAATTGTGCTCTCGATACTGAAGCCGCGCGCCTTGGCGCGCGCTTGCCCGACCTCCTGCATCGCCGCGCTGCGGTCGATGGCATGCACCGAGAGTGTCGGCTCCCGCTCCAACAGTGCTATGCCCACGGCGTTGGTGCCGGCACACACATCGAGCACACGCTGCCCCGGCCGCACCTCGATGGTGGCGCGAAACTGGTCGCGAAAATAATTCCATAGGCCGAGGCTCGCGACATGATTGGCGCGGTCGTAGTACTTCGCCACGTCGGCGAACACGTCATCGAGTTGATTCGACCAGACGTCACGAAACTCCTG
>CP070641.1:1486383-1529901 GCA_020354085.1 Pseudomonadota bacterium
CTGGGGAACTCGGCACAAGTGCCTACGAATTCCTCGTCTTCTTCCGACCACATTACTCGGTATGTATATTTGTCTATATCAAGAACCATCGCCTACCTCTAACTTCTCGATGGCAAGTAACACTTGCCTAACCTGGTATGGCTTAGCTTTTCCCTTTTGACCCTGGATGTTTACTCTCGGATCACCAGGCCAAGGCGTTTTGAATATGCAATGACTTGTGCCTTGTTGCCGCGGTGGGCCAAAGTAGTGTTCACAGACTTTTTTGAGATCAGAGAATCGTATCCCCTTGGGATTGGATCTCATATCCTTCAAGATCTTGGCTACGCCACTCATTTAGTAATAGTATCACTATTGATACTATAGTCAAGATCCTGAAATGCACATAACGCTGCGCATCAGCGGCCAGACAATTCGCGTAGCGAACTGGATGGTCCGACTGCATGGGCTTGTTAGCTGATCAAGCCTGCTAAGTGGATCATTCAGCTTTGGTCCAGCACATATTGCCATGCGCTGACAGGAGGCGCTCGGATTATTGCAACCTATGCCTGTTAGGGGGCAATACAACTGAAGCTCGACGCATCGCGTGTATCCCCTTTGCCGTCATATCTGGCGACTTCAGGATAGGCGCAAACCGGTCTTGAGCCAGTGGGTTGCATTTTTTGATTAAGCCAATACGCAGTAACTTTGTCGGGCGCCTCGCCAGACTGTACCCACTTGTCGATCTCGGTCAGATAATTCACAAATGATGGTCCAGGACCGCCAAAGCAATGCTCTACGCCGGGCATCATAAACAGACGGGTATCTTTAGCCGCAGACTTATCGTATGCCAGGACATTTTCATAATATCCCACCATCGCCAGTCCAGATTGGGCATTGTCCGACCAGCCCGAGTAAAGAATCATCTTACCACCACGCTTGCGGAATGCCGATAAATCCGGATTGGTGGCATTCAATATTTCCGCAGCTCGCTTCGAATCTTTTTGGAACGTATCATAGTCGTGATTTTCATACGTCCAGTCCGGATCATTGTAAACAAAGTACCTCATGATCCCATTGCCGAAGCCGTAAAAAGCACTCGGTGAAACCGGCGCCTGGAAATCGCCGGTTTCCACGCCACCCTGGAACTCATTCATGTCGTCCTGGTATTTCAGGCCACCGGTCAACCAGCGCGACCAACCACCAGCTGATGTTTCGCCTCCAAAGGGGAAACCGTAATACAACGATTTGCCTGCCGAGTCTTTGGGGCCATCATAGACAACCTTGACGGCCTTCAGCTGTTGCTTGCTGAGACATTTGTCGGTTTTTTCACCTTTGCATAACAAAGTCGTCACATCGAACTTGCATTGCCGGGGATCATTGAGGATGCCGTCTTCGATTCCATCCTGCGAATCGCACATGGCAAGATACGACGACTCAATCAGTTCCTGCTCCCTGGGTCCAACCACTGCCTCCTGCAGATTATTGGGATCCGGATACATGGCCTGGTTGATCTGGCTTGCCTGCACAGCAATGCGAGTCCAGTCAATGGCATAAGCACCCGCAACAACGCCGTCAAAATCGTCGGGGTAACGTAGCGCCGACACGATGGCCTGACCACCACCGCGAGAACAGCCAGTAAAGTAACTGTGGACAATGTCGTTCTTATAGTAGGCCTTAATTAATGCCTTGGCCGTGACTGCTGTCTGATGCACCGCCCGGTGGCCAAAGTCGATCAGGCGTTTCGGATTATCCAGCGCCCAGCTGGCATCCAGGGGATGTGCCTGATGGCCGGTGTCGGTGCCGACCGTGGCGTAACCGGATTGCAGAGAGCTAAACATCAGTGACGTATTCATTACCGAACCAACGAAACCACCTCCACCGCCCATGACGAACCTGCCGTTCCATTTTTTGGGCAGGAGTAATTCGAAATGGGTTTCCGGTCCAATTACTCCGGCAACTTTGCAGTGTGGCGCTGGTGCGGCTTCCTGGGTTACCGCGCTAATAGCTACATCCGGTAACGGAGGAAATGATTCTGTCTTGCATTCTGGCTGAGCCTGAAGCGATGAATGAAACAGCACAAGCCCAAGTAGTGTTGTAGTAATCAGAAAAATTGGTTTCCGCATCTCTTGATTGTCTCCTTGATTGGGGCAGCTAACTATTAATTGGACGGCATGGAAACCGGTAGTAACCGTTGCCATTAATAGCAACTGGATTCCAGTAGTGGCATCCGGTTTCCATATCTAGCAACCTAGCGCTTGGCGATGCGATGCTCAAGCTGGAGCGCGCGGACCTTGTCGAGGGGCAGGCGCCAAAGCTTCTCGTTGGCCGACCACTGGCCACCGGCGGCACGGACTTTCTCCCGCAGGGCGCGTTCACGATAGAAGATGCGCACGCCAACGCGACGTGGACCACGCTCCACGGGGATCGCGGGCACAATAGGCGGAGGCGGCTGCCGCCAAGACATTTCCTCGATGATCAACTCGACCGTCTTGTAGCGCTTGGCAGTCTCGGAGTCGTAGCGATATCGCACACAGACAAGCTGCCTTCCATATCGCTCGACAAGTCGCTGCGTCCCCTTCTGCCCCGGGCGGCGAACGGCTAACACATTCATGGCGCTCCCTCGCTCTTTGATGTTCCCTGAGAGCAGCTTACGCCCGCGCTCTCGCCTTGAGCAACATGCGCGCGTAGTAGCGCCTTGTCGCCCCTCTCCAATGCCCGTAAATTTGACGAAACAGCGATTGGCCCGGAGGCCCGATGCGCAGTTTCCAATGCACGTGCGGCAACACCGTGTACTTCGAGAACTCGCAGTGCGTGGTCTGCCAGCGCGCGCTGGGTTTTCTGCCGGGACGCCAAGTGATGAGCGCCATCGAGCCCAATGCCGACGGCACGCACCGTGCCTTGGCTGACGGCATGAACTACCGCCAGTGCCAGCACTACGCGAAAGAAAACGTATGCAACTGGATGGTCGCGCCCGATGACCCGAACGCGTACTGCCAGGCCTGCCGGCTCAACCAGATGATTCCGAATCTGTCCGAACCGCGTAACCGCGTGCTGTGGATGCGCATCGAGCGCGCCAAGCGGCGCTTGCTCTACACGCTCTACTCGCTCGGCCTGCCCGTGATCGGGCGCGATGCCGATCCGGTTAACGGGCTCGCGTTCGAGTTTCTGGCCGACATGACAGACGGCTCGGAATTCACCGATATCTCCGGCGCGCAGCGCGTACTCACCGGCCATCGCGGCGGGCTGATCACCATTAATATAGAAGAGGCCGACCCGAGTTCGCGCGAAAGCGTGCGCGAGCAGATGGGCGAGCAGTACCGCACCCTGCTCGGCCATTTCCGGCACGAGGTGGCGCACCTGTACTGGGATCGCCTCGTGCGGGGCGCGCACTGGCACGAGCCGTTTCGCGAGCTGTTCGGCGACGAACGCACCGATTACGACGTGGCGTTGAGCGCCTACTACGCGCAAGGCGCGCGCGCCGATTGGCAAGAGTCGTTCGTGAGTGCGTATGCCACCGCGCATCCATGGGAGGATTGGGCGGAGACGTGGGCGCATTACCTTCACATGGTCGACACCCTCGACACCGCGCACGATTTCGGCTTCGCGCTGCAAGGCGCGGCGGTGCGCGCCCCGGAGGCAGCGTTCGCGCACGCCGCGGCGCAGACAACGCGCGTGGGGTTCGATGAATTACTTGCCGATTGGGTGCGGTTGACGCTCGCACTCAACGCGCTCAACCGTTCGATGGGGCTGCGCGATGCCTACCCCTTTGCGCACTCCCCGCACACGGTGGAGAAGCTACGCTTCGTGCACCGCGTGATCATGGGCGTAGCGGCCTAGGCTGCTATTTTTCCCAGTCGAAGCGCGGCAGTCTATCGAAGGCCCGCCGCAGGCCCTCGTTCCAGCGCTTCTGCATCTCGCGAAACATTGGCGTTTCGTAATCGAGCGTGACGTTGCGACGTAGCTCGAGCTCGTCACGCTGATAGATCGCCACTTCCACCGGCGGGCCGACCGAGATGTTTGCGCGCATGGTGGAGTCGATCGACACCAGGGCGCAGCGCGCGGCGTCTTCGAGCGAGGTGTTGGGGCGAATGATGCGATCGAGAATCGGCTTGCCGTACTTGGTCTCGCCGACTTGCAGGTACGGCTTGTCGTTCGAGGCCGAGATGTAATTGCCCTGCGGGTAGATCATATAGATATTCGGGTCTCGCCCGTGGATCTGTCCGCCCAGGATAAAGCTCGCCTCGGGGCTGATCTTGTCCTCCTTGAGCGGCTCGCGGTACTCGGCCTGCACCCGCTGGCTGATTTGCCCGATGTAGTGCGCGGCATCGAATAGGTAGTGAAAGGTATTCAAACTCTCCGGCGCCGAGGGGTCTTCGAGATCGCGCTGGATGGCGTTGAGCACCGCCTGCGTGGTGGCGAGGTTGCCGGAGGCAAGCAGCACAATCAGTCGCTCGCCGGACACGCCGAAGACGTGCATCTTGCGGTACGTGGAGATGTAGTCGACACCTGCGTTGGTGCGCGAATCGGCGGCGAACACCAAACCGGCGTCGACCTTGATGGCCAGGCAATACGTCATGCGCTCAATGATAGTCGCTTTTTGGGCGCGGCACTCTAGCACAAACGCTCGGTGTTTTTGCCTTGCGCACGGATTGCTGGTATTACTGGACAGGCAAGAGCAACGACAACAACACATGGCAATTCGCTGGGGAAGCTACAAGGTCAAAGGCTACTATGACGAGCTGATTCGCGCGGCCGGCAAGCCGCGCCCGGCGGCCGCGCATGTGTGCGACTATCTGCGCACGCTCACAGACCGCGAAATCGACGAGCGCCGCCAGGCGGCCGACGTCGCCATGCGCGTGATGGGCGTGACCTTCACCGTCTATTCCGAGGAAGGCGGCTCGATCGACCGCGCCTGGCCATTCGACATCATTCCGCGCGTCATCCCGGGCGAGGAGTGGCAGCGGGTCGAGGCCGGACTCAGGCAGCGGGTCAAGGCGCTCAACCTTTTCATCGATGATCTGTATCACGAGCAGAAGATCGTCAAGGACGGTGTCTTCCCGCGCGAGATCCTGGCCAGCTCCAAGAACTACCGCCCGCAGTGCGAGGGCGTGAGCCCACCGCGCGGGGTTTGGGCGCACATCTGCGGCTCGGACCTGATACGCGACAAGGACGGCACCATCTACGTGCTGGAGGACAACTTGCGCGTGCCGTCGGGCGTGTCCTACATGCTCGAGAACCGACTGGTGATGAAGCGCGTGTTCCCCGAGTTGTTCGAAGAACACAGCATCCGCCCGGTCGACGACTACCCTTCCCAGCTCTACGACATGCTCTGCTCGGTGGCGCCACGCAGCGTGGCGCGGCCGGAGGTTGTGGTGCTGACTCCCGGCATTTACAACTCGGCCTACTTCGAGCACGCGTATCTTGCGCAGCAAATGGGCGCGGAGCTGGTCGAGGGCCGCGACCTCGTGGTCGAGAGCGACGATTGCGTGTACATGCGTACGGTCGAGGGGCTCACGCGCGTCGATGTCATTTATCGCCGCATCGATGACTTGTTCCTCGACCCCGAGGCGTTCAACCCCGACTCGCAGCTTGGCGTGCGGGGGCTGATGCGCGCCTGGAAGGCCGGCAAGGTCACGCTGGCCAACGCGCCCGGCGCCGGCGTGGCTGACGACAAGGTGGTGTACGCCTACGTACCGAAGGCAATCAAGTATTACCTGGGTGAAGAACCGCTGCTGCAGAACGTTCCGACCTATCTGTGCACCGACGCCAAGGAGCGCGAGCATGTCCTCGCCAATTTGGACAAGCTGGTGGTGAAACCGGCCAACGAGTCTGGCGGCTACGGCATGCTGATCGGGCCGCACGCAAGCGCCAAGGAGCGCGAGGAATTCGCCAGACTCATCCGCAAAGACCCGCGCAACTACATCGCGCAGCCGCTGGTGACGCTGTCGACCACGCCCACCTTGGTCGAGACGCACGTTGAGCCGCGCCACGTCGATCTGCGTCCGTTCATCCTCTCGGGCGAGTCGACTTACGTGACGACCGGGGGTCTGACGCGCGTCGCGTTGCGCAAGGGCTCGACGGTGGTCAACTCCTCGCAGGGCGGCGGCAGCAAGGATACCTGGATCGTGGACGAGGGGAGCCCTTGATGCTGTCGCGGGTCGCGGAGAACCTCTACTGGGCGGCGCGTTACCTGGAGCGCTCCGAGAACACGGCGCGCATGATCAACGTCAACGCCAACCTGTTGCTCGATTTGCCGCGCAACGTGCGGCCCGGGTGGGCGCCGTTGGTCGATATTTCCGGCAATCACGAGCTGTTTCGCCAGCAATACACCGACTCCGACGAACGCTCGGTGCTCAAGTTCATGGTGGGCGATACCGCCAACCCCAGCTCGATTCTGACCTCGCTAGCGCGCACCCGCGAGAACGCGCGCACTGTGCGTGACTATATTCCGCGCGAGGCCTGGGAGCAGATCAACGAGCTGCACTTCTTCGCCAAGAGCAATCTCACCAGCGTGCTCGGGCAGAAGCGCCGCTATGAATATCTGCGCGGGATTATCCTGGGCGTGCAACAGATCACGGGGCTGCTGGCCGGCACCATGTCACAGGACGAGGGTTACCAGTTTCTGCGCATGGGCCGCAATCTGGAGCGCGCCGACATGACCGCGCGCATCATCGACGTGCGCTCGGCCAATCTGCTGCCCGACAGCAGCCCGGAGCTCACGCCTTTCCAGAACATCCAATGGATGAGCGTGCTCAAATCGCTTTCGGGTTATCAGATGTACCGGCGCAGCGTGCAGACGCGCATCGCGCGGCCGGAGGTGCTGCGATTTCTGTTCAAGGAGCGGCTGTTCCCGCGCGCCTTCTATCACTGCGTGGCCGAGGTCGGCAGCTGCATGCGCTCGCTCCCTCGCCACGAAGCGGCGCTGGCGCACGTCGAACGCCTGCAAAACATCGTAATCGAGTCCGAGCCGGAGAACATGAAGCAAGCGAGCCTGCACGAGTTCATCGACGTGCTGGAGCTGGGGCTCATCGACATCAACGCCGCGATCAGTCAGACGTACTTCCTCGCCGCCGAGGCCGCGCCACCGGAGCAAAAGGCGCAACAGGCTTAGTGCGCGCGGCGTTACGTCAACGACGCCGAGTCGAACACTATTACGATATCGTGAATCGCGCTGTCTCGCGTCTTGAACAGTTGCGCGATGACAAGTGGTGCGCCGGGTTTCCGGTACTCCCAAAAAACCGCCACGGCGTCATCGTCCTCCACCGCACTCATGACACGATACGCGCACGTCACGGGCGGATCGTCCTGCAGGCTTTCGAGGTAGGCCGCCCGTGAGTCAAATTGACGCAGCGGCCCCGCAAATCGCAGGTCGGGCGCCAATAATGTCGCGAGGCGCTTGATGTCGCCTGCGCAAAACGCGTCGATATACGCCTCGGCCAGCGCGCGTGGTTTCATGGCGGCGGTTCGGACGTTACCGCATCACGCGTGACCGTCTGCGCACGGCTTGTGCTTCGCGAACCGGCGCGCAATGTCTTGTCAGCCCACGGCACCTGCACCCCTTTTCTCGTCATCCACGATCCGACCGTCATGCAGCTTGATGAGGCGACGCGAGAAATCCATCACCAGCCTGTCGTGCGTGGAGAAGATGAAGGTCACGTGGTGCTCCTTGTTCATGTGCACCAGGAGCTGCATCAGATTTTCGGCAGTCTTGGAGTCGAGATTGGCGGTTGGTTCGTCAGCCAGCACCAGCGACGGCTCCGAGACTATGGCGCGCGCCACCGCCACGCGCTGCTGCTGCCCACCGGACAGCTCGCCCGGCCGCCGACCCTCCAGGCCTTCGAGGCCGACCTCTTGCAGAATCTCGCGCGCCTTGGCGCCGCGTTCCGCCGGAGAGCGACCCTGCAACTGCATGACGAACTCGACATTTTCTCGCGCGGTTAGCACCGGAATCAGATTGTATGCCTGGAAGACGAAACCGATCTTGTGCAACCGCAACCGCGCAAGACCCCCCTTGCCGAGTTGATCGACGCGTTCGCCAGCGACTGTGATCTCGCCCGTGGTCGGCTTGTCCAAACCACCGATGAGGTTGAGCAGCGTGCTCTTGCCCGAACCCGAGGGGCCGGAGAGACAGAGAAAATCCTTGCGCGGGATTTCGAGGTTGATGTCCGTGAGCGCCTGCACCGCCACCGCGTTCTGGCGGTAGACCTTGCTCACGTTGCGGAGTATTACAGTGTGTTCCGTCATGTGTTTACCATCCGCCTATACGCGTGTCAGCGCCTCGACCGGCACGTGGCGCGCGGCGCGCCACGCCGGATAGAGGCTCGCGACCAAACCCAACACGGCCACCAGTCCATTGGCCGCCGTGACGTCGGTTGCGGTCAGCGCCGGGTAGATAATTGGGCTCACGCCAAACATCTCGAATCCTTCGGCAAAGGCCGAGAGGTCGAGTCCATTTTTGAGCGCACGCACAGTGGCCCAGGCCGCGACATTTCCGAGCGCGAGCGCGATGCCAAGAAGAATGACCGACTCCGTCAACACCTGTCCGAGAATATTGCGCGGCGGCATACCGAGCGCCTGAAACAACCCGAACTCGCGCGTGCGCTCGAACACCGCCATGAGCAGCGTGTTGACGAGTCCGAACGACATGGCGGCGAACACAATCGCATACCAGACGATCAAAATGACGTTCACCACTTTCTCGGTCAGCGTGAGCAGTGGCTCGACCACGGACCACGGCTCGGTATCGAGCGTGGGCGCGGCGGCACGCAAGGCCGCGAGCGGCGCCTCTAGCCGGTTGCGGTCGTCTGCACGCACGACGATCTCCGATAGCGCGTCACCCATGCCGAGCATCTGCTGCGCGGTGGCGCGCCCAACAAATACGAATCCTGTTTCGATCGCCTGCGGTTCGCCGTCGAAGATGCCGACCACGCGGAAACCCCGGTCGGCGACGGTGTTGTTGACGTCTTGGCTCATCAGCACCACGCGCCGCCCGAGCTCGGTCTCCAATTGCTCGGCGAGCTTGCGCCCGAGTAGCAGTCCGGGTTCATCACTGGCTTCGAGATAGCGCCCGCTGGTAATGGCACTGCCGATGAACGAGACCTTCCGCTCCTGCTCCGGGTCGATGCCGAGCAGCACGACACCGGCCGACTCGCGCTCACTTGCCACCACCGCCGGCACGCGCACCCGCCCCGCCCAGGCGCGAATCGACGGATGCGCGAGCGCCTCCGTCAACGGCGCATCCGGCGGGGACAGACGATGCTCGATGACCGGATCGTCGCGGTAAGCGGGCGCGTGCAACTGAATATGGCCGGTAAGGTTGTCGATCGATTTCTTGAGCTGGCTTTCGAGCGAGCCGCGCGACAGCGCCGCGAGCGCCACCATCGACCAGACACCGAGCGCGAGCGCGAACAGGATAGCGGCGGTGCGGCCGCGGTGGCGCCAGAGATTGCGCCAAGCGAGCGTGAGAAGCAGCGGAGTCTTTCGCATGTGCCTACACCGCGTGCATCGCCTCAACCGGCGCCAACCGCCGTATGCGCAGCGCCGGATAGAGCGCCGCCACCACGGTGAACAGGAAGATCACCGCGGGGCCCACCGCGATAGCGTTGAACGAGAGCTTGGCATGAATGCGTCCCGGCAACCCGAACTGCGCATACAGCTCGGCCATGCCGGGGAACGTAAAACCCTCCAAATGAAAGTAGACCGCCAGCCCGCCGCCCACGACCAAACCAATGCCGAGGCCGAGCAGCGCCAGCAAGACGGACTCAACCATCACCAAACTACCGATACGATACGGTGTCGCGCCCAGCGCCAGCATCACGCCGAATTCGCGCGTGCGCTCCAGTACCGACATCAAGAAGGTGTTGAGAATGCTGAAGGTCACGACAATGATCAAAATGATATAGGTGAACCAGTTCTGCACCATGTCGGCCTCGATCGCCTGCTCGATACCCGGCAACAATTCTTGCCATTCGAGCACCACCAATTCTCTATCCGCCGGCAACAACGCGCGGGCGCGGGTCGCAGCCTTCGGCAGCTCGCGCAGCTCCATGCCACTCAGCACGATGGCGTGGGCATCGCTGCCCATGCTGAATACCTCTTGGAATGCGGCAAGCGGTAACTGCACGAGGTGGCGATCGAGCTCCGGGTTGCCGCTGTCGAAAATTCCGACCACGGGAACGATAGTGGCTGCCACGGACCCGTCGCGACCAGATCCGAGCAGGGTGAGCTCGTCACCGACCTTGATCTTGAGATTGCGCGCAAGCGTCGCGCCGATCACCGCCTCGTACGCATCTGCCTCCCGCAGGTAGCGGCCCTGCGCCAACCGCTTCGGGATGGTCGAAACCAGCGGCTCGTACTTCGGCTCCACGCCGCTGACCGGCACGCCGTAGGATCGGGAGCCGCTCGACGCGAGCGCGAACCCCTGCGCACGAGCTGCCACCGCGGGAAAACCGGCCGCGCGTAACTCGGCCGCAAGCGCGGCGGCCTCCGGCACGGTTGAGCGCATCTGCGGCTTGTCCAGGTAGCCGCTGCGCTGCACCTGTAATTGACCCGTATAAACACGCAGGCTGGTGTCGATCATCATGTCATAAGCGCCAAGCTGTAGCGTGATCATGAACACCAGCAGCGCGGCGGAAAAAGCAATCGCCGACGCCGTAAGCCAGGTGCGGCGCGCATGCCGCCACAGGTTACGCCAGGCAAAGCGCAGGGTGACGTTCATCTCAACGTTATTCCCGCGGGTTGCTGAGGTTGGAAATGGTAAAGACGCTGGCCGGCAGATCGACGCCGAACTTCATCTCCCGCACCACGATCTCTGTCCACTCGCCGGGCTTGTCGACGCGCTGCATGCGCTGGCGCGTGACGATGACCTTCCCGCCCATTGGCTTGATCTCAAGGCTCGTTAGCTTCTTGACCAGCTCGCCGGCTTGATCGTAAAAGGCATGCTCGATTAGATTGTAGTCGTCGCGGACCTTGACGATCTCGCGACCCCAGACAACCGGTGCCGTTTCCTTGGGTGTTGATTCGATGGTCCAGACTTTGCGACCGTCCTGCGTCTCGGTGGCAAGCAGCTTATGCGTGTACTGCTCGATCAGGTCATCGGCCTTGGCCAGATCGTTGTTGGAAAAGTCCGACCCCATCCAACTCTGATTCATCATGCTCGATGGAATCTTGATGACGCGGTTGATCTTGGGCGTGTAGCTCCACATGTCGTTGTCGAGCAGCAATGTTGCGTTGCCGGTGTCCTTGGCGGGGGCGACGACACGCACCAGCGATTCCTTGTTGCCGCGCGTCCACACGCGGATGGTCATGCGACGTTCCCAATCCGGACGATGGATTGCCATCTCGGAGACCGAATACGACGACACGTCGCGCCAGTACTCGATCGCGGCCTTGATGATGGCGGGTGCGTCGACGGCTTGAGGTTGCGCGCGCACCGGCAGGCTGACTGCCACCAGCGCCAGCGCGGCGGCACCCATCGTTCGTGCGCGAGCACTATTCGAGTAGGAAGTCATGCGCGCAGCCGTGTAGCACGCTCAATCATGGAACTGACTATGCCACAGTGCATCTCGCGCGCGAACCCGTGATTCCGATTCTTATCGGGCACGCACCGGTTCCGTGCAACGTCCGCTAATGGTTGCAGTACAACACGATCTTGCCGGTAACCTTTGATTGTTGCAGCAAGATATGGGCGCGCATTGCGTCGTCGAGCGGCAAGCGCATGCCGATGATGGGTCTGATCTTGCCGTGAAACAGCAGCCCAAACAGCATGGCCAGGTCCTCCTGCGCTAGCTTGCGGCTGCTGTACGGCGGCGCCATGACGCCGAATATCCAGCACACCTTGCGGCCGCTGGGGATCAGCATGAGCCACAGCAACAAGGCAAGGCTCGACGCAATCTTACCCATGCCCTCATGGAAGGCTACCGATACGCCATACGGCACCAGCCGGCCGCCGCGCCGCAGACAGCGATAGGAGCGGCGCCAGTGCCAGCCGCCGATCGGATCGAAGACGGCATCCACGCCGTCGCCGGTAAGCTCACGAATGCGGGCAACGAAGTCTTCGTTTTGGTAGTCAATGGGGGTGGCGCCGAGGTCCTTGATGAGCTCGTGCTTGCCCTTCGATGCGGTCGCGTACATCTCAAGCCCGGCAAGCTTGCCCAATTGCAGGAGCGCCGTGCCGACCCCGCCTGCGCCGCCGTGAACGAGAATGCGCTCGCCCTTCTGAACCCGCGCCACGCGGTGCAGCAGCTGATACGCGGTCACGTAATTCAATACCAAGGGGGCCGCGTCGACGGCTTCCGTGTTCGGCGGTACTGGCACGAGATGGTCGGCTGGCACACACACGTATTCAGCGTAACCACCGAAGCGCGTGAGCGCCGCGACCATGTCACCCAACCTGCGGTTTTCGACGCCTGGACCGAGCTTGTCGATGCGACCCACGACATCAAAACCCGGGCTGTACGGGAGCGGCGGTGCGCCCGGGTAACGCCCGGCGCGCATCATAAGATCGACGAACGCGACCCCGGCTGCCTGCACCTTGATACGCACCTGGCCCTCCGCGGGCTCGGGCAAAGGCGCCAACACAACTTGCAGCGCATCCGGATTACCGTGTCGCGTGATGACGACCCGACGATACTTCACGTGCACACCTCCCTGGTAGCGCTCGTTATACCGACCCGATCGGCGCGCAGCGTAACTGTTCCCTCGCCTTTTGTCTTCTGGTCTAGAGAAATGCCTGCGCCACTGCGACGGAAGTCGCATGCGTTAGAATCCTAACCAAACTTGTGCTTCGGATGGACCTCGATGCTGCGCATAGGTATCGACCTTGGGGGAACAAAAACTGAAGGCGTTCTGATGGATGCGGCCGGTCACATCGTGCATCGCGAACGGCGCGCCACCCCGGCGGACAAGGGTTATGAAGCGATACTCGAGAACCTCGCCGGACTGGTTCGCGATCTCGACCGACGCGCGGGAAGGGCCTGCCACGTCGGCATCGGCACCCCGGGTGCGATCTCGACACGCACGGGTCTCCTGAAAAACTCCAACACCACGTGCCTGAACGGTAAGCCGATCAAACAGGATCTGGAACGGCTGCTGGCGCGCGAGGTGCGTATTGCCAACGACGCCAACTGCTTCGCGTTGTCGGAAGCGCTTGACGGGGCCGGGCGTGGTGAACCGGTGGTGTTCGGCGTCATTCTCGGCACCGGCGTGGGCGGCGGGATCGTCGTCAATGGCCAGATCGTCGAAGGCCTGCAACACATCGCCGGCGAATGGGGGCACAACGTGCTCGAAGCTGACGGCCCGGAGTGTTATTGCGGCAAACGCGGCTGCGTGGAGACTTTTCTCTCGGGACCCGGTCTGGTGCGTGACTATGTCACACATGGCGGTGAGTCCGGTTTGGATGCCATTTCCATCGTGGCGCGGGCAAACGCTCACGACCATATCGCGCAAGCAGCGTTGCAGCGCTACCTCGAACGCTTTGGCCGCGCGCTATCGGTGGTGGTTAACATCCTCGACCCGCACGTGATTGTCCTGGGTGGCGGCATGTCGAACATAAAACACCTCTACCGCGATGGCCGCGATCATCTCGCGCGCGCGGTGTTTGCTGCACATGGACGTGCGAATGTCGCGTTAGACAGGATGTCAGGAGCGAGTAACGATGAGCTACGCACGCGCCTTGTTGCCAATGTCCACGGCGATTCTTCTGGCGTGCGCGGCGCGGCACAGCTCTGGCCGACGAGCGCGGGCTAGCATCATCGCCCCGCCATCCCCTCACTCCCCTCTTTCTTGATTTCCGTCAGATAACCCGACGAATCGTCTGCGGCTATTTGCCGCGGGCCGTTCGTCGGTCAAGGGTCAACGGCCGATGCGCCGGGACGTCTTAAGAGGTGAAAAGGCGAACCAGTGACCCCAACAACAGCGCAAGGGAGAAAAGACGTCAATTGTCTCAAGGAGGCAGTCATGAAATACAAATCACTTATCGTCTTGATCGTCGGCGCAGCACTCGCCGCAAACGGCGGGTTGGTATTGGGAGCCGATCAGGCGCGTGATCCGACACGCGCCCAGGACCAGACCCAGCTGCGCACGCAGGATCAGATCTACGGCTCACAGCTCATGACACAGGAAGAGCGCGCCGCACATCAGGCCAAGATGCGCGCGGCGAAGACCGAGCAGGAACGCGAGCAGATCCGCGCCGAACATCACAAGCAGATGCAGGAGCGCGCCAAGCAGCAGGGCGTGACGCTGCCCGATGAGCCGCCGGCGCGCGGCAGGGGTGGCGGACCGGGGCCTGGCCCCGGTGGCGGTATGGGTCCCGGCGGCGGTCGCCGCTGACAGCTCGCCCGAAGTAACGCACCTCATGTCGCTTCAGCTATCGCGTGAGGTGCGTCAGCTTCTTTGCTCCATGATCGTACGCTTGCAAAGCGCTCAACGCTCAGCACAAGCGCATATGATGGCCGGAGATGCTTCTGCAATGCCGACTACCGACCCGCCACCCGGCCGCGGACCATGACGAAAGTCACCGCCCATGTGCGGTGGCGGTTCCGCCATGAAACGCCAGATGGAAGCATCGGCATGAATTGCGGCGGGCACTTGTGCGTTGCGAGATTCCAGTCACGGTGGTGCGCCTCGTATGCCGATCGAATCTAGCCGTGTACCGAATCCGAACGATTCTTGATCTTCGTCAATACAGCGAAACTGCCGACTAGGGCAATCTGTCGCTAAGCGGCCGCTCCCCACAGCTATTGGGGCGTGATGAAGTCGCGCCGCGAAGGCGTGTTCACAGTACCGCTGTTGAATCGGCGCGGCACGTTAGAATCGGTGATTGGTGCTGAGCTAACATCCCGTCATGATTTTCGGCCGTGAGCCTGGCCGACACAAGGAGGAAGCCATGAAAACGTTATTCATCTCGCTTGTCGTTGCCACCGCAGTTGCCGCCTGTAGCCCACCCGCGCCAAAGACGCCTGCGACGGGAGCGACCGCCGACAGTAACGTGATCGTGCGCTA
The DNA here is from genome assembly GCA_020354085.1 of Pseudomonadota bacterium. Taxonomy (GTDB): domain Bacteria; phylum Pseudomonadota; class Gammaproteobacteria; order Acidiferrobacterales; family Sulfurifustaceae. The sequence goes on from CP070641.1 coordinate 1,501,363, forward strand.
CTCGAAGGAAGCGAAGTTCGAGAACGTTCGCGATGACGTGGAGAATGCCATCAAGAACCGCGGACTCGTGATTGACCATACCTCGCACATCAGTAATATGCTCGAGCGTACGGGCAAAGACCTCGGCACGCCGACCAAGATCTACAACGAGGGGCAGGCTTTCTCGTTCTGCTCCGCGGTGGTGTCGCGCAAGACGATGGAGGCCGATGCGCACAACATTGCCTACTGTCCCTACGCCGTGGTCGTGTACGCAACCGTGGCCGAGCCCAAGAACGTCTACGTCGCTTACACGCGCGCGCCGGCGACAGGTTCTGACGCGAACAAGGCAGTTATCGCCGAGATGAACAATCTTCTTGATGGCATCGCCAAAGAAGGGTTGAACATCAAGTAGTTTTTTGTGCGCCCCGGGGTTGGCGCCACCGCGGCCCGTTTTGCGGGCCGCGGTTCTCGCTTATACTTTCCGCTCGCCCACTCCTAATAAGAACGCCCGATGCGCGCCTCCCGCCTGTTGCTGTCCACCGTCCGCGAAACACCGGCGGAGGCCGAAACCATCTCGCACAAGCTCATGCTGCGCGCCGGCATGATCCGCAAGCTGGCCGCCGGGATCTACACCTGGTTGCCACTTGGGCTGCGGGTGCTGCGTCGGGTCGAGGCGATCGTGCGCGAAGAAATGGACCGCGCTGGCGCTCAAGAGGTGCTGATGCCCGCCGTGCAGCCGGCGGAGTTGTGGCAGGAGTCCGGTCGCTGGGACGTATACGGACCGGAGTTGCTGCGCCTCCAAGACCGGCACCGTCGCGATTTCTGTTTTGGTCCGACGCACGAAGAAGTCATCACCGACCTCATTCGGCGCGAGATCAAGAGCTATCGCCAACTGCCGGCGAACTTCTACCAGATTCAGATGAAGTTCCGCGACGAGATCCGCCCGCGCTTTGGCGTGATGCGCGCCCGTGAGTTCCTGATGAAGGACGCCTATTCCTTCCACGTCGACCAGGCCTCGCTCAAGGAAACTTACGACGTGATGTACGACACCTACTCGCGTATCTTCCGGCGCGTGGGGCTCGCCTTTCGGCCGGTGGCGGCCGATACCGGCGCCATCGGCGGCAGCGCTTCGCACGAATTCCACGTGCTCGCCGACTCCGGCGAGGACGCCATCGCTCTCTGCAACGCCTGCGACTACGCGGCCAATGTCGAGCTGGCCACCGCCCTGCCGCCGTTCGGCAAGCGCGCTGCCCCCACGGCGGCGATGGAGCCAGTCGCCACCCCGGGGCAGCACACGATCGAAGAAGTGAGCCGCTTTCTGAAAGTCGACCCGAAACGGACACTCAAGACACTGCTCGTGCGCGGCACCGGCGGCGTGGTGGCGCTGGTACTACGCGGCGATCACGAGCTCAACCCGATCAAGGCCGAGAAACTCGCGCATGTCGCCAAGCCCCTTGAGTTTGTCACACCGGGAGAGGTCGAGGCCGTGGCGCACTGCGAACCCGGTTCCATCGGGCCGGCGGGTCTCGCGATCCAGGTGATCGCCGATGAATCAGCCGCGCGCTTGGCGGACTTTGTCTGCGGCGCCAACAAGGACGGCCAACACCTGCGCAACGTCAACTGGGGGCGCGACTTGCCGGAGCCGGAAGTGGCCGATATCCGCAACGTCATCGCCGGCGATCCCTGCCCTGGCAACGAGGGCAAGTGCAACGGCACGCTCGAAATCCGGCGCGGCATCGAGGTCGGTCACATTTTTCAGCTCGGCACCAAGTACAGCGAGGCCATGCAGGCGACCGTGCTCGATGATGCCGGGCGCACGGTGGTCATGCCCATGGGCTGCTACGGCATCGGCGTGTCACGCGTGGTGGCCGCCGCCATCGAACAAAATCACGACGACAACGGCATCATCTGGTCGGACGCCATCGCGCCTTTTCAAGTGGCCCTGGTGCCGATTGGTTATCACAAGTCACAGGCGGTGCGCACCGCCGCCGAAGAGCTTTACCACACGCTCACCGGGGCAGGCTTCGATGTGTTGTTCGACGACCGCAATGAGCGGCCTGGGGTCATGTTCGCCGATCTCGACTTGATCGGCATCCCGCACCGGCTGGTGCTGGGCGACAAAGGGCTCGCCAAGGGCACAGCAGAATACAAGGGTCGGCGCGATGAGAAGGCGCGCGACATTGCGCTCGCCAACGTAACCACGGAGCTTTTTCAAGCCTTGCGTCTGATCGACTGAGTCGCAACCCGGGCTACACCAATCCCCACGACCGAGGAGACGAATCGTGCTTGCACTGCGAATATCGCCGATAACCAAAGTCCAAATTATTGTCGGCCTGTTGTTCGCTGGTTTGGCGGGATCGGCCTTGGCCGACGCCTTCGAGCGCGGCAGCGTCGGGGTGACGCTCGGTATCGGCACGGGGCAGGTCAACAACAACGACTACTACACCGTTGGCTTAGGGGTTAACTACTACGTCTTGAATGGCCTGTCGCTCAGCCTCTATGGCGAGACACGACAGGGTATCGAGCCCACCATCAACAAGCTGAGCCCCGGGATCGGCTACGTGTTCTCCACGCGCGGACCGATCAAGCCCTACGTCGGTGCGTTCTACCGGCGGACCTATGTGGAGAACTTCGATGACTTCGATGCCTACGGCGGACGCGCCGGCGTCTATCTTGCCATGGGCGGCAATGCCTATCTCAGCATTGGCGGCGTGTACGAGAAGCTGCACGATTGCCAAGATACGGCGACCATCAAGTGCTCGGACGCCTACGGCGAGATTGGTCTGACCTTCGCCTTCTAGTTGCGCGCGAAACGTCAGCTCGCGCGGCGGTGGACGCTCAGCACGTTCGGCAACTTGTCAATTAGGGCCAAGATACGGCTCAGCGTTTCGAGGTTGGGGATCTCGAGCGTAAAGGTCATGCGCGCGATGTGATCGTGTTTGTCGGTTTGGGTGTTGACCGCGACGACGTTCACCCGCTCGTTGGCCAATAGGCTCGTGATATCGCGCAACAGGCCCGAGCGATCATGCGCGGTGATCGCGATTTCCACCGGGTAGGTACGATCCGGCTGCTCGCCCCAGTTTACTTCGATCAAGCGCTCGCCGTGCTCGTCTTGGTGTCTAAGCGCGTTCAAGCAATCCTGGCGGTGCACGGTAATGCCCTGAGCGCGCGTGATGAAACCGACGATGGCATCGCCCGGCACCGGGTTGCAGCACTTGGCCATGCGCGCCAGCAGATTGCCCACACCCTGAACGCTTACCCCGGTCGGCCCGCGCGAGGTCGTTGCCGGCCGCGCTGTAGGCAACGCCGGCCGCTCGACCGGTGCGACCGGTGCGACCGGTGATACCAACGCGTGCGCCGCGTTCATGATTTGCGTAGATTTCACCTCGCCGCGGCCGATGGCGGCGAACAAGTCTTCGGGCTTGGCAAAATCAAACTGCGCCGCAAGCTTTTCAAAGTTCACATCCGCCAGCCCCAAGCGGTGCAGCTCGCGGTCAAGAGTGGCGCGGCCCTCAGCGACGCTGGCCTCGTAGTTCTGCTGACGAAAGTAATGCTGCACCTTCTGCCGCGCCTTGCTCGTAGCCAGATAGCCAAGATGAGGCGAGAGCCAGTCGCGCGACGGGCTGCCCTCCTTGACCGTCAGAACCTCCACGCGATCGCCGGTAGCGAGCACGTGGGTGAGCGGCACCATATGGCCGTTGACCTTGGCTCCCCGGCAACGATGGCCGACATTGGTGTGAATGTAGTAGGCAAAGTCGAGCGGCGTGGCCCCCGCCGCCAAGTCGACAATATTGCCCTTCGGGGTGAACACGTAGACGCGCTCGCTGAACACCTCGGACTTGAACTGATCGACGAAGTCGGAGGCCTCCGCCACCTCGTCTTTCCATTCGAGCAGGCTGCGCAACCATGTGATCTTGTCGTCGAATCCCTTGTCCCCCTTGGCGCCTTCCTTGTATCGCCAGTGCGCGGCGACCCCAAGCTCCGATTCGCGGTGCATGTCGGCGGTGCGAATCTGCACTTCAACGGTCTTGCCTTCGGGTCCGATCACCGCGGTGTGGATTGAGCGATAGTTGTTTTCCTTTGGCGTGGCGATGTAGTCGTCGAATTCACCGGGAACGTGCTGCCAAAGCGAGTGCACAACGCCGAGCGCTGCGTAACAATCGCGTATCGACTGCGTGAGGACACGAACTGCGCGCACGTCAAAGATCTGTTCGAAGTCCTTGCCCTTGCGCCGCATCTTTCGCCAAATGCTATAGATGTGCTTGGCGCGGCCGCTGACCTCGGCCTCGACCTGCGCGGCCTTTAGCTCCTGCGCAAGACGTGCGACGAAGCTATCGATATACGCCTCACGATCGACGCGCCGCTCGGCCAGCCAAGACGCAATCTCCTTGTAGGTCGTAGGCTCCAGATAACGGAACGCCAGATCTTCCAGCTCCCACTTCATCTGCCAGATGCCGAGGCGATTGGCGAGCGGCGCAAAGATATCCATGGTCTCGCGCGCGATGCGCTGCTGCCGGTCAGGGGGCAAGGCACCGAGGGTACGCATGTTGTGCAGCCGATCGGCCAGTTTGATCAACACCACCCGAACATCCTCGGCCATGGCGAGCAACATCTTGCGCAAGGATTCCGCCTGCGCGTGGTCCCTGTGCGCTGAGACGTCAGGCTGAAACTCCTGAATCACTTTCATCTTGGTAACGCCATCGACCAAGGCAGCGATGCGTGGACCGAACTCGACCTTGATATCTTCAATGGTCGTGGGGGTGTCCTCCGCCACGTCATGCAATAGAGCCGCCGTGATCACCTCGGCGTCGAGCTTGAGTTCGGCAAGGATCTGCGCCACCGCCAGGGAGTGCAGTACGTAGGGTTCACCCGACGCCCGCGTCTGGCCGGTATGCGCATCGTGCGCACGCTCACAGGCGCGTCGCAACGTTTCGCGTTCGCTGGGGGAAAGATTCGCCCCCAGCGCCTGCAGCCACTGTTCGACGTCGACCGACGAACTGCCGGTCAGCCCGGGTTGTGGGGAAGTAACCTTGACCATTGTAGGCGTGTCACATGGGGTTGGGCGATCGCTATTTGAAGGCGACGGGGACTATCGCCAGCCCTCGCGCGAGTACTAACAGCTCATTTCGTTGTGTGCGTCGTCAGCTTACCGTCTGTCTTCGGGCGCCTCAAATACTCCCCGTGCCTTGCAAGCCAGCTAGAACCTGCTCTAATTTGATCAAAAGCGATGCCGCATCCCGCCCGTGCCCTCCCCGATGATCAATCAGTCCTACCGCGCCTGGCTTCTTGCCGTTTGCATCAGCGCTGCCACGCCCCTTGTTAGCCATGCCCAAGAGGTGGATCCGGAGTTACGCCGCCTGTTGCAGATTGCGGCCGAGGCTTCGGATAGCTTTCCGGACCGGTTCGATGCGGAAGTGTGGCTGTTCGACATGTCCCGACGCCTGGATCGCAAGGTGCCTGACCCGAGTTTTCGTCTGGAGCTGCTCAAGCACGTGCACTACGAGGCGACGCGCGCAAAATTGACGCCCGAGCTGGTGCTCGCCGTCATCGAAGTCGAGAGTAACTTCGATCAATTCGCCATCTCGTCCGCCGGTGCCCGCGGCCTGATGCAGGTGATGCCCTTCTGGCTGAAGGAGATCGGCAAACCAGGAGACAGCCTGTTCCGCCTGCAGACCAACCTGCGCTATGGCTGCACCATTCTTAAGTACTACCTCGACAAGGAGCGCGGCAATCTGAACTTGGCGTTACGCCGTTATCACGGCAGCATGCGCGACCGCAGTTACCCAGCCAAGGTCGACCATCTCCTCAAGGTGCGCTGGTATCGCCAGTAGCTCCAGCAGTTCGTTGGAAAACGCGCTGCTAGCCTCGGACGCGGAAATCCGTGTGATGTTCAGGCTTGGATTCCTCGATCCGCACTTCTTCGACGCGGGCCGTCGGCGGGCCTTGCCACAACCAACGCTCAAGATCCCGTAACTGATGCTCGCTACCACAGGCCAGTAATTCCACCCGGCCATCTGCGAGATTGCGCACCCATCCGCTCACACCAAGGCCGCGCGCGGTTTTCTCCGTCGCCGCGCGGAAAAACACGCCCTGCACGCGGCCACTCACGAAGTAATGGCGGCAGACCTTTTCGTCCACGGTGACGATGCCTCAGGGAAACTCCACGCGCGCCGTTTGCCCGCCACGCAAGACGGCGTCCGTCGCACTGAAGGTGACCCCCACCTGGTACAGCGGATCCTTGCCGGCTTGTCCGGCGAGCGCTTCGCGCGCAATCGATTTAATCGTCCCCGGATAGCGTTTTCCCGCCACCGTGACGCTGACCGCCTGTCCCAGTTGCCGCTTGTCGAGCTCCGCACCGGGTACCTGAGTGATGGCGAGAAATTCTCCATGGGCGGCCAGCACCACCACCGGTCGGGACTCAAGCGCCGCCACCACGCTCTGACCAGGTTGCGCCTGGACCGCAAGTATCGTCGCATCAAACGGGGCCAGGATGCGTGAGCGCGCAAGATTGTATTGCGCCCGCTTTAACGCCGCACGCGCTTCCATCAATGCGCCGTCGGCGCGCTTGATCTTAAGGCGCGTATTGTCGAGCTCAGTGGTCGACGCAAGCTGCCGATCGTAGATTTCCTTCATGTGCTTGAAGTCGCGCGTCGCTTCATCGTAGTCGGCGCTGGCGCGCGCGACACCGCCTTGCGCCCGCTCGACCGCGGCTTGGAACGGCGTAGCGTCCAGCGCCACCAACACGTCACCTTGCTTGGCGCGTGCGCCTGCCTCGACATTTACCGCGGTCACGACCCCCGATACCGGCAGGCCAATCTCGACGCGACGCGCGAACTGCACCGTGGCGTCGAAGCCGGCGCCGATCGCCGTCGACGGCACCAATGACCACGCCAATACGGCAATCGACCAGGGTCTCATGGTTTCTGCTCCTTCGTGGTTGCCGGTGCCAACTTTCCGGTCAGGGCCTCGATACGCGCCCAGGCCAGTGCGAGATCAAAGTCCGCGCGCGCTGCCAGAAACTGGGCTTCAGTCAAGCGCACCAGGGCATCGCCCAGATTGGCCTGGACTTCAAGCTCATAGAGCGTGCGCGTGCGCTCGAGCGCTGTATCGCGGAAAAGCAAGCGCTGCTGGGCGGCCGTACGCTGCACTCTAAGCGTTTCGATCTCTTGGACGAGATCGAGAACCGCCTGCTGTAGCTCGTGCTCGATCTCGCCTACCCGCGCTTCGCGCGCCGATTTATCGGCGACGGCGCGCGCCACATCGGCGTCGGTCTCACCGCCGTCCAGGATCGGTATACGCAGATTGATGCCGACACGCCACTCGTTGCGTCCCAAGCCGCGTGCCTGCTCATAATCCGCGTACTCGGCCTCGCCGGAAAGCACTGGTCGGCGGCGTGCGCGCGCCGCCTCAATACTGCGATCGGACGCCTCCAGCTCCCTGCGTGCCGCGACTGCCGTCGGGTTGTTCTCAAACACTTCTTGGAGCAGCGCCTTGTAGTCAGGCACCTCCCGATCCAAGGCTGCGAGCTTGGGCCGAATGAGTTCGCCTGGTACGTCATTGGGGCGATTGATCGCCACCGCCAGTTGCAGGCGCGTGGCGGCCTGGCGCTTGTCGCTCGCCGTGCGTGCGATCAACGTTTCGCGGTAGCGATTCTCCGCCTCCAGCAGTTCGACCTCGGAAAGCTGGCCGATTTCATGTCGCTGGCGCAGGCGATCGTAGGTCACGTACTTGTGCGCCATATCCTCGTTGTCGACGGCGTAGCGCAAGTCGGCCAACAACACGTCGAAGTATCGCCGCATGATCTCCAGTCTTCGCCGTTGACGGCGATCGACCAGCGCCAATCCGCGCCCAGCGAGCTCTGCGCCCGCCGCTGCCTCCAGCGCGCTTTGGCGACCAAAGTCGTAGAGTTGCTTGGAAAGCAACACGCGTGCCCGACTGTCATTGATGTCCGGGCCGCCGATCGCCGGTTGTGCGCGCTCTGGCGTTACGTCGGCGAACAATCGCGTGCCGGCACGGGATTCCGCCTCAAGAACCCTCGCGCGGGCGCGTGCGATCTCGGCCTCGGCCAGCGCGAGCTGGGGGTGCGGTTCATCGGCGAACGTCAGCGCGTGCTCGAGACTAAGCGGCTTTGGAAGTGGCGGCGGAACCGGTGCGGGCTGCGACGCCCAAGCGGTCGATATGACTATCCACAGCACGCCCGCGACCCGCACGCACCCTTTCAGCCATCTTCCCCCGGCGCTCCTCATGAGCGGTAGTGTAACGCCTGCTTGGCAGATTATGGGCGCGGCACGTCAGCGCGCGCTGCCGGCTGCAAGCCGCCGTTCGCGCTTGTAGACGGTGAAGTTCTTGTTCCTATAAACACCGTCGACGACAAACTCCCCGAGCCATATAAATTCTTCCGTCGTCATGTTGGCCCCGACGCTGCGCAACAAGGTCTCGCCGCCGCGGCCGACAAATACGAAGACCGGGGTGGCACGCACGTTGTAAGCCTTGAAGGCCAACTCCTTCACGGGCAATTCCTTGCCGGCAAAATCGGTGATGACCGTATCGCCATTCTTGTCGAGGTGCAGCACGCGAAAGTGCTTGCGGTAGTAGTCCTGCACGTGCGGTTGACTCATGACGCTAGCTTTCATCTTCGCGCACCACGGACAGTCTTCATCGTCGAACATCAAGAACAAGCCGGTCTTGCCTTGGCCGAGCGCGTCGTCGAGCTCTTCCTTAAGATTGCCGAAGCTTTGCTCGAAAAAATGCGTCATCGCATCGCGCGGTGTGGGCACGACGTCGGATGCCGCGTGCACGGCCACAGCGCCCAACCACAAAGCAGCCACTCCGACCGTGAACTTGTATTGCCCCATCGTCTTAAGGCCAACTCAGCCGGAGATAGGTTTCTGTCCGCGCAGCTTGGCCAGCATTTCTTCGAGTTGCTCCACGGTTACCGGCCCGACGCGATGCGCCGCAAGCTTGCCGTCCGGCGAGTAGAAGAGAAAGGTCGGAGTGCCGACGAACCGCCCGCCGCCTAGCATGCTGGCGACGGTGGGGTCACCGATCAAATTGGGATACTCGAGCCCGTGGTCGCTAATGAACCGCAGCGCCTTGTCGCGCCCGCGCTCGGAGTCAACGGAAAGACCCAACACAGTCGCATCGCGCTTCTTGTATTCATCGTAAAAGAAGGAGGTGTGGTGAATCTCGCGCCGGCAGATGGGGCAGTTCGACGACCACACCGCCACCACCGTCCACTTACCCTGCCCGATAAATTCATTGACGTTGCGGGTCTTGCCGTCTTGATCCTTGAGCACGACATTCGGGGTGCTCGCGCCTACCACTAACGGCATGGCCACCGACGAGATGATCAGCCATCGAAAAATCCAAAACCTGAGTGTCGACATCCTTCCTCCGAAGTCATCTGTACCGGCACGCCCGACGGCGAATTCTGCCACGAGCCTGCCTAATTTACCCCTTCGGCCCTCAGTGGCCTCCGTAGTCACGTGGTATCCATGGACGACGAAAGATTTCCTTGGCCGGGCGAGCCGTCCCTGCACGCGGCCGAGCGGGATAAACCCTCCGCCCGAGAGCCCAGGCAGGACGACGGGCAGCCAGGACAACCCCAGCGGATGGCGGATAGCAGGCCGGCCACCACCCTACCCGTTCTCGCCAGAGGTTCGACGCGACGCGGCAGCAGCGTCAGAGGCTCGGCACTGAAAATTGTAGGGGTTGGCGGCTATCGCTACAATTTGCCGATGATTTCCGCCTACGCGCGTCTGCTCTCGAGGATTCAATGGACTTGAAGCTGTCCGTACCGGCACTGTCCACGCGCGTGCTCGCCGAAGTCGAACTGAAACCCGCCAAGGTTAGGAAGTGGCTGGAAGACCTGCCGCTGCTAAACCTGGCCGAGACCGCACGCAAGCTGTTCTCGAACTTGACGGTCTACAACCGCATCGAGATCGATCCGCGCGAGCGCTTGGAACTCCTCGAGAGTTATCGGCCGACAGTGCAACACGTGTCTGTCGAGCTACAACGCCAGTTCATCGGTTTACCGCTGCCGCTTTCGGACAAGCATAAATCCATTGCCGAGCAGGCCCGGCAGTTCCAAGTCGAACTGGCGTTCGGCTACAAGCGCATCGTGCAACAACAGGCCACGCTGCTCGCAAGCACCAGCGCCAGCGCCAACGGGAAGCCGAGTGCCGTCGAGCTGGCCTTGCCCATCCAGCGCGCGGTCCGCTACCTCACTTGCGTGCACGCCACCTCCTACCAATCTTACTCTCCGTGCCCGGCCGGAACGTGGGAAGAGATTCACGAGCTCTACCGGCATACCGAAGCGCTCGGAGTGGTGGATACGACGGTGGAGGACGCGCTAAATTCGTCGGCGCCGCAAAGCAGTGTTGCGCATGCCTACAAGCAGGCACTGCTGCTCGATCTCGCCAATCCTTACCATCTACCGGCGCGCATGATCGAGAGTATTCATCAATACCTCGATCGCTACGCCTCGCTCGCCACGCTCGCGCCAGCGTCGACGGGTTTCGATCCAACCTGTCAATTCTTGATCGATCTGTTCGGCCCGAGCGCGGGTATCGCGAATACCGGTGACACCTCGCTCGATGATCCGGCCCGCTATCGCCTGCTCAACACCGTGGAGTTGGCGCGCGCGATCCATGCGCAGTGGACCGCGCTGCAACGCGGTGAAACGCCGTCGGCCGATGGGTTGGCGGCGGATTTCTTCGGCAAGGGCGCACAGGATCTGCTGTATCGCCTGGTGCATGCCTGGGGTCTGCACCCGCGCCGTGGCTTCCGGCGCACCGAGGGTGACGGGGGAACGGTGGATCTCGCCATCGGGCTGGACGCTGTCAACTACTGGCTGAACGGCGGCAAGCGTTTTGCCGTGAGCGCCAGCTACGTCGGGCCAACGCCGCAACGCACCACGCTCGGCTTGCATGAGCCCAAGCACGACAACGCGCCCGTTGCGGATTTCGAACATTCCGGCTGGCAATTGCTCGATGAAGGTGCCGGCGGCCAAGCCTTGATCAAGAAGGGCTTGATCAAGACGCGCGTGCGTGTGGGCGACATCGTAGCGATGCGGCATGCGAACAGCGGCGAGCCATGGGAGATCGGCATCATTCGTTGGGTGCGCAGCGCCAGCTCCTCGCACGCCGAGATCGGCACGCAGCGCATTGCTCCCCAGGGCGAGGCCTGCCTCATCAAGACCATGAATGAGCACGGGGAAGAAAGCGATTTCCTGCCGGCGGTCTTGCTACCGGAGCTGAAAGCGCTGAAAGTGCCGCCCTCACTGCTCACGCATCGCGGCGTATTCAAGGCCGACCGCGAGATCTACATGGACAACGGCTTGCAACTGCACAGGCTCGTCATCACCGATCCGGTCGAGGTCACGAGCACCTACGAGCGGTTTCAGTTCCGTATCGTCGAACGTTAGCGGGCGCGCCTCGGGCGCGGCGTCCTGATCATCCCCCGCCACTCCGGCAGGGTCGCCGTCACGACCGCGCCCAGCAACACCACCATCCAGGACAAATAGATCCAAATCAGGAATACCGGCAGGGCCGCGAGCGCGCCATAGATCACGCGGTAGGTGGCAAAGGACAGCACGAACCAGGCGAAACCGCGCTTGGCGACCTCGAATAGCGCGGCGGCGATGATGGCGCCGATCAGCGCGTCCCCCCAGCGCACGCGGTGATTCGGTATAACGACGTACATCAGGACAAAGGCCAACACCTCAAATACCGTAGGCGCGAGCGTCAGGATCAACGCGCGCACGCCGCTGGGCGCGGCAGGGCCGCTAACAAGCGGCAAGGAAAGCAGATACGACGTGACCGAAATGCTAAGGCCAATCAGGATCGGTCCGAGCGTCAAGACCGCCCAGTAACCGAGAAAGCGGTGGACGCGCTTGCGCGGCTGCGCAACATGCCAGATATCGTTGAAGGCATGCTCGATGGTGGCCATGAGCATGAGCGCCGTGATGATCAGGAACAGCAGACCCCAGACCGTGAGCTGCCCGGCATTGGCGGCAAACTGTTGCAGGTACTGGCTAACGGCGTCGCCCGCGGCCGGCACGAAATTACCATAGATGAAGGTCTGCGCTGTCTCCATCCAAGCCGCAAATACCGGGAACAACGACAATACCGCGACGCTCACGGTCGTGAGCGGCACCAAGGCCAACAGCGTGGTAAAGGAAAGTTCGCCGCCGACACGCGTGCAGCGATCGGCGTGAAGACGATGGAACACCAGCGCGCCAAAGTGCCCGAGGCGCGAGAGTCGCGTGAGTAATGTCTCGCCCAGAAAAGCGAAAGGGCCCGCGTGGGGCCCTTTCTTGCGATCCGTGGATCGTTTACTGGCCAAGATAGCGCTTGTCCGATTCTTCCACGACACCGAGCTGCCAAGCACCGCGCGTCTTGGCGTGCTTAACGGCGGCGTCGATCTCCGCACCGGAGGCACTGCGATTGATCGTGAACACCTGGCCCGGATGTATCAAATCGGCGTCCTTGATCTTGTCGCGGTTGGCTTTGTAGATAAGAGGCCACTGGTAGGGGTTGCCGTAAATCATCGGCTTGGACGAAATTCCCCACAGATGGTCGCCACGCACCACACTATAGGTATCGTCGGCTTTCTTCGCGACAACCGGATCGGGCTGCGGCTTCGGGCCCGGCTGCACTTCCGCAACCGGCTTCTCTTCCTTCGGAGGCTCCTTCGCGGGCTCGGTACTCGCACAACCGACCACCAGCGCTGCGCCGAAGGCAAGAATTAAGGCATTGTTCAACAGTTTCATTTTTAGGATTCTCCTCGTAGTTTTTGGGCGGGGGCGAGGGCTAGAAGTGGGCAAAACGTAGCATCTGGGCCGCCAAGATGTCAAGAAAAGCAGGGTATTATTCGCTTTCCGGGCCAAGGCGGCCGCCAAACGGCTTATCGATACCATTTCACAATGATCACCATCTATCACAACCCACACTGCACCAAATCGCGACAGACGCTCGCCCTGCTGCGCGAACACGGCGTCGAACCCGAAATTATTGACTACCTCAAGACGCCACCTTCAACGACCGAACTCAAACGGCTAGTCAAATTCCTGGGCCTAACGCCGCGCGAGTTATTGCGTACCAAGGAACCCGAATACAAGGCGGCGCGGCTCGATCGCGCGACCGCTAGTGACGAGGACATCGTACGGGCCATTGTGAAACATCCGAGACTGATGGAACGGCCAATCGTGGTCAAAGGGGGCAAGGCCGTGCTCGGCCGACCGCCCGAGAATGTCCTTAAGATCTTGTAAGTAGCATACGGTATGCCCGAAATCTTGGTGCTTTACTACAGCCAGTCCGGCGCGCTCGCGGAGATGGCTAATTACGTAGTTCGTGGCGTGGAAGCGATCGACGGCATGCAGGCGCGGCTGCGAACCGTTCCTGCGGTTTCACCCGATACGCGACCGGCTGCGCCGGCGATTCCGCCGAGCGGGGCGCCCTATGCCACGATTGAAGATCTGCTCGAATGTGCCGGTCTGGCGATTGGGAGTCCCGCCTATTTCGGCAACATGGCGGCGGCCATGAAGCATTTCTTAGATAGCAGCAGCCCTATTTGGCTTTCCGGCGGCCTAGCCGGCAAACCCGCAGCGGTATTCACCTCTTCGAGCAGCATCCACGGCGGCCAAGAGACAACACTCCTGTCTATGATGATGCCGCTTTTGCATCACGGCATGCTGATTGTCGGCCTGCCCTACACCGAACATGCGCTGACCCATACGAAGACGGGCGGCACGCCTTATGGCGCAAGCCACGTGGCAGGCTCAAAGAGTGATCAGCCGCTATCGAAGGAGGAAAAGGACCTGTGCCGCGCGCTCGGCACGCGACTCGCTTCCATCGCACGCACGCTGTCCGCACGCGGCTAGTGGCCAACGCCACTTGCCTTAGATCCCGAGACTACGCACGAAAGGAATCGTGAGGCGGCGCTGTTCGCGTAGTGAGCTCTGATCGAGACGCTCGAGCAGCGCAAACAGTGAGTGAACATCGCGCGGCTGTCGACTGAGAATATAGCGCGCAACTTCATCGGGCAACGTGAGTCCCCGGCGCATAGCCCGCACCCGCAGCGCTTCAAGCTTGCCGTCGTCGTCCAAAGCCTGAACATGATAGATGGGCCCCCACGCGAGCCGGCTCGCGAGGTCAGCAAGGCATAGACCGAGGTCACGTGGCGGTCGGCTGGCCGCGACCAGCAGCATTCCGCCTGCGGCGCGCAAGCGTTCAGTGAGCGCGAACAGCGCCCGCTCCCAGTCCTCACCGCCGGCCACGGCATCGAGGTTATCGAGACACACAAGCGCCGCGGTTTCGCGATCCTCCAACAACGCAGGTGACAGCGGCGGACCCTGGTCGAGCGGCACGTACGCGGCACGACGCTGGCTCTCGTCCACGGCACGGCAGGCACCCTCCAGCAAGTGGCTGCGGCCACTACCTGATTCACCCCACAAGTAGACGACAGGTTGCGCCGAATGACCGTCGCGCGCGAGTGCATTGAGCGCCACGCGCAGACTCTCGACCAATTCGCGGTTTCGCCCTGGGATGAAGTTTTCCAGCGACGACGCATCGCGAAGTCGGACATTGAGCGCGAGCTGCTGACTCACGGCCGCAGTACTTGAAGCAGACACGACGCCCGGCAAAGCAGTCTAGGTGTGGCGATCAGAAGCATGCTTTTCGGGCTCGACCTGCTTCATGATGATCCACTTCCACAAGTAGTGGGCACCACTCGACACCGTTGTGACCATGACACCATAGACGAGCAACGTGCGCACCATCGGATAGGCCACCCCAATCGCCTCCTCGCCCAGGATCAACACGACTAACGCGATTTGCACCAGGGTGTTGAGCTTGCTGAGGCGGCTCGGCTGCATCGCCACGGGTCCGACCAGCGACGTATAGGTCAGATAGCCACCAACGATCAAAAGGTCGCGGAAGGCCACCGTCAGCATCAGCCAGAAAGGCACGTGATCGAGCAAGGTCAGCATGACATAAGCGCTCAGCAACAGCAGCTTGTCCGCGATCGGATCTAGAATGGAACCGAGACGGCTGATATAGCCGTAGCGCTTGGCGATAAACCCGTCGAGCGCATCCGAAAGGCCAGCGAGGAAAAATACGACCAGCGCCATGCGGTAGTCCTGGTCCTTTAGCGTAAGGATCAGCAGCGGCGCGGCGGCGATCCGCGCCATGGTAAGCAAGTTCGGTAGTTGTGAAAGGTTCATGCGGGCACCCAAACCATCGGGCGTACGGCTGCGGGGCACGCTATCGGCCACCGCCCGGCAAGTCAAGGTTTGCGCGGCACCGCGCCCAGACCTACTATTAAGCGCCATCACAGCAAGCCCCGCGCCGTGGAAAAACCGAAAGTTCCCCTCAGCTACCGCGATGCGGGCGTCGACATCGACGCCGGCGACGCCTTGGTCGAAGCAATCAAGCCTATCGCCCGCGCCACCCAACGCCCCGGCGTGCTCGCCGGCATCGGCGGATTCGGGGCGATGTTCGAAATTCCGCCCGGCCAGTACCGCGAACCGGTTCTGGTATCGAGCACCGATGGTGTAGGCACCAAGCTCAAACTCGCCATCGAACTCAATCGCCATGACACCATCGGCATCGACCTGGTCGCCATGTGCGTAAACGACATTGTCGTGCAGGGCGCCGAGCCGCTGTTCTTCCTGGACTATTTCGCCACCGGCAAGCTCGACACCGCCACCGCCGCACAGGTTATTGCGGGAATCGGACGCGGCTGCGAACAGGCCGGTTGCGCCTTGGTCGGCGGCGAGACTGCCGAGATGCCCGGTATGTACGCGCCCGGTGACTACGACCTCGCCGGCTTCACGGTCGGCGTGGTGGAAAAATCGAAGATCATCGACGGATCAAAGGTCGAGGCCAACGATGTCCTCATCGGTATCACCGCGAGCGGCCCGCACTCCAATGGCTACTCACTCGTGCGGCGCATCCTCGGCGTCACCGGCGCCGAACTCACGAAGGCATTTGACGGCGCGACGCTTGGCGAGGCCCTGCTCGCGCCGACGCGCATCTATGTCAAACCCTTGCTTGCCCTCATGCGCAGCGTCCCCGTGCATGCCGCGGCACACATCACCGGTGGCGGCCTGCCCGGCAACATGCCGCGCGTGCTACCGGAAAACACCCGTGCAGTAATCGAGAGTCGTACCTGGCAGCGCCCCGCGATCTTCGACTGGTTGCAGAACGGCGGAAACGTCGAAGATCAGGAAATGTACCGCACTTTCAATTGCGGCATCGGTATGGTGGTGGTTGTCGCGCCCGGAGATGCGGAACGCACCATTGAACTACTTAAGCAGCACGGCGAAACGGCGCATGTCATCGGCCACATCGAACCCCATCGCGGTGAGGCGGAGGTCGCCATCCGGAAATGACCGACCGGCGGGCCGGCATCGTTGTCCTGATCTCCGGTCGTGGCAGCAATCTGCAGGCGATCATCGACGCCGTACGTGGCGGCGACATCCCGGCCGACGTGCGCGCAGTAATTAGTAATAATCCTGACGCCGCCGGACTCGCATATGCCAAGGCGGCAAGCATCCCGACCGAGATCATCGATCACCGTACGTACTCAGACCGGGCGAGTTTCGATCGAGCGCTCATGCATACTATCGACCGCTATTCGCCGAGCGCCGTAGTCTTGGCCGGATTCATGCGCATCCTGACTCCGGCTTTCATCGAACACTACCGGGGCCGACTCCTTAATGTTCACCCCTCGCTCCTGCCGGCCTTCGCGGGGCTCAATACCCATGCCCGCGCGCTCGCCGCCGGCGTCCAGGAACACGGGGCAACCGTGCACTTCGTCACGCCGGAGGTCGACTCCGGTCCGATCATCGTGCAGGCGCGCGTACCCGTTTTCCCCGACGACGATGCAAAGGGGCTTGCGGCGCGCGTGCTTGCCGTGGAGCATCGCATCCTGCCGCTTGCCATTCGCTGGTTCGTCGAAGGTCGACTCACCGTGCAGGATGGCCGGGTCCTGGTTGACGGCGGAATCGACCCACGGCAGGGTTTGCGGCCTCCCACGGCGTAACCGCGTGCAAGTGCGGCGGATGTTAGACGAAAAAACAATAAGTTAGCTGCCAAAACGGCAACTTTCGCTGAGTGGATGGAATAATCCCCCGAATCGGATCGTCTAGTACGAAGGTCATACACTAGTAGTCCACCGCTGTTTCCAAGGCGACCAAACCAGCTCGATGGATTTCTTCAACATTTTTCAACGTTCGCGTAGCAGCCTCAGGCAGCTCGAACAGCACCGTCAGCGGCTCTACCGCATCGCGTACTCGTGGACGCACAGCGCCGCGCTTGCCGATGATCTCGTGCAAGAGACGCTGACCAAGGCGCTACAAAAGCACGGGCAGCTGCGGGATACCGGCGCGGGTGAGGCTTGGCTCTATACGATTCTTTCGAACTGTCTGCGCGACCACTACCGTCGCCAGCGCGAAGCCGACGATATCGATGAGCTATGTTTGGTCGACGAAGCGGGCCCGGAACAGGTCTCCAGCCAGCAACAAATCGTCAACCAAGTGCGCACGGCGATTGCCCGGTTACCGATGGGCCAGCGTCAGGTCGTGACGCTGGTGGATCTGGAAGGGTTCAGCTACAGCGAAGTTGCCAATATCTTGGTGGTGCCCGTGGGGACGGTCATGAGCCGCCTGTGCCGCGCGCGTGCTGCCCTCAAGGAGATTCTTTCGGCAGTTCGCCAAAACGATGCAGAGCCGGCCGCGCCTAGCGCGAGAATCCGGAGGATCAAGTGATGAAGGACAATCAATTTTCGCAGGAATTTTTGAACGCGTTCGTGGACGATCAGTTGACGGCCGAAGAGAAGTCTCGTGCCTATCCGCAAATCAGCCAGGACGAGTCACTCAATCGTGCCGTTTGTGAGCTGCGCAAGACGCGTGATCTCGTGCAACTTGCCTATCGTGATGTCCCAACGCCGCCGTCGCGCGGTCTTCCGCAGCCGCGCACCGGACTTCTCGGTTTGAGCCTCGCCGCCGGCATCGCGCTGGGTATCGGCATTTCGCTCGGCTGGTTTCTGCACGAACCGAAGATGCCGACCGTGACTACAGTCGCCCATCAACCGCTACGACCGGCAGGAGTGTCCGTCGTCGCCGCGCCAGCAGGAGCGTTACCGAGTGCGCCGCGCGAGGTGGCGACGCCGGTGACGGCGGGGGCTACCCAGGCCGTAGCGCCAATGAGTCAAACTGCCAAGGTGCTCATGCACCTAAGCCAGGGCGAAACATCACGGCTCGACCAGGCGCTGACCGAAATCGAACAACTCGTGCAGTACTACCGCACAAGCGGTCAGACGGCGCGCGTCGAAGTGGTTATTAACAGTGAAGGCTTGAATCTCGTGCGTAGCGACGTGTCGCCATTCCCGGAACGCGTCCAACGTTTGCAACGCGAATACGACAATCTCGCGTTTGTTGCCTGTCAGAACACGATCGACCGGCTCAAACGCGAAAAGGGTATCACCGCGCAGTTGCTGCCCGGTGTGTCCGTGATCGACTCTGGGGTAGTGCAGCTCATGCGCCGCCAACACCAAGGTTGGTCCTACATTCAGGTCTAGTAGCAACACCCATTGGAAGTTGTAACTGGTAGAAGCTCATAGGAGCAAGGATCAGGAGAAACCGATGCGTAAGACTATCTCAATAACTCTCATGAGTCTGATCGCCGCGCTAGCGCTCGGCTGCAAGCAGGAGCCCGCGCCGAAGCCGGCTGCGCACCCTGCTAAGACCGAATCTGGGGCTAAGAGCGAACCCGGTACGTACGAAAAGCAAAAGGTTGTGTACCACATCAACTACAACGATGAGAAGGAACTCAAAGGCGCGATGCGTAATGTGCAAAACCACATTAACGCGGTCGGCAAAGAGAATCTGGATCTGAAGGTAGTCATGCACGGTAACGGCGTCGACTTGCTGAAACAAGCCAACGACAATCCGGATATGCAGTCGACCGTGATCAACCTCAAGAAGCAGGGTATTGGCTTCCAAGTCTGCGCAAACACCCTGAAGGGCAAGAAGATCAACTATAAGAACGACCTGTTCGACGTATCCGAGTCGGACATCGTGCCGAGCGGTGTAGCGGAGATCGCTGCGCTCCAGCAGAAGGGCTACTCCTACGTGAAGCCGTAATCACGCAACAGACAACGTCTTAAGTCCCAAGAGGACTGAAAAACAAAAGCAAAAACTAGACTGATTGCCTCTCTCCTCAGCCCGCGCAGTACGCGGGCTTTTTTTTGCGCCCTGCATGGATGCAGTAGTGCCGCGAGAGCACAGGGATGTGCGGAGCGGCGGTGCAGGGACACACACATGCCGGGCCAGCGAACGGATGCGCGCCTGGCGCCGGCGCGACCTCCACGAATGGCGAAAGCCGGTCTCTCTCGGCATCCTCGGCAACCGCTCCTTGCGTCGCGCTACCTCCTCCCTCCCTGGAGTCGTGCCTCCCGTGCTGTACAGGGACGTACGAATACCGCGAGACGCAGGAAGCTGGGAGCGGTCAACACTTGTGCATGCCTGTACCTCCCGAGAGCACAGGCGACTACCAGGGATGCTGGGGGCTAGGGCGATCCCAGAAGGAAATCCTAAGGAAGTACCGCTGCTGGCCCGCCGAGTGGATTTCTTTCTCTAGCCCCCGAACGGCAACCGTCCTTCTAGAAGGCTGGCTTGCGGTGGCGTGTTGCGTACATCCGCCTTCGACGACTATCCTTTGCGCCCACCACAAATCAGCCCAGCCTCAAATACTTCAACGGCCATGCAAGAGCTGCTCGGTTTACTGCCGACCCGTGATTCCATCGGGACGTTCATAGCCGCCCCGGATACGTGGCGCCAGGTGGCAATTATCGCGGGTGGCGCCATCGTAGCCTGGTCGCTGTCGTTCGTTGTTCACCGTCGCGCGGCCTCAGCCCTACAACCTGGCGCAATGGCCGATGGTGTACACCGCACGGCGGTGCGCACTGGCCTGCTTGCACTTACGCCGATCCTGTTGTGGCTTTGGTTACTGGCGGCGTCGGCAATTTTGCGCCGTTATGGTCTGGATACTCAGATACTGCGTCCCGCGATGCTCTTGGTGGGAGCGCTCGCCCTGATCCGCATGGGCGTGTTCGTGCTGCGCCACTCCTTGAGCCCCGGCAGTCAGCTCAAGGCCTACGAGGGTACCTTTACGTTGACGATCTGGGCGCTGGCGGCCATTCACATCCTGGGCCTGATGCCCTTCGTACAACAAACCCTAGACGAGTATTCGTTCACGGTCGGTCAAGTAACGATATCGATTTATACGATACTGAGCTTCGCGTTTTCGGTCGTACTACTGCTGCTCATCGCGTTGTGGCTCGCCAACGTCGTGCAATGGCGACTGCGCCGCAGCCAAGTGCTGGACGAAAGCCTCAAGATCGCGCTGTCCAAGATTAGCAAGTTTGCTTTGCTGACAATCGCCGTGATCGCGGCGATGCTGGCGGCCGGCATCGACCTCACGGCGTTCGCGGTCTTCGGTGGTGCGCTCGGTGTTGGTATCGGCCTTGGTTTGCAACGCATCGTAAGCAACTTCGTGAGCGGCATTATCCTGGCCTTTGAGGGGTCCATTCGACCGGGCGATGTTATTTCGATCGGTAATACCTTCGGCACCGTGCAGGCCTTGCACGCGCGCCACATCGTCGTGCGCACACGCGACGGGCTGGACATCCTGGTACCAAACGAAAATCTGCTGACGCAGGACATCACCAATTGGTCGTATGGCGATCGCAACGTGCGCATCAAGCTGCCCGTGCAGATCAGTTACGATGATGATCCGGAAATGGCGATTGCCGTCCTGATCGAGGCCGCCCTCACCCATCAACGCGTACTGAAAGACCCACCGCCGACCGGCGTGCTAGTTGCTTTCGGGGAAAGTGGCATCGACATGGAGGCGCGCTTCTGGGTCAAAGACCCGGAGCACGGCGTTGGCAACGTGCGATCGGAAGTCAATCGCGCCATCTGGCAGGCGCTCAAACGCGCGGGCATCAGCATCCCCTACCCGCAACGCGATCTGCACATCAAGGGGCCAGTTCCGGCAGGCGTCCCTCGCGCCGATAAGTAAGGTAGTCGCGCAGTACTTGCGCGTGATCGAAGGCCAATTCGGCAGGTAGCGCGTCGAGGGCGAACACGCCAACCGCACGCGCGTCGTCATGTGCGACGGGCGTGCCCGACGCCTCAGCCACGTACACGACGGTCACCGTATGGCCGCGTGGATCGCGCGCCGGATCGGAGTAGACGCCCAGCAAAGCCGTGAGACGTACGTCGAGCGAGACCTCCTCGCGTGCCTCGCGTACGGCGGCCTGCTCGACGCGTTCGCCGATGTCCACAAATCCGCCCGGGATTGCCCATCCACGCGGCGGGTTTCGGCGTTCGATGAGAACGATCGGACGCCCCGGGCGATCACTGATCTCGATGATCGTATCCGCGGCGAGCAGCGGTGTGGTGGGCCGGGACATGGGAAATATCCCCGAATTTAAGCAGGTAGGTGGCGAAAAACCGAGCGGCAAGCTTGTAATTGCGCCCGCCGGCCGCACAAAGTTGATTATACTTGTTAGGCCAACGAAACAGAGGGGAGGTCTGCGTGAACCTGATGGAAGGTTTCGTCTCATTGCCGTGGTGGGGATATGTCTTGGTCACACTGGCCCTTACGCATATCACCATCGCTTCCGTTACCATCTTTTTGCATCGCCACCAGGCCCATCGCGCGCTCGACCTGCACCCGGTGGTCTCGCATTTTTTCCGTTTTTGGCTGTGGCTCACGACCGGCATGGTCACCAAGGAGTGGGCCGCGATTCACCGCAAGCACCACGCCAAGGTCGAGACCGCCGACGATCCGCATAGCCCCAAGGTGTTCGGCATTCGCAAGGTCTTGCTTGAGGGCTCGGAACTGTACC
This sequence comes from Pseudomonadota bacterium, assembly GCA_020354085.1. Taxonomy (GTDB): domain Bacteria; phylum Pseudomonadota; class Gammaproteobacteria; order Acidiferrobacterales; family Sulfurifustaceae. The sequence continues at coordinate 1,523,260 of CP070641.1, forward strand.
GCGCCGAGGCCAAGAACCGTGAGACGCTGGAAAAATATGGTCACGGTACGCCCGATGACTGGATCGAGCGCCATGTGTACACGCGCCATTCCGGTAAGGGCATCGCAATGATGTTGCTTGTCAATCTGCTGCTGTTTGGCCCGATCGGCATCACCATCTGGGCCGTGCAGATGATCTGGATTCCAATTTTTGCCGCCGGTGTGATCAACGGTATTGGACACTATTGGGGATACCGTAATTACGAAGTCACGGACGCCTCTACCAACATCGTGCCGTGGGGCATTTTGATCGGCGGTGAGGAATTGCACAACAACCATCACACCTTCGCCAGCTCGGCAAAGTTGTCGTCGAAGTGGTGGGAGTTCGACATCGGCTGGGCATATATACGCACGCTCGCAAGTCTCGGTCTGGCGCGGATCAAGAAGATCCCCCCGCAATTGACCCTCGACAGTGCCAAGCAGCACATCGATCTCGAGACCGTTCGCGCCGTCATTCAGGGACGCTTCAAGGTCATGGCAGAGTTCGCGCGCGTGGTCATGCGCAGTGTGCACCGCGAGGAGATGAAAAAAGCCGATCGCAGCGACCGCGAGACGTGGCGCTTACTCAAACGCGCGCGTCGTCTCATGGTGCGCGAGCGCGCCTTACTCGATGACGTGTCGCGTCGTTGGCTCGCCAAGGCGCTGGCACATAATCCCACGCTCGATACCGTGTACGCGATGAAGGAGAAGCTCGCGCACATCTGGAAACGCTCGGCCACGACGCAAGATCAGCTGATACAGGCGCTTCAGGATTGGTGCCATGAGGCCGAGGCCACCGGCATCGAAGCGCTGCGCCGTTTCGCGCAGCGCCTGCGTAGCTACTCGCTAGCGCCAAATCTGGCTGCCGCCTGATCTGCGCGCCCGGTCCTGTAAAAAAGAAAACCCGCCTAAGGCGGGTTTTCTTTTTTCGACTCAACCTAGGACGCGCCGCGACAGACTAATTTACGCGTGCCTGGCGCAGCCGTGCATGCAGCGGGCTGTGGCGCGGGAAGTGCGCCAGCAAGAACTCCATCTGGTCAGCCAACACGCGCTTCCCTTGCAGGTAGATGTACTCGGCATGGGTCGGCGTGAAAGGCACCGCCAGTAGCTCCAGCCCGGCGTCCTCAGGGATACGGCCAGCCTTATGGTTGTTGCAGCGCTTGCATGCCGTTACCACGTTGGTCCAGGAATCCGTGCCACCCTTGCTGAGCGGCACGATGTGGTCGCGCGAAAGCAGCCGGGTGGGAAACTGCTCGCCGCAGTACAGGCACAGGCGCGCATCGCGGGCGAACAGCGCGGGATTATTGAGCGGCGGAACATAGTGCGCGCGCGCCTTGGCCAGCGCATGGCTGTCGCCATGGGTGGCAATGATTGAGTTGATCTCCAATACGGAGCGCTTGCCGGTGATGGCGTTGTAGCCGCCATGAATCTCGTACAGGGTGCGGCCGCACGCGTAGGCAACTTGTCCCAAGTAGTAGATGCGCACCGCCTCGCGGAAGTCGATCCACTCCAGGGGCATTCCCGAGGCGTCGGTGCGTAAGACCTGCTGGCTTAACGAATACACGACAATTCCTGCTTCAGCCGCTCACAAAAGTGGCGCTATTTATGTCAGAAAGTCAGCAACTTGTACATAGCCAGCAGACCGGCCTGTCAGCCGCAATCATTTCCGCGCCATCGGCCTTGAAGGGACTCACGCGAAACGTCCCGCGCAGTCCCGCGGGGATATAACGCTCACCCTCTGGACCCGCAGATTTCTGTGAAAAAACTCACAGAAACCCAGCACGCCGCGTGGCATGTTGCCTCGGTCCCAACCACGGTGAAACATACTTCTCGATGGTGGGCGCACAAAGCCGTGCATCGGAGAAACGGTTTGGACCAAACACAGGACACCGGCTACAAGAGGCAATACGACCACCCGATGCGATTCGAGGCCGCCCCCAACACTCGACAGTATCTCTGGCCCCTTGCCGCCAGCGCCATCTTCATTGATTTTTGTGGTGTTGACGACCGCCAACCGCACCTCGGTTGGTCGCGCGGCGGCGTTTGCAATCGCTCCCGCTCAATTTTTAAAGCAACATCGGGCAAGCAGACGTTCGGTGCCTAGCTCTCGCCAACGGCTATGCAGCAACCCTTACCGTCGCTAGTCCGGTTACGCAATAAGGAGATCTGTATGTACAACGTTGCGAAGTTTCTGCACCGGGTACCTCTGTTCAGCGGGCTTAACGAAGCCGAACTCGAGACCCTGGCGCGCAGCGGTTCGCACAAGTCGATCGCTAAAAACGAGCTTCTGATGCACCAAGGCGCGCCGGGGGCAAGTCTGTACGTAGTGCTTACCGGATCGGTCAAAGTTGTACTCACCCAAGGTGACGGCAAGGAAATTACTCTGTCCTTGCGCCATCCTGGCGATTTCGTCGGTGAGATGGCGCTGATCGACGACGAACCGCGCTCGGCCAACGTCATCGCCGTCGAGGCCACTGAGTGTTTCGTGCTGTCGCGGCGCGATTTCCAACGTTGCCTAACAGGCAACATGAGTCTGGCCATCAATCTGATCAAGGGGCTGTGCCGCCGGCTACGCGAGACCGATCGCAAAGTTGCCGATCTGGCACTGCGCGATGTATCCGATCGTGTCATGCACACATTGCGTGATCTCGCCCGCACCGAGGCTGACCGAACCGTCATTCCCAAAAAACTTTCGCAGCAAGACATCGCCAACATGGTCGGCGCCTCGCGCGAAATGGTCAATCGCGTGCTGCGCGAATTGACTCAAGCCGGTCGGATCGAGATGTGCGACGGCCAGATCGTTATTTTGGACACGGCGGCCACACGGGAATTGGTATAGCGGTGCTACGTTAGACGCAGGACGAAAAAGCCCGGCATGTGCCGGGCTTCTTGTTTGAACGGTGTTGCGAAGGTAATTATTTGATCTTCGCTTCCTTGAACATCACATGCTTGCGTGCCTTCGGATCGTATTTCTTGAATTCGAGCTTGTCCGGCGTGGTGCGCTTGTTCTTGGTCGTGGTGTAGTAAAAGCCGGTGCCGGCGCTCGACACCAATTTGACCTTTTCACGGATTGCCTTGGCCATGTCCTACCCCTTAAATCTTTTCGCCGCGGGCACGCAGATCGGCAAGCACCGCATCTATGCCCTTCTTGTCGATAGTGCGCAGGGCGCTGGTCGACAGGCGCAGCGTCACCCAACGCTTTTCGCTCTCCACCCACAGCCGGCGGTACTTGAGGTTGGGCAGAAAACGACGGCGGGTCCTGTTGTTGGCGTGCGAGACGTTATTGCCCGTGCGCGCACGCTTCCCGGTAACCTGACAGACTCTGGACATCGAACTTCTCCCTGAAAAACTAGCTTTTGGGGCGGAAAAAGGGCGGCCTTTATATCAAAAAGCCGGGGTCGTGGGTAGCCCTGACCCGGCAAAAGAAAGCGCGGAAATGGTGGCTGGCTCAGGACTTATAACAGCCCACGCTCGCTAAAAGACACGATTTCCCCGTCTCCCACCACCAAGTGATCCAAAAGCCGAATCTCTACGAGATCCAGGGTTTCGCGTACCCGGGTGGTGAGCAGCTCGTCCGCCCGGCTGGGCTCGGCCACTCCGGAGGGGTGGTTATGAGCCAGGATCACTGCCGCGGCATTAAGCGCCAGCGCCCGCTTGACGATCTCGCGCGGATACACGGCCGTACCATTGAGCGTCCCACGAAACAACTCTTCGAAGGCCAGCACTCGATGGCGGTTGTCGAGAAACAGACAGCAGAACACCTCATACGGACGGTCACGCAAACAGGCCTGAAGATAGACGCGGGTATCGTGTGGCGAGGTCAAGGTCGATCCGCGAGCGAGCTTCTCCCCGAGGTAGCGCCGCCCCATCTCCAGCGCCGCCTGGAGCTGGGCGTACTTGGCCGCTCCCAGACCCGGCGCCTCACATACCAATTTAGAATCAGCCGCCAGCAATTCACGCAAGCCGCCGAAGTGTGCAAGCAGCTCGCGCGCGACGTCAACTGCCGTCTTGCCGGCCACGCCGGTGCGCAAAAAAATTGCCAGTAACTCGGCGTCCGATAGTGCCTGGGCCCCGCGCGCGATGAGCTTTTCGCGCGGGCGCTCGGTTTGCGGCCAGTCGGTGATCGGCATAGCACCCTCCCTGTGCTTGGACGGACTTGTTCCCGGCAAGTACACTTTCATACATGGCAACGCTGGTCAACAAACGCATCCTGCTGGGCATCACTGGCGGCATCGCCGCCTACAAGAGTCCGGACCTGGTCCGGCGCCTGCGCGAGGGCGGCGCCGAGGTCCGCTGTGTCCTGACGCGTGCGGCGGCGGAATTCATCACGCCGCTCACCTTGCACGCGGTCAGCGACCAACCGGTGTATCAGAATCTGTTTGGCGAACAACCGACCAGCGAGGTAGTCAGCGGCGGCGAGGCCAAGGCGATGGAACATATCGAGCTTGCGCGCTGGGCGGACGCCGTGGTCGTCGCGCCGGCGAGCGCGGACTTCATCGCACGTCTCGCGCAGGGCCGTGCCGATGACCTGCTCACCACCCTATGCCTGGCGGCCGATGCGCCGGTCGCCATCGCACCGGCCATGAATCAACAGATGTGGCAAAACCCTGCGACACAAAGCAACGTCGAGACGCTGCGCCGCAATGGGTTGCACCTGTTCGGCCCGGGCGACGGCTCGCAGGCCTGTGGCGAAGTCGGACCGGGGCGCATGCTGGAGCCAGTCGATATCGCGCGTCTTACTGCTGGGCTCTTCGAAAGCGGCGAACTCGAAGGTCTCGGCGTTGTGATTACCGCCGGCCCGACGTGGGAAGCGATCGATCCGGTACGCGGTATCACCAACAAAAGCTCGGGGAAGATGGGCTATGCCATTGCTGCGGCGGCTGCCGAGGCCGGCGCGCGCGTGACGCTGATATCGGGTCCGACCGCGCTCGCCGATCCCGACCGCGTGAAGGTAGTCCGAGTAGCGAGCGCACAAGAAATGTACGACGCCGTGCACACGCAGGTGCACGGCGCGCAGGTATTCATCGCCGCCGCCGCGGTCGCGGACTATCGACCGGTTGCACCCGCGACCACGAAGATCAAAAAGAAATCGGAACATCTGACACTCGAATTGGTACGCACCCCCGACATTCTAGCGAGCGTCGCCGCGCTCACGCCCGCGCCGTTCGCAGTGGGGTTCGCAGCCGAGACCGAAAACGTCGAGGCCAACGCGCGCACCAAGCTCGCAGCGAAGAAAGTCGATCTGATAGCGGGCAATCTGGTCGGCGTACCGGATCGCGGTTTCGAGGCCGAAGACAACGGACTGCTCCTGGTCGAGGCTACCGGCGTGACCGAACTGCCGATTCAGCCGAAAACCAAGCTCGCGCGTGCCTTGATCCATCACGTCGCGCAGCGTCTTGCTGCGCGCCGCGGGCAAACACGCGAGCGCGCCTAGACAAAGAACAAGTACACGGGAGGTTTCATGACCGGCGTGAACGGCAAACGCAAAGTTCAAGTAAAGGTGCTCGACAAACGCGTAGGTGACGAATTTCCGCTGCCACGCTACGCGACTGACGGCGCCGCCGGCATGGACCTGCATGCCTGCCTGGAAGAGCATCTGCACATCGCGCCCGGGGAGGCGCACCTCGTGCCCACCGGCATCGCCATCCACATGGAAGACACCAACATGGCCGCGGTACTACTGCCGCGCTCGGGCCTCGGCCACAAGCACGGTATCGTGCTCGGTAATCTGGTCGGATTAATTGACTCCGACTACCAGGGTCAGGTGTTCGTTTCGGTGTGGAACCGCGGCGAGCATTCTTTCACCATCGAGCCCGGTGATCGCATCGCGCAAATGGTGTTCGTCCCCGTGATACAGGCGGAGTTCGAGGTGGTCGACAAGTTCACCGAGAGCCAACGTGGCGCCGGCGGTTTCGGCAGCTCCGGGCGCAAATAGCCCTGATCGCCAGGTTTCAGCGCGGGCCGGCGGGTAGGCGGGGCCGGCTCGATGCATTACACTCGCGCCTCCCCGCAATAACGCCAATCAAGTAACTGCCACATCATGCCCAGTACCAACGCCCCTGCCCTGCCTCCAGAAATCTTCAAGGCCTATGATATCCGCGGGATTGTCGGCAAATCGCTGACACCGGCCATCGTCGAGCGCATCGGCCACGCCATCGGCTCCGAGGCCAAAGCGCGCGGGCGGGACACGATTGTCGTCGGGCGCGATGGACGGCTCTCGGGACCGGAGCTGGTGGCGGCGCTCAGCCGCGGCATCAACCAGGCCGGCTGCAATGTGATCGACATCGGCTGCGTACCGACACCGGTCACCTATTTTGCGACCCAACACCTTGGCACCGAATCGGGTATCAGCGTCACGGGCTCGCACAACCCGCCCGACTATAACGGCCTCAAGATCATGCTGGCCGGAGAAACACTTTCGGGCGCCGCGATCCAAGCGCTGCGGCAACGGCTGCTCGACAATAACCTCAGCCACGGCCACGGCAAGGTAACGCAACAAGACGTACGCGATGCCTACCTCAAGCGCATCACCTCCGACATCAAGCTCGCCCGCAAGATGAGGGTCGCCATCGACTGCGGCAACGGCGTCGCAGGTGAAATGGCGCCGCAGTTGATGCGCGCGCTT
>CP070641.1:1530001-1561179 GCA_020354085.1 Pseudomonadota bacterium
GTACCGAAGGGCTCTACGCGGACATGGGCCATTTTGGTCGACGTCCATTGCAGATCGCATGGTTGGGATTGGTACTACCGGCACTGGTGCTCAACTATTTTGGTCAGGGCGCACTGCTCCTCGCCGATCCCGAAACGGTGAAAAATCCCTTCTATTTGCTAGCGCCGAATTGGGCGCTCTATCCCATGGTTGGGCTCGCGACGGTTGCCACGATCATTGCCTCGCAGGCGATGATCACCGGTGTGTATTCGATCGCGCGCCAGGCGATCCAACTCGGCTATGCGCCGCGCATGGACATCACCCACACCTCCGAACGTCAGATCGGGCAGATCTATGTGCCGTTCATGAACTGGGCATTGCTGGTCGGCGTGATTGCGTTGGTGCTCGGCTTCCAGACGTCGAACAACTTGGCCGCCGCCTACGGCATCGCGGTTACCGCGGTCATGACCATTGATACGATCCTCGTGTTCTTTATCGTGCGGCGATTGTGGCGCTGGTCAACACCAGTCGCGTCGGCCGTGTGCGCGGGATTTTTTGTTGTCGATGTCTCGCTCTTCAGTGCGAACGTGCCGAAGATCGCCGAGGGCGGCTGGTTTCCGGTCGCTACCGCGATCGTGGTGTTCATTTTGCTCTCCACCTGGAAACAAGGGCGCGCCCTGATGGTCAATCGGATGAGCGAGCTGGCTATCAAGCTCGAGCCTTTCATTGAGAGTCTCAGCAAGCACCCGCCCAAGCGCGTGCCCGGCACCGCGGTGTTTCTCACCACCAGCCGCGACGTGGTACCGCCAGCGCTGTTGCACAACCTCAAGCACAATAAGGTGCTGCATGAGCGCGTGATCGTCATGACCGTGGTATTCGAGGACATTCCGCACGTCGATGACAGCGAGCGCATTGAGATACGTCCGCTCGGACACGATTTCTACAAACTGTTCGTCAACTACGGATTCAAGGACGAAACCAACATTCCTCAGGCACTGGCGCTGTGCAAAGAGCACGGACTGGAGTTCAACATGCTCGATACTTCGTTCTTCCTGAGCCGCGAGACGCTCATCCCGTCCAAACGACCGGGGATGGCGTTGTGGCGCGAGAAGATTTTTATCGGCATGCAGCGCAATGCCGAGTCCGTCGTGAAGTATTTTCGCATTCCCACAAATCGCGTGGTGGAACTTGGCGCGCAGATCGAACTGTAGACGTCAAGCGGCGTGCGCTCTGCGTGCCGCGTTCGTGTCCGGCAGCGTATCGTGAGACTCCGGCCCGCGCGAATCTGCTAAAGTGATCGACGCTCGCAACGTAACCCATGGAGAAGAGCGGTCGATGAGAATACTTTTGTGGTCCGATGATCTGATGAGTCGCGGGCGCATCGAGTCGGCCTGGAAACAGGCCGGCGCCCAGTTGCTCAAGAGGGTCGATACCGAGACGCCCGACTACGTGGTGGTTGACTTGGGCGCGCGCGATGCGTTGACGCATATCACGCGCCTGCGTTCCAGTTTTCCGGAGGTGGATATTTTGGCGTTTGGACCGCACGTAGACGGCGAGGCATTCAAGGCGGCCAAGGCCGCGGGCGCGTCGGAAGTCGTGGCGCGCGGTGCTGTGGTGGAGCGTGGTTTGCGCCGGTTGCAGCAGTCGTCGGACTGAGGTCGCGGTTTGCCAGCGCGACGAAACGTTCCTCGAGGCGCGGCAGGAGACGAGACATGCCGATCAGCTACGAAGTCGATGAATCCCAGAACATCGTCTACGCGGCGGTAACCGGCACGGTGCATGCGGAGGATTTTCTCGACTACGTGAATCGATTCCACGCCGATGCGCGCATCAAACCTGGTTATCGTGAGCTGGTGGACGCGCGCGGGGCGACGCCCGGCGACATCACACCGGCGTTGTTCGACAAGATCATTGAGATCGACCGCGCCAGACCCGAGATGCTGCCGGGGGCGCGCACGGCGATCGTGGTGCCGAGCATCGAGGGATTCGATTTAGCCCGGCAGTATGAGAAGAAGGCCCAGATGACGGTGATCGTATTCACCAGTCTAGATGTCGCCAAGACCTGGCTGGGCATGGTCTGATGCAACGACCTCGCGGCTGGGCGGACACCCGCTGATCGCACGCACCCGAGACGAAGATTCAAGGAGACACCACGCCGTTACCCACGGCGCGGCGCGGCCGTTCCGCTTGCTCTCGTAGTTGCATGGCCCAGAGCTTGGCATAGGAACCGCCGTGTGCGAGCAGCTCGTTGTGCGTACCGCGTTCGACGATGCGACCATGCTCCATAACAAGGATTTGATCGGCGTCCAGGATTGTCGAGAGTCGATGGGCAATCACAAGTGTCGTGTGATTCACCGCAAGCTCTCTGAGTTCGGCCTGAATGGCCTTTTCGGTGTGTGAGTCGAGCGCCGAGGTGGCTTCGTCGAACACGAGAATGGGTGGGCGCTTGAGCAGGGTGCGGGCGATGGCAACGCGCTGTTTCTCGCCGCCTGAGAGCTTGAGGCCGCGCTCGCCCACGATTGAATCGTATTTATCCGGCAATGATTCGATGAAGGAGTGGATGTGGGCGGACTTGGCGGCCTCGATAACTTCATCGCGCGTCGCCTCCGGCCGGCCGTATGCAATGTTGTAATACACCGTGTCGTTAAATAGCACGGTGTCCTGCGGCACGATGCCGATGGCGCGCCGCAGACTCGTTTGCGTCACATCTCGGATGTCTTGGTCGTCAATAAGGATGCGCCCGCCGGCAACGTCGTAGAAGCGAAACAACAGGCGCGAAAGGGTGGACTTGCCGGCGCCGCTCGCGCCCACCACGGCGACTTTGTGACCCGCCGGTACGTCGAAGCTGACGTCGAATAACACCTGGCGGCGACTGTCGTAGTTGAACGCCACGTGATCAAAGCGAATCGCGCCGCGCTTTACCACAAGGTCGGGCGCGTTGGGTTTGTCCTTCACCTCTTCATGGCGCGTTAGCAGACCGAACATGCGCTCCATGTCGGCCAGTGAATGGCGGATCTCGCGATAGACGAAGCCAAGGAAATGCAATGGCGCATAGAGTTGGATCAAGAAGGCATTGACCAGCACCAGATCGCCGACCGTCATGGTGCCAGCTACCACGCCGCTGGTGGCAAGTATCATCAAAAGCGTCACGCCCACCGCGATGATCGTCGCTTGGCCGGTATTGAGCAGCGACAGCGAGGTCTGATTGCGAATCGCTGCGTGCTCCCACTTCTGCAGTGTTTCGTCGTAGCGTGCAGCTTCGTAGCGCTCATTGCCGAAATACTTGACGGTCTCATAATTGAGCAGACTGTCAATGGCGCGCGTGTTGGCCTTGGAGTCCATCTCGTTCATGTTGCGCCGCAGAATCATGCGCCACTCCGTCACCCACAGGGTAAACAGCACATACACGATCAGGGTGCCCAAGGTGATGATCGCGTACCACGGGTCGTACTTGACTAGCAAAATGATCGCGACGATCGTGATCTCGAGCAGCGTTGGCAGGATATTGAACAGCATGAAGTTGAGAAGGAAGCGGATACCGGCTGCGCCGCGCTCGATGTCGCGCGACATGCCGCCGGTCTGGCGCTCCAGATGAAAGCGCAGGCTGAGGGCGTGCAGGTGTTCGAAGACCTTAAGCGCGACGCGCCGAATCGAGTGCTGGGTGACCTTGGCGAAGATGACGTCGCGCAGCTCGCCGAACAGGGACGAGGCGAGGCGCAGTGCGCCATAGGCCAGGAGAAACACCAACGGTAGCGTCAGGATTGCCTGCTTGGTGTCGAGCGCATCGACGATCTCCTTGAGCACCAACGGTACCGCTACTGTCGCGACCTTGGCTGCGGCCAAGCACACGAGCGCAAAGATCACGCGCCCTTTGAACTCCCAGAGGTAGGGAATTAGGGTCTTGATGGTTTTCCAGTCGCTGCCGCGTTGCGGCGGCCTGTCAACGTAGGGGGTACGCACGCGATACTTTGTCGGCTGGTTTGCCGCAGATTGTGAATTCTAACCTGTTGGGCGAAGCGCCGCAGGCGCAGACCCGACTGGCGCGTGGGCGGACCGACTAACGCACCAACAAGATGCTTGATCGCAAAGCGAGGCATCATGATTGTGCACGGAATCCTGCGCGTCTGGGTTGCTGTTGGGGGAAAACAGCTGTTTTTCGAGGGAAATCTCGGGTTTCGGCGACGTTGGCATGGTCGCTGCTCTCTCGACCGCGAAAGCAATTTCTGCGTTGGGAGAGCATGATGAATTTTCGGGAGTTCAAGCAGGCCGGTCATTGGCCAACGTTGTTGGCCGCGTTTCTCTATTTCGATGTTGCCTTCATGGTCTGGGTGGTGCTGGGGCCATTGTCGCTCTACATCACCCAGGAACTCGGTCTGCCGATTCAGGAGAAATTTCACCTCGTCGCCATTCCGATCCTGTTCGGCGCATTGTTGCGCATTCCGCTCGGTATGCTGGCAGATCACATCGGGCCCAAGCGCGCCGGGCAAATGGGCCAGATCGTGGTGGCGCTGGGTCTGGCTTACGCGTGGGTCTTCGGGCTCAAGAGCAAGTTCGAAGTCGAGATCCTGGGCGTGATCCTAGGTTTCGCCGGCGCGAGCTTCGCCGTGGCGCTGCCGCAGGCCTCGCGCTGGTATCCGCCGAAGTTTCAGGGTGTGGTATTGGGCATCGCCGGTGCCGGCAACATGGGTGTGGTGCTCGACATGATCATCGTGCCATGGCTTGCAGAGTCGTTAGGCTGGCAGGCGGTGTTCGGTTTCCTGTTGATACCGATTGTGGCCGTGTTCGTGTTCTACAGCATCGCCGCCAAGGACGCTCCGGATCCGCGCAAGCCCGTGACGCTTGCCAACTACGGTGCCGTGTTGCGCGACGTCGACACGTGGTGGTTCATGTTCTTCTATTCGATCACTTTCGGCGGGTTCGTCGGGCTCGGCAACGCGCTGCCGCTCTATTTCACTAATTGGTACCACACCTCCGGCATCACCGCCGGCATGATGGTGGCGATCGTAGTGTTTGCCGGCTCCATGTTTCGACCGCTGGGCGGCATGATCGCCGACCGCGTCGGCGGTATCCGCTCCTTGCAGGTCTTGTTCTTGGTGGTGGCCGGCGCCTATTTCCTTGTTTCGATGCTGCCACAGGGACCGAAACCTGCGGCCGATGCGATCGGTGCCGCCACCGTTGCCGGTTGGGGGCTTACGCAATTGCCCGGCATTGCCTGGGTTGCCGTCGGTGTGTTTTTCGTCGGTGCCATGGCGCTCGGCATGGGCAACGGCGCGGTATTTCAACTGGTGCCATTGCGCTTTCGCGGCGAGATCGGTGTCATGACCGGGTTGGTCGGTGCAGCCGGCGGCATTGGCGGGTTTTTTCTTGCCAAGGCGCTCGGCTGGTCGCGTGCGACGACGGGAGATTTCGCCCCCGGGTTTTGGATTTTCGCCTGCCTCGCGATGTTTGGATTGGTCGGTCTCGCCGCTGTGAAAACGCGCTGGCGCACAACCTGGGGCGCGGCGAGCGGCGCGCAAGTGTGAAGCGCGACTTGTGGCGGGGCGTCGTGCCCCGCTAACCTGCGGGCACCATGGTCGCTGACACGCTTGAGATCGGCATTGCCTTCGCCAGCGAGCAAGGCAAGCGCGAGTCGAATGACGACTTTGCCGCGATGCGTGAAGGCGAGGGTAACGCGCGCATGGTGGCGGCAGCCATTGCCGACGGCGTGAGCGGCCCGGGCGGACGCTACGCGGCCGAGACTGTGGTACGTGGCTTTCTCGATGGCCTGCTGAGCGAGCCGCCGACGCTCGGTGTGGAGCGCGCGGCGGCGCGTGTTCTAAGTGCCATGAATCGCTGGGTCTACGCCCAGGCGCGGCAAGATGCGAGCCTCAAGGATATGGCCACGACCTTCAGTGCGTTGATTCTGCGCGGGCGGCGCGCGCACCTGGTGCATGTCGGCGACACTCGCATCTATCGCCTGCGCGCCGAGCGCGTCGAGTGTCTGACCCTGGATCACACGCGTAATCATCCCGACATGCGCCACGTGCTGTACCGCGCGATCGGCCTCGAAGAGACGCTGCGCGCAGACTACAGCCAGCACGAACTGCGTCCACACGATCGCTTTCTATTGTGCAGCGATGGTGTGCACGCAAGTCTTTCCGACACCCAGGTATCGGCGATCTTGGCCGAGCGGGCCGCGCCGCAGGCGGCGGCGCGGCGCTTGGTGGAGGCGTCGATCGAAGCCGGTAGCCGGGATAATGTCACCGCATTGGTGCTCGATGTGCTCGCAATGCCGGCGGCCGAGCGCTTCGATCTCGAGGCCGCGGTCGCGGGCTTGCCGATTCAGGAATTGCCCAAAGTAGGCGAAGTGATCGACGGTTTTCGCCTCGTCGAAATCGTCTCCGATGGACGCTACAGCCGGCTGTTCCGTGCCGAAGACAGCCAGGTCAAGCGCGAAGTCATTCTCAAGTTTCCGCACCCGCGTGTCGCGGCCGAGGCCGCGTATCGACGTGCCTTCGTGCGCGAGGCCTGGGTGGCCTCGCAGGTGCGCAGCCCCTTTGTCGGCGAGGTAATCGAGCTGCCGGCGGGACGCCAGACGCGCCTGTATTCGGTCATGCCGTACTACGCCGGCACGACTTTGGAGCAGCGCCTGACGCAGACGCGGCCGGTGTCGTTGGAAGAGGGCGTGCGCATCGGCATTGCACTTGGCAAGGCGGTGTATGCGCTCAACCGACGCAACATTATTCATCGTGACATCAAGCCGGAAAACGTACTTATCACCGACAGCGATGAGGTTCGCTTGGTCGATTTGGGCGTCGCACGCCTGCCTGGACTGGAAGACGATCCGGGTGACGCCATTCCGGGCACACCGAGTTACATGGCCCCGGAACTGTTCGCCGGTCAAGCGGGCGACGAACGTTCCGACGTGTATGCGCTGGGCGTAACGCTCTTTCGTACGTTCTCGGGCGGGCAGTATCCCTACGGCGAGATTGAGGCCTTCTCCCATCCACGCTTCAGCAAGCGCGCGCCGCTCGCGCGCTATCGTTCTGACTTACCGGCCTGGCTCGATGGGTTGCTCGCGCGCGCCGTGAGCGTCGACCCGGCGGCGCGCCATGGTGATGCCATGGAGCTGGCGCTCGAGCTTGAGCGCGATCTGGCACATGGCCCACGCGTGATCGCACAGCGCTTGTCGCTCTACGAGCGCGATCCGTTGCGCTTCTGGCAAGTCGTGGCCGGGTTGCTCGCGCTGGCCCTGCTGATTTCGCTCGCTCAGTAACCCTGCACCAAAAAAGGCCCGCGCCAAATCGAAACGGGTGGATTTGGTGCGTGTGAAGCATGTCGGTCGCTTCCGCGTTTCCGTGTCTCCAGACATTCCCTCTACGGGTCAAAGAGTTAGCGTGTTACTACGGTACGCGGACCTTGGCACGCCGATTGATAAGCAAACGCTAACGTACGTTCCGTGCGCAGGCGAATTACAGGAGACGGAGTAGTGGCGAAAGAGAAGCTGGTGTTGGTGGGCAACGGCATGGCCGGGATCCGTACGGTCGAGGAACTGCTGAAGCTGGCCCCGGAGAAGTACGAGATTGCAGTGTTCGGCGCCGAGCCGCTGGTTAACTACAACCGTATCCTGCTGTCGCCGGTGTTGGCCGGCGAGAAGAATTTCGACGACATCGTGCTCAACGATGACGCCTGGTACGCCGCCAACGGCATCCAACTTCACAAGGGCAAAGAGATCATAAAGGTTGATCGTGTGCGACGTGAGGTCGTCGCCGCCGACGGCACCAAGGCTTCCTACGATCGACTGATTCTAGCCACCGGCTCGAATCCGTTCGTGATCCCCGTGCCCGGCAAGGAACTCGAGGGTGTCGTGACGTTCCGCGACATGTACGACATCGAGCGCATGCTCGCGGCGGCCAACAACCACAAGCACGCGGTCGTGATCGGCGGCGGACTGCTTGGGCTCGAGGCCGCCAACGGCCTGCTCAAGCAGGGCATGGCCGTCACCGTCGTGCATCTGCTCGACACGCTCATGGAAAAGCAGCTCGACGCCGCGGCGGCGGGTCTGCTCAAGCGTTCGCTCGAAGAGCGCGGGTTGAATTTCCTGATGCCGGCGCAGACCGAGGCGATCCTCGGCGAAACGAAGGTGCGCGCTGTGCGGCTTAAGGATGGTACCGAGATTCCTGCCGACCTGGTGGTGATGGCGGTCGGCATCCGCCCGAACTTCACTCTCGCCAAGAAGGCTGGCATTCACTGCGACCGTGGCATCGTGGTGAACGACACCCTCCAGACCTACGACCCGCGCGTCTACGCCGTGGGCGAGTGCGTGCAGCATCGCGGCCAGACCTATGGCCTTGTGGCGCCGCTGTTCGAACAGGCCAAGGTCTGCGCCAATCATCTGGCCGAGCTCGGCTACTCGCGCTACGAGGGTTCGGTGACCTCGACCAAACTTAAGGTCACGGGCATTGACCTGTTCTCGGCCGGCGAATTCCAGGGCGGCGAAGGTTGCGAAGAAATGGTGCTCAAGGATGCCGGCCGCGGCGTGTACAAGAAGGTCATGCTTAAGGACAACCGCGTACAGGGCGCCGTCATGTACGGCGATACCATGGACGGGGCCTGGTATTTCCAGTTGATGCGTGATGGCACCGATGTCGCGAGCCTGCGCGACAAACTGCTGTTCGGCCAGGCGCACTTGGGTGATTCCGGGCACGGCGACATCAAGGCACGCGTGGCCTCGCTGCCGGATACGGCAGAGATCTGCGGCTGCAACGGCGTGTGCAAGGGCACGATCGTGCAGGCCATCACCGACAAGAAGCTCTTCACGCTCGAGGATGTTCGTGCTCACACCAAGGCCTCGAGCTCCTGCGGTTCCTGTACCGGCCTGGTCGAGGCGCTGCTCGCCTCCACGCTCGGCGGCGACTATTCGGTTGCCACCAAGAAGAAGCCGGTGTGCGGCTGCACCGAGCACAGCCACGACGAAGTTCGTGCGGGCATCAAGCTGCATCAGCTCAAGACCATACGTTCGGTCATGGATATGTTCGCCTGGCAGACGCCCGACGGCTGCAACAAATGCCGCCCGGCGCTCAATTTCTATCTGCTGGTTGCGTGGCCGGACGAATACGTCGACGACAACCAGTCGCGCTTCATCAATGAGCGTGTCCACGCCAACATCCAGAAGGACGGCACGTATTCCGTGGTCCCGCGCATCTGGGGTGGTGAGACCACGCCGGGTGAGCTGCGCGCGCTTGCCGAGATCGCCGAGAAGTTTCAGGTGCCGACGGTGCACATCACCGGTGGCCAGCGCATCGATTTTCTGGGTGTGCCCAAAGAGACACTACCCGCGATGTGGGGCGACCTGAGCAGGGCGGGGTTTGTTTCGGGCCATGCCTACGGCAAGGCGATCCGCACGGTCAAGACCTGTGTCGGCAAGAACTGGTGCCGGTTCGGCACGCAGGACTCGACCACCATGGGCATCGATCTCGAGAAGATGAGCTGGGGTTCGTGGATGCCGCACAAGGTAAAGCTCGCCGTGTCCGGCTGTCCGCGCAACTGCGCTGAGGCGACCATCAAGGATTTCGGCGTGGTGTGCGTCGATTCGGGTTACGAGCTGCATGTCGGCGGCAATGGCGGCGTGAAGGTGCGCGCCACCGATTTCCTGTGCGTCGTGAAGACGCCGGAAGAGGTGAAGGAATACTGCGCAGCGTTTCTGCAGGTCTACCGTGAGGAGGCGCACTATCTCGAGCGCACCGCGCCGTGGGTCGAGCGCGTGGGGCTTGCGTACGTCAAGCAGCGCGTGGTCGAGGACGAGGCGGGTCGCAAGGCGCTTGCCGCGCGCTTCCTGCATTCGCAGACCTTCGCGCAAGTCGACCCTTGGGGCGAACGCGCGAAAGGGACGGACAAGCATGAGTTCATCCCGCTTAAGCGGGTGAGCTGACACCAAAAACTACCCAATGGTGAATGAAGGACAGGCAATGCAAGTAGCAGCGCAATCGAAAGTACCTGCCGGCAACTGGATCGAGGTCGGAACACTCGAGGACATTCCGCGCCAGGGCGCGCGCGTGGTGCGCCATGCCGACGGCGACATCGCAGTGTTCCGTACGCTGGATGACGAAGTGTTTGCCCTGCGTGACCGCTGTCCGCACAAGGGCGGACCGTTATCGCAGGGCATCGTGCACGGCAAGCGCGTTGCCTGCCCGTTGCACGACTGGAAGATTCATCTCGATACCGGCATGGCGGTGGCGCCCGATGAGGGCTGCGCCGCGAGCTTCCCGGTACGCGTCGAAGGCGGCAAGGTGTTTCTGTCGCTCATTCCGGACGCAGGCTGCCCGAACAAGTAACGACGTTTTCGCCATGCTGTTTGGCCGTAATAAAAAGAACCCGATCAGGATCGTCGACAAGAGCGTCGTCGACTGGAAGTACGCGACCTGCGGTTACTGCTCGACTGGCTGCTCGATCGAGGTTGGCGTGAACGCGGCGGGTGAGCCGGTTGCCTCGCGTGGCGTGGCCGATGCCGACGTCAACCGCGGCAAGCTCTGCATCAAGGGCATCTTCGAGCACGAGCTGTTCCGCCAGACCCCCGGTCGCGGCACCACACCGCTCCTACGCAAGGAGCGCTTCGAGCCATTCCGCGAAGCGAGCTGGGATGCGGCACTCGACCACACGGCCGCGGAAATCCAGCGCATCCAGGGCCAATACGGCCGCGACAGCTTCGCGATCGTCTCGACCGGCCAGATCATGACCGAGGAGTTCTACACGCTCGGCAAGCTCGCCCGTGGGGTGGTTGGTACCAACAACTACGACGGTAACACCACGCTGTGCATGTCATCGGCGGTCTCCGGGTACAAGCGTTCCTTCGGCAGCGACGGTCCGCCTGGCTGCTACGAGGACTTCGAGCACACCGAGTGCCTGCTGGCATTCGGCAGCAACCTGCCGGAACAGCACCCGATCATCTACTGGCGCCTCAAGGAGGCGCTGGAGACGCGCAAGTTCCCGGTGATTGTGGTCGACCCGCGCGTCACCATGTTCGCCCAGATGGCCGACATGCATCTGCCGGTGAACCCCGGCACCGACCTCGTGCTGCTTAACGCGCTGGCGCACGTGATCCTGAAAGAGAACCTGCACAAGCCGGATTACATCGCCGCGCACACCGAAGGATACGAGGAGTTCAAGGCGCTGGTCGAGCAGTACGACCCGACCACCGCGGCTGGGATCTGCGGCATCGATGAGGACCGCATTCGTCACGTGGCGCGCGTGTATGCCAAGGCGGGCGCCGCCATGACCATCTGGACCATGGGCATCAATCAGTCCACGCATGGCTCGGACGGGGTGGTGGCGATCAACAATCTCAATCTCATCACCGGCAACATCGGCAAGCCCGGTGGCTCGTCGCTGTCGATCACCGGCCAGTGCAACGCCATGGGTACGCGCGAGTGGTCGTCGTGCTCGGGATTGCCCGGTTACCGGGCGCTGGAGAAAGAGAAGGACCGCGAGGAGATCGCCAAGTTCTGGGGCATCGATCCCGAGTTCTTCCCCAGGAAGCGCGGCCTGTTCATGACCGACATCCTGCCGGCGATCGAGACCGGTCAGGTGAAGGGCCTGTGGCTCATCGCCACCAACCCGATGACTTCCATGCCGAACACCGCGCGCATCCGCAAGACGCTCGAGAAGCTCGAATTTCTGGTGGTGCAGGACGCCTACCGCGACGTCGAGTCCAACGAGTACTCGCACGTGTACCTGCCGGCCGCGGTCTGGGCCGAGAAGGAAGGCTGCTTCACCAACACCGAGCGGCGAGTGAATCTCATCCGCAATGTCTGTGCGCCGCACGGCGACTCGAAACCGGACCTGTGGATCTTCAACGCCGTCGCCCAGCGTTTCCCGCAAGGCCGCTCGATGCGCTTTCCGGAGAACGCCGAGGGCGTATTCAGCGAGATGAAGCAATTGAGCAAGGGCCGGATGCTCGATATCTCCGGCATGACTTACGACAAGATCGAAAAGGCGCGTGGCCTGCAGTGGCCCTGCCCGGACGGTGCCGATAAGGGATCGCCGCGGTTGTACACGGACGGCGCGTTCCGGCATCCCGGCGGCAAGGCAAAGCTGATCCCGCTGCCATTCATCGACAACAACGAGCGCCCAGACGAGGAGTACCCGTTCTGGCTCAATACCGGTCGTGTTGTCGAACACTTCCACACCCGCACCCGTACCGGCAAGGTCGGTAACGCCAATAAGTTCTCACCGACCCCGTATATGGAGATGAATCCGGATGCTGGGGCACGGCTCGGTATTCGCCATGGCGAGTACGCACGCCTAACCTCGCGGCGCGGCGAGACGGTGGTCATGGTGCAGCTCACCCAGCGTGTGGCCCCGAACGCGGTGTTCATCCCGTTTCACTTCCACGACTGCGTGAACCGCGTGACCCTGGGGTTGCTCGATCCGCACTCGCGCCAGCCGGCCTACAAGCAGTGCGCGGTGCGCGTCGAACGCGCGGCCGACCAGATGGAGGCCGCGCGCCAAAACGTCGCGGCACGGAGTTACTGAGGTCGTCATGTTCAGGCCGAGATCCAGGGAACAGTCCTATGCGTTCGTGCCGGACGTCTCGCATCCTGTGGCGAACCGCTACGGCCAGCCGATCGAGACGGTGCCCGAAGGCCACGCGCTGCGCGGGAAGAGTCTCAACATCAACAGTGATGCCGCGATCGGCAACAACCCGAACCGCTATAAACAACACGGCTTCTTCTTCACCGCCGACAACTGCATCGCCTGTCATGCCTGCGAGGCGGCCTGTTCCGAGAAAAATGATCTGCCGCCGCACATCGCGTTCCGCTCGGTGGGCTACGTCGAGGGGGGCTCCTGGCCGTCCTACCAGCGGCTCAACATCTCCATGGCCTGCAATCATTGCGATGACCCGGTGTGCCTCAAGGGTTGCCCGACGCGCGCCTACACCAAGTTTGCCGAGTACGGCGCGGTGTTGCAGGACCCGGACATCTGCTTCGGTTGCGGTTACTGCACCTGGGTGTGTCCCTACAACGCGCCGCAACTCGACCCGCTCGCGGGCCATGTCTCTAAGTGCAACATGTGCGTCGATCGTCTGGAGGTAGGCCTGAAGCCGGCCTGTGCCGCCGCTTGCCTTGCCGGCGCGCTCGATTTCGGCATCATTGAAACCAGGCCAGAAAATCGCGCGCAGGCCGAGACGCGCATTCCGGGTTTTCCGACGCCGGAGATTACGCATCCGAACATCCGCTTCCAGCAGACGAAGAGCCTGCCGCGCGAAATGACCCGTCCGGACTCGATGCCAATTCGCTACGTTCGCGATCCGCGCAATGGCGACGCGCATGTGTCACAGGCGCAAGACGCCGGCCGCGCACGCGGCTGGGGCCTCAAGAAGCTCAGCACGCGTGAGAACCCGATCGCCGTGTTTACATTGCTGTCACAGGCCGTTGCGGGGGCGTTCGCGCTCTTGTTTCTCGCGCCCTACTTTGGTGTTTCGCTACTCGCGGCCGAGACTCATCCGATCGCCCATCCAGCGTTGCTCTTTGGGCTGATCGGTGCGCAAACCTTTGCACTGGTGCTGTCTACTCTTCATCTGGGGCGCCCGCATCGTTTCTACCGGGCGTTCAATAATCTGCGGTGGTCACCGGTGTCGCGCGAGGTCGCGGGACTCGCGGTGTTCTACAACCTGCTCGGCCTCTACGCCGTGATTGCCGCAGCGCCGATGCTCACCGCATGGCTTGCCCCGGCGACGGTGGCGACGGTCACGGGGGCCATCGGCTGGGCAACGGCGGTCGCCGGGCTCGCAGCGATCTATCTCATGTACCGGGCCTACTGCATCCCGGCGCGCCCGTTCTGGAACCATTGGCAGGCGCTTAGCAGTTTTTTTGGCAGTGTGCTGACACTCGGCGCCCTGACGCTGGCCGCGCTCGATGTCGCGCTCACGCTCGTCGCCGGGCGCGCATTCGCGGGCGTGTCGGCCTATCTTGCCTGGCCAATGGTGGCCGGGCTTGTGCTCGAAGGGGCAGGGCTTGTTTTTCATGCGCGCGACATGAAACGGCAGGGCGGGGAGAGTGCAGCCTCGGACCAGATACAGACCACGGACTTCGGCTACACCTACTACGCGCGCAACGCCCTATTGGCCCTCTCCGGCGTGCTGATGGTGGTGCTGACGTTCACGCAGGCACAGGGATTGCCGGGATTGGTGCTGTGGCTGGTCGTGGCGTTATTCACGCTTGGTGCCAGTATCGTCGGGCGCCTGCTGTTCTATGCACTGGTGATTCCGACCACCATGCCGGGAGCATTCTTCTGGAAGAATCGCGGATTCGAGGAGCACGCCCGCGCAGTGGGGCTCGCCCGCATGCCGCAGGTCGGCGTGGTTCAGGCAAACCACTAGCAGCCCCGCGACGGCCGCTGGTCGTGCACCGCCAGTGCGCTACCATGGCGAGATGGCGCTCGCCCCACAGCCCGACCATCCCCTGGCCCGTGCGGTTTTCACCACCGTCTACCATTCACGCGCGCAGCGCGTGCTTCGTGCGGGCGCGTGGTTGATCATCGCGCTCGTGCATGCCTTGCGAGGCATGCTGTTCAGCTGGCCGGTCTATGCGATGACCGCAGCGGGCTTCTACGTCGATGCGCCGCTCAATGTGCTTCTCTGGGGTCTGGGTGTGCCGGGAATAGGGATTTCGCTCTATATCCTCGGGCGCGCCGTGCGCGAGGACTACCGGCGCCGTGTATCTGGCGTGCTGGTCGGTCGCGCCGACCTGGCGCGGCTGGCCACGGGTCGCATTGGACCCTGAGGCCAGGTTTTGCTTCGCGATCCTGAAAAGACACGCGTGCTTTGGCGGCGCGACTCTGCTTGGTCGTCCTACAGCGGAAACAGTATTTAAAGCAGTAAGTTACGTCGCCTTGTAGCCGTGATTGGACTCGATTCGCTCAGTATGTTGACAGTACTCCAGATAACGAGAGAACATTCTTCGGAACGTTAGAATGATGGTGATGGCGAATGAATGCGAGACGTCTCAAGGACCTGCTGTACGAGCAGGTCGCGCGTATCGGCAAGGCGGTCTCGAGCCCAAAACGGCTCGAGCTCCTCGAGGTTCTGAGTCAGGGTGAAAAGCATGTCGAGCAGCTCGCCGCCGCGACGGATATCAGCGTCAAGCTCGCCAGCGCCCACCTGAAGGCCCTGAAATCCGCGCGCCTCGTGGAGTCACGCCGCGACGGCAAAAACGTCCTCTACCGTGTCGCCGGCGCGCAGGTGGCCGGTCTGTGGGTCGCCTTGCGCGAAACCGCGGAAGCGCGGCTCACGTCCCTCCAGACCGCGATGAAGGAGCTGGTATCACATCCGAATGAGCTCTCGCCGATCAACGGCGAGGAGCTTCTTGCGCAGGCGAAGCGTGGCGACGTAATGGTGATCGACGTTCGGCCGCCGGGCGAGTACGCAGCCGCGCACCTTCCTTTTGCCCGCTCCATTCCGCTTGCCGAGCTGAGGTCCCGAATCGGGGAGCTCCCGAAGAGCAAGCCGGTCGTTGCGTATTGCCGCGGTCCTTTCTGCCTGATGGCGCTCGAGGCCGTGAGGCTGCTCAATCGTGAGGGCTTTCAGGCCGCGCGCTTCGAGCAAGGCGTTGCCGAATGGCACGCGAGCGGTTTGCCGCTCGCGCGGGAAGCCTGAGTATTTTTCGCTCCAACAGTACGGAGAACCCAAAATGTTTTTCAAACAACTGGCATCGAAGGAATCCACGCTCTCTTATTTTTTCGGCTGTGGAGGCAAGGGCAAGGCGGTGGCGGTGGACGTCGTGGCAGGCGACGAGCAGTGGTTTATCGACGAGGCAAAGAAGGCCAACGTCGCCATCACGCATGTCATCGATACGCATGTGCATGCCGATCATTATTCCGGCGGGCGCAAACTGGCCCAGATGGTGGACGCCCCATATTGCCTGCATGAGAGCGATCGGCAATTCGTGAAGTTTGATTTTCAGCCGCTCAAGGATGGTGAAATCATCGATGTCGGGAACGTTGTCATCGAGGTACTGCATACGCCCGGCCACACACCAGACAGCGTCTGCCTGCTGGTGACGGACAAGCGCCGCGGTGACGCACCGTGGTTCGTGGTGACGGGCGACACCTTGTTCGTCGGCGCCATTGGCCGGCCTGATCTTGCGGGCAAGGAGAAGGAAATGGCGGCGCAGTTGTACGACAGCCTGCATGCCAAATTGCTGAACTTACCGAATGAAGTCGAACTTTTCCCTGGTCACCAGGCAGGTAGCGTGTGTGGCGCCGGGCTCTCCGGAAAGCCGTCCTCGACCCTCGGGTTCGAGAAGCGCTGGAACCCAGCGTTGTCGATCGACAAGACGGCGTTTGTGGAGTTTCTGACGCGCGAGATTCCACCGCGCCCGGCAGAAATGGATCGCATGGTCGCCGCCAACATTGCTGCGTAGCGAGAGAACGGACACAGTGATGCGCGCGTCACAACCGGGCCACGAGTCGTTAGCCGCCTACCGGCACGGGATTCGCGCCAATCTCGCGCAGTTCGTGCATCAATTAATCCAGGTGTTTCTGGTTGGCCTCACGCTCGGAATGCTCCGGACCGTCGTGCCGGCGCTGGCGGAGAGCGAATTCGGCGTCCCGAAGGGCTCGTTCCTTCTGCTCATGGCGTTCGTGGTGGCCTTCGGTTTCGTGAAGGGCACGCTCAATTTCGTGGCCGGGCGCCTGTCGGAGCGGCTGGGACGCAAGACTGTACTTCTGCTCGGATGGGCATCGGCAGTGCCGATTCCGTTCATCATCCTGTACGCGCCCAGTTGGAACTGGATCGTCGCGGCGACCGTGCTGCTCGGCGTCAACCAGGGTTTCACCTGGTCGATGACGCAGACTGCGAAGCTCGACATCACTCGCGCTGACCAGCGTGGCTTCACCATGGGGCTCAACGAGTTTTCTGGCTACGTCGGCGTGGCGGTTGCCGGAATTGTCACCGGATATCTTGCGACCGCGCTTGGACCACGACAGGGGCTGTTCGTATTCGGCGCGATCGTCATCGTTTTGGCCATCGTGCTGACGGCATTGTGGGTCAGGGAAACGCTTGAGTGGGCGCGCGCCGAAGGGGCGCGCCATGCGGCCGGCGCGATCAAGGGCTCGATGCCGCGCTTTCCCGAGAACATCAGTGACCGCCCCACCACGTGGGAGGTGTTTGCTCTCATGTCGTGGCGTGACCGGCGCATGTTCGCGTTCTCGCAGGCCGGGTTGGTCGAGAAGTTCGTTGACGCGTTAATCTGGGTGTTCTTTCCCGTATTTCTCTATCAACAGGGTTTGAGTCTCGCCGGGATAGGCTGGGTGGTGGGCGTTTATGGGTTCGTCTGGGGAGGATCGCAATTTCTCACCGGGAAGCTCTCGGACCATATCGGTCGCCAAAAACCCATTGTGTGGGGCATGTGGATATGCGGTGCCGGTGTGGCGCTCACGCTGCTCGGGTCGAGTGTCTGGTGGTTGTCGTTCGCCGCCGCTGTCACCGGTTTTGGCATGGCGCTCCTTTACCCGAATCTTTCTGCGGCCGTCGCCGACATCGCCCATCCCAATTGGCGGGGGAGCGCCATTGGCATCTATCGGTTCTGGCGCGATCTCGGTTACGGCATCGGCGCGTTGTTGCTCGGTGCCGTCGCCCATTTTGGCGGGTCGCTCGCCAGCGGTTTCTGGTTCGTGGCGGTTGCCATGTTTCTGTCGGGACTCATCGTGCAGCTGGTGTGCGACGAGACACATCCGCGCCTCAACCCGGCGCCGTAAGGAATCGGGAGTAGGCCGGACCCCCAGCGGAACGCGATTGCGCGGTACAAGCCTTAACTCGAGGAGGTCGTCATGAAGCATCTCGTGGTCCTTAACGATCCCCCCTATGGCACGGAACGCTCCTACAACGGCCTGCGGTTGGCGCGGGAACTCCTGAAGGACCCCGCGAGGGGCAACGCGGTACGCGTCTTTCTGGTTGGCGATGCCGCGGCCTGCGCCAAGAGTGGCCAGAAGGTGCCGCAGGGTTACTACCACATCGAGTCGTTCCTCAAGATGATTGCGCACGCGGGCGGTGAGATCGGCGTATGTGCCACCTGCATGGATGCGCGCGGCATCACTGATGCAGAGCTGTCCCCTGGCACCCGGCGTAGCGCGCTCGCTGAGTGGGCGGAGTGGACCGTGTGGGCGGACAAGGTCATCGTTTTCTGATCGACCGATGGGCAAGACGGTACTGATACTCGGCGGCGGCATCGGCGGCGTGGTGGCCGCGAGCCGATTGCGACGCCTGCTCGCGCGAGAGCAGCGCGTCATTCTGGTCGAGCGCGAAGCCGACCATCTGTTTCAGCCATCGTTGTTGTGGCTGATGCTCGGTTGGCGTACGCCGGGTGAGATCACGCGGCCGATCGCGCGGCTCGCGCGCCGTGGCATCGAGATCGTGCGCGGCAATGTCGAACGCATCGATCCGGTGCGACGAACTGTGGTGGTTGGCGGCCGGGAACACAGTGCGGACTATCTGGTGATCGCGCTGGGCGCGGAGCTCGCGCCGCAAACGGTTCCCGGGCTCAGCGAGGCGGGCCACAACCTCTACGCTCTGGCCGGCGCCAGCGCGCTGCGCGACGCGCTTTCCGGATTCGATGCAGGGCGCGTGGCGGTGTTGGTGAGCAGCTTGCCGTTCAAGTGTCCGGCAGCGCCGTACGAGGCCGCGATGCTGCTGGAATACGGTATGCGCCAGCGTGGTGTGCGTGACAGCGTGCCGATCGACGTCTATACGCCTGAGCCCGGGCCGATGCCGGTCGCAGGACCGGAGGTCTCAAAGCAGGTGCGACAGATGGTCGAGAGCAAGGGCATCGGCGTGCACACAGAACATGCCGTGAAGAGTGTCGACCCGCAGGCGCGACGCATCGAGTTCACCAACGGCAAGATCGCAGATTTTGATCTTTTGGTGTATGTGCCGCCGCATCGCGCACCGCAGGTTGTGAAAGACGCCGGTCTCACCGGTGCGAGCGGATGGGTCGCCGCAGATCGCGCGACCTTGGCGACGAGTGCGCCGGCGGTATACGCCATCGGCGATGTGACCGGCATCCCGCTCGCGATCGGCAAGCCCTTACCCAAGGCCGGCGTGTTTGCGCACGGCGAGGCAGAAGTGGTGGCCGCCAATATCGCAGCGGAGATCAAGGGTGGCACCCCACGCGCACAGTTTGCCGGCAACGGCGAATGCTTTGTCGAAACCGGCGACGGCCGTGCTGGTTATGGCAGCGGCAATTTCTACGCCGAGCCCGCGCCACAGGTCAGTCTCCGGTCGCCGTCGCGGTGGCTACATCTCGGCAAGCTGGCCTATGAAAAATTTTGGCTCTACCGCTGGTTCTAGCGCCGTCATCGCTGCCAGAGGTTTCTTGCCGAAACCGCCCGCGGCGTTTAGTGGCCCAAAATCTCGTCAGGCGCCGCGTAGTGCGGGATCGGCGGGCGAGCCTTTAAGCGGCTGGCCGCCGCGGGCCACGCAGTCGCGCGGGCTAACATTAAGAATACCCTTGCCCTTGCAGCTGTTCTGCCCCGGACAGCCGTTGAAGGCGGTGGCGCATTCGGTTTTGCCTTTGCAGGCATTGATGCCGTAACAGGCGATGTTGCCGACTTCGACCTTGGGCGCAAACGCCACAACCGATTCATGCATACCATAGAACGCGGCCGCAGCCGCGACGCTGAGCGCCGCGCCGCGCGTCAGTTGCTGGCCACGCGGACGCTCGCGTGCTGCCACCGAACGGATCATGTCCTTCAGGCATTGATCGACCTGCAGAGGTAATAGCAGCGACCAGATACCGGCCGCCACCAATGCGGTGATGCCGACATAGAGCAGCTCCAGCGGCAGTGGATAAACACCGGTAACGATCAACCATAAGACTATGGAAGCAGTGAGCGATGCTGCCGCGCCAAGCCAGAACGGCGTGAGATTCGCGCGCCGTCGGCTTTCGCGATAGATGCCCCAAGTGGTCGCGGCGACGAATGCGACAAATAGCGGAAACATGAAGGCGTGCGTGGCGAAGGCCGCGACCCCCACGGCACCAAACGCGGCAAGTAGTAGTGGGGCGCCCATGCACACACCGGCCGCGACCCCGGCGCCGGCAATGCCCAGGAGATATTGGCTGGCAGTCGCGAAGCGCCGCCGCCAAGATGACCGCTCGTCGATCACGCGCTGCAACGCCTCGCCGGCCGGCTTTGTTGCACTCAACACTACGCTATGTGCGCCGAACAGGCCCGCGACCTCGCGGGTCTGATCGCTGTTGGCGCCGTCGAAGTACTCGAGCTGGTCGATCACGTCGACGTCGTGGAAACCGGCGGCACGAAACATTTCGAGATAGCGTTCAATCGACACCGCACCCACCACGCACTCCGCCCACAGCGCCGGGTCATTGCGGAAACGCTGCGCCACCGGTGTGCGCAGCGCGATATCCGCGATCTGTATCCGACCGCCTGGTCGCAGCACGCGAAAGATTTCGGCGATTGCGCGCGCCTTGTCGGGCACCAGGTTAAGCACGCCGTTACTGGTGACCACATCCACCGATGCATCTTCCAGCGGAATGGACTCGGCATCGCCCGATAGGACTTCGATATTATTAATCTGATGGCGATCGAGTACGCCCTGTAGTTTGCTTCGCATCGCTTGCGTCAAATCCAGCGCATAGACCTTGCCACGGTTACCGACCAGGCGCTGCGCAATTAAGGTGTCGGTGCCGGATCCGGAACCGATGTCGAGCACGACATTACCCGTCTTGATGGCATTCGCCGCGAACGGATTGCCTACGCCCGCAAATGACTCCAACGCTTCGCTTTGCACGTTGTCCAGCTGGGCGCTCGGATAGCGTACGAACTCACAAGCCTTGCGGCCGGTCGGAAAATGAAACTCCTGTTGCGGTGCGTTCGCGACCTCGGTGTACATCTGCTGTACTGCGCCGAGAATGTGCTCGCGTTTGTTGCTGGTGATGGCGACCATAGATGCTCCGTGAAATTTTCGTTTTGCGCTAGAACCTCTCGGTGATCTTCTTGATGCGTTCACGCAGGGGATCCGGGGCGCTCGCGGGATCGGCGCCCTTGATCATGCCGCGCAGACGCTTATCGAACTCCATGCGCGAGAAGCACGACCGGCAGCTATGCAAATGCGCCTCGACGGCGGCATGGTCGGATGCGCCGAGCTCCTTGTCGAGATACTCGAACAGCTTGCGTACTGCTTCGTCACAGTTGATCTTGCGGGGTTCGTCGCTCATACATCCTCTCTTGCTGGTTGCTCCACCAGCCCTTTGTCCAACGCGTGCTGCCACAGCGATTTTTGCAGTTGGCTGCGCGCTCGCGCTAGGCGCGAACGCACGGTACCCACTGGCACGTCCAATACTCGGGCGATCTCTTGGTACTTCATGCCCTCCACATCGGCGAGTACAATGACGACGCGAAAACCGTCGGGCAGGGCATCGAGGGCGGCTTCGATGTCCTCTTGCAGCAAGTTATCGAGGAACTGCTGCTCGGGATTTCCCCACCACAACAGAATCGGTTGGTGGAGGCGCTCGAAGATCGAGAACGGCTGCTAGTCGTCCCCTGGTTCCTCGACATACTCCTCATGCGGGGTGCGGTTGACCGTCTTGCGCCGCTCGCTAATGAAATGATTGGTCATAATCCGCAGAATCCACGGCCCGATGCGCGAGGGATCTTCCAGGCTGTCGATACAGGTCCAGTCGCGCGTCACAGTGTCGGCCACCAGGTCCTCGGCGTCGTGCGGATTGCGCGTCAAGCGCAGCGCGGCGCCATAGAGTTGGCCGAGATGCGCCTCGACATGCTCAGAAAAAAGCTCACGCGGTGAGGGCGGTGGGCTCATGAGTCGCGCAATTGCCGTTGGGGTAGTGGGTTCGATCATACGATAGTTGCGCGCGATTCCCGCGCCTTGCCCGGATCCCCGGGCGGCGCGGCGATCGACGCTAGAAGGCCTAATTCAGGGCTCATGGTCTGCATGACGCTTTGACGCGCAAAAAGGTTCCCGCCCCTGGTATCGCGAAAAAAGCCCCTATCGGGACCCGCGGAACTTTCGCGCCAGTGCTTGCGTCTTGCCTGCTAAGGATGAGCCAAATCCGTCGAATTTCCCGAAACCGAACTAGGAGACACCACCATGGCCGCCACTTGCCCGATCAACTTCGACGTCGAATCCCTGCGCGCGCAGGTGCAAGCGGAATACGACCGCGTGGCGCGCGAGCCGCACGGCGATTTTCACTTTCACCGCGGCGCGGACTACGCGCATGAGTACCTTTACTACACGCGCGAGGACCTGAACCGTGTTCCAACGCTCGCCAGCGATCGCTTCGCCGGTGTCGGCAATCCCCACCGCATCGGCCCACTGTATCCCGGCGAAGTTGTGCTCGATCACGCCTGCGGAGCTGGCATGGATGTGATCATCGCGGCGCACCGCGTCGGGCCGACGGGAAAAGTCATCGGCGTGGACATGACGCCGACCATGCGCGATTGCGCCCTCGAGGCCGCGCGCGAGGCAGGCGTTGCCGGCCGCGTTGACGTGCGCGCTGGTTTCTACGAGGAGCTACCGGTTGCGGACGACAGCGTGGATGTGGTGATCTCGAACGGGGTCATCAATCTCGCGCCCGACAAGAACCGCGTATTCCGTGAAATTCATCGTGTGTTGCGTCCCGGCGGCCGCCTGTTGATGGCCGACGTCGTGGTGGCGCGTGAACTCAAGCTCGAAGCGCGCAGCAACCCGGACATCTGGGCTGCTTGCATCGGCGGTGCGCTGCCGGAGTGGGAGCTGCCGGAGCTGGCCGCCGCCGCGGGATTCAGGAACGGTCGCGTCACGGAGCACTTCGAGTGCTTCCGCAACACCTCCGCGGAGCGCAAGGTCTCAAAGGACCTGCGCGTGCACGGTGTGAACTTCTTCGCCAACAAGCAATACGAGATTTACTACAGCCCCTAGTGGAGTCGATGGGCCGGGGCGGCTTGCACGGCCTCGGCCCGTCGCGTCACTTACGAGGCGTGCAGACTGTTACCACCAATCGAACGGGGTATTGCAGAATCAATTATTGAACCCAATTGGCAGATGGATTTTGACATCTCGAGCATTTGCCGACACAGCTCGCGCGAGCTAACAAACAATAGATCGTCCCGTGCAAGGGTGGGCGTAAAAGGCACACCAACGCATGCCAAGACAAGAGTGAGGCGTTTCATGCTTCCGGTTTCAACGTCCTTTGACAAGGTGGCGCGTGGCGCCCAGGATCGAGGATCGACGTCACGCGCTGCCGGTTTGTAGCGCTTTGCGCAGGGACCCAAAGCGCTTGCGGTACTGCGCGGGTGTGAGGCCGACCTTGCGGCGGAACAGGCGGCTCAAGAACGCCGCATCCTCGTAGCCCACTTCATGGGCGATGGTTTCAATCGGCGCATCGCCCGCCTCCAACATCTGTTTGGCTTCCTCGATGCGCAGGGCGTGCACATATTCCAGCGGCGGCATGCCGGTAGCCTGCTGGAAGCGGCGCTTGAAGGAGCGCTCGGCTAATCCAGAAAGCCGCACCAGCCCCGTGACCGGATTAGGCTCGTTGTAGTGCTCGGCGATCCACGTCTGGCAGCGAGCGATGACGGCGTCCTCCACCTGGCGAGTCCGGGATAGGCTGGCGAACGGCTGCTGGCCGATGGCGTGCCAGTCGATGAGGCTCAGGCGCGCCACGTGCATGGCCTGCTCCACGCCCACGGTGCGCGCGATGAGATAGAGCGTGAGGTCGAGCCAGGTAGTGCCGCCGCCGGCCATGACCAGCCGCTGGCCTTCACCACTGATTACCAGCGCGCGTTGTTCGCGCACCTTTACCCTTGGATGGCGCTCGGCCAGCACCGGGCACCATGCCCAGTGGGTGGTGGCATCGAGCCCGTCGAGCAAGCCGGCCTCGGCAAACAACATGGCGCCCGAGCAGGCGCTGGCTAGGATGGCGCCCTGTTCGTAGCGCTGCTTCAGCCAACTGATTTCGGCGTGGAAGCGTTCGGCAAGCTCGGCCTCGGGCGGCAGGTTCACTTCCGGCACGCAGACGATATTCACCGGCGGGCAACCGGCGAGCGATGCCGTGGCCCGTACCTTCACGCCATTACCCACTTCGACTTCGCCGGCCTGCGCGGCAACGATTTGCACCTGCATGCGTGGCAAACCGGGCTTTCCCTCCATGATTGCGCCCCAGTCGCGACCCACCGACACCAGCAGGTCGTACATACCGTAGATCACCGAGGCGGTGGTCTCGGGGAACACCAGGAGCGCGACAGTGACAGGCGGTTTGGGAGTTTCCATGGCCGATTTGTCTGGTTGGTGGCACGTCCGGCTTTAGTTCTGCTCTCGGCCCGGGCGTACCGTGCGGCCCATCAATCATCGAACAGGAGTGCAACCATGAGCAAGTATCGCCACAACCTTCCACAGCTTCGGGACCAGCTGTTTCTGACCGATGGTGGCCTTGAAACCACGCTGATCTTTCACGACGGCATCGAGCTGCCTTATTTCGCGGCCTTCGACTTGCTCAAGGATGAAGCCGGATATGAACGGCTTAGCGGGTACTACCGGCACTACGCCGAAATTGCCCGCGACCAAGGTATGGGGCTGGTGTTGGAGACCCCGACCTGGCGCGCCAACCCGGATTGGGCTGCCAGGCTCGGCTACGATGCGGTGCAACTCGCCGATGCCAACCGCAAGGCCATCGGCTTGATGCTCGAAATCCGCGAGGCGTACCAGACCCGGGAATCGCCAATGCCGATCAGCGGCAACATCGGGCCGCGCGGCGACGGCTATCGCGCCGAGGCGCGTATGAGCGTTACGGTGGCGCGCGACTACCATCGGGCGCAGATCGAGACCTTCGCGCAGACCGATGCTGACATGGTGGCGGCGTTCACCATGACCTATCCCGAGGAGGCAATCGGCATCGTGCTCGCGGCGCGCGGTGCCCGCATGCCGGTAGTGATCTCGTTCACGCTCGAAACTGATGGCCGACTGCCGAGCGGCTACACGTTGCAGGCGGCGATCGAACGTACCGACGCCGAGACCGGCGGTTATTGCGCGTACTACATGATCAACTGCGCGCACCCCACGCACTTCGGGCGCGAGCTGCAACAGGGCGGTGTCTGGACGAGTCGCATCCGTGGCCTGCGGGCCAACGCCTCCAAGCGCAGCCATGCCTAGCTCGACGAGAGTACTGATCTCGACGCTGGCAACCCGTTGGAGCTCGGCAACGAATACCACGCGCTGCATGCCTTGCTGCCGAAGTTGTGCGTCGTCGGCGGTTGCTGCGGCACCGATCATCGCCACGTCGCGGCGATCGGCAATCACTTCCGACCGCCGCGCTCCGGCCCGGTGTCACTGGCGAAGTGAAGTATGAGCGTAAACGGCGCCCTCGGGCGCCCATTCATCAACCTGTAAGGAGGTGTCCCATGAAAACCATCGTCACATCGACTGTCGCGCTCGGTCTCGCTCTGGCGCTCGGCGCCGCAACGGCCGCGGAACCGGTTGGGCCGGCCGAGCCCGCCGCCGGCGACCGCTACTGGGAGCGGGTACAGGCCGGTTTCGAAAACATGCTCAACCACCAACCGTACGGGGGACCAACCGGGGTCACCGTGCAACTGCCCGCGCCGGATCCCGTGGCTGACATCATCAACAACGGCTTCGCACCACGGGATGCGCGCTTCGAACTGGCGGGCGCCGGCGAGAACAAACTTTGACGGCCGTCCCGGATGCACCAAACCGATCCGCCCGCGGTGGCAAGGAACGCAGCCCGGGCGGATTGCTCCCGCGACCCTTCGCGCGTTGCCGCACGAAGCTGGTTCTGAGTAGAGGCGCGGCCGCGATACACCACCGTGCTTCCGAACCGAGGCGAGTGCGCTGAAACCATTCGTATACAAATCCGCAGCGTCCGGAAATTCTTCCGCAACGTTGTCTCCCTATCCTGTGTCGTGTGCGGGACCTGATGGTGCCGCGTACCGATCCAAGCAACGAGAGGAAATCACCATGACCAGACGACGACACCGGAATCTCAATGCGCGCGCGGCGCGCAGCGCGGCGTTCTGGACACTGTTGTTAGCCGTTTTCGCTGACCTCGGTCGGGCCGCTGCTTAGGGTTCCGCTCTTCAATCCCATCACTAAGGAGACAATCTATGCGCAAGCGTATTCTGTACTTCAGTTACGGCGTGGTCGCCTACGCCTTGTTATTCGTCACCTATCTGTACGCCATCGGGTTCATCGGCAACATACTCGTGCCGGTGTCGATCGACGGCGAGCCCACAGCGCCGCTGTGGCAGGCACTTATCGTCAACGGCCTGCTGCTCGGCGTCTTCGCAATCCAGCACAGCGTGATGGCCCGCGCCGGGTTCAAGCGCTGGTGGACGCAGGTGGTGCCCAAGCCGATCGAACGCAGCACCTACGTGCTGGCTTCGAGCATCGCGCTGATCGCGCTGTTCGCGCACTGGCAGCCGATCGGTGGCGTGGTCTGGAACGTCACCGACCCGACCGGGCAGGGTGTGTTGTGGGGCGTGTTCGCGCTCGGATGGCTGGTCGTGCTGGTCTCGACCTTTCTCATCAACCACTTCGACCTGTTTGGATTGCGCCAGGTGTGGCTGTACTTGATCGGCAAGCCGTACACGGCGCTGCCGTTCAAGACACCGCTCTTTTACAAGTACGTGCGGCATCCGCTCTACGTCGGCTGGTTGTTCGCTTTCTGGGCGACGCCGACCATGGCCGTGACGCATCTGGTGTTCGCGATCGCGACCACGGCCTACATCCTGATCGCTATTCGCTTCGAGGAGCGCGATCTGGTCGATGTGCATCCGGAATACTCGGGCTATCGTGAGCGCGTGCCAATGCTGATCCCGCGGCCATTCGGCCGTGGCGCCGCGACGACCGGCGCGGCCTGAGAGGCGGGGGTCGGGAACCGGGAACCGGGGCCGGCTCGTGCTGGCCCCGGTTGTTCTGTTTCTTGAGGGTTTGTCAGTGCGGCTCGATATGCCAGAATCGGGAAATCCCCAAACTGGCCCGTCGGCGCCGCGCGCTGGGCGTGGCCCATGGCCCTGGCAACGGCGGATGAGCACGCAGCAGCATATTCTCGTTGTCGACGATGACCCTGATATTCGGGAGCTGCTCAGCGACTATTTGTCGGGGGTCGGCTACGCCGTTGCGACCGCCGCAAGCGCGGCGGAGATGCGCAGCTGTATCCAAAATCGCATTCCCGATGTGGTGCTGCTCGACATCGGCCTGCCGGGTGAGGACGGGTTGAGTCTGGCGCGCTCTCTCCGCGAGCACCACGACATCGGCATCATCATGGTTTCGGGCGCCGGTGCGACCGTCGATCGCATTGTCGGCCTTGAGGTCGGCGCCGATGACTACGTCGCCAAGCCGTTCGATCCGCGCGAGCTGCATGCGCGTATCAAGAGTGTGCTGCGCCGCTACCAGCGTGCGAGCACCGAAGCACCGGCACCGACGGCCGCGGACCCGCGTGTTCGGGTCGGCCAGTGCCTGCTCAATACGGTCAGCCGCCAGCTTTTCGCGCCGGACGGCGACGAGATCCCGCTGACGGCAATGGAGTTCGACCTGCTGCAAGTGTTCCTTGAGCGTCCGGGGCGGCCGTTGTCTCGCGATCAAATTCTCAACCATACCCAGAATCGCGACTGGGATCCGTTCGACCGCAGCATCGACATCCGCATCGCACGCCTGCGCAAGAAGATCGAGATTGATCCCGACAAGCCGCAGTTGATCAAGACC
Source organism: Pseudomonadota bacterium (assembly GCA_020354085.1). GTDB lineage: Bacteria > Pseudomonadota > Gammaproteobacteria > Acidiferrobacterales > Sulfurifustaceae. Next base: position 1,557,687 of record CP070641.1, read on the forward strand.
GTGCGCGGCGTGGGTTATATGTATGTGCCGACCACGAGTTAGGCCGCATCAGGCGTTTGTTTCTGGTTTGTTTCAATTGTTGGTGGATGGCAACAAACCGGCACCTGAAGCGGATCACGCGTTAGACTGCGTCCTCCGATAGCTGCAACCTCATCGCCACTCATGTCCGCTGTCCCGCGACCGCAAGCTAATTCATCCGAAGAGACCCTGCGTCGCGCGCTGCAGATGGCGGCCGATGGCCTCGCCGGCGTGAGCGGCGAGGGGATCTTCCAATATCTCACCGACCATCTCGCCCAGGCCCTCAACGTGAACTATGCGCTGATTGGCCTTCTGACCGGCGACGATTCGCGGACCGTGCAGGTAATCGCCATGACGGCGGACGGCAAGCCAGTGTCGCCGTTCGAATACGACCTGGCCGGCACGCCGTGCGCGGAAGTGATCGGCAACGGCTATCGGCATTTCCCAGAGCGCGTGCAATTCGAGTTTCCGGATCCCCATGCCCGGGAGCTTCAGACCGAGGGTTATGCGGGCACATCGCTGTTCAGTTCCGACGGCCGGGTGCTGGGACTCCTGACCGTCATGGATCGCCAGCCGATCCGCGACGTGGGCCTGACCGAGCAACTGCTGCGCATCTTTGCGGTACGCGCCGCATCCGAACTGGAGCGGCTGCAGACCGATCGCGAGGCGCGCAACAAGGCCGAGCAGTACCAGGCGACCTTCAATGCCACGTCCGACGGCATGGCCTTGTGGACGCTGGACGGCAAGCTGGTGGACGTGAACCAGGCCTGCTGCAACCTGCACGGCATGACCCGCGAGGAACTGCTCAAGGCGCCGCTAACCGATTACGTGCCACCGGCCAGCATGCCGAAGCTGATGAAGCTTCTGGAGACGGTGCGCGAGGGCCGCGCCTTCCAGGACGAGGCGATTGCGACGCACAAGAACGGCGAGGTCTTCCACCTCGACATGCGTGGCGTGCCGGCCACCTTCCAGGGGCAGCGCCATGTGCTGCTGGTGCTGCGCGACATCACCGAGCGCAAGGCGGCTGTCGAGGCCCTGCGCGCCAGCGAGGAGCGCTATCAAACCATCCTCAACGCCTCGGTTGACGGCTTCGCTCTGTGCACACCCGACGGGCGCATAATGGAAGCCAACCCGGCATTCTGTCGTCTGCACGGTTACACGCGTGACGAACTGCTCGCGTTCGAATCGTTCCAGTTTGTGCACCCGGACAGTCGCCTGCGCTGCTGGGCGTTCTTTGAGGCCGCGAGCGCCGGTCGCAGCCTGAAATCCGAAGCCAAGGCTCAACGCAAGGACGGCACGCTCTTCGATGCCGAGGTGCACGGTGTGCCGGTGCACTACGGCGATGAGCCGCACCTGCTGCTGATCATGCGCGACATCACCGAACGCAAACAGGCCGAGGCCGAGCGTAGCCGATTGGAGGCGCAGTTGCGCCAGGCGCAGAAGATGGAGGCTATCGGTCACGTCACGGGCGGCATTGCCCACGACTTCAACAACATCCTCACCGGCATCATGGGCTACATCGTGATGGCGCAGGAATGGGAGCAGAAACATCCGGACGAAAAGCTAGCGCGCTATCTCGATCGGGTGAGCCGTTCGGGCGCGCGGGCACGCGACCTCATCCAGCAGATGCTCACTTTCAGCCGCGGCCAGCGCGGCGAGCCGCGTCCCCTGCAGCTGGGCTCGCTGATCAAGGAATGCGTCAAGCTCATGGAGTCCATGCTGCCATCCACGATCCAGACGCGCCTCGATTTCGCAGAGACCCTGCCGGCAGTGATGGCCGATCCGGTACACATCGAACAGATCTTGCTCAACCTGTGCATCAACGCGCGCGACGCCATGGCCGGCAGCGGCGAACTGGAAATCAGCCTGCGTCAGATCGAGAGCAAGGCGCCTTGGGTCTGCTCGTCCTGTCGCAAGCCGGCCGTCGGCCGCTACCTGGAATTGTGCGTGCGTGACAACGGTAGTGGTATGTCGCGCGAAGTGCTCGACCGTATCTTCGAGCCGTTCTTCACCACCAAGGAAGTCGGCAGGGGCAGCGGCATGGGCCTGGCCACCGTGCACGGCATCGTGCACGAGTACGGGGGCCACATCCGCGTCGAGAGCGAGCCCGGCCGGGGATCGCGCTTCTGCCTGTTACTGCCGGCGGCAGACACGACGGCACCGGCTGGCCTCGATGCTGCGGCCGCGCAGGCGGCCGACGTGGTGCGCCCCGCTCTAGCTGGCACGGTACTGCTGGTCGAGGATGATGCCAATGTGCGTGAGTACATGGTCGATCGCTTGCAGGATTGGGGCCTGACGGTGCATGCCTGCGCCAGCGGCGCCGAGGCGCTGGGTTGTCTGGCGGACTTCGGTCGAGCGTATGACGTCTATTTGTTCGACTACACCATGCCGGGCATGACCGGCATCGAACTCGCCCGGCAGGTGCGGTCCCTGTACCCTGGCGCGCGTCCAATGCTATACACCGGCTATGGCGAGGCGCTGTCGCCGGACGAGATTACCGCGGCTGGTATCCGTGAGGTTTTGCGCAAGCCGGTCGACATCGAGGCGCTGCGCACGCTGATCGAACAGGCGTTGGTCGAACCCCGCTAGTCCCTCGTGGCGACGCCCGTCGCGCGCAGCCGGTGATACAAACCGGTTACAAACCGCCAACCTTCCGAAATCCTTCCGATACGTTGCCCCCCTAATCTGTCAGCAAGAACAGAGTGGTTCTGTTCTACCCAAGCTGACTGAGATGGAGGAAGCACTCATGACTAGCGAAGGCGTTACCGTAATGCTCGATGTGCGTTTGGACCCCAGCGATGCCGTGCGCGCCAAGATTGAAAACGCGCTCAAGGGTCGCCCTGGCGTCCGGTCGACAGACTTCAGCCCCTACGTGCGTCGGGTTATGAAGGTTCAGTACGACAACAGCGCGATCAACGCGAGTGAGATCGGACGGGTGGTGCATGAAGTACTCGGTGCACAGGGTCCGAATACCTACATCTTCGGAATGTAGGCTGAACCCTTGACCAACCATTGAGGATTGCAACCATGGCACTGACGGCACCCACAAATTTCGATGGCGAATACCTGCGTGAACAAGTGCGCGCCGAGTACGATCGCGTGGCGCGTGACCCGAGTGGCGAGTTTCATTTCCATCGCGGCCCGGAGTACGCGCGCGTCTTTCTAAGCTATGACGCCGACGAACTCGCGGCGTTGCCACCGGAGAGCACAGCGCGTTTCGCCGGGGTCGGCAACCCGCTGCGCATTGGCGACACCACGCCGGGCGTGAGCCCGCTCAAGCCCGGCGAATCGGTGCTCGACCATGCCTGCGGCGCCGGCATGGACCTGCTGCTGGCGGCGCGCCGCGTCGGTGCGACCGGCCGCGCCATCGGCGTCGACATGACGCCGGCGATGCGCGACTGCGCGGCCGCCGCCGCCGACCTTGCCGGCGTTGCAAATATCGTCGAAATCCGCGAGGGCTTCTACGAGAACCTGG
>CP070641.1:1561279-1576724 GCA_020354085.1 Pseudomonadota bacterium
CTCGCGCCGGTCGATGTGCTGAAGTTCAAGGACACCAAGAAGTACAAGGACCGCTTGGCCGAGGCGCAGCAGACCACGGGCGAGAGTGATGCGCTCGTCGTGTTTCAAGGTGGGCTCAAGGGCCTGCCGGTGGTGGCCTGTGCTTTCGAGTTCAGTTTCATGGGCGGGTCCATGGGCTCGGTTGTAGGCGAGCGTTTCGTGCGGGCGGTCGATGCCTGTATCGAGAACAGTGCCTCGCTCGTCTGCTTTTCCGCGAGCGGCGGCGCGCGCATGCAGGAGGCGCTGCTGTCGCTCATGCAGATGGCCAAGACGTCGGCCGCGCTCGCCAAGCTCGCGGAGCGCGGACTGCCTTTCATCTCAGTACTCACCGATCCCACCATGGGCGGTGTATCCGCAAGTCTCGCCATGCTTGGTGACATCAATATCGCCGAACCCAAGGCGCTGATCGGATTCGCCGGCCCGCGCGTTATCGAACAAACGGTGCGCGAGAAATTGCCGGATGGTTTTCAGCGCTCGGAGTTTCTTCTCGAGCACGGCGCTATCGATTTGATCTTGGACCGGCGCGAAATGCGCGACCGCATTGCCTCCTTGCTCGCGATGATGACGCGCCAGAGTGCCCCCGTAGCCGCGACCCAGGAACTGGGTGATGAGAGCGACTCCGGCGTTGAGTCCGGTTATCAGCCGCGTTCGCGACCCTGATCAAGCCTCTTCGTTCGACCCGCACGCTCGCGCAGTGGCTCGCATACATCGAGCAGCTGCATCCTCGCACAATCGAGCTCGGCCTCGAGCGTGTCCACGCGGTGCTCGACAAAATGGCTCTGCGGCGGCCAGGTTATGGTGTCATCACTGTCACCGGCACCAACGGCAAGGGCTCGACCGTCGGCATGCTCGACGCTATCCTGCGCGCCGCCGGTTATCGTGTCGGTTGTTACACTTCACCGCACCTCATCCGCTACAACGAGCGGATCCGCATCGCTGGACGCGAGATTTCTGATGTCGACTTGTGCGCGGCCTTCGAGCGTATCGAGGCCGCGCGCGGCGAAGTGCCCCTCACGTACTTCGAGTTTGGCACGGTCGCGGCCTTTGAGTACTTCGCCAAGGTTGGTATCGAGGTCGCCGTGCTGGAGGTCGGTATGGGCGGACGGCTCGACGCCGTCAACGCCGTGGATGCCGATTGTGCCGTGGTAACGGCCATCGACGTCGATCACACTGCCTGGCTTGGCAACACACGCGAGGCGATCGGCCTGGAAAAGGCCGGCATCTTTCGATCGGGACGACCCGCGGTATGCGGTGATCCCGAGCCGCCGCGTGCGATCACTGAAACTGCGGCGCGGCTCGGCGCGCAATTCCTGCAAATCAATCGCGATTTCACGATCGAGAAGATCGCGGGGGGCTGGAACTGGCGCGGCCCACAGAGCGTGCGTACTGGCTTGCCAACTCCCGCCATGCGCGGCGACTATCAGTTGTTCAATGCGGCGGCCGCGCTGATGGCGCTCGACAGCCTGCGCGATCGCTTTCCCGTGAGCCAGAGCAATGTCCGCGATGGCCTGCTCAACGCCGTCGTGCCCGGGCGCTTTCAAGTGTTGCCGGGCCAGCCCCTGCGCGTGCTCGATGTGGCACACAATCCGCAAGCAGCGCGCGCGCTCGCGGCGACGCTGCGCCAACAGACCGTCCCGGGAAAGAGCATCGCCGTGTTCGGCGTGCTCAAGGATAAGGACATTGATGGTGTGGTGCGGGCGCTGGCGGACGGTTTCGATCGTTGGTACGTGGGGACGCTCGCTGCTCCACGGGGGGCGAGCGCCGAGGAGTTGGTTGCGCTGCTGCGTGAGGCAGGCGTAACGGCGCCGGTTCTATCCTTTTCTGATCCCGTGACGGCGTACGACGCTGCCTGCCGCGATGCGACCGACGTGGATCGCATCGTGGTTTTTGGGTCGTTCTATACGGTCGGTGATATACTGGCGCGCGTTGGTTAGATTCTCGCCATGACTCAACAAGACAGCGGACCGGCAGCGTTCAATCCCAAACACCGCATCATCGGCGCCATCATTCTGGTTGCGCTCGCGGTGATATTTATTCCCATGCTGCTCGATGAGACGCAGCCGCCGTCCGATCTGAAGGAAACGCCGGAGATCCCGGCGCGTCCGGCCACCAGTGATACCAAGGTTGTGATCACGCCGGTCACCAAGCCGGAACCGAAGGACCAGGTCGAGGTTGCGCCACCACCGCCGAAGCCGGCGATAGAAACCGCCAAGACCGAAAGCAAGGAAGCGGCGGAGCCTCTCGGCGTTGAGCCGTTGAAGCCCACGGAGGCGAAAGCGCCAGGCCCGTCTCCGACAGAGACCCCCGCCGCCAAACCCGCACCGGCGCCGAAGACAGAAAAAGCGGAAAAAGCTGAGAAGACCGAGAAGGCGGGCTCCAAAGGCTGGATCGTGCAGGTGGGCGTGTACGCCAATCCCGACAACGCCGCGCGCGCAAGTTCCAAGCTTAAGAGTCACGGCCATGCGGTGCGTGAAGAGCATATAAAAATCGCCACCGGTACGGCGGTGCGGCTGCGCGTCGGTCCCTACCGCGACAAGGCGATTGCGCAACGGGCGCGCGACCAGATCGAAAAGGACATCGGCGAGAAGGCCGTTGTCCTGCCGTACCCGTAGGCGTCCATCGATTTCATGAACGGTTTCGACATTGCCTTGCTGGTGGTGCTCGCGGCCTCTGCCGCGTTCGGCGCCTGGCGCGGTTTCGTGCGTGAAATTATGTCGTTGGTTTCGTGGGTGTTGGCCGCTGTCATTGCCTGGGTGTTCGCCGATGACATGGGCGGATGGTTTACCAGCCTGAGCAGCGAACCGGCATTGCGCCAGGCCTTGGCCTTTGTGGTGTTATTCGTCGGCGTACTGATCTTGGGCGCCATCACTTCCTTCATCGTGCATCGCGCCTTCGTCAAAGGCGACTTCGCACGCTGGCCCAATCGCCTGCTGGGCAGCGCGTTTGGCATTGGCCGTGGCGTGGTCATCATTACGCTCGTGTTTCTGCTCGCCGGCCTCACGGCGTTGCCGCAACAATCGTGGTGGCGCGGTGCGGCGTTGGTGCCGGCCTTCGAGAGCGTGGCGCTGTTCGTGAGCAAGTACCTGCCATCAGATGTTGCCCGCCATATCCGCTACGGCTAGACTTGGCCTTTCACGCCTGAGGTTTCCTGATATGTGCGGCATCATCGGCATCCTCGCCAAAGGCCCGGTGAATCAGGCCATATACGACGGCCTGCTTGTCCTGCAGCATCGCGGCCAAGACGCCGCCGGCATCATGACCTCCGATGGTAGCCGCGTGCACCTGCGCAAAGACAACGGCCTGGTGCGCGATGTCTTCCAGCAACATCACATGCTGTCGCTGACCGGCAATATGGGTATTGGCCACTGTCGCTACCCGACGGCGGGCTGCGAATCGGCGGCCGAGGCGCAGCCGTTTTACGTCAACTCGCCGTTCGGCTTGGCCCTTGCGCACAACGGTAACCTCACCAACAGCGAGGCTCTCAAAGACGAACTGGTGCGCGAAGACCTGCGGCATCTAAATACCGACTCAGATTCCGAGGTGCTGCTCAACGCTTTTGCCCATGAACTGCAGGCTTGCGCCAAGCTGCGTCTCACGCCGGAGCACGTGTTTCGCGCGATCACGGCGGTGCACCGCCGGGCGCGCGGCGCCTACGCCGTCACCATGTTGATCGCCGGTTTCGGCCTACTGGCGTTTCGCGACCCGCACGGTATCCGTCCGCTGGTGTTCGGCCGGCGTGAAACGCCGGAAGGTCCCGAGTACATGTTCGCCTCGGAATCGGTGGCGCTCGATGCCGCCGGGTTCAAGCTGGTGCGCGATGTCGAGCCCGGGGAAGCAATCTATGTCGAAATGAGCGGGGATGTGCACAGCCGCCAGTGCGCGGAACGCACGATGCGTGCCCCCTGTATCTTCGAGTACGTGTACTTTGCGCGTCCCGACTCCATCATCGATGGCATTTCGGTGCACAAGACCCGCATGCGTCTGGGCGAGAAGCTCGCGCACAAGATCAAGCGTGATTGGCCCAATCACGACATTGACGTGGTCATTCCGATTCCCGACACCTCGCGCACTTCGGCGCTGCAGCTCGCCAACGAGCTCGATCTTAAGTACCGCGAGGGCTTCATCAAGAATCGTTACATTGGACGTACCTTCATCATGCCCGGCCACGCGCAGCGCAAGAAGTCGGTGCGTCAGAAACTCAACGCCATTGACCTGGAGTTCAAGGGCAAAAACGTGTTGCTCGTGGACGATTCCATCGTGCGCGGCACCACCTCGCAGCAGATCATTCAGATGGCGCGCGAGGCCGGCGCCCAAAAGGTGTATTTTGCTTCGGCCTCACCGCCGGTGCGCCACCCCAACGTCTACGGCATCGACATGCCAGCCGTGAGCGAGCTCATCGCCAACCGACGGGACGAGCAAGAGATTGGCCATGAGATTGGTGCGGACCGCGTGATTTACCAGGATCTCGAGGACATGTTGGAAGCGGCGCGCGAGGGCAACGAATCAATCGAGAGTTTCGATGCGTCGTGTTTTGATGGGGTTTATGTGACCGGTGACGTGAGCCAGGCTTATCTCGATCGCATCGAACATCAGCGCTGCGATGCTGCCAAAAATGATCGGCGCGGCGCGAGCGAAGGGGTGAGCGGCGTGGTCTCCGCGGAGGTGCTGACCTTCCCCATGAGTCGTTGACAGTCGCGCGCGAGGCGGCTATGGTCTCGCGCACAGCGCCGATTTGAGCGAGCAGCTTGCGGGCGCTATAAAAGTGCGGCTAAAGCGCGGACTCCGTATAAAACCCGCTTTGGTTGCCCGGCGGGTTTTTTTGTGCCCTACAGGGACGTAGTAATGCCGCGTGAGGACAGGAAGTCCGAAGCGGCGGCCCGCCAGCTGACAAACGCAGCGCAAGGAAGAAGCCATGAGCGATGACATCGATGACTGGGGGATCGCGACGCGCGCCGTGCGCGCCGGCGTGCACCGCACCAACGAAGGCGAGCACTCCGAAGCGATCTTTCCAACCTCAAGTTTCGCCTTTGCGAATGCCGCCGAGGCGGCGGCGCGCTTCGCGGGCACCACCCCAGGCAATATCTACTCGCGCTTCACCAACCCCACGATACGCAGCTTCGAGGAGCGTTTGGCGGCGCTCGAAGGCGGGGCGAAGTGCGTGGCCTTTGCCTCCGGCATGAGTGCAATATTGAGTACCTGCCTGGCAGTACTGAAGGCCGGCGATCATATCGTGAGCTCCAAGGCGGTCTTCGGCACGACGACGATCCTATTTCAGAACTACCTCGCCAAGTTCGGCGTCGAGACGACGTTTGTGCCGCTCACCGACTATGCGGCCTGGGAACAGGCGATTCGCCCCAACACCCGCCTGCTGTTCCTGGAGACGCCGTCAAACCCGCTTACCGAGATCGCCGATATAGCGCGCCTTGCCGCGCTGGCACGCGCGCACCAGACCCTGCTCGCCGTGGATAATGCCTTTTGTACGCCGGCCCTGCAGCGCCCACTCGCACTCGGTGCCGATCTGGTGATCCACTCAGCCACCAAGTATCTGGACGGTCAGGGACGCTGCATTGGCGGAGCTGTCGTCGGCAACGACGAACTAGTCGGGCAGGCGGTGTACGGCGTACTGCGCACCTGTGGACCGAGCATGAGTCCGTTCAACGCTTGGGTATTCTTAAAGGGGCTCGAGACCTTGTCGCTGCGCATGCACGCGCACAGCGCTAATGCGCTCGCGCTCGCCCAGTGGCTGGAGCGTCAGCCGCGCATCAAGCGCGTGCACTACCCGGGGCTTGCGTCACATCCGCAGCACTCCCTGGCGAAACAACAGCAATCCGGTTTCGGCGGCATCGTGACTTTTGAGGTCAATGGCGGACAGAGCGCAGCGTGGCGTGTAATTGATGCCACGCGCGTGTTTTCGATCACGGCCAATCTCGGCGACACCAAGAGCACTATCACGCATCCTGCTACCACGACGCATGGACGGCTCACGCCCGAGCAGCGCGCGCAGGCCGGCATCGGCGACGGACTGATACGTCTGTCAATCGGGCTCGAAGACGTCGCGGATCTGCAAGCCGATCTAGCGCGTGGTCTCGGCTGAAACCGCTCGATCAAGGTGCGGCGTTGAACGAGATAGGCGTGTTGTTGCGGTTCAAGAGTTGGTGGGCGCACAAGTGGGTGCGGCGTGGCGCTTGGGCGCTGCTGTTTCTGTTCGTCTATATCGGCATTCGAACCTACCAACAGCGCGACTTGGTAGTGGGGTTGGCCCCGGCACTGGCAGGGGTGGCCATCGACGGCCGCGCGCTGTCTCTTACTAACGCACCACGCGCAACGCTGGTCTACTTCTGGGCCACGTGGTGTCCAATCTGCCGGCTGGAGCACGGTACCATCGAATCGATCGCCGGCGATCACCCCGTGATCACGGTAGCGATGCAGTCCGGCACGGATGCGGAATTGCTGCGTTACATGAAAGAAAAAGATCTCAAGGCGCCCACCCTCAACGATCCCGGCGAACTGGCGGGCAATTGGGGCGTGCGCGCCACACCGACGTTCTTCATCGTCGATCGTCAAAACCAGGTTCGCTTTCGCGAAGTTGGCTTGACCAGCGAGTGGGGGCTGCGGCTGCGACTGTGGTACGCCAATCTCTCATGAGCGTAACAGTGGAGCGCACAGGCACGCAGGTGCATCATGGCTGACGTTGCGGCGACTCGGCGCGATCTGTTGCGCATGTTGGACGCGGCCATCGCGGCGGTGAACGGGCGCGGCTGCGTAGCGCGCGCGCTAAAAGGCGAAGCGCTGGCGGGGCCGGTGTACGTGCTTGCAATCGGCAAGGCCGCGGTGCCGATGATGCAGGGCGCGATCGACGCGCTGGGTCAGGCGATCGCCGATGCGCTCGTTGTGACCAAGGATGCGGGCGGCGTTACGCTCGACTACCCCGTACTCGAGACCGGCCACCCTGTGCCGGATGCGCGCAGTCTTGCCGCCGGCGATCGGGTACTGGCGTTCGTGGAGGCGATCCCGGCCTCGGGGCGGGTACTCGTGTTGTTATCGGGCGGCGCGTCGGCGTTGGTGGAAAAGCTCGTACCTGGCGTCGATCTCGCCATGCTGCAACAGTTCACGCAGTGGCTGCTCGCGGGCGGTTTCGATATTGCCACTATGAATCGCCTGCGCAAACGGCTGTCGCTCATCAAGGGCGGGCGGCTTGCGCAACTCCTGTCCCCGCGCAAAACTTTGTGCCTCGCCATCTCCGACGTCGCGGGCGATGCGCCAACGGCAATCGGCTCGGGCCCACTGACGGCGGATGCGAGTGCGGAACCCGATGTCGCGGCCTTGCCCGACGTCGTGCGCGCCGCACTGCGTGCCGCGCCACCACTGCCGGCCCCGTCCGATCCCTGCTTCGTGCATGTTGACTTCCGGATCGTTGCGACACTGGCCGATGCCAAACAGGCCGCCGCCGCCGAGGCAAAACGGCTTGGTTATCGCGTCGCAGTTGAACCGCAGTTCGTGGATGATGATGCACTCGCTACCGGCGCGCGCTTGGCGAGGGAGCTGTGTGACGCCACGTCGGACGTCATCCATATCTGGGGCGGTGAAACCACCGTGCGACTGCCGGCCCGGCCGGGTCGCGGGGGGCGTAATCAAAGTCTGGCCTTGGCCGCCGCGGCGGAGCTGGCGGGTACGACGAGCGTTGTCTTGCTTTCCGCCGGCACCGACGGCACCGACGGTCCGACCGAGGATGCCGGCGCGTTGGTTGACGGCGGGACAATTGCGCGCGGCGCACAGCAGGGGCTCGATGCACGTGCGGCTCTTGCCGCGGCCGATGCCGGCACTTTTCTCGAAGCGAGCGGCGATTTGATACATACCGGTCCGACGGGGACCAACGTGATGGATCTCATGATTGGCATCAACTTGGGCTGACACGTGCGAGAAACTAACCGTCCCCCTAAATATTGTCGCTGGTTGCTTGGCTTCGGTGCGACCGCACTCCTGTGGTCAACGTCGGCGTCGGCCGAGAAGGCCTTGGTGCTCAAATTCGAGGAGCAAGAACCCGGCAATGTTCCCGCCGTCACCCGGTTGCTCGTAACCCCCAGCTACCTGCGCGTCGACGACGGCAAAGACTCGCAGGATTTCCTACTTTTCGATCGCAAGGAACAGACGATCTACAGTGTGAGCTCGATCGATCGCAGTGTGTTGGTCATCAAACCGACTAAACGCCCAGAATCGTCGGCCGTGAAGCTGGAGGAAAAGATCATCGAAGGCAGTGATCGTCCACCGGCGATCGGTGCAAGGCCCGTGCACCATTATCTGCTGTTCACCAACGGCACACTCTGCTACGACGTCTATGCGGCCGAAGGTTTGCTGCCGGAGGCGGTGTCGGCATGGCGCGAATATCGTGAGACGCTGGCGCGCGAGCAAGCGCGCACGCTCGCCTGGACGCCGTCAGAGATACAAACGCCTTGCATGCTTGCCAACAACATCTACTCACCGGCGCGCCACCTGGCGCATGGTTTGCCAGTGCGCTTTCGTGATGCCGATGGCAAGCTCAGTCAACTCGTCGACTATCAGGGCGACGCCGACGTGAAGCCCATGTTGTTTCGCTTACCGCCGGAGTATCCGCGCGTTTCAATCGACACGCTGCGCAAAGGCGGGTCATAAGCGCCGTCGCCCTAGGAGTTTGTTGAAGAACGCCCTCCTGGCAATTGCTCCTGCATTGCTCTACCTCCCGCCATCCCTGGCGGTCGGTGGCGTTTTTCAGCTCGCTTCGGCGCATTTCATACATCAGGACGAACGGAGCGCAGCGCAGTAGGGCTTCCGTTTCGTCCGCGCCTCGCTCCGAGAATAAAACACTTGCGCGTTTGATTCTCGAGTCCGTCAACGCACCATCCATGGCGTGCGGTCTTCGCCTCGGTCCCATCGGCGATGCGGCACGTCCCGCGACCCACGGGGACGTGGGAAGTGCCGCGAGAGGGCGGGACGCCAGAAGCGGCTGGCGCCCACTAGTTCGTTTTTCAATGAACTCCTAGTGGCGGGCGCTCGTCTTGGTGGTGGCCAAAGGTAGGGTTTCAAGCACCCAGGCACTCGGCGTGCAGCGAAGCACGCTGCCTTGTTCGTACCAATCGCCCAGCACCACGCGTCGTGCGGTCTGGCCGTCAAGTGCGAACCGATGATCCCCGGGGCGGTGCGTATGGCCGTGAATCAGGTTAGTGGCGCCGTGGGTGCGCAGAAAAGACTCCACGGCCGCCTGGTTCACATCCATGATCTCGGACGCCTTTTGCGCGGTGGCATCTTTGCTGTACTCGCGCAGCCGCCGCGCCATGGCCTCGCGTTCCACCATCGGCTTGGCCAGGAAGTCGCGCTGCCAATCCGGGTTCCGCACCATCGCACGCAATTTTTGGTAGTCGACGTCATCGGTACAGAGTTGATCGCCATGGCTGATCAGCGCCGTCGTGCCGAACAGATCGATGCGGCTCGGATCGGGCAATAGCCGGCAGCCGATTTGTCTTTCGAACGTCGTGCCGAGCAAGAAGTCGCGGTTGCCGTGTAGCAGGTACACAGGCAGGCCAGCGTCGGTAACGGCGCGCAACGCTGCGATGATCGGTTGTACGGCCGGGTGTTGAGTCGCCTCATCGCCCAGCCAGTACTCAAACAGATCGCCGAGGATGTAAAGCGCGTTCGCCGCACGCGCCCGGGCGCCGAGGAAATCCACGAACAGCGCAGTAATGGCGGGGCGCTCGGGGCTTAGGTGTAGGTCCGAGATGAAGAGCGTTTCGACCGCCGCCATGATCGATACTTTAGGTGTCCTCGAGGACCGTGATGCGCTCCAGGATGACATCCGAAAGCGGCACATCCTTGTGTCCGAGTTTGTTGCCAGTTGGCACTCCCTTGAATTGGTCGACCACGTTCATGCCGTCAACGACCGTGGCGAATACGCAGTAGCCCCACCCCTGCGGTGTGGGAGCGGTGTAGTTGAGAAAATCGTTATTGACCAGATTAATGAAAAACTGGCTGCTGGCCGAATGCGGATCGGAGGTGCGCGCCATCGCCAGCGTGCCACGCGCATTGCGCAGGCCGTTGTTGGCTTCATTCTCGATCGGTTTATGCGTCACCTTCTGGGTCATGCCCGGCCCGAAGCCGCCGCCCTGTACCACGAAACCGTCGATCACGCGGTGAAAGATCGTGCCGTCATAAAACCCCTCGCGTGCGTACTTTAGGAAATTGGCGCAAGTCTTGGGTGCCTTGTCGGGGTGTAGCTCGATCAGGATGTTGCCAAAGTTGGTCTTGAATTCCACTCGCATCGGTCGGTTCTCGCTCTTTTCGGTTGCTGTGCTGGCAGGAAGCCCCTTAAGGGACCGTTCGGCCGCTGTCCGCTGACTGCGCAGGTGGCAAATTGTCCTCGACGCGTGCGCGGGGCGCAACCGCTAGTCGAGGGATCGGAGGCGCGCGCTCATTCGGAGATGCCTGCAATGGTGCCCGATCCAACTTGGTTCACTGCGACTAGCAGCGCCCATCGCCGGAGGAGCATGCGCCACGGGCGTTGGGCGCTAGGGTTCCGCATACGAGGCAGTTTCGCTACCATGCGCGCGCATGTCCGCTGCCCCTTTTAAGACGCGTTTCGCCCCCAGTCCCACCGGCCTGCTGCACCTCGGCAATGTGCGTACGGCCCTGTTCAATTTTCTGCTGGCCCGCCGGCATGGCGGCTTGTTTCTGCTGCGGCTTGAGGATACCGACGCCATGCGCGGACATGAAAAATACGCCGAAGCCTTGCAGGCCGATCTACGTTGGCTCGGGTTGACCTGGGATGAAGGTCCCGGGGCGGCCGGCTCGGCCGCACCCTATGCGCAGTCCGAGCGCGGCGAGATCTACCGGCGCTATTTCAGCGCGCTCGAGGAACAACGATTGGCCTACCCCTGCTTCTGCAGCGAGCATGAATTAGCGGTCGCGCGCAAGACGGCGCTGGCCGCCGGTCGACCCCCGCGCTATTCGGGCCGCTGCCGCAACTTGGATAGTTGGGCAGTGCAAGAGAAATTCGCTGCGGGCACGCCCGCGACTTTGCGCTTCCGGGTGCCGGAAGGCGCCACTGTCAACTTTGAGGACGGTGTGCGGGGGCCGCAGCAGTTCGCAACTGATGATATCGGCGACTTCGTTATCCGTCGTTCCGACGGCACGCCCGCGTTCTTTTTCTGCAACGCCGTGGATGACGCGCTAATGGGCGTGACCCTGGTGGTGCGCGGCGAGGATCACTTGACCAACACGCCGCGACAAGTCCTGCTGCTGCAGGCGCTCAAGCTGCCGATTCCCGCCTACGCGCACATCGCACTCGTTGTGGGAGCCGATGGTGCGCCGCTTTCCAAGCGAACCGGCAGCAAGAGCGTCGAGGAGTTGCGGGTGGCCGGATTTCTGCCCGCGGCCATCAATAATTATCTTGCGCGCTTGGGGCACACCTACGAGGAAACACACTACCTAGACATGGCGAGCCTTGCCCGCAGCTTTGCCGCAGAGCGATTGCACCGCGCACCGGCGCATTACGACGAGATGCATCTCAGGCACTGGCAACACCAGGCGGTCCTTCACGCCTCCAACGAGGAGCTGTGGCAATGGATGGGCGAAACGGTCCATGCGCTTGTACCGAACGAGGCGCGCGCGGGCTTTGTCGACGCTGTGCGGGGTAATCTTATCTTTCCCGCCGATGCCCGGCATTGGGCGGCGATCTTATTCAGCGACGAGTTGGTGCCGGGACACGCCAGTCAGGAGGTCATCACCGCGGCCGGCATGGAGTTTTTCGATGCCGCGCGCCGGGCGCTGGAGAAAGACGGCACCGACTTCAAGCAGATGAGCACGAGTGTGAAGCACATGCTGAGCATCTCGGGCAAAGCCTTGTTTCAGCCGCTGCGCGCGGCACTCACTGGCGAGCTCGACGGACCGGAAATGGCCAAACTCTTGCCGTTGATCGGGGTCGAACGCGCTCGTGCGCGGCTGATGAAATATGGCACCACAAAGAACAGTTTCTAGTTTCGGATTTCGGGTTTCGAGTCGAAACCCAGGCTTGCGGACTTGAAACTCGAGACCCGAAACTCGAAACCATGATTCACATCTACAACAGCCTCACAAAGAAGAAAGAGGTGTTTGCGCCGATCACGCCCGGCGAGGTTCGCATGTACGTGTGCGGGATGACAGTCTATGACTACTGTCACCTCGGGCACGCGCGCGTCATGGTGGTATTCGACATGGTGGTGCGCTACCTGCGCGCACGCGGGTTCAAAGTCACCTACGTGCGCAACGTCACCGACATCGACGACAAGATCATAAAGCGCGCCGCGGAGAACAACGAAGGCGTCAACACGCTCACGGCACGCTTCATCGAAGCTATGCACGAGGACGAACGCGCCTTGGGGGTGTTGTCGCCTGACCAGGAGCCGCGCGCCACCGAGCACATAGCGCCGATCCTCGCCATGATCGGCGCGCTCGAGAAGAACGCGTATGCCTATCGTGCGGCCAATCACGATGTCTACTATCGGGTGCGCAAGTTCGCGCCCTACGGCTCGCTTTCCGGGAAATCGATCGACGACCTGCGCGTCGGCGCGCGCGTCGACGTCGGCGAAGAAAAAGAAGACCCGCTCGACTTTGTCCTGTGGAAGGCAGCCAAGCCCGGTGAACCACAGTGGGATTCGACCTGGGGACCGGGGCGACCCGGTTGGCACATCGAGTGCTCGGCGATGTCGACACAATGCTTGGGTAACAACTTCGACATCCACGGCGGGGGGCGTGACCTTCAGTTCCCGCACCACGAAAACGAGATCGCGCAAAGCGAGGCGGCCACCGGTGAGCGCTTCGTCAATACCTGGATGCACGTCGGGTTCGTGCGCGTGAACGAAGAAAAGATGTCGAAATCGCTTGGCAACTTTTTCACGGTGCGCGAGGTGCTCAAGGCCTTCGATCCGGAAGTGGTGCGTTATTTCATTCTGGCCTCGCACTACCGCAGTCCGCTCGACTATTCTGATGACAGTCTGGTGCAAGCCAAGCAAGCGTTGAGCCGCCTATACACCGCCATGAAAGGGGTGGCGCCGGGCGCGGAAACGGATGGCGGAGACTACGCGCAGCGTTTCAATGCTGCCATGGACGATGACTTCAACACTGCCGCGGCCATGGCGGTATTGTTTGACCTGGCGCGTGACATTAACCGGCTGCGCGAGTCGGATATCGAAGAAGCGCGGCGTTGCGCTGCCACGCTGCGCCAGCTTGGCGACGTCCTGGGTATCCTTCAGCGTGACCCGGAAGAGTTTCTACGCGGCGGCGCTGGAGAAGGGGGCCTCCGCGATGACCAGATCGCCGCGCTCATCGCGCAACGTGCCGCCGCGCGCCAGGCCAAGAATTGGGCTGAAAGCGATCGCATCCGCGACCAGCTAAAGCAGGCCGGGGTGGTGCTGGAGGACGGGTCGGGTGGTACCACGTGGCGCCGAGAATAGGCGAGGAAATCGGCGTTTCATGCAACGAAATGCCGGGAATTTTGCGCCAACCCATTGACCGTGTGCGGCGTAAACAGTAACTTTTGCGCGCATAGACCGGAGCTATTGTGGAGCCCGCTCGTGCCCGGCTACGGGGCAAGACGGGCTTTCTTCATTTTTTGAGGCTGCTGTGGAACTGACTGGTGCAGATATCTTTGTCCGTTGTTTGAAGGACGAGGGGGTCGAGTACGTATTCGGCTACCCGGGCGGTGCGGCGCTACACATCTACGACGCACTCTACAAGCAAGAGGACGTCAAGCACATCTTGGTGCGTCATGAGCAGGGCGCCACCCACGCCGCCGACGGCTACGCGCGCTCCACCGGCAAGCCTGGCGTCGTGCTCGTCACCTCCGGACCGGGCGTGACCAATACCATTACGGGTATCGCGACCGCCTACATGGATTCCATTCCGATGGTGATTTTCAGCGGTCAGGTCTCAACCGCACTGATCGGTAACGACGCATTTCAGGAAGTCGATGCCGTGGGCATCACGCGCCCGTGCGTCAAGCACAATATCCTGGTCAAGGACGTGCACGATCTCGCCACTGCCGTCAAGAAGGCCTTCATCATCGCCAGCACGGGTCGTCCCGGTCCGGTATTGGTCGATATTCCAAAAGATGTCACCGCGGCGCGTTGCGAGTATCACTATCCAGACAAGGTCGTGATGCGATCGTACAACCCGATGACCAAGGGTCATCCGGGTCAAATCAAGCGCGCCGTGGATCTATTGCTCGGCGCCAAGCGTCCGATGATTTACACCGGCGGCGGCGTGGTACTGGGCGATGCCTCAAGCGAGCTGACCGAATTCGTGCGACTGCTGGGTTACCCGTGCACGAACACGCTGATGGGCCTGGGCGCCTTTCCGGCGAACGACAAGTTGTTTGTCGGCATGCTCGGTATGCACGGGACCTACGAAGCCAACATGGGTATGCACGAGTGCGACGTGCTGCTCGCCGTAGGCGCGCGCTTCGACGATCGTGTGACCGGCGATATCAAGAAGTTTTGTCCGCGTGCCGAGATTGTTCACATCGACATCGATCCATCGTCGATCTCCAAGAACGTGCGCGCTCATGTTCCGATCGTGGGCGACGTCAAGACCGTTCTCAAGGATATGATCAAGCTGATTAAGGATGCCAAGCAGAAGCCGGACAAGGCAGCGCTTGAAGACTGGTGGCGCACCATCGATGGCTGGCGCAGGCTCAATTGCCTTGCCTATGATCGCAAGAGCTCGCTGATCAAGCCGCAATACGTGATACAGAAGCTGCACGAGTTCACGCTCGGCGATGCCTTCGTGACCTCTGACGTCGGCCAGCATCAAATGTGGGCCGCGCAGTACTACGGGTTTAACAAACCGCGGCGCTGGATCAACTCTGGCGGGCTCGGCACCATGGGCTTCGGCCTGCCGGCGGCAATGGGCGTGCAATTTGCGCACCCGGATGCCCTGGTGGTGTGTGTGACTGGCGAAGCGTCGATTCAGATGTGTATCCAAGAGCTCTCGACATGTAAGCAGTACGACTTGCCGATCAAGGTCGTCAATCTCAACAACCGCTACATGGGCATGGTGCGCCAGTGGCAGGAGTTCTTTTACGAGTCGCGTTACTCGCATTCTTACATGGATGCGTTGCCGGATTTCGTAAAGTTGGCGGAGGCCTATGGTCACGTCGGGATTCGCGTGGAGCGCATGCAGGATGTCGAAGGTGCGCTGAAGGACGGTCTGAAGATGAAGGACCGTCTGGTGTTCATGGATTTCGTCACCGACCAGTCGGAGAACGTCTACCCGATGGTGGCGGCCGGGAAGGGTCATCACGAGATGCATCTGTCGCCATCGCAGGCGCGCGCCGCTGAAGAGCGGGAGTTGGCCTAATATGGCCGAACGAACGGAGCGTAGCGAAGGCCGCTCTATCGCATCC
>CP070641.1:1576824-1586640 GCA_020354085.1 Pseudomonadota bacterium
GGAGCGGTCGGCGTAGATCTTGTCGGCCGCCGCCACCGCGTAGTAGCAACCTGAAGCGCACACGTCGCGGATCACGGCGTAAAGCGGGATTTTGGGATTCTTCTGCCGCAGGCGCTTGATTTCGTCATAGATATAGGCCGACTGTACTGGACTGCCACCGGGGCTATTGGCCCGCAGGATCACACCGACTGTGGCCTTACTTTCGAAAGCGCTGCGCAAACCGGTAATGACGTTGTCGGCATTGGCCGGGCTCTCGGTGTCGATAACCCCTTCGAGATCGACCAAGGCCGTGTAGCGTGCCGCCAGCGGTTTGCCGCCGAGCTGCGCAGACTGCGCCAGTACCAGCACGACCACGAGGTAGATCACAAAGAAGAGCTTGAAAAAGATGCCCCAGCGTCTTGCCTTGCGCTGTTCATTGAGCGCCGCGAATGCTAGGCGCTCGAGCACGCCGCGTTCCCAATCGTCCGGGCGCTCCTTCGGTTTGGCGCTATTGGGTTTCGGGCCCTCGCCTTCCAGCGGCTTATCCGTCACGACTTCACCTCATCGGCACTTCGTTGAGCTAAGTGTATCCCATTCGCGCCGGTCAGTCGGACGCGGCCTTGCACCTCCTCGACCGCCAGGGCCGTGAGGCGCGCGCCCCGGCAGGGGCCGGCAACACACAGCCCTGTCTCGGGTTGGTACAGCGCGCCATGGGTGGCGCAAACCAGATAGCGCGCCTCGGCGTCGAAAAACTGTCCCGCCTCCCAGTCGAGCTCGGTGAGTTTGTGCGCGCAGCGGTTGAGATAAGCGTAGGCCCGACCCGCGAAACGAACCGCGAAGGCAGGACAAGGCTGACCGGCGCGCATGACCGTGAAGCGCACGCCGCTGCCGCCGTCGACCAGCTTGTCGCTGGAACAAATCACGTCCTGTTTCGGATTCAGCGCAGCCATTCGTGCACCTCGACGAACGATTCGAAGCAGCCGCGTGGGCTGTGGGCCAGAAGCTGGTCGCGCGCGTGCACACCGTAACTTACGGCCAGACTGTCGACGCCAGCGTTGCGCGCCATCTCCATATCGTAAATGGTGTCACCGATCATCACGGCGGCGCGCGCATCGGTTCCAGTGTCATCGAGTATGTCGAGCAGCATCTGCGGATGCGGTTTGGAAAAGCTCTCGTCGGCGCAACGCGAGGCGACGAATAAACCGCCCAAACCCGTGTCTTCCAGTACGCGCGCCAAACCACGGCGCGCCTTGCCAGTGGCGACGGCGAGCAGGTAGCCACGCTCGGCCAGATCTTCGAGCCCGGCACGTACGCCCGGGAACAACGGCATCTCGGTTTGATCGAGATGCAAGAAGTGGTCGCGGTAGCGATCGATGACACGAACGCGCGTCGCGCTATCGCAGTCCGGCAACAACGCCTCGATCGCCTCATTCAGCCCCAAACCAATAATGTGGCGGATGGCCGCATCGCCCGGACTCGGCACGCCGACATCGATCACGGCCGATTCGAAACAGCGCACGATCTTGGCTGCGGAATCCATCAAGGTCCCATCCCAATCGAACACGATCAGGCGGTAGTCATGCCTCGGCATCGAGACGCTCCAATACTGACTGCAGTTCCGCTGGCAGCGGCGCTTCCACGCGCAGGTGTTGCCTCGTCACCGGATGGCGAAACGCGAGCGATGCCGCATGCAGGAACAAGCGGCGCAATCCGCGCGCACGCAGCTCGCGATTGAATTCGCGATCACCGTATTTATCGTCGCCCGCGATGGGGTGCCCTAGGTGCGTGGCGTGCACACGCGCCTGGTGGGTGCGCCCGGTCTTCAAGCGAATCTCAACCAAGGTGTCCCGGCCGTAGACGTGGCGTGGTAGGAAATGACTTTCCGATTCGCGGCCGTCCTCGGCCACCCGCACCATGCGCTCGCCCGATTGCAGGCGTCCTTTCTCAAGCGCCGCGCGTACGCGCTGACCGCGACCGCGCCAGCGACCACGGACGAGCGCCAGGTAGCGCTTGTCCATCTCGCCTTCGCGCAGTTGCCGGTGTAGCGCGGTGAGGGCCGAACGGTCCTTGGCGAGCAATAGGCAGCCGGAAGTTTCTCGGTCCAGGCGGTGCACCAGCTCGATATGCGCTTCGTCCGGCCGCACGGCGCGCAGGGCCTCAATCAGGCCAGTGGCCACCCCGCTACCCGCGTGCACCGCCAGTCCCGCCGGTTTATCCACGGCCAGCAGCGCTTCGTCCTCGTACAGGATACGATCGTTGAGCCACCGGTAGTTGTCGGGTGCCGGGGCCGTATCCGGCGGGGCCATGCGCACCGGCGGAATCCGTATCCGGTCACCCTCCTCCAAGCGATAATCGGGACCGACACGACCGCCGTTGACGCGCACCTCACCCTTGCGCAGCAGCCGGTACACGCGGCTCTTGGGTAGGCCCTTGAGGGTGCGAATGAGGAAATTGTCGAGCCGCTGACCCGTATGGTGCGAATCAACCTCGATGTGGCGCACCCCGGCGCCGGCCGGCCGGCCAGGATTTTTCATGGGCGCGGGATGATATCAGATTGCTGGTGTGCTATTTGGTTGATATATTGTGAAAAGACGTCGCGACCAAGCCCAAAAGGCGCCGTCGCGACGCCGCGCTAGAGCAGTAGCTGGCGGCAATTAATGGTTTTTAGGCCCGGGCGATACTGCCCCGGTGAAACGGCCCGGCGAAGACGTCCGAGCGATTCGCCTGAACGACAACAGGGAATCGGGGCCGTAAAGGGTTACGCGTCTCTCACCCTTCGAGTCGTAGAGACGCAATGAAATAGACGCACAGGTTTCTTCCGCTGCGGGTGCGCGTGGGCCGGTCGAACGACATGAGCCGCCATCCGCCGTGAGGGGTGCTGCCAGTCGGCAGTGACGCGCTGCTGTAAGCGGCGGGCGATGCCCGGGCGTCGGGGATTGTCACAAAACAATGAAGCGTATTCTTTTCAACGCAACTCACGCCGAGGAGTTGCGGCTCGCAGTCGTGGATGGACAGAAGCTCCTCGATCTCGACATCGAGTCTTCCACCTACCAGCAGAAGAAAGGCAACATCTACAAAGGCAAGGTCACGCGGGTCGAACCCTCGCTTGAGGCGGCCTTCGTCGACTACGGCACCGACCGTCAGGGGTTCCTGCCGCTCAAGGAGATCTCGCGGGTATTCTTCCAGGGCTACGACGACCGTACGCCGTTCAGCCAGATCAAGATCCGCGACGTCATCAAGGAAGGCCAGGAGCTGATCGTCCAGGTTGACAAGGAGGAGCGCGGCACCAAGGGCGCGGCCCTTACCACCTTCATCTCGCTCGCCGGCCGTTACCTGGTCATGATGCCGAACAACCCCAAGGGCGGTGGCATCTCGCGGCGCATCGAGGGTGAGGAGCGCGCCGAGCTGCGCGAGGCCATGGCCCAGCTCAAGGTGCCCGACGACTACGCCTTGATCGCGCGGACTGCCGGAATTGGCCGATCCGCCGAGGAGCTACAGTGGGACCTGGACTACCTGGTTGCCACCTGGGACGCCATCAGTAAGGCCGCCGCTGACCGCGCCGCACCGTTCTTGATCTATCAAGAATCCAACCTGGTGGTGCGCACCGTGCGCGACTACCTGCGGCAGGACATCGGCGAGGTGCTGGTCGACAACGCCGAGATCTTCGAGCGCATGCGCAAATTCGTGCAGCAGGTGGCTCCGCAGTACATCGATCGTGTGCGCCTCTACAAAGACGACACGCCGTTGTTCTCACGTTTCCAGATCGAGCACCAGATCGAATCGGCGTTCTCGCGCGAGGTGCGTCTACCCTCGGGCGGTGCCATCGTATTTGACAAGACCGAGGCGCTGGTCACCATCGACGTCAACTCTTCGCGCGCCACCAAGGGTGCCGATATCGAAGAAACGGCGCTCAACACCAACGTCGAGGCGGCCGAGGAGCTTGCCCGCCAACTGCGTCTGCGCGACCTCGGCGGCCTGATCGTCATCGACTTCATCGATATGACACCGGAGCGCAATCGGCGCGAGGTGGAAAATCGCCTGAGTGATGCGCTCAAGGTCGACCGCGCGCGCGTGCAGGTCGGACGCATTTCGCGCTTCGGCCTGCTCGAGATGTCGCGCCAGCGTCTGCGCCCGGCGCTCGGCGAAACCTCGAGCCTGGTATGCCCACGCTGCGAAGGCACCGGCCATATCCGCGGCGTGCAATCTTCCGCGCTGTCCGTGTTGCGCATGGTCCAAGAAGAGGCGATGAAAGAGAACACCGCGGCCGTGCATGTGCATCTGCCAATTGAGACCGCGACCTATCTGTTGAACGAGAAGCGGCATGAAATCAGCTCGATCGAGTCACGCATGGGCACACCGGTCATGGTGATTGCGACCAATGAGCTTGAGACTCCGCACTACCACATCCGTCGTCTGCGCCTGGAAGAGTACGAGGAGGAGGCCGAGATCCCGAGCTACGACCTGGAGATTGTCGAGGACGAGGACGAGGACGAGGAAATCGCACCACCCGGCGCGCGTAGCCCGGAGCAACCGATGATCGGGCCGCTGAGTCACATGCCCACCCCACCTCCCCCGCCGCCGGCGCCCAAAAAAGAACAAAGCGCCCTCGCGCGCTTCCTCCGGCGCCTGTTCGGCGGCAAGCCGCAACCGGCGGCGCAGCCGAAGGCCGCGTCGTCAGAACGCCAGGCGCGTCCACCGCGCCGCGACAGCGGTCGCCCGCCGCGCCCAGAACGGCGCCACGAGCATCGGCGCGAGCACCATCGACCCCAGCAGCCGCAGCGCCAAGGCCAATCCGCGCAGCAGCGTCCGGAACAACGCGCGGCCGAACCGAGTGCGGTAGGCGGCGGTAATGGCGGTGGCCAGGGGCCGCGTGAACGCGCAGAAGGCGGCAGTCGGAGGCGGCGGCGCCGCCGTGGCCGCGGAGGTCAAGGGCGCCCGGAGGGTGCTCCACGCCAGGAGATGGGTGGGCAGCAGGAATCACGGCCACCGCGCCCGGCACCGGAGACACAGACCCCGCCGCGCGAGTCGAACGTCATGGCGGAGTCAGCGCCGCGCACAAAGCCGGTGGAGGCACGCAGCGAATCGAGTTACGAGGCTGCGCCCGCACCGACGCCGGCTCCAGCGCCGGCCCCGGTCGCGGAACCCAAGCCGCAATTCGTGCAGATTGAAACCAAGCCGGAACGCGTAGAGAACGGCGTGGACGAAAAACCGCCCCAATAGCGATTGTCCTACAAGCGTTCGCGGCGGATCGACTCGAGCAGGCCGGCGGCGGCCTGCTCGATCATGTCGAGCACACGGTCGAAGCCGGCAGCGCCACCAAAGTACGGATCGGGAACCTCCGGCGGCCAGTGCGGCGCGTACTCCATGAACAGGCGCACCTTCGGCGCGTAGTGGACCGGACAAATCTCCAGCAGGTGCTCCAGATTCTCGCTATCCATCGCCAGGATGTAATCGAAGCGCTCGAAGTCCACGGGCATCGCTTGCCGCCCGCGTAGCGCGCTCAGATCCACGCCGCGCTGGCGTGCCGCGCTCTGGGCGCGGGCATCGGGCGGCTTGCCGATGTGATAGGCATGCGTGCCGGCGGAATCAATCTCGATGTGCTCTTGCAATCCCGACTCAAGCACGAGCTTGCGGAATACGCCCTCGGCCGTCGGCGAACGACAGATATTGCCGAGACAGACAAAAAGCACTCTTACCATTGCCGCGTCGCTTCGGGTTTCACGTTGCAGGTTTGCAGTCCCAAGTGTAACAACGTGAAACCTGCAACCTTAAACCTGAGACCGACCTTCAAAAGCCCGTCTCACCCGTTCCAGGTCTTCGGGCGTGTCGATACCGGCACCGGGCAGTTCCGCCGCTTCGCACAACACGATGCGCTCGCCACGCGCTAGCACGCGCAACTGCTCCAATTGCTCGGCCTGTTCGATGATGGACGGTGGCCAGGCTGCGTAGCGCCCGACGAATTCGGCACGGTAAGCGTAGATGCCGATGTGGCGATAAGCGTTGAGAACGCCTTTGGACTTGCCCGCCATGAGCGCGCGCGGCCAGGGAATGGGTGCACGGCTAAAGTAGAGCGCATAGCCACGCTCGTCGAATACGACTTTGACCACGTTGGGGTTCTCGAACTCAACGCGTGTGGCGATCGGATGATAGGCCGTGGCGACCGCGGCATCCGCGTGTGCGGCGAGCGTTTCGGCGACCTGGCGAATCAAGGCCGGTGGCATCATCGGTTCGTCACCCTGCAAGTTCACGACGATTTCCTGCGGTGCGATGCGAAGCAGGGTAATGACTTCGGCAATGCGATCGGTGCCGGAGGCATGTTGCGTGGAGGTCATACATACCTGCGCCCCGAAGCCTTCAGCCGCAATGCGGATGCGCTCGTCATCCGTTGCGATGACAACATGCTTGGCCCCTGCCGCGCGTGCGCAATCGTAGACGCGCTCGATCAGCGGCTTGCCGGCGACATCGGCCAGCGGCTTGCCGGGCAGGCGGCTCGAGGCGTAGCGCGCCGGAATGATGACGTACATGCCGGGTTACTTGGGCAAATCTTCGGCGGTGAGTTTGCGCGCCTGATCTTCCAGCATCACGGGAATATCCTCGCGGATCGGATACGCAAGGCGATCGATGCGGCAAATGAGCTCGGCCTTGGCCTTGTCATGGTGTAGCGCGCCCTTGCAGACCGGGCATACCAATATCTCCAGCAATTTTCTATCGACCACTGCTGCGCTCCTTGAGTTTTCTCATAATCAGCTCTTCCAGCCCTGGGTCCACCTGCGCCCGCACGGCCAAATAGGCCATGCGCGCATCAGCAAAGGACTGGCATTTTACCGCATCCTTCTCCGTCATCAGGATCGGCAAGTCATCATCGAACGCCACGTCAGCGCGCGTATAGCGATGGTGATCCGGAAACGCGTGCTCGATAACTGTGACCCCAAGGCCGCGCAGGGTGGCGAAAAACCGCTGTGGATTGCCGATACCGGCCACAGCGTGCACTCGCTGTCCGCGGTAATGGTCTGCTGACAGCGTTTGCCCACCCATCAGGCGATGGAAAGCCGTGACCATTAGCGCCATACCCAGCTCGCCCGGGTGCGCGACGCCGTTGACCACGCGCGCATCAACCGCCGCCAAACGTCCCGGCAACTCTCGCAAGGGGCCGGCCGGTAGACAGCGGCCATTTCCAAGGCGCCGCGCCCCGTCGATCACGGCGATCTCGAGGTCGCGCGCTAGTCGGTAGTGTTGCAAGCCGTCATCCGCCAGCACGACATCGCAACGGTGCGCATCGAGCAGGCGGCGCGCCGCGCGTACGCGATCCGGATCGGCCACCACCGGGCAACTCGCGTGGCGCGCGAGCAGCAGCGGCTCATCCCCAATCAGGTCGGGCTCGGAGTCGCTGCCAACATCTTGCGGCCAAGTCGAGGAACGTCCACCGTAACCGCGCGTCACGATCCCGGGCAGGTAGCCAAGCGTGATCAGATATCGCGCGAGATAGATTACGAGCGGCGTCTTGCCGGTTCCGCCAACTGTTATATTGCCCACGACAATCACCGGAATCGGCAAGCGCTCGCTGCGTAGCATGCCGCTCCGATAGAGCCCTCGGCGCAGTGTGGCCATCAGGCAATAGACCCAGCCAAGCGGTGCGAGCAGATTGCTCACCAAGCCCGAGCGATACCAGTGTTGCTCAAGCCAATCCATCCGGGGCGAACTAATTGGCAGGCGCGTTGAATTGGCTGCGATACAGGCCGGCGTACACGCCGTCGCGCGCCAAGAGCTCGGCATGGGTGCCGGTTTCCACGACCTGGCCCTGCGCCAACACCACGATGCGATCGGCGTGCTCGACCGTCGAGAGGCGATGCGCGATGACCAGGGTGGAGCGGCCTTTCATCAGTTGCTGCATCGCCGACTGCACAAAGCGTTCGGACTCGGTATCGAGCGCCGAGGTAGCCTCATCCAAGATCAGGATTGGCGCATTCTTGTAGAGCGCGCGCGCGATCGCCACCCGTTGCCGCTGCCCGCCCGAGAGGCGACTGCCACGCTCGCCCACGCGCGTATCGAGACCGTCCGGCAGGCGCTCGGCAAATTCAAGCACATAGGCGGCACGCACGGCGTCTTGCAGGCGCGCCTCGTCGATCGGCGCACGCGTGCCGTAGGCGATGTTGTTCCGCAGCGTGTCATCAAACAATATCGCCTCCTGCCCAACCAGCGCGATCTGATCGCGCAGGTTGGCGAGCTTGAGTTCGTTGACGTTCACATCGTCGAGCAGTAAGGCGCCCTGCTCCACCCGGTAAAACCGCGGCAGGAGCGAGGCGCAGGTGGTCTTGCCGCTGCCGGAGGCGCCGACCAAGGCAACCAATTGACCGGCCTTGATCGAGAAACTCACATTGCGCAACGCCTCCTGGTCGGTACCGGGATAGCGATAGCTTACGTTTTGGTACTCGACGTCGCCGCGCACCTGTTTGAGTTCGCGCGTGCCACTGTCGTCCTCGATGGGTTCATCCAACAACTCGAAGGCGCTGTGAGCCGCGGCCAGGCCGGTTTGAATCTGTTCATTGACCTTGGCCAGGCGTCGTGTCGGGCCCATCATCCAGATTGCGGCCGATACGTACGAGGCGAATCCGCCGGCGGAAATCTGGCCCGTTGCGAGCGCGAGATAAATCACCACCGCCAAACCGATCGCGCCCACCAGTTGCAGCAGTCCCATGCCGATAGCCGAGACTGCGACCTTGCGCATTACTTGCCGTCGGCTGCGATCATTGGCGGCCGCGAAGGCGTGCAACGCCACCGCCTCGCCGCGATAGGCCTTGACCACGCGCTGACCCTCCGCCGCCTCCTGTGTGACCTGCGAGATCTCGCCCATGCTGGCCTGAATCTCGTGGCTGGTCTTGCGAAAACGCTTGCTCATGTAGCGCAGCATCGCAGTCGTGATCGGCAGCAACACCACGAATAGCAGCGTCAGCTTCCAATTGAGATAGAGCATCCACCCGAATAGCACAATCACGGTCAGACTGTCGGTGATGAGCGTGAGCACCGTGCTGGTCACGATGCCGGCCATTTGCCCGACGTTGAAAATTATCTTGGAGATGAGTTTGCCGGTCGTGTTGTGCTCGTAGAAGCTCGTGGGCAATGCCACCAGGCGCTGAAAGATCGCGTTGCGCAAATCGAACATGACGCGCTGGCTGACCCAACTCATGCCGTATTCGGCCAACACGTTGGCGAATCCGCGCATCAAGAACACACCGACAATGGCGAACGGCAGGTAGCGAATCGCAGCGGCGTCGCGCCCGACGAAACCGTCGTCGATCAACGGTTTCATAAGCGCCGTGAAGGTGCCGGCGGTCGCCGCCATCAGCACCATGCCGACCACGCCGACCAGGAACATCGCCTTGTACGGTAAGGCGTAGCCGAGCAGGCGCCGATAGAGCGGAACGCTGTCTTGCCTGTCGCGCGCTGGGCTCACGGCGCCGTGGCGCCCTGGGGTTGTTGGGTGGCAAAGCTCAGTCGTGCGAATCCCAGCCGGCGCGCTGTATCCATCACACGCACGACGGACTCATGCGGCGCGCGCCCATCGGCGTGAATGACGATCATTGGGTCCTTGTTGCGCCCGGCGGCTTGCGACATGGCACTGCGCAGCGTGTCCGGGTGGGTATTGAGCAACTGCGAGTCGTTGACATAGTACTGTCCCTTGATGTCGATGGTGATGCGCATGGCCCGCTGATCGATCTTCGCCTCGGCGCCCGCCTCGGGCAGACGCACGCGCAGCTGCGCTTCTTTCGAGAAACTCGTGGTCACGATCAAGAAGATCAACGTCATGAGCAGCACGTCGATCAGCGGGATAAGGTTGAT
>CP070641.1:1586740-1595665 GCA_020354085.1 Pseudomonadota bacterium
CGTGCGCATCCCTGCGCCCGCGGCACTGGTGCGTCCTGCACATCGCAAGCGGTTCGGTCAGCATTTTCTCCACGACCGTAACGTGGTGGACCGCATACTCGTAGCGTTCCAGCCACAAGCGAGCGACCACGTGATTGAGATCGGCCCGGGTCCTGGCGTCCTGACGCGTGCACTCGTAGGCCGGGTGGGTCAACTGGAGGCCGTGGAGATCGACCGTGACTTGGCCGCGCGCCTGCGCACCGAGTTCACGCCCGCACAACTCACTCTGCATCAAGCCGATGCACTGGATTTCGACTTCTGCGGCCGCGCGCCACCGGGCGGGCAACTGCGGCTGATCGGCAATCTGCCTTATAACATCTCGACGCCGCTGCTCTTTCACCTGATCGAGCATTCGGCATGCACGAGGGATATGCTGTTCATGCTGCAGAAGGAAGTTGTCGAACGCCTGGCGGCCCGGCCTGGCGGCAAGGACTACGGGCGTCTCACGGTCATGATTCAGTGGCGCCTACAGGTCGAGAAGTTGTTCGAAGTGGCGAGCAGCGCCTTTCGTCCGCCACCCAAGGTGGCATCGGCCGTAGTACGTCTTAGACCGCATTCGCAACCGCCGATTGCGGTTCACGACCCGGAGCGGTTCAGCCTGTTGGTACGCCGGGCGTTTGCCCAGCGTCGCAAGACCCTGCGCAACACCTTGAAGGGCTTGGTGACCGCGCAAGCCATGCAGGACAGCGGCATCGACCCCGCGCGGCGCGCCGAAACGCTGTCGTTACAGGAGTTTGCGCGGCTCGCGGATGCACCCGAGGAATCATAGGGTTTTTGGCTGGTTGCTTGACCGAGGCGTCAGGCGCTCCGCATGATGTCGTGGCGCTCGAACAAAGAGGTGGCGCCTATGCAAATCCTAATCCCAGCATCCATCGCGTTGCTGATCGCCGCGGGCGAGGTCTCAGCGGCGAGTTGGGAGACCTCATCGCTTCGCACCGCCAACGGCCAGCTTGTTAACCCCGCATGACCATGACCGAAGTGCTGCGCGATGCCGGCGAACCGCTCAAACGCGTCAAGGTATCCGAAGGTGTGAGTGTTTACGGAAAGGTCGGTGAGAGCGTCGAGGTCTGGACCTACCGTGGCGGCGATGGCCTTTACGATTTGACCTTTCAGGGGACGACGGTCAGCAAGATCACAGTCGTGCCCAATCGCTGAACCTCAGCCGCGGGCCGCGGTGTGATAGTGTGGCTCGAGCCGTACCATCTGTTGCTCGATCCACTCCTCTACCTGGCGATTGATCTCCTCCGGCGTCTTGCCCTTGCCATGGATCGGCGGGCCGATCACCACCTCGATGGTGCCCGGCTTCTTGAGAAAACCGCGCCGTGGCCAGAAACTGCCGGCGTTGTGCGCGACCGGCACTATCGGATAGCCGGTCGCGGCCGCTAGCACCGCGCCGCCGACCCCATAACGGCGCTTGTGACCGGGGGCAACGCGCGTGCCTTCCGGAAAGATGACCACCCAAATGCCTTCGTCCAGCCGCTTGCGCCCCTGCTCGACGATCTGCTCGACCGCCTTACGCCCCGCGCCACGGTCGATGGCAATTGGCCGCAGCATCGCCAGGCCCCAACCGAACAACGGAACCCACATCAACTCACGCTTGAGCACCCAGGTCTGCGGCGGCGCGAACACCTCTTGGAAAGCTATGGTCTCCCAGGTGGATTGATGCTTGGCAAGGATAATCGCGGCCCCGTGCTGGGGCAGATGCTCGCGGCCGTGCACGCGGTAGCCCAGACCACACAGGCGCTTGACCAACCAGGTGTGAAAACGTCCCCACTGACTGAGCAACCGATAACGTTGGCGAAAGGGCAGGAATACACAAACCAAGAGCGCCGGCGGCACAAATAGCGGCACCGACGACCACATGACGGCGTTAAACAGCAGCGAGCGCAGGGCCTGCAACCGCGAGGGATGAGAGGAGTGCGGAGAATGCAGGAGCGGTTTCTCCGCCACGTCAGGATGCTTTCAATTCGCCAGTAAGCAACGCCTCGGTAAAGGCGGCGAGATCGCTGAATACCGGGACGCCGTCGAGCTGGGTGCTTTTCTTCAGCGTGCGCTCGCCCTTGCCGGAGCGCACCAGTACCGGCAAGGCCTGTGCCGCACGCGCGGCAATGATGTCGCGCTCCGAATCGCCGACGACGAAAACCCTATGGAGATTTATCTTGAGCCGCTCCATGACTTCTTCGAACAGCCCCGGCAAAGGCTTGCGGCAGTGGCAACCGTCGTCGGGGCCGTGCGGGCAGAAAAAGATGGCTTCGATCTCGCCGCCCTTGAGACGCACCAGCTCCAGCATTTTAGCGTGGATCCGCCCGAGCGTATCGGAGTCGAACAGACCACGCGCCACGCCGGATTGATTGGTCGCCACGATGATCTTGTAGCCTTCCCGGTGCAGGCGCGCGATGGCATCGAGGCTGCCTGCGATCGGCACCCATTCTTCCGGCGACTTGATGTACTCGTCGGAGTCCTCGTTGATGACGCCGTCGCGATCAAGGATGACCAACTTCATTCCTTGAACTCCGACACACGGATACGTCCATTGATCATGCGTGACTCCCGACCCTCCAGCTTGCGCAACTTGTCCCAGAACGCCTGCTTGAGGTCGAAGTCCTGGGCGATGGCGGTGCCGATCAGAAGGATCAGTAGGTCGGCCACCTCTTCGGCGAGCTGCTCGCGCGACTTGCCCTTGGTCACGCATTCGGCGATCTCACCCAGCTCCTCGCTCATGAGCGCCACCCGGTAAGTCATGTCCTCGCCGCCGGTGTCCCTGAAGCGGTGCTTGTCGTGGAAGGCCTGCACCGCCGTGAGCATCGCATCGTAGGAGTCGGCATTCATGGTGGCTAGCTTTGCAGGCAAGAAACGTCGGCGACCTGCAGGAACAGATCGCTCAGGCCGGACAGCAGAGCCAGTCGATTGCGCCGCAGGGCCGGATCCTCCGCCATGACCAGGACCTTGTCGAAGAAGGCATCAACCGTCGGGCGCAGGGAAGCGAGGCACTTGAGCGTGCCCGTGTAGTCGGCCGCCGCGAGCAGCGGAGCCACCTCACCACGTGCCGCCTGCACAGCACCGGCAAGCGCCAATTCGGCGTCATCCGTGAGCAGGGCTTGGTCAACCGTCTGCGGGATATCGCCTTCGGCTTGGCGCAGGATATTGCGGATCCGCTTGTTGGCCGCGGCCAAGGCCTCGGCCTCGGGCAGCTCGCGAAACCTCTGCAGCGCAGTGAGACGCGGTGAGATCTGATCGAGTCGTGCCGGGTTCTGTGACAACACCGCATCGATCTCATCGGCCAGGAACTCGCGTTCGCGCAGATAAGGCTTCAGACGTTCGATCATGAACCCATAAACCGCCACTGCGACGTCCTCGTTCAATAGATCGCGCGGGAAGGCAGCCCGCGCCGCTGCGAGGAGAGTGACGATATCGAGCGGCAGGCCGTGTTCCACCAGAATGCGTACCACACCAAGGGCCTGACGTCGCAAACCGTAGGGGTCCTTCTCGCCGGTCGGCACCAGCCCGATGCCATAGATACCCACGAGCGAATCGAGCCGGTCGGCCAGGGCGACGCACAGCGCGACAGTCGAAGTCGGCAACTCATCGCCCGCGGTGCGTGGCCAGTAGTGCTGCTCGATGGCGTCCGCTACCGCCGGGGCTTCGCCGTCATGCCGCGCGTAGTACTTGCCCATGATGCCCTGCAGCTCGGGAAACTCGCCGACCATGTCGGTAAGCAGATCGGCTTTGGCCAATCGCGCGGAGCGCTCGACATCGCCCAGCTCCGCGGGCTTTAGCAGTCCTGCCACCACCAGCCGATCGGCAATCTCGGCCGCAAGTTTCACGATGCGCTCAACGCGTTCGAGCTGGGTGCCGAGCTTGTTGTGGTAGACAACGGCGGCGAGCCGCGACAAGCGTGCATCCAGACGCGTCTTGCGATCCTGATCGTAGAAAAACTTGGCGTCCGCCAAGCGCGCTTTCAGCACCCGCTCATTGCCATGCACGATCGCCGCCGGGCGTGCGGTCTTGATATTACTGACGAACAGAAAATTCGGCAGCAGGCGGCCGTGCTTGTCGGCCAGCGGGAAGTACTTTTGGTGCTGCTGCATGCTGGTGATCAGGCACTCGGCCGGCACCGACAGAAAATTCTTGTTGAAACTGCCGACGTACACCGCGGGACATTCAACCAAGCTCGCGACCTCTTCCACCAGCTCCGCACCGCGCCCCACGCTCCAACGCACACCCGCGCCCAACTTGCGTGCGGCGGCATCTAGTTGTTTTTCGATCTGCTTCTCGCGTTCCTCGAAGCTGGCAATCACATTGCCTTGGCGCGCCAGAAGCTTCTCGTAATCGGCCGGTCGGCGAATGGCAATCGCTCCGCGGCTCATGAAACGATGGCCCTCGGTCTTCGCGCCGCTCTTTAGCCCCAAAACCGTGCCGGGCACGACCTTGCTGCCGTGCAGCATCACCAGGCCGTGCACGGGGCGAACAAACTGGGTGTCGAGGTTGGCCCAACGCATGAGCCGGGTGGCCGGCAGTTTCTTCAGGGCGGACTCGACCGACTCGGCCAGGTGCTTGGCGAGCGGTTCGCCTCTTTGCTTGCTGCGGAATACAAAATACTCGCCTTTCTCTCCGGCTTGGCGCCCCAACGCTTCGATCGCCACCCCGCATGAGCGCGCAAACCCAGTAAGCGCTGCGGTCGGCTTGCCGTCGGCGTCAAGCGCGGCGCTCAATGCCGGTCCACGCCGTTCCACGATGCGGTCCGCCTGCCGCGCCAACACGCCCGAGATGCGCACGGCAAGACGACGTGGTGTGGCGAAAGGCTCCGAAGCGCTATGCGCGCTCAGGAAGTTCTTGGCGTGCAGCGCATCGTACAGCCCGCGACTGAAGGCCTCGGACAGCCGCGCGAGTGAACGTGGTGGTAGCTCTTCGGTTAGAAGTTCCACCAACAAATCGGCGACTGAGAGCGTCCTGGCGGCCATGATCTATCTTGCCGCGGCGCTCTTGAGAATGGGGAAACCCAGACGTTCGCGCGCGTCGTAATAAGCCTGGGCCACCTCGCGCGCCAAGTGCCGGACGCGTGTGATGTAGCCGGCGCGCTCGGTGGTCGAGATCGCCCCACGCGCGTCGAGCAGATTGAAGCTGTGCGAGCACTTCATCACCATCTCGAAGGCCGGCAAGGGCAATTGCGCTGCCATCAGCCGCTTGGCCTCGGCCTCATAGCCGCTAAACTGCTCGAACAGCCATTGCACGTTAGATGCCTCGAAGTTGTAGCGGGACTGCTCGACCTCGTTTTGATGGTAGACATCGCCATAGCTCACGCCCTGTGTCCACTCAAGGTCGAAGATGTTCTCCACGTCCTGCAGGTACATGGCAAGCCGTTCGAGACCGTAGGTGATCTCGCCCAATACCGGCTTACACGGCAGCGAGCCGACTTCCTGGAAATAGGTAAACTGCGTTACCTCCATGCCGTCCAACCACACCTCCCAGCCCAGACCCCATGCGCCGAGGGTAGGCGACTCCCAATCATCTTCCACGAAACGGATGTCATGCCGGGTGGAATCGAGTCCAAGCGCACGCAAGGAGCCCAAGTAGCGCTCCTGGATGTCGGGCGGCGAGGGCTTGAGCGCGACCTGGAACTGGTAGTAATGCTGCAGCCGATTCGGGTTCTCGCCGTAGCGGCCGTCCTTCGGGCGGCGGCAAGGCTGCACATATGCGGCGTTCCAAGGTTCCGG
Source organism: Pseudomonadota bacterium (assembly GCA_020354085.1). GTDB lineage: Bacteria > Pseudomonadota > Gammaproteobacteria > Acidiferrobacterales > Sulfurifustaceae. Next base: position 1,592,494 of record CP070641.1, read on the forward strand.
CCCGAGCGCGCGTAGAAACGTCGCGGTATGAAAGGTCCCCGCGCCCATCTCGATGTCGTAGGGCTGCACCAGCACGCAACCCTGTCGGACCCAGTAGGTCTGCAGCTGAAGAATGAGCTCCTGGAAGGTCACGAAACGTCTCGAGATGGCGGCGGAAGCGAGGCGCGAATTATAGCCTGCCGCTCGCGAGTGACGCGAGGCGCGTCAGGTGCCAGGCGAGACCGGCGCAACCACGGACGGATACGGCGCTTTATCGCGCGGCGGTTCGCCCGGAAAACGCTGAATGAGCGCTTGTATCTTGCTCGCGCGCCGCTCAAACGCCTCGGTGCGCGTGGCAGGATTGTTCTTGATCGGTGCCGGCAAGGTGGCGACTAGCTCGACCGCCTGCTGCAGCGTCAGGTCGCGCGCGGCCATCCCCCAGTAGGCCTGGGCTGCGGCCTGCACGCCGTAAATACCTTGGCCGAACTCCACGACGTTCAAGTAGATCTCGAGTATGCGCGTCTTACTCAAGTGCCGCTCCATCCCCCAGCTCAGTACCAGTTCGTGCCATTTGCGCAACGGATCCTTGGATCTGGTAAGAAACAGGTTTTTCACCGTCTGCTGCGAGATGGTGCTCGCGCCCAAGGCAAATCGCCGCTCTGACCAGTTGTAACTCATGGCCTCCTTGAAGGCGATGAGATCAAACCCCTTGTGCTCCCAGAAGCGGCTGTCTTCGGCCAATACCACGGCGCGCGTGAGATGGCGCGGAAGATCTGCGTATGGCACCGGCTGCCAGCGCGGGCGTGGCAATTGCGGATCCTCGGCGCGTCGTCGCTCGTACTCTGCCATGAAGTTCGATTTTGGGACTGCGCCGCGGGCGTATCGCTGCCAATCCGGCCAGGTGACATAGAGATAGAAGAGGTCGACCACGAGCAGTAGCAGCGCGATACGCACCACCCAGCGCAACACATTGGTGCCGCGCGCTAGCAGTGACAACAAAGACAGCCAACTGGAACCGCGAGCGAGTGCCATTTGCTTACCGACGCCAAAAGCGGCTCGCGGTTCGCACGCCACCAGCCCGATTTGAATCGGCGACCCGTCGCGTAGCGGCACACGCTATTTGCGTGTGACGGAAATGGTACCTGGCGAGCGAAACGCAGGGGTATTGGTGCAACATCGTCTGGCAACTGCTAGCCCCGATTTCTCGCCGACTCGTCGGAATGGCGAATAGCATCGAAGCCAGTCAAAAAATTGTGTACCGCAATTCTAGCCGACGCTAGCATCGCGGGTGCAATTCACCCCGTCTCGGTTGCACGATCTCCCGATTCACGGTGCGCACAGTCCGTTGAATGGCTTTCGCTTGACATGCGCCACGAAAGAGCGCCAACGCGGTCGGCTTGCCTCTTGGCAAATACAGCTTAATTCGCTACCTTGGCACGCGGGTAATGGGCGTACGCCTGAATCACCCTGGAGGAACCGGCGTCATTGCCGGAAAAAGAGAGAAAGGCGGGCCCGCGCAGCGGGCCCGCACTTTTTTGCCAGTGCCGCAGCGACGGCTTTTGGTTAGTATTGCCTATCACCTCACGATTAACCCGCGCCATCGGTATATGGCGAACACAATGAAACAGTCTTCTGAAATCCGCCCGGCGTCGCGGCCGGGTGGCACCGACGCGGCTTCGCGATCCACGACAGCCGCGATGCGGCGAGCTGTCGCGCTCATCTCCGGCGGACTCGACTCAATGCTTGCGGCCAAGGTAATCCTAGACCAGGGCGTGCACGTCGAGGGCATAAATTTTTACACCGGTTTTTGTGTAGAGGGCCATACTCACGCCATTCGCCGCGAGCACCAGAACAAGCCAAAGCGCAATAACGCGCTATGGGTGGCTGAGCAGCTGGGTATCAAGCTACATATCATCGACGTGATCGAGGAATACAAGAACGTCGTCATCAATCCGAAGCACGGCTACGGATCGAATCTCAACCCATGTCTGGACTGCAAGGGCTTCATGGTACGCAAGGCGCACGAATGGATGACGGCCCATGGTTTTGATTTCATCATTACGGGCGAGGTCCTTGGCCAGCGGCCGATGTCCCAGCGCCGCGATACCATGCCGGTGGTGGCGCGCGAGTCGGGTGCCCATGACCGATTGCTTAGACCTTTATGTGCCAAGTTGTTGCCGCCAACCCTGCCGGAACGCGAGGGCTGGGTGGAACGCGAGAAACTCAAGGAGTTCAATGGACGCTCGCGCAAACCGCAGATGGCGCTGGCGGCGAACTACAAACTGGTCGACTACGCACAACCTGCCGGCGGTTGCTGCTTCCTCACTAATGAACACTACGCCCACAAGCTTGCTGACATGTGGCAGGCGCGTGGCTCGAAGCAATACGAGCTCGATGACATCATGTTGCTTAAAGTCGGGCGTCATCTGCGGCCGCGGCCACATTTCAAGCTCATCGTCGGGCGAGACGAGGGCGAGAACAACTATCTAAACGGATACCGTAGCCGTTACACCCATTTGTATGCGCGCAGTCACGTTGGACCGCTCGTCTTGCTTGATGGTCAAGCCAGTGCCGACGACCTGCTGCTGGCTGCCCGTTTGACGGCGCGTTTTGGCAAGGGCCGGGACGCTGGTTGCGTCGAAGTGGCAGTGACCGACAAGAGTGGGGAATCGCGCACGCTGCGCGTGACCCCAATCGCCCCTGACGAAATGCCGGCGGAATGGTACCTGTGAACCAATACCGGCTTGATGCGCGTGGTTTGCTTTGTCCGTTGCCAGTGATCCGTGCGCAAGACCAGATTCAGCGACTTAAGCCCGGCGATACCCTCGTCGTGCTGGCCACCGATCCCGGAGCCTTACACGATATTCCGGCCTGGTGCCGGGTGCACGGCCACGAGATTGTCGAGACACTACGCGACGACCGCGACATCCGTATCACCGTCCGGGTGGGCAACCCATGACCAAAATGCACGCGCAGGAACTGCTCGATCACACGAGCCCAGCCCGCTATCAAGCGAGCTTGCGTGTCACGCTAGTCAACATCGCGACCAATCTGTTTCTGACTATTGCGCAGGTCGTGATCGGACTGTTCGGGCACTCACAAGCGCTTGTCGCCGACGGTATGCACACGCTGTCCGATACGCTCGCAGACTTGCTGGTATTGTTCGCGCTCAAGCACGGCCAGCGTGGCGCCG
>CP070641.1:1595765-1603227 GCA_020354085.1 Pseudomonadota bacterium
GACCCGACCTTCGCGCAGTGGACGCGCGCCAAGAGCTTCGACACCTTTGGGGCGTTCGGTCCAGTGATCGCTACAGATATCGACCCCATGACGGTCTCCGTCAAGACCATGCTGAGCGGCAAGGAGCGGCAAAACTACCCGGTAAGCGACATCGTGTTTCCGCCCACGCAACTGGTGAGCCTGATATCCCAGGACATGACGCTCATGCCGGGAGATGTCATCGCCTGCGGCACCTCGATCGGCGTCGGTTCGATGAAACCCGGCAGCACGGTTGAGATCGTCATCGACGGCATCGGCACGCTCAGCAATTCGTACGAATGAATACGCCAAAAGGGGACAAGCAATGAAGATCTGTGTGGTCGGCGCCGGCGCGATCGGCGGTTATATGGGGGTCAAGCTCGCGCTTGCCGGACATGAGGTGACATTGATCGCGCGTGGCGCGCATCTCGATGCGATCAAGAAAAACGGCTTGAGGCTCATTCTCGAAGACGGCAGCGAGCTGCTCGCCAAAGACGTCAAGGCCACGTCCAAGATTGCCGAGGCTGGCAAACAGGACATGGTGATCCTGGGGCTCAAGGCGCACCAGGTCGGCGCAGTGGCCAAGGAGCTGTCGTCGATGTTCGGGCCCGACACGACCCTGATCGCCACCCAGAACGGCATCCCGTGGTGGTATTTTCAGAAACACGGCGGTGAGTTCGAGGGCCGGCGCGTGGAAACCGTCGATCCCAACGGCGAGATCATGGCCAGCATCGACGTTAACCGCATTATCGGCTGCGTCGTCTACCCGGCGGCCGAGATCACGGAACCGGGCGTCATCCGACACATCGAGGGCAATCGGTTCTCCGTCGGCGAGCTCGACGGCGCTGAAACGCCGCGCATCAAGCAGATTTCCGAGACCTTCACCCAGGCCGGCATGAAATCGCCGATCTTGAGCAACGTGCGCGCCGAGATCTGGCTCAAGCTATGGGGCAATCTGTCGTTCAACCCGATCAGTGCGCTCACCCATGCAACGCTGGTCGACATCTGCCAATTCCCGCTCACGCGCAACCTGGCCGCCGCCATGATGACCGAGGCCCAAACCATCGCGAACAAGCTCGGCATTCAATTTCGCGTGCCGCTGGAGAAGCGCATCGCGGGCGCGGAGGCCGTGGGCAAGCACAAGACCTCCATGCTGCAAGACATTGAGGGCGGGCGCCCCATCGAGCTCGAGGCGCTGGTGGGATCGGTCGTTGAGCTGGGGCGCTTAACGCAGACACCCACGCCGCATATCGATGCTGTCTATGCTTGCGCCAGTCTACTGGCGAAGACCGTGGGCGAGGTACGCGGTCGTCTGCAGATCCAATCGTAGTCCGGACGTCGTCGCGCGTTGCGCGCGGCGAGGGTCGGGCTAACTGCGCGGCAATGGAAAGATCTTGGAGTCTTTCATGACCTTGAGTTTGCTGTGCACCTTGGTCACGCCTGAAACCTTGCTCACCACATCCCTGACTGCGCGCAGTTCAGCGTCGGAAATGACGATGCCTGACAAGGTCACGTCCCCGGCCGCGATCTCGATAGTGATGTGAACTTCAGCAGTGCGCTCGTCGCTGCGTAGCGCCGCACGAACATGGTATTCGAGGGTCAGGTTTTCGAGCTGCGCGCGTGACTCGCGCGTTTCCTGGAACTCCGGACGTTTGATAAGCGATTTGATCTGCTCGACGCAGCTCGCCACCGTCAGGTGTTCAGTGTTGAGCACCATGTCGTAAAGCATCGGATCGCCCCAGCGCACACCAAACGCATGCTGCATGTTGGCGGTGTGTGCGGCGTCACTCTGTGTGATCTGTTCCGTTACCATTTCCTCGTCATCGGTCTCTAGACGCTCCATCAACCAACGCACGCGCACGTGCAACGGCGCACCAATGCGCACGCAAACGACGTGCCGAATCGGGCGCAGCAGCGCGACCGCACTCCAGCCGCGAATGATCACATTGCCCTGGCGCGCGAGATCGAGCACCTCTTCGGAACGGTAGAGCGCCAAGCTGCTCTCGTCCGTGCCCCAGCGCTCCAACAGGCCGGCCTTGCCTTCGAGAAAGCGTTGCAAGGTGCTCTTACGTACGTGCATCTTTTGCGCGACGTGATCAATTATCTCGTGGCGAACGATTTTCAGGTCTAACTCTGCGGCCAGGGCCTCGGCCACGAGCCGCCCCTGGGAACCCATCTCCCGATTCATGGCGATCACTGGCATGTGACTTGCCTCCTATACCTACTCTACCGGCCGCTCTTGCGGCGTGTCGCTCGCACGCCCGCGACGGAGCTTGCCGAGCGATGCGGAAATCAGCGGCCAGAACAACATCAGCATGGCGAGCGCACAGATGCTACCCACCAATCCGTTTGACCAGAATATCGAAATGCTTCCTTGGGAGAGCACCATCGACTGGCGGAAAGAGGATTCGGCCATATCGCCCAATACCAGCGCCAACACCATTGGGGCGAGCGGATAGTCCAGTTTCTTGAACAAGTAACCGATTACACCGAACACCAGCATCAGCACCACATCGAGCATGGCGTTGTGCACGGTGTAGGCGCCAACGGCACAGATCACGACAATAATAGGCGCGATGATGCTGAATGGAACACGCAGGATCGCCGCCCACCACGGCACCGTCGTGAGCACGACGATTAGGCCCACGACGTTGGCGAGGTACATGCTCGCGATCAGGCCCCAGACGAAATCTTTCTGCTCGACAAACAACAGTGGCCCCGGCTGCAGACCCCAGATCAATAAGCCACCGAGTAGCACGGCGGCGGTGGGCGAGCCGGGAATGCCCAGTGTCAGCATCGGCAGCAACGCGCTGGTGCCGGCCGCATGCGCCGCCGTCTCGGGCGCGACGACACCTTCCATCTGGCCAGTGCCGAATTTCTCGCCTTGGCGCGAGAAGCGTTTGGCGATGCCATAGCTCATGAAAGAGGCCGGTGTGGCACCACCCGGTGTGATCCCCATCCAACAGCCAATCAGGGTACCGCGAATCGCGGTGATCCAAAAACGCGGCAGTTGCTTCCAGGTTTGCCAGACCACGCGCGGGTTGATCTTGGCCCCGACGCCTTTGAATGCCAACCCTTCTTCCATGGTGAGCAGGATCTCACCAATGCCGAACAGGCCGATCACGGCGATAAGAAAGTCGAAACCGCGCAGCAACTCCACGGTGCCAAAGGTCATGCGTAGCTGACCGGTAACCGTATCGAGACCGACCGCCGCGAGCGCGAAACCGAGCATCATGGCCGCAATGGTCTTAGCCGGATGACCCTTGCCCAAACCCACGAAGCTGCAGAAGGTCAGCAGTTGCACGGCGAAAAACTCCGCCGGTCCGAACTGCAGCGCGAACTTGGCGACCAGCGGTGCGAGAAAGGTGATGACGACTACCGCAATCAAAGCACCAACGAACGACGAGGTGAATGCCGCAGTCAAAGCCTCGCCCGCGCGACCTTGCTTGGCCATCGGATGGCCGTCGAAGGTAGTCGCCACCGACCACGGCTCGCCCGGAATGTTAAACAGGATCGAGGTGATGGCGCCGCCGAATAACGCGCCCCAGTAAATGCATGACAGCATGATGATCGCCGAGGTCGGCGACATGGTGAAGGTGAGCGGCAGCAGGATGGCCACACCGTTGGCGCCACCAAGGCCGGGCAGAACGCCGATCAGAACTCCCAACAGAATGCCAACCAACATCAGCGAGAGGTTCTGGTAGCTGAGCGCGACCTGAAACCCATACAGTAGACTGCTTATCTCTTCCACTTCCGCTCCCCCGCGACTGTGATCGCCGCCAGCCTGTCAGTCGACAGTAGTTTTTCTAGTAACCAACCAGCGCTTCCACTGGGCCCTTGGGCAGAGGCACCAAAAACCAAACCTCAAACATGAGAAACAACAATACGGGTACGACCAGGCTGACCGGAAGAATACGCATGATGGAAAACTTACCCTGCCAGCGCATGAATGCGGCGATGAACACAGCGGCCGACACGTACAGGCCAATAAAGTAGGTGGCAATAACGAAACCGATGGCAGGAAACAGCACGGCCAACACCAGCCGTAGCTTGCGCAGGCTGACGAATACGCCACCACCGGCGAGCTTGCCGAACGCGGTTTGAAAGAAGATCCAGACGCTGGCAATACAGATGATCAGTCCGATGTAGAACGGAAAGTAACCGGCTTGCGGTCCATCTTCCGCCCAACCGGAACCGATCTGGTAGCTGTCGTACACCACTACGCTTCCGATGATGAAAATCATCGCGGCCACGATCATTTCGATCGTTTTCGTGGCCGGCCCTCTGGCGCCGGAGCCATCACGATGCTCGCCACCTGACATGTTACATCCCCCGGAAATTCACTCGATGTGCGGTATCGCGACAGCTCCGATGTCAATCCAGGCTATTTCTTGTGCAGGAAGCCGGCATCCTGCATCAGCGTCTTATGCGTGGCCTCGGCCTTCTTGAGCCAATTCATATAGTCGCTGCCGGTCATGAAGCTTTGATTGAACGCCCCGGTTTCCATGAATTCCTTCCACTCAGGCAGCTCCCGCAACTTCTTGAACAGATTCACGTAGAAGGCGACCTGCTCCGGCGTCGCTCCCGGCGCCATAAAGATGCCGCGCAGCATAAGGTAGTCCACGTCTACGCCGGCTTCCTTGCAGGTTGGGATGTCGTTCCATGACTGAGCATCGGTGACCTTCTTCTTGTACGGGATGCGCTGCTCATCGAACACGCACAAGGCGCGCGTCTTGCCGGCACGCCAATGCGCCACCTGCTCGATCGGGTTGTTCACCGTCGAATCGACGTGCTTGCCGACCAATTGCACCGCAACCGTGCCACCGCCCTTGAAAGGAACGTAGGTAAACTTCTTTCCGGTGAACTTATCGAGCGCGACCGTAATAATCTGGTCTTCTTGTTTCGAGCCGGTGCCCGCCATCTTGAAGGTGTTGTCGGGCGCCGCCTTGATCGCCGCCAAATAGTCCTTGGCGGTCTTGTAAGGTGACTCGATGTTCACCCAGAGCACGAATTCGTCGAGCGCCAACATCGCCACCGGCGTGATCTCGGTCCAATTGAACGGGATGCCCGTCGCCAGCGGAGTGGTAAACAGATTCGATAGGGTGATGATGATCTTGTGCGGGTCACCCTTGGCTCCCTTTACGTACAGGAAACCTTCGCCACCGGCACCGCCCGACTTGTTGACCACTACCATCGGCTGGTCCATGAGCTTGTGCTTGCCCACCAAACCTTGGATGAGTCGTGCCATCTGGTCGGCACCGCCACCGGTGCCGGCCGGCACCACGAACTCTACGGGCTTGGTCGGTTTCCATTCCGCGGCCTGCGCCGCCGTGTTGAGCGCCAAGGAAAAAACCCCGGCCACGACAAACGCCAACGCCAGGTGGACGCGCGCGCGGGATGAGGGTGGGTTCGAAATCGTCATAGCTCCTCCTCGTCGTTAGATGTTTTGCCGATCCGTGGCAATCGCGCTGCCACTTACCGGGATACGTCCAATACAACGTCTACGGCTACTACGTGGCGACACACACCCTCCCCGCGACAGCACTCGCTGCCGAAATCCAATCTGTTCAGGTGGAGTCCCCAGCCAGACACTAACCAATTGAGCGCAAGCGCACAATATTGGCTCAATTTCACGCCCGCCTGCTAAGCTCTTGCTTTGCCAATGCTTTGCCCGACGCGCGAACAGACTGCTGATATCGGCCGACGTCGCTGCGGTGAAGTCCGGTGATCGTGTCAGGAGATGCCTGAGTGACTATTCGACCGTATCGCAACATCAAACCCAGCGTGCATGGCACTGCTTATGTGGACGAGCAGGCATCCGTGATTGGCGATGTGACGATCGGCGCCGACAGTTCGATTTGGCCGATGTGCGTGTTGCGCGGCGATGTCAACCGCATCCGCGTCGGCGCGCGCACCAACATCCAGGACGGCTCGATCCTGCACGGCACCCACGCACAGGAACGCGCACCCGGCGGCCACGCGGCAATCATCGGCGACGATGTCACCGTCGGTCATCACGTGATCCTGCACGGATGCACCGTTGAGAACCACTGCCTGATCGGCATGGGCTCGACGATACTCGACGGCGCACTGCTCGAATCGCAGGTGCTGCTCGGTGCCGGCTCGCTCGTCACCGAAAACCAAGTGCTCGAAGGCGGCTACTTGTGGATGGGGCGACCGGCTAGGCGCGTGCGCGCAATCACCGACAAAGAGCGCGAACTGTTCGGCTATCTGGCGGACCATTACATTAAGCTAAAGAACGATTACCTCGGGGCGGGGAAGTAGTCCGGTTCCCCTTTGCGGAAAGCCGCACGTGTGCGGCACGCGCCGGGGCTCGCGGGTGACAAAACATCTACCCACATGCCCCGGCGGAGACAGCTAGCAGTCGAGTTCACTCGCGTCCACGTACTTATCCGAGCCGATGCCATCACCGGCCCCACCGATCAGCGCGGCGGTGGCGTCATCGGTGAGACTCAGATCTTCGCCGTCGCAGGCGTAGCTTGCGGAGGCGATCGCGAGGGACGAAGCGGCGAACAGCGCGGTAACGAGGTGGTGTTTGCTAATCATGACAGTTCTCCAAGTCGATTGAGTTTGGACTTCCGTCGCCGATACCCTTGGGTTGGGTTGTCGGCGACTCGACCAGAAGTATTGACTGTCTTGCTTGCACACGCGGTGACACGGTTCACAACCGCGGGCGCTAGCTTGTGACAAACATCACGATTCCGAAACAATCCGGCGAGACCTGCGCTGCAAGGTATCGCCGATGGAACAACTGACGAGCTCAGGCACCTTTGCGCAGCGCCTCGATCACCGGACGCGTTTGCGGGCGCACCGCTTTCCATAGCAAATAAGACTCCGCTGCCTGCTCGACCAACATACCGAGGCCGTCAACGGCTCGTTCGGCACCGTGACGCATCGCCCAATCGACGAATGGTGTCGCACGGTCGCCATACATCATGTCGTAAGCCAACGCGTGGTTGGCGAAGAGATTGTCCGGCAACGGCAGCGCCGCGCCCTTTAAGCTTGCTGCCGTACCGTTGATGACGAGATGGAAATGCCTGCCGCGCAGTGCATCGAACCCGCAGGTCTCGATCTTGCCGGCAGTGGTGAAGGCCTCGGCAAGATCGCGCGCTTTGGAAACAGTGCGATTGGCAACCACCAGCCGCGCCGGGTGGTGCTTGAGCAGCGGCCCCAATACGCCGCGCACCGCCCCGCCTGCGCCCAACACCAACACGTCCTTGCCGCGCAGGTTGATGTCGAGATTGTGGATGATGTCGTGAATCAAACCGGCGCCGTCGGTGTTGTCGCCGAACATCTTGCCATCGGCCTCGAACTTGATTGTGTTGACGGCGCCGGCGAGCCGTGCGCGCTCGCTCATATGGTCGACGAGGCGAAATGCGTCCTGTTTGAAGGGTACGGTAATGTTGAGCCCCTTGCCGCCGTT
>CP070641.1:1603327-1616224 GCA_020354085.1 Pseudomonadota bacterium
GATCAGGTGCGAGCAGCCGTAGTTCTGGCGGAACAGGGCATGCAACAGCGCCTCGCGCGGACCGGCGTAGCGCATGTCGAGCGGATAGCCGGCCTGGACCGCGGTGTTGGGCGCGAAGTAGTTCTTGATCAGCACGCCGATTGCTTCGGAACGCACGTTTGCCGGGATGTCGCCGGGTTTGAGCTTGCCGAGCAGTGAGTGGATCAGCACGCCGTCCATGGTCTCGACCGCGATCTTGGCGAGATACTCATGCGAACGGTGCATCGGATTGCGGGTCTGGAATGCGGCGATCTTGGACCAGCCCATCTTCTGGAACAGGGCGCGGGTCTCGGCGGGCGTCATGAACTGATCGCCGTAGTCTTTCTTGAAGCTGCCGACCGACAGCACCTTCACCGAACCGGCCAGGTTGTACTTGCCCTGGGTCATGACCATCTTCACGCCCGGGTGCTCCATGTCGGTGGTCTTGTAGACCATCATGCACTCGTGGGCCTTGTCGATGGTGTACCGGTCGGACACCTTCATGGTGGCGAGGATCTCGTCGCTGTCGCTATCGACCAGCGCGATGTCCATGCCTTCCTTGATGGCTTCGTCGTCGCAGGAGAGGGTGATGGGGATGGGCCAGAAAAGACCGTTGGTCATTTTCATGCCGTCGCACACGCCTTCCCAGTCGCCCTTGGTCATGAAGCCGGTGAGCGGGGTGAAGCCGCCGATGCCCAGCATGATGACGTCGCCGGTTTCGCGCGACGACATTTTCAGTTTCGGAAGCGACTTGGCGCGATCCTGTTCGGCCTTGAGCGCGGCGCCCTCGAGCAGAAGCGGCTTAAGCTCTCCGCCGCCATGTGGATTGACGAGCTTCGACATAACTTGGTGTTCCCCTTAGTAGAATCCAGGAATTCGCCGTGGAAAAAGGCGTTATTCTAAAGAATGTGAGGCGCGAGACTCTATAGGGTCGATTGGCGAGGGACTAATTAGAAATAATCGCCCGCGCATAAGGCTGGCTTATTTTGGGATTCGCCGCTAACTCGTTGAAATGTTGCCGTTCGTGCGTTGCAAGAGCGACACGGAGAATAGGGTTTATAAGCGAAAAATCCCGAGTGATCGAGTATTGTAAAGCCCGACTTTCGCCCGGATTGTGGGGCAAGGGCGGTAAACGGGGTTAATCGATGGCAATCACGGTCCGATTCTTCGCCGGCATACGCGAGCGCCTGGGGCGTAACCAGGCCCAGGTCGACGCCAGCGCCGTGGCTTCCGCCGCGGATGTGTGGCGCGAGGTTGCCGGCGTGCCGCTGCCGCCCAATACGCTCATCGCCGTCAATCAGGAGTACGCCCAGCCGGGCCAGGCCGTGCGCGATGGCGACGAAGTCGCATTCTTTCCGCCCGTCACGGGGGGCGCGGCATGAGCGTACGCGTGATCGACACGCCCCTCGAACCCTGGCGCGAGGTCGCGGCGTTTGAGGCGACACAGAAGTTCGCCGGCAAGGTCGGGGCCGCGTGCGTGTTCGTCGGCACCATGCGCGATTACAACCAAGACACGACGGTGCGCTCGATGGTGCTCGAGCACTACCCCGCGATGACCGAGCGCGAGCTGGAAGCGATCGGCAACGAGGCGGCGCGCAAGTGGACAATAGAAAAATGGATGGTCGTTCACCGTCACGGCGCGTTGCAGCCCAGCGACCCTATTGTCTTGGTGGCAGCGTGGTCCGGCCACCGCGAGCAGGCCTTTGCCGCTTGCCGTTACATCATCGAGGCGCTCAAGACGCGCGCCCCGTTTTGGAAGCAGGAACAGACGGAAAATGGCGCGCGTTGGGTCGAGCGCCAAACGTAGGCGCAAGCTCGGCTAGGGTTTAGCCGGCGCCTTGCCCTTTAGCTCGCGATAGCGGGCGAGCTCCTGGTCGTACTGCTTGCGGATGGTCGCTTGTTCCACGCGCTTGGCGGCGATGGTTTCTTCATGGCGCGCGATCTGTGCCTTGGTTTGCTGCACGCTTTTCGTGGTCTGGGCGATCGCCGCCTTGTCGCCGCGTTTGGTCTCGTCGGCGAGCTGGTCCTCCATGCGTTTGAGCACCGCCCGTAACGGGGCGAGCGTGCCCTCACTTGTCTTGATCGCGTTTTCAACCTGCGCGAGCTTGCGATCGCGGACGTAAATGATGTCCTGCTCGACGCCATAACTCGACAGCAGCACGTCGTCGCGGCGCTGCTGCTCCAGGGCCTTTTGCTGCTCCTGCTCGGCCTGTTGCGCGCGCGTGTCCTGCGCCTTGAGCTCCGCGGCGGTCGGCGGGGCGGCAATCTCCCCGCGCTTCGTGCCCTGGGTCGACATTTCAATAACCTTGGAGCGCTCGCATTCGTCGGCCGCACGGTCGCCAAAGTGCCAGCGACCTTGCGCGTCCTTGCATTTCTTGATGGTTGAAGACCCCTTCGAGTCGCCGGCGGCGGACGCCGGGGCGACGCCAATGGCCAAGAAAAGGATCGTCGTGATAAGGAGCGAGAAAAGTTTCATGCGGGACACCAATACACAGAAGATACCCCAAGATAGGTAGCTCGACGCGCGCCTGTCAACCCGTGCCGCCGTTCGGCGCTAAGTCCGCGCCCAACGGCACGTTGCAGCCCCTGTGCCATAATGCGGGTCACGCTCAGGCGGCTCGCACATGGACTGGTCCGAACAGCTGCTGCTCCTCGCGGTTTCGCTCGCCGCCAATATCTTTTCGGCGTTCGCTGGCGGCGGGGCGGGACTGCTGCAGTTTCCCGCGCTCATCTTTCTCGGCCTTCCGTTCGGCGTAGCGCTGGCCACGCACAAGGTCGCGAGCGTGGCGCTGGGGGTCGGTGCTACCGCGCGTCATCTGCGTGAGCGATCGTTGGAACTCCCTTTCTCGATATTCGTGCTTGCCACCGGACTGCCGGGGGTGATCGTCGGTGCAATGTTCATCCTGCAAGTACCCGATCGTTGGGCGCAGGTGTCGCTCGGCGTTCTTACCATGGGTTTAGGCGTTTATTCGTTCTTCAGCAAACGCCTGGGTCTGGACCATGCGCCGACCAACCGTTCAGCGCGTGGTTACACCATCGGAGGCGCAGGCTTGATGGTCATCGGCGTACTGAACGGATCGCTGACCTCAGGCACGGGACTTTTTTGCACGATTTGGTTAGTGCGCTGGTTCGGGCTCGATTACAAACGCGCGGTTGCCTACACGTTGGTGCTTGTCGGGATGTTTTGGAACGGCACGGGCGCCGTCACGCTAGCGATGCTCGGCGAAGTGCGCTGGTCGTGGATACCTGTACTGCTGGTTGGATCGTTGGCTGGCGGTTATCTGGGCGCGCATTGGTCTATCAAGAAGGGCAATGTCTGGATAAAGCGCGCTTTTGAAATCGTCACCGTGTTGGTCGGCCTGAAACTGGTGGCGTGATTCTCGAAAGGCATTGCCGCTGCTAGTATGTGCGCCCACGTAGAGGGTGCATTTGTTCGGAGTCGATACGTGAAGCTTCAGAAAATTCTTGGTATCCGTCGGCGCAAGCGGCGCATACTCGATCAGGTCGACGGCTTTACCACTATCATCGGCGCGCAGTCAGTTGTGGCGGGCACCTTCGGCGGCAACGACAACTACTACGTCCAAGGGCGCGTCACCGGCCAATGCGATCTCGCCGGTACGATCTGCTTGGCCGAAAGCGGGCAATGGATCGGCGACGTCGCCGCCGATAACGTCATCATTGCCGGCCATGTCGAGGGCAACGTCACGGCATACGTTCGGCTTGAATTGGCCGCGACCGCCCGTATCCGCGGCAATCTCCGCAGCCCGGCGATCGCGATCGCGCAAGGGGCTATCTACGACGGCGAGATCAGCATGGACCGCGATACGCACCTCACGCACTTTCGCGAGCGGCGCGTGGAGCCCGAGTCGTCTTGATTAGACGTCCCGCGGGTTGGTGTTGTCGCCGCGTTCCAACTCGCGCTTGATCGCGGCGAGCCAGCTTTCCAGTTTCTTGCCCAGACGTTTCGCGAGCAGTTGCTCCTGCTCCGCGCGCTGTTGCTCCAGCGGGTCACCGCCGAACAGCGCGAGCGCGTAGCGCAGCCAAGCGAGGCGCGACACCGGCGTGAGTTCGGCTTGCAACATGTCTTCGCTCGGTTCAAACGATTCGGTCTGCGTGAGTCGCGTGCCGCCGTTCTCCGCCGAGGTTTCCAGTCGCACCTCGAACGGAATTTTGGTCTGCGCCACCGTGACGATACGGCGTTCGGGCACGAATTCGCGGACTTCCGCGCGGTAATCCATCATTCGATCACCCGATTTCAACTGAAAGTGGATGCGACTGCCAACCGCCATGGGTCCGTCGCCCTCGACGCGCACGTCAATGGGCGAGACTTCCGGGTTGAGGCGGGCGCGCGCCAGGGGATCGGCGATCAACGCGAACACGCGCGGCACCGGGGCCTTGATGTGGACTTGGCGCGATACGACGACCATGCCGGCCGCTAGGCGGCCCCGTATTGGCGACGGTAGTTGTTGATGGTCTCGATGTAGCGGCGCCCGCCGTCCTTTTGATCGAGATAGGTGAGCAGCGTATCTAGCGAGGCGATGCTGATGACACGCAAGCCGAGTTCGCGCTCCACTTCCTGCACGGCCGAATGCGCGCCCTCGCCACGTTCCTGTCGGTCGATGGCGATGGCCACCGCCACCGGTTGGGCCGCCGCGGTTTGGATGATTTGCACCGACTCGCGCACCGAGATGCCGGCGGAAATGACATCGTCAATGATGATGACCTTTCCTTTGAGCGGATGACCGACCGTCACGCCGCCCTCGCCGTGGCGTTTGACCTCTTTACGATTAAAACAGTAGGGCACGTCTTTGCCGGTGATCTCGGCCAGCGCCATCGTCGCGGCGCAAGCGAGCGGTATGCCTTTGTAGGCTGGGCCAAACAGCATGTCGAACGCCACGCCCGTTTCCAGGATGGCGCGCGCGTAGAAGTGACCAAGTTTGGCGAGTTTTGCGCCCGTGTTAAACAGGCCGGTATTGAAAAAATAGGGGCTGATGCGTCCCGATTTGAGCGTGAATTCGCCGAAGCGCAGCGCCTGGCATTGGATGGCGAATTCCAAGAAGTCACGCTGGTAGTCGTGCATGGCGGCATATATACCGATTCGCCCACTGGCGTACAAGCGCGTTTGTTAGCGTATGAACGATTCGGTATCTTTGCCGGCCATGCGCGTGATCACCGCCAACCTGAACGGCATTCGTTCGGCGAGCAGCAAGGGGTTTTTCAAGTGGCTCACGCGCCAGGCGGCCGACGTGCTGTGCGTGCAAGAGGTCAAGGCGCACGAAGCCGACATGTCGGCGGCCATGCATGATCCGAGCGGGTACCATGGCTACTTCAGTCTCGCCGAGAAAAAGGGTTACGCTGGTGTCGGGCTTTATTGCCGACGCGAACCCGACAACGTGCACCGCGGTTTCGGTTCGCAGGAGCACGACGGAGAGGGCCGATTTCTGCAGGCGGACTTCGGCGAGCTAAGCATCATTTCTATCTATCTGCCATCCGGTTCGGCCGGTCCTCACCGCCAGGAGTCGAAATACCGTTTCATGGATCTGTTCTATCCGCAGCTCAAGAAGCTGCGTAAGGATGGGCGCGAGTACATTTTGTGCGGCGACTGGAACATCGCGCACCAGGAGATTGACCTGAAGAACTGGCGCTCCAATCAAAAAAACTCCGGCTTCTTGCCGGAGGAGCGTGCCTGGCTAACCAAGGTCTTCGACGACTTGGGTTGGGTCGATGTATTTCGTACCCTCAACCGGAAGCCGGACCAATACACCTGGTGGTCGAATCGCGGACAGGCGTATGCCAAGAATGTCGGCTGGCGCATCGATTATCACATCGCCACACCCGGCATCGCGAAGAAGGCGCGCAAGGAGCGCATCTACAAGGACAGGAAGTTTTCCGACCACGCACCGCTCATCATCGACTACGATCATCGCCTCTAGCATCACGCGCGCAACGTAATCGTCTGGCGTGTCAGTTGCGAGCATTACTTCCGACCAATACTCGGGTAATCTAGGTAACGCCACCGACCGCAGGCCGCGCGGGAGCAAGCCCATGAGCCAGCCCAAAAGAGCGAAGGACGGCGAGCCGGACGATCCGGGTGAGCCGATTGAGCGCGTCGAGGATCTTTACGCCCACATCGCCGGTGGCGAGAAAGCGCGCCGGCATTTTCGCGTCGGTACTGAGCACGAGAAGTTCGGGTTCCTGCGCGGTGACCACCGACCGCTGCCCTACGAAGGGCCGGTCAGCATCGAGACGATCCTCAATACCATCGCGACCGATCGCGCGATCTGGGAAAAGGGTCGGTCGTGGCAGGCGGTTCAAGAAAGCGGCCGGACCATTGCGTTGTTCTGCGAAGACGACTCGGCCATTACACTCGAACCGGGCGGGCAGATTGAGCTTTCAGGCGCGCCGCTGGCGAGCCTGCATCACACCTGCGATGAGATCAACCGCCACCTTGCGCTCTTGCGCCGTGCCTGCCTGCCGCGTGACGTTGGCTTCATCGGCATGGGCTTTCATCCGACGGCGCGCTATGAAGACATGCCGACGGTGCCGAAGAGCCGCTACCGCGTGATGCAGCGCTACATGCCGACGCGCGGCACGCGCGGGCTCGACATGATGAAGCGTACCGCCACCGTGCAAGCCAATCTCGATTTTGAAAACGAGGCCGACATGGTAGCGTCGTTTCGCACCGCCTTGGCGGTGACACCGATCGTCGCGGCATTGTTCGCCAACGGCGCGTTCAAGGAGGGTCGCCCGAGCGGCGTGCTGAGCGAGCGGTTGCTCACGTGGACCGATACCGATCCCGACCGCAGCGGTTTCCCGGCCATAGTGTTCGAGCCCGGTTTTGGCTATGAACGTTGGGTGGAGTGGGTCTTGGACGTGCCGATCTATTTCGTGCGCCGCCAATTCACTCATCTCGACTACGCGGGCATCCCGTTTCGCCGCTTTCTGAAGGAGGGACTCGACGGCCACCGCGCCACGCTGCGCGATTTCGCCGATCACCTCACGACCATCTTCACCGAGGTGCGGGTCAAGCAGTATCTCGAGGTACGCACCGCCGACAGCGGTCCATGGAGCCGAATCTGCGCGCTGCCGGCCTTGTGGAAGGGATTGCTTTACGACACCGCCGCGCGCGACGCGGCGTGGCGCTTGATGGAGCAGCCGTCGGTGTCGGAGCTTGCGGCCTTGCAGCGCGCGGTGATCCACCAGGGCTTCGCGGCCCGTTACCGTGGCCGCAGCCTGCTCGAGCTCGCGCGCGAGCTGCTCGCTATTTCCTCTGGTGGGTTGCAGCGCATCGCTTGCCGCAATAGCCGTGGGGAAGATGAACGAATCTTCTTGGGTCCGCTCGAGCAGACGGTGGCGGAAGGCCGGACTTTCGCCGAGCGCCTGCTCGCGCGCTACCACGGCGAATGGCGCGGGTCGATCGACCCGCTGTGGAGCGATATCGAGTTTTTCCCCGAGTCGGACGCGATCGAATAGCTGCGTCCCGCAGGACAGTTCTCGCGGCTAATGCGCGGCGGAGACGTCTTGGATAAACCGCACGACCTCTTTCATGCCTTTCGTTAGAGCAGCCGCTGTAACGTCGGCCAAATATTATCGAGCAGACGCGGCTGCGCCTTGGCATTGGGATGAATCCGGTCGGGAAGCATCAGGGCGGCATCGGTTGCCACGCCGTCCAGGAACGACGGTACGACGGTAACGCCGAGTTCGGTGCCGAGATCGCGATACACCGCACGGAACTTATCGTTGTACTTCGGGCCGTAGTTAGTGGGCAGTTCGACACCCAGCAGCAGCACGCGTGCGCCGCGTTCCTTGGCGGCGGCGATCATGGCGCGAATGTTTTCCCGCATCTGTTCCGGTGACAGTCCGCGCAACCCGTCGTTGCCGCCTAACTCGATGACGACGATGGCGGGTCGGTGGTGGCGTAGAAGCGCCGGCAGGCGCGCGCGTCCATTGGCGGTGGTGTCACCGCTGATACTCGCGTTGATTACCTTATAATGGTGGCCGTCCTGACGCAGGCGCTCTTCAAGCAGTCGTACCCAACCCACGCTGACATCCATGCCGTAGGCGGCCGACAGGCTGTCGCCCACGACGAGCAGGGTGCGCGGCGCGGCGGAGCTGACGGCCGTAAGCAGCGTGAACAACGCCAGCAATAGCAGTGCGCGTCGCATGAACGAAAATACCGACAACATCATCATCTCCTGCCGTAACCTCGATAAGCGCGTTGACACGGCTGAAGGCCCGCTCGACATCTTGTCGGGCGTGACCCTCGATATCAAGGCCGGCGAGAGCATCGCGGTCGTGGGCGTGTCCGGTTCCGGCAAATCGACGCTCCTCGGGCTGCTCGCGGGACTCGATACGCCGAGCGCGGGCGAGGTGCGGCTTGCCGGCGAGACCCTGACCGCCCTCGATGAAGACGGGCGCGCGCGGCTGCGCGCGCGGCACGTCGGCTTTGTGTTTCAAAGTTTTCAGTTGCTGCCCGGCTTGACGGCGCTCGAGAACGTCATGTTGCCGTTGGAACTGGAGGGTCGCGCCGAGGCCGGGGTGCTGGCACGCGAATTACTAGCGCGTGTGGGCCTGGAATCGCGACTGGGCCATTACCCGCGCCAACTATCCGGTGGCGAACAGCAGCGCGTGGCCATCGCGCGCGCCTTCGCCACGCGTCCGGCAGTGCTGTTCGCCGATGAGCCGACGGGTAACCTCGATGCCGCCACCGGCGCGCGCGTGATCGATCTGCTGTTCGAGCTCAACCGCGAGCGCGCGGCGACCTTGGTGCTGGTCACGCACGACGAAATGCTGGCCTCGCGTTGCGCGCGGCGCGTGCATCTCGACGCCGGCCGCCTTGTGAGTCGCGGCGCGTGAAGGGCGCACGCGGAAAGCTGCGGCTCGCCTTGCGGCTGCTCGCGCGCGAGGCGCGCGCCGGTGAGTTGCGCGTGCTCGTGGCCGCGCTCGTGATTGCGGTCGGCGCCGTGACTGCCGTGGCCCTGCTCACCGATCGAGTCAGCCGCGGCGTCGGCCAACAATCGGCCGAGCTGTTGGGTGCCGACCTGGTCGTGACCGCCGAGGCGCCGCACCCTGCGCAGTGGCGAGCGGCTGCTCGCGAACGCGGTCTAGCGATCGGCGAGCTTGTCGAGTTCGCAAGCGTCGTCGTCATGGGTGAGCGTCTGCAACTCGCCTCGGTGCGAGCCGTGGACGCCACTTATCCGCTGCGCGGCGCCGTCAAGACGGCACCGGCGCCGTACGCGCCTGATGCGATCACGCGCGGCGTGCCGGCGCCCGGAAGCGTTTGGGTCGACACGCGCATGTTGCAGGAGCTGCGCGCCGCGATCGGCGACCGCGTGGAGATTGGCAATGCGAGTTTCACCATCGAGCGTGTGCTCACCTACGAACCCGGTCGTGGCGGGAATTTCTTTGGTGCGGCGCCGAGCGTACTGATGCACGCCCAAGATCTGGCGGCAACCGGTGTGCTGCAACCGGGCAGTCGCGCCACGTACGCGTTTGCGGTGGCGGGCGGCGAACTCGCCGTGGCGGCGTTCCGCGCCTGGGTCGCGCCGCAGGCGGCCTCGAGCCGGCGCATCATGGATACGCGCAGCGGCAACCCGTCGATCGCGCGCGCGATCGAGCGCGTCGACCGCTTTATTGGCCTTACCAGTCTGCTTGCCGTTTTGCTCGCCGGGGTCGCGGTTGCGATGGGCGCGCGTCGTTACAGCGCGCGTCACTACGACGTGAGTGCGATGTTGCGCTGCCTCGGCGCCACCCAGCGTGACATCTTGCTGCTATACGGCACGCAGCTCCTGGTGATCGGTGTGACGGCCTCGGCCGTCGGTTGCATCGTCGGTTGGGTGGGCCAGGAGATCCTGCAACTCCTGTTGCGCGACCTGTTGCCGGTGCGGTTGCCCACGCCGGGCATGGCACCGCTGGCGTTGGGATTCGCCACCGGGCTGCTGACGCTCGCGGGTTTCGCGCTCGCGCCGATCTTGCGGTTGCGTGCGGTGTCGCCCTTGCGCGTATTGCGGCGTGAGCTGACGCCGCTACCGGCGAGCGCTTGGCTGGTGGCCTCTGCCGCACTGGGCGCCATGCTGCTGCTGATGTGGCGCTACACTGACAGCCCGCGCCTGATCCTAGGCGTGCTTGGGGGCGCACTCGCAGCCGGCATTGTGCTCGCGGGAGTGGGCTTCGGACTGCTCGCTGCGGGACGTCGCTTGATAGCGCGCGCCGGCGCGACTTGGCGTTTCGGGTTGAGCAACCTGTGGCGCCGGCCGCGTGCCAGCCTCGCGCAGGTGCTGGCCTTCGGCTTCACGTTCATGGCGATGGCGCTGATGGTATTGGTGCGCGGCGATTTGTTGGCCAGCTGGCAGCGTCAGTTGCCGGCCGATGCACCCAATCACTTCGCCTTCAATATCCTGCCGGCCGACGTCGCCCGCGTGGAGCAGTTCTTTGCCGACCATCGAATCGAGGCGCAGGCGCTCTATCCGATGGTGCGCGGTCGCCTGACGACCATCAACGGCACCGCGGTGACGCAAGCCGTTACCAAGGAAGAGGAGAGCAACGAGGCGTTGCATCGTGAACTGAATCTCACCTGGGCCGCGCAGCTGCCACCCGACAATCGCATTGTCGCCGGGGCTTGGTGGGATGCGGCCAAGGCCGCAGGGGTATCGGTCGAAGAGCGCCTCGCCAAGCGGCTCGGCATCCAAGCCGGCGATCGGCTCGGTTTCACGATTGGTGGCGCCAGCATCAGCGTGCCGGTGGCGAGCCTGCGCAAAGTGCAGTGGGATTCGTTTCATCCCAACTTCTACATGATCTTTACGCCCGGTGCACTCGACGGGATGCCGGCAACCTATCTCACCAGTTTTCATCTGACTGCCGACCAAAAGCCCTTGCTCGCGCAATTGGTACGGGCCTTTCCCGCCACCAGTGTGCTGGAAACCGATCAAGTGATTACCCAGGTGCGGACCATCTTGGCGCATGTGACCGCGGCGGTTGAATTCGTCTTGCTCTTCGTGTTGGCGGCGGGCTTTGCCGTGCTGTACGCGGCGCTCGTCGCCAGTCTCGATGAGCGTCGCCAGGAAAGCGCACTACTGCGCGCACTCGGTGCCCGCCGTGGTCAGTTGATCGGCGCGCAGCTCGCCGAGTTTGTTGTGCTGGGTTTGCTCGCCGGCGTGCTCGCCGCCGCCGGCGCCGAGATTATCGCCTGGGCCCTTTACAGCCGCGTGTTCGACATCGAATACGCCTTCAAGTGGCGGGTATGGCTGGCAGCACCCACGATCAGCGCTGCATTGCTGGCGGTGGCGGGCCATCTCGGCGCGCGTCGCATCGCGCAGCAAAGCCCGCTGGGCGTATTGCGCGATGCGCAATAAGGCGCGACGAGATCATTCCGTCCAGGTTCTCCGCTCGCGACGTTACACCGCCACGCGATTGCGGCCGGCGCGTTTGGCGCGGTACAGGGCTTGATCAGCGGCGTCGATAATCTGCGTCTCCGCGCTTGTACCCTGCAAGGCGGCGAGGCCGAGCGAGATGGTGACGCCGGGGAGTGTTGCGCCATCGGCCCCGAGCACCGCGTTGGCGGCGATTGCGTTGAGCAGGCGCGCGGCCATGGTCTTTGCCTCGGTGAGCTCGGTGTCCGGCAGCAGCAGACAAAACTCCTCGCCCCCATAACGGGCGATGCGATCGGCGGGGCGTATGTTTTGTTGTGCGGCGCGGACGGTGGCGCGCAACGCGGCGTCGCCGCCGGCGTGGCCCCAGGCGTCGTTGTAGCGCTTGAAGTGATCGATGTCGAAAAGGCCCAATACGAACGGGCGTCCTTCGCGCCGCGCGCGATCGCAATAGCGCGGCAGCATCTGTTCAAGCCATCGCCGGTTATGGGCGCCGGTCAGCGAATCGATGTAAACCCAGCGCTCGTAGGTCTGCTGCAATTGCAGGCTCGAGGCGAGCGCTTCGTTGGTGTTGCGCATGCGCTCGGCCATGATCGTTAGCAAGTTGCGCGCGACGGTCGGGTTGTTCTCGGTCAGGCGCCAAAACGTACCGACGTCGATCGCGAGCACCGCGCTGTCCTCCGAGGCCACGACTGGCGCGCTCACGCGCCCACCGTCGACGACCGACAGCTCACCCACGCATTCTCCGGGACCCACCGGAATCGCCGTGGCACAGCCGACGGCGCCGACCAGTACGCGCAGTTGACCTTCGAGCACCACATAGAGGCAATCGTTGGATTGTTCGGGCGACAGAAGCTGTTCGCCGCTCTTCAGGTGCTGCACAGGGCAGCGCGCGAGTAAATCCGCCACGGCGCTCGCCGGAGCGTGACGAAACAGTTCGGCCTGGACGATCTCGGTGGAAACGGTGACGGTCATAATTTGGCGCGATGCTAGCGGACCGGTCCCGTAACCGACAAGTACGGCCCGAAAGGCACGCCCTTTTTGGCGGGATTCGGGGTTCAAACGGAAGTCCGGAGCCAATAGGATGTGCCGTATGGAACTGAGTCTGTTTGGGCGTGCGCGCCACGCACTGCTTGTGTCCGACCCGGACACGAAATGCGCGGCCACGGCAGCGCTCAACGCGCAGTGGCATGCCAATACCCTTAATCTTGATGACGACTCAGCGGTCGAGGAAATTTCGTCACCGGGTCGCCCGGCAAGGCCCCAGCTCGTTTCACCGCGCGCCGTGCCGCAGCGGCCGGTCAATACGCTTGCGGGCCGCGCCGCGCTGATCCACGCGCTCGCGCACATCGAATTCAACGCGATCAACCTCGCGCTCGATGCCGTGTACCGTTTCCGTGGGTTGCCGCCCGAATATTATGGTGACTGGCTGCGTGTCGCCGCCGAGGAAGCCTATCATTTTCAGTTGTTGCGCGAGCATTTGCGTGCGCTCGGTTATGACTATGGCAATTTC
>CP070641.1:1616324-1622978 GCA_020354085.1 Pseudomonadota bacterium
AAACCGTTGACCCAGGCCAAGTACTCGGTCATCACGTGTTGCGGATCACGCGTGTCTTTACGGCATGCTTCCCAGGCCTGCGGAAACTGTTGCCACCATTCCATGGTCCTCGGATGCGGCGTGGCATCCGGCAGTGTTTCAAGATTCGCACTAAAAGAGGCCAGCACCGTCTTGTCGCGCCCATAGGCGACGGAAGCAAACGACAACATGGAATGCGGCCCGGGTATCGGTCCGTCGGCCTCGATATCCGTGCTTACGTAGATTTCCGGCTCCTTCGCCATGCGTGCCGTGCTCGCCTCAGTCCAGCCAATGGACCAAGTAGAAAATTCGAAAACCTTCCGAGGAACGCGCGGGGCCCACGACCTTCGCCGCGCGCAGATGCTTGGCGGCATCGGCGCCCGCGCGCGCGGCATCGGCCGACTCGACGATGGTGACACAATCTTCCGCAAATCGCCCGCGCCCCGCGCGCGGTGCGTACACCAAAGCGTAGCGCTCGTCGACCAGCTTTGCGTCCGGATCGATGTATATGCCCTTCATGCCGACATTATCCACCTCGCATACACCAACCGCCAAGCACGCCATTGGCGGCGCGACGGCGCGCGTCATAGAATTCTTACCGCCATGTCGATCGCCGCAACGATCAGCACCCTCCAGCACTTCATCGATCGATACCCCCGACTTCTGGTGCTGACCGGCGCCGGTTGCAGCACGGCCTCCGGCATTCCCGCCTACCGCGACGACTTCGGAAATTGGCAACACCGCACACCCGTCCAGCACCGCGATTTCATAAGAAATGAGGCGACACGGCGGCGCTACTGGGCGCGCAGCCTCACGGGCTGGCCATACGTCGCGCGCGCCCAACCCAATGCCGCCCATCATGCGCTCGCCGCGCTCGAGATCCTTGGGCACCTGCAATTGCTCGTCACCCAAAACGTCGACGGACTACACCAGAAGGCTGGCAGTCGCGCCGTACTCGACCTGCACGGCCGACTCGACGGTGTTGAATGCCTGGCCTGCGGATCACGCAGCGGACGTGCGGAGCTCCAAGAAGCGCTATGCGCGCTTAACCCAAGCTTCACGCCCCATGGCGAGAACATCGCGCCGGATGGCGACACCGAACTAAGTGATGAATGTCTGGCGGAGTTTCAGGTTCCCGCTTGCCAACGGTGTGGCGGGGTGCTCAAGCCGTCGGTGGTGTTCTTCGGCGAAAACGTCGCGGCCGCGGTCGTCGATCGGGTGCGCGAAGCGCTGCACCAGGCGGCAGCTCTGCTTGTGATTGGCTCGTCGCTCACGGTGTATTCCGGTTATCGTTTCGTGCGTGCCGCCATCGACGCCGGCAAACCTGTCGCCGTGCTAAACCGCGGTCGGACACGTGCCGACGAGGACGCCACGTTCAAAATAAATGCCGACTGCGACGTCGTTTTGCCGGCGCTACTCGCCGCCCTCGCGCCACCTGGGTCGCTCAATGCCGGCACTTGCTAGTTTGCGCGCATTCCCCACACCGCGAACACCGGATCGGCAAACGGTAACTGCTTGGCATATTTGTCGTCCACTGGGCGCGGCAAGCCGCGTATCGATTCGGTCGCCAACGCGCTGAACCCACCGCTCTTGCGGAAGTAATCCACCACCAAGGCCATGCGTTCAAACGGATGAAGCTCCGACCACAGCGCGATGGCCTTGGTGGGAAACCAACGATCCGAGAAGGTCATGACGACATGAGCGCCCGGCTGCACCACGCGCGCCAGTTCGCGAAACACGGCAAGGGGATCGACAAGATACTCAACCGACGCAGTACACACGACACAGTCGAACTCGCGATCGCTAAATGGTAAGCGCGTATCGGCATTTAGATCGTGCACGATACGTGTACCGAGCGCGGCGTTGCGCGCCAGCTCTTCGGCATTGAGGCCTAATCCGACCATTTCGACATCGGCGATATCGGGCAGATGCGACACCCAACTGCTCATGAGATCGAGCACGTGCATGCCCGGCTTGAAAAAACGCGCGTAGAGCGAGCGGATGCAGCCAATCGCAGTGTCGTCGAGGTGCTGCACGAAACGCGGTTCGCGGTAGAAGTGCGCATCCGGCCGTGGATCCATGCGCGCGAAGGCCTCCGGGTAGAAGAAATCACTGTCGAATTCGGTACCCGCCGCCTGCATGCCGGGACCGCGCTCGGTTAGTTCTTGCGCGAGATCGGTGGCGCGGCCGCCACGTTCCGCCGTATGGCCTAAGTCCTCGACCATCGTCAGCTCGACCTGCGCGTCAAACCTCGCGAACGGGTGGTTGAGGTCGATGGCCATGGAATCGACCGCAAGCTCGGTACAGCGAAACGGGCGCTGGTCACCGGCAAAGAACTCCGGCACGTCGCGCACAAACGTGCGCGGGTAGAACCGTCCCACATGCGGCGCGAGCAGCTCGCCGCTCGGTAACCGCCCGATGAACTGCCCCCGCCTGATCCGACGCGTGCGCGCAGCATCGTACGGTTCGGCAAGCAGCTCGCTTGCAGCGAATTGCGCACGCACCGTTTGGCCGACCGCGGCTTGGTTCAGTGCCGTGCCGAGATCGCCCGGAAAGAAATCGCGCCATAGATTCACGCGCTCGATGCGCTGCCGATCTGTGTGTGTCGCATGGGGGCTCGACCATGCGAGCGCGGCGTCGAGATGGAGAAGGCGGCTGGCTGGCATGCGCCTAAGTTAGCATGGCTGGCGCGTTCGGTCCGCACCATTGCCTTGACGGATGACGCACGATACAAAGCGCCATGTCATCGAACTTGAGCTTCTTTGCCACCTGCCCGCTCGGGCTCGAACCCTTGCTCGCCGAGGAGCTGCGCAGCTTTGCGGCAACAAAGGTCAAAGAAACCCGCGCCGGGGTGGCCTTCAGCGGTGCGCTGGCGATCGGTTACCGCGCCTGCCTGTGGTCGCGGTTCGCGAGTCGTATCTTGTTGCAACTTGCGAGCTTCGATGCGCCCTCGCCCGAGGCGCTCTATGCCGGCGTGGGCAAGATCAACTGGTCCAAGCACCTCGACACCGACGGCACGCTCGCCGTGGACGCCAACGTGTGGGATTCGACGATTACGCACTCGCGTTTTGCCGCGCTCAAGGTCAAGGACGCCGTCGTCGACCAGTTCCGCGCGAGCAGCGGCCAGCGGCCGTCGGTCGACACCGTGCGCCCGGATGTGCGCCTCAATTTGCATCTTCTTGCCAACGTGGCCACGCTTAGCCTCGATCTATCCGGCGACAGTCTGCATCGGCGCGGCTATCGCAGCGAAGCCGGCGAAGCGCCGCTCAAGGAAAATCTTGCGGCGGCGATTCTGGCGCGCGCCGGCTGGCCGCAGATCGCGGCGGCCGGCGGCGGTCTCGTCGATCCGATGTGCGGCTCGGGCACCTTCTTGATCGAGGGTGCGCTGATGGCCGGTGATATCGCGCCGGGGTTGCTGCGGCCGCACTTTGGAATGCTGCGCTGGAAACGGCATGATCGCGACGGGTGGGAACGACTTCTTGCCGAGGCGCAAGAACGGCGCGCCACGGGGCTCGGCAAGATTCCCGCTATCCGTGGTTACGATGCCGATGCGCGCGCAGTAGCCACCGCACGCGCCAACGCACGGAATGCCGGGCTCGATGCGCACATCGTCATCACCACACGCACACTCGCTGAGCTTGCCGCCGAGACGATTCCCGTTGGGCTGATCGTGACCAATCCTCCGTATGGCGAGCGGCTGGGCGAGGCATCCGAATTGCCGGCGCTCTACCGCGAGCTTGGCACCCAACTGAAGCGTCACTTCACCGGCTGGCGCGCGACGGTATTTACTGGCAATCCGGAACTGGGAAAACAAATTGGCATCCGCGCACATCGCATGCACACGCTATGGAACGGCGCGATCGAGTGCAAGCTGTTGCATTTCGAAATCAAAGAAGAATGGTTCATGCGCTCACGCGGCGAACTACCGGCACCGGAGACGCTTTCCGCGGGCGCCGAGATGTTCGCCAATCGGCTGCGCAAGAACCTCAAGCATTTCGGCCGCTGGGCCCGGCGTCAGCAGATCTGTTGCTATCGGCTGTACGACGCGGACTTGCACGAATACAACGTAGCGGTTGACGTCTACGGCTCGGACAAGACCTATGTGCACGTACAAGAGTATGAAGCGCCGGACACGGTCGATCCCAAGAAGGCACGCGACCGCTTGGCCGAAGCACTGGCCGTGATCCCCGATGTGCTGGAGATTCCGCGCGAGCAGATGTTCTTTAAATTACGCCGGCGTCAAAAAGGCGGGGCACAATACGAGAAGCTCGGTGAGTCGGGCGAGTTCCACGAAGTTCGCGAAGGGCCGTGCCGCCTGCTGGTGAATTTCACCGACTATTTAGACACGGGCTTGTTTCTCGATCATCGTCTCACGCGCGCGATGCTGGGCGAGTTGGCGCGCGGCCAGCGCTTTCTGAATTTGTTTTGCTATACCGCCAGCGCTACCGTGCACGCCGGGATCGGCGGGGCAGCCGCCACGACCAGTGTCGACATGTCGAACACCTATCTTAACTGGGCGGAGCGCAATCTGGCACTAAACGGTCTCGCCGGTCGCGCGCATCAGCTGGTTCAGGCCGACGTACTGCAATGGCTCAAGGACTATCGCGGCCAACCATTCGGTCTTATCTTTCTCGATCCGCCAACCTTCTCGCGGTCCAAGCGCATGCAAGACACGCTCGACGTCCAGCGCGATCACATTGACCTGATTCGCGACGCCGCCGCCTTGCTTGCGCCTGATGGCGCGCTCATCTTTTCAACGAACTTGCGGAAGTTCCGGTTCGAGCGTGATGCGCTTGCGGATTGGGCGGTCACCGACATCACGCGCCGCACGCTCCCTCAGGA
Organism: Pseudomonadota bacterium; assembly: GCA_020354085.1. GTDB lineage: Bacteria > Pseudomonadota > Gammaproteobacteria > Acidiferrobacterales > Sulfurifustaceae. Next base: position 1,621,185 of record CP070641.1, read on the forward strand.
TTTCGAGCGCAATCCCAAAATCCACCAGTGCTTTCGCATCGAGCGCGGGGACTAAGGCAACTTGCCTGGACTATAGCGGCAAGATCTTCAAGACTGGTTCGCTCGATTGTTCTTCGTCATGAAAGCCTGAGATCACGAGCACCCGATGACCCTTGCGCGCGAGCCCACTGCGGCGCGCGACCAGCGTGCACAAGAGCCGCCAGTTGCGCGTGCCGGAAGCCTCGATCTGCACCGGCACGACCCCCCACAGCAAGGTCATGCGCCGTGCGACCGCGGGATCGGCGCACACGCCCACGGTCGGCGCGCGCAAGCGGTGCGCGGCAACGATGCGCATGGTCGTGCCCGAGCGCGTCGGCACGACGACGGTTTCAATCCTCAGGTCGCGCACCAGTGCCACCGCCGCGCGCGCCATGGCGTCGCGCAGACGCGTGGCCTCGCGCGCGGCACCGGCGGCGTCCGCAAACCGACCGGTCTGCCATTGCTCACGCTCGACTTCACGCAACACGCGATCCATCGTGTTCACCGCCTGCAAGGGATACTTCCCGCTTGCGGTCTCGGCCGAAAGCATCACGGCATCCGCGCTCAGGAATGCCGCGCCGGCGACGTCAGTCACTTCGGCGCGCGTCGGGCGCGCCTGGTTGACCATTGACTCGAGCATCTGCGTGGCGACGATCACCGGCACATAATGACTACGTGCGCGCGCAATCAGATCGCGCTGAATCAACGGTACGCGTTCGGCCGGCAGTTCCACGCCCAAGTCGCCGCGCGCGATCATGATGCCGTCGGTGGCTTCGAGAATTTCATCGATGTTATCGACCGCTTCGGGCCGCTCAATCTTACTGATGATTGGAATCGCACGCCCGGCGCGCGTCAGGAAACGCCGCAGCCCGCGCACGTCGGCTGCGCTGCGCACAAAACTGAGCGCGACGAAATCGGCGTCGAGCGCAACCGCCAAGCGCGCATCGCGCTTGTCCTTGGCGGTGAGCGCCGGCGCCGTCACGTGCGAGTCGGGCAGGTTCATACCCTTGTGATCGCGCAACACCCCGCCCTCGATCACACGACAGCGCACGTCGCTCGCGCGCGCCGACTCAACCCGCAATTCGAGGTTGCCGTCATCAAGCAGAATGCGCTGACCCTTGCGCACATCGCGCGCCAGGCGCGGATACCGCGAGGGAATCACGCCCTCGCCGCCCAATACTTGGCGCATGGTCACAATCACTGACTGGCCACGCCGCAGCGTCATGCTACCACCCGCGAAGCGCCCGACGCGGATCTTGGGACCGGAGAGATCGATCATGATTGCGACGTGCGTGCCGAGACGCGCGGCCTCGCGCCGCACACGTTCCGCAGTGCGCCGGTGACTGTCGGGATCCCCGTGCGACATATTGAGCCGCACCACGTTGACGCCTGCGCCGAGCAGGCGGCGGATCATCTCGGGCGAGTCGCTCGCCGGCCCGATGGTCGCGATGATCTTCGTGCGCCGTCGGCGAAGCGCAATGCCCTGGCCGCTACTCTGTTTTTTGCTGACGTTGGCCGGCATTTTGGCCTTTTTCTTGTCAGTCATTGTCCTGACGCAAGCATAGCCAATGCATTGCAACTCGGGCATGATCGATTCAATTGATGAAAGTCAAGGAAGCTGCCGGTGCGCCGGGGCTAGGCTCGATTCACCATGATGCTCGATCTCAATCCGGAAACGGTCTGCTACATCATCCGCAAGGCGGCGCAGTTCCACGCCAAGGAGCAGGTCGTGATTCCGGAAGAGGCCACCGGGGCCGGGGATATCGGCGCCCTGTC
>CP070641.1:1623078-1653535 GCA_020354085.1 Pseudomonadota bacterium
ATCTGTCGAGTCTTGGTGGACCGCGCCGAATACCCCATGGTGTGGATCGGTATCGCCGACTGGGCGAACGGTGAGTTGCGCCATGCCGCCTCGGCGGGGATGGCCGACGCGTTCTTGGCCAAAGTACGCGTGCGCTGTGACGACACGCCAGAAGGACGTGGGGCTCTCGGCACTGCAGTGCGCACCGGAAAGCCAACGGTGATTCACGACACCGAATCCGATCCGCGCTATTTGCCTTGGCGCGAGGCGACCCGCGAATTGGGGTTTCGCTCCGTGCTCGGCTTGCCGCTCGTGGTCGGCAGCGAGATCATCGGCGCGATTGGGGTCTACGCGACTAAGCCCAATGTTTTCGACGACGAAGAAGTCGCGCTGTTGGCGCGTTTGGCCGAGAACGTTGGCTACAAACTCCTGACGCTCGAGCAGGCGGATGAGCACCACCGGGCGTTGCAGGCGATGCGCGACAGCGACGCGATGCTGACCAAGGCGCAAGAGGTGGCACGGCTGGGTAGTTGGATCTGGGATTTCGAAGCCAATCAGATCCAGTGGTCACCGCAAACCTATCGCCTGCATGGAATCGAGCCGTCACCCAACGTCGATATCTGGGCCGTGATCGAACGCAGCGTGCATCCGGACGACAAGGCGCTGGTGAAAGAGAGCATTGCCAGCGCCGCCACCAAGGGGGTATCGATGCCGATCGAATACCGCCTGGTGTGGCCGGACGGCAGTGAACATATCGTTTGGGGCGAGGGCGAGCTGTTGCACGACGAAGCTGGCCGGCCCGTACGCATGTATGGAGTGTTGCAGGACATCACCGAGCGCCGGCGCGCGGAACAAAGCCTAAACGAAAGCCAGCGTTTTGCGGCGCGCATCGCTGCAGCTTCGCCCGCGCTCATCTACGTGTTCGACTTGCTGAAGCAGCACACTGTCTATATTAATCGCCCGCTGGCCGAGTCGCTGGGCTACACGCCGGATGAGGTCGAGGCATTCGGCGATGATGCGCTCGTCAAGCTCCTGCACCCGCGCAATCGCGCCGAGATGCCGAAACTGCTGGCGCACTGGGACACGGCCAAGGACGGTGAGGTGCACCAGACCGAGTACCGCCTGCGGCACCGCGACGGGACTTGGCATTGGTTTCTCGGCCACGACTCGGTGTTCGCGCGCGACGCCGCGGGGCGCGTGCAACAGATACTCGGTACCGCGCAAGACATCACCACCCGCAAGCAAGTCGAAGACACCATGCGCAAGCTGTCGAGCGCGGTGGCGCAGACCGCAGATTCGGTCATGATCACCGACCGACGCGGCATCATCGAGTACGTGAACGGCGCCTACGAGCGGACCACCGGGTTCCGCCACGAGGAAGTCGTGGGGCGGCGGCCCAACCTGGTCAAGTCCGGCCGCCATGATCCGGAATTCTATGAGGAGCTTTGGCAGACGATCCTGGGCGGCCAGGTGTTCAGCGAAGTGTTCATCAACCGCCGCAAGGATGGATCACTGTACTACGAGGAGAAGACCATCACGCCGCTCAAGAACGAGCGCGGCGTGATTACCCATTTCATTTCCACCGGCAAGGACATCACTGAGCGCATGCAGGTGCAGGAGCAGCTCCAGTACCTGGCGCACCACGACGATCTCACGCGCCTGCCAAACCGGGTGCTCTTGCTCGACCGCCTCAAACAGGCACTCATTCGCGGCCACTTCCACAATCGTATTCTGGCGGTGTTGTTTCTCGACCTCGACCATTTCAAGAACATCAACGACACGCTCGGTCACAACGTGGGCGACAAATTCCTCGAGGTCTTGGCCAAACGCCTGGTCAATTGCGTGCGTGAGGGCGACACCGTGGCCCGGCTCGGTGGCGACGAGTTCGCGATCCTGCTCGAAGACATCGCGCAGGTCGAAGACATCTCGATGGTGGCGCGCAAGATTCTCGACTCGTTCGCGACTCCATTCGAGATCGATGGCCACGAGCTTTTCATCACCACCAGCATCGGCGTGAGTCTTTTTCCCAACGACGGACACGATGGCCATTCACTGCTCAAGAACGCCGATACCGCGATGTACAAGGCCAAGGAGCTCGGACGCAACAATTTCCAGTTTTACTCGGTCGACATGAGCGCGCGCGCCTTCGAGCGCCTGATGCTGGAGACCCACCTGCGCCATGCGCTGACGCGCGAGCAGTTCGTGTTGTACTACCAACCGCAGGTGGATATCGCGAGCGGGCGCATTATCGGCGTGGAGGCCTTGATCCGCTGGCGTCACCCCGAGTTCGGCTTGCTCGCGCCACCGCAGTTCATTGCGCTGGCCGAGGACACCGGGCTTATCGTGCCGATTGGCGATTGGGCGGCATCGACCGCTTGTCGGCAGGCGAGCGCCTGGCGCGCCGCGGGGCTGGGTGACATTCGGGTGGCAGTGAACCTGTCGGCGCGCCAATTTACCGAGGCCGATTTCGTCGAGCGTATGCGCGCAATCATCGAAAGCGGCGGCAGCGACGGCCAGTCGCTGGAACTCGAATTCACCGAAGGCGCGATCATGAAGAACGCGCCCCACACGATCGAGAAGCTGCGCAGCTTGAGCGAGTTGGGCGTGCGTTTTGCAATCGATGACTTTGGTACCGGTTATTCCTCGCTGAGCTACCTCTCGCGGTTTCCAATTCACACGCTCAAGATCGACAAGTCTTTCATCCGCAACGCCTTGACCGACCGCAGCGATGCCGAGATCGTCAAGACCATCATCGCCATGGCTCACACACTGGAACTCACGGTGATCGCCGAAGGGGTGGAAGAGCGTACGCAGCTCGATTTTCTGCGCGCCCTGGGCTGTGACGCCATGCAGGGGAACTACTTCAGTCGGCCGCTCCCGGCCGAGGATTTGACGCGGCTGCTAACCGAGGGCAAGACCCTCGCTTGAGGCGCACGGTCAGCCGCCCGCCGCCCGCAGTGACCACGGTGAAGACGGCTAAGGGCGCGTGAAGACGTTGCGAGGAGAGTCCTGCCCAGTAGGGCCGTCCTTTCTCTCGCGGCTATTTCTACGCGCCACCGTTGTCGGCGCCATCAAGGGATTTGGTTACGCCGCGATCATGCCCGGCGCAGGTGATGGTTCAGGTAGAGCGCGGCCGTGAATAGCAGCAGCGCGCCGCCCTGGTGCGCGGCGCCGAGCCACACCGGCACCACCAAGACCAGCGTGGCGATGCCGAGTACGACTTGCAACGCGAGCGTCGCGAGCAGCAGATGAAACGCGATTCGCGCTGTCCCGTGGGCGACGGGCCGCGCGCGCCACCAATAAGCCACCACCACCGCGATAACGACGTAGGCCAGCAGGCGGTGATTGAACTGCACAGTGGCGACATTTTCGAAGAGGTTCACCCACCACGGTTCCAGCGCGAGCAATCCGGGCGGCGCGAATTGTCCCGCCATGAGCGGGAAGGTGTTGAAGACGAACCCCGCCTTGGTGCCGGCGACGAAGGCCCCGCTCAAGATCATCAGAAAGATGATGGCGGTCGTGAAAATCCCAAAACCGCGCAATCGCGCGCGTGTCTCTTGGTTTTCCGCTGGGCGTGGCATGAGCAGGCCGAGCGCCACCCACAGCATGTATCCATAGATAGCGACCGCAAGCGCCAAGTGCGCGGTGAGTCGGTAGGGGCTCACGCGCGGTACGTCGACCAGGCCACTCGCCACCATCAACCAGCCCATAAGCCCCTGGAGTCCACCCAGGACGAAGAGGCCCACGAGTTTCGGCGCCAGTGGCCGCTCGATCTGTTTGCGCACGAGGAAGTAGAGAAACGGCAGCAGGAATGCCACGCCAATCAAACGGCCGAGTAGCCGATGCAGGTATTCAAGCCAAAAAATCCCCTTGAAACCTTCCAAGTCCATGCCGACGTTGACTTTTTGGTACTCAGGCGTCTGTTGGTACTTCTCGAACAGGGTCTGCCAGTCGGCCTCGGTTAATGGCGGGATTGTGCCTATCAAAGGCTGCCATTCAACGATCGAAAGGCCGGAACGCGTGAGCCGCGTCACGCCCCCCAGCACTACCATGGCGAAGAGGAGGGCGCAGACGATGAGCAGCCAGGCGGCGATGCGGCGATTGACGGCGGACGGCGTGGTCGAATTCATAAGCTTTTCGTTTAAGTCGGGGCGTTGGTGTTTTTGGCCGGCGGGATAATAAGCGACCCCCCGGCGTGGCGATAGCGGCGCGGAGTAGGTCGTTGACCGACTATGTTGCGTCGGCCGCCTGCGGCAATTTGACTCAGGTCAAATGATTCGCTCAGGAAATCCGCTTACATGATGCCACCGCGCGGAGCCTGTCCGCACGGTCGTCAGCGAACTCGAACAAGGAGGAGAAAATGGCCCCGCCTGGCAAAGAAGATACAAATGACGAGCGCATCCCGTTCATGCAGCGTCTGCTCGACAATCCTTTCTTGTTGTTGTTTCTCGGCGTGGCGATGCCCGCCATCCTTTATCTGATCTGGGGGATCATGGAGATCATCCAGATCCCTGTCGCACGTTGAGGGGGTGAGCCATGGCCGTTACTCCTCCTGAATCACGCGTTTGGTGGAAAGAGCCGGTCGCCAAGATCGAGCTCACTTGGGTCATCATCGCCTTCCTGTGGGGCTTGGTGATGTTCTTCATGATGATCTACTGGCATGTAGTCGGCGAGCAGAACATCTCAAACGAGGCCTACCGCATCGACGCCGAGACCTTCACCAAGAAGACTCAGGCGATGGTCGATCAGCACACGGTCGGCCAGCGCAAGGCCCGCAATAGCGACCGCGAAGTGCCGGTCGTGGCGCCGCCGCCCGGCTCCGATGTGTACCTGATCGGGCGCCTGTGGGAATGGTGGCCGATCCTGCAACTGCAGAAGGGTAAGAGCTATCGGCTGCACGTGGCATCGGTTGATTGGCAGCACGGCCTGTCGCTGCAACCGGTCAATATCAATCTCCAAGTCCACCCAGGCTATGAAATGGTGACCACCATCACGCCGCGCGACAAGGGCGAGTTCACCGTGGTGTGCAATGAGTACTGCGGCATTGGGCATCACCTGATGCTTGGCAAGATTCTGGTGGTCGACTAAAGGGGGCAATCATGGCTACTGCATCGGATTTCCGTACTTGCCCCACCACGGGGCTCAAGGTCCACTCGGCGGCCGAGAACCTGATCAAAGCCAACGCGGTCGTGGCGGTGGTGTTCCTCGCGATCGGCGGGCTGTTCGGTCTGCTCGCCGCGCTGACCCGCTGGCAGGCGGTGCACATCCTGCCAGCGGATTGGTTCTACCTGGCGCTCACCGCGCACGGGTTGGACGCGCTGCTGGTGTGGATCATCTTCTTCGAGATGGCGGTGCTGTACTTCGCATCCGCGATCCTGCTCAACTCGCGGCTCGCCGCGCCCAAGGTCGGTTGGGCGGCGTTTTGGTTGATGCTTATCGGGGCGCTGGTGGTGAACGTCGCGGTGCTGCAAGGCGGGTCGTCGGTGATGTTCACCTCCTACGTGCCGATGAAAGCGGCGCCACACTTCTATCTGGGGCTTATTGTGTTCGCGGTCGGGGCGCTACTGGGGTGCGGCGTGTTTTTTGGCACGCTGGTCATCGCCAAGGAGGAAAAGACCTACCAAGGATCGATTCCGCTCGTCACCTTCGGCGCGGTCACCGCGGCGGTAATTGCGGTTTTCACCATCGCCTCGGGGGCGATCATTCTGATTCCGACCTTCCTGTGGTCGATCGGGTGGATCAGCAACATCGACACCCTCATGTACAAGTTGGTGTGGTGGGCCATGGGCCATAGTTCGCAGCAGATCAATGTCTCGGCGCACGTGGCCGTGTGGTACGCCATCGCCGCCTTGGTGTTGGGCGCCAAGCCTATCTCCGAGAAGATCTCGCGTGTGGCGTTCTTGTTCTACATCCTGTTCTTGCAGCTCGCCTCCGCGCACCATCTGCTCGCCGAGCCCGGGCTGTCGAGCGAGTGGAAGATCTTCAACACCAGTTATGCCATGTATCTAGCGGTGTTGGGCTCGATGATTCACGGCATGACGGTGCCGGGCTCGATCGAGGCGGCGCAGCGCGCCAAGGGTTACACCAAGGGCATCTTCGAGTGGCTGCGCAAGGCACCGTGGGGCAACCCGGCGTTCTCCGGTATGTTCATGTCGCTCGTGATGTTCGGTTTCATCGGCGGCATCTCCGGTGTGGTGCTCGGGACCGAGCAGATCAACGTCATGATGCACAACACGCTGTACGTGCCGGGTCACTTCCACGGCACGGTGGTGGCCGGCACTACTTTGGCGTTCATGGCCATCACCTACCTGGTCGTCCCGCTCATTTTCCGACGACATATCATGTTCCCGGGGCTGGCCAAGATTCAGCCGTATCTGTTCGGCATCGGAGTGCTGGGTCTGTCGGTGTTCATGATGGGCGCGGGTACGCTCGGCGTATCGCGCCGGCATTGGGATATAAGCTTCGCCGATGCGGCGCTGTCGTTCGACTATCCACCGGCGGCCTTCCTGATGATGACGCTGAACGGTATCTCGGGGATCTTGGCCGCGCTCGGTGGCTTGGCGTACATCGTGGTCGTGGTCGCGTCGGTGCTATTCGGCAAACGCGTCGAGGGCAAGATCGAGCTCGGCAGCGGGGCGGGCGCGGCGGTGGCCAAGTACGGCAGCGCCGGCACGCTCAAGATACCTGGCACCGCGGTGCTGGTAGCAGTGTTCTTCACCTGCTTCGTGCTGTACTACTTCGTCAACTGGAAGTACCTGTCCGAGCTTTGGCCCATGAAGTGATGATGGCGAGCCGCGGTCACGGTCGGCCAAACGTGTTGTACCGCCGGCCGTGGTCGCAAGGAGAGGGTATCGCCCATGAAAGACACGGTTAAGCTTCTCTATTCGGTCGCCAAGCTGCGCATCGGTTTCGCGATCATGCTGTCGGCACTCGCCGGGCTCGCGGTCGCGCCGGGCGTCAAACCGGGTGGCTGGCAGATATTCGCGCTCGCCTTGGCGGTGTTGCTGTCATCCGGCGCCGCCGGCGCGTTCAATCAGTTCGCCGAGCGCGATCTCGACGCGCGCATGGCGCGCACGCGTAGCCGCCCGTTCGTAACCGGCCGCTTCATGGCGAGCAGCTACTGGCTTGCTGCGATCGGCATGGTGTTGGCGGCGGCGGTGGCTGGCGCCGCTCTGGCGACCAACTTGACGGCCGCGCTCTACGTGTTCTTGGGCGCCTTCACCTATGGCGTGGTGTATACGGTGTGGCTCAAGCGTCGCACGTCGCTCAATATCGTAATCGGCGGGTTGGCCGGCAGTTTCGCGGTGCTGGCCGGCGCCGCGGCGGTGAATCCAAGCATCGCGACCGCGCCGCTCATCCTCGCGGTGGTGTTGTTCCTATGGACACCGCCGCACTTCTGGAGCCTGGCCTGGGTGTATCGTGATGACTACGCGCAGGCCGGCGTGCCGATGCTCCCCGTTGTGGCGAGCGAGGCGACCACCGCGCGCATAATCTTTGCGCATACGCTGTTGCTGGTGACGTTGTCCTTGTTGCCAGCGGCGTTCGGCATGGGCTGGATCTATCTCCTTGGTGCAGCGAGCGGCGGGGCGTATTTCCTCGTCATGAGCTGGCGCCTATTGCGCGCCCCCTCGCGCGCCGCGGCGGGCGCCAATTTTCGCGCGTCCCTGGTGCAGCTGTCTTTGCTGCTGCTGGCCGCGATCCTCGATGCCGCCGTGCTCGGCAGCTAGACAGATGCTCTCGCGCGCTGTTTGGGTAGTTGCCGTGATACTTGCTGCGAGTTCGGCGCACGCCGCCGACAACGGGCATGGCGGCGCGCACACTCCCGGTCGCCAGATCGACGAGCCGACGGCCTTGAAGCTGAGCCAGGCGGCCATCGGTCGTACGCTTAGCGTGGATTATCGTTTCACGACCAGCGAGGGTCAGACGCTGACGCTCGGCGATCTACGCGGCAAGCCGCTGGTGATCAGCCTTATCTATACGAGCTGCTACCACGTCTGTCCCACCATTACCCAGACGGTTGAGCGCACGGTGCGCGCGGCGCGCGGCGCGCTCGGTGAGGACAGTTTCCGGGTGGTGACCATTGGCTTCGACACACCCAACGACACGCCCGAGCGCATGCGCAGCTATGCGCGCGAACGCGGTATCAAGACGAAAAATTGGCATTTCTTGTCGACCGATGCCGCCACTATCCAGGCGCTGACCAAGGATTTGGGCTTTACGTATTTCGCCTCGCCCAAAGGCTTCGATCATTTGTCGCAGACCACGATCGTGGATGGCGAGGGCAAGGTTTACCGACCAGTGTACGGCGAGAGTTTCGCCATACCGACCCTGGTCGAGCCGCTCAAGGACCTGGTGTTCGGCCGCAAGGCGAGCACCAAGAATTGGGACGGCTGGATCAACGGCATCAAGTTCTTCTGCACGGTGTACGACCCCACCGCCGGGCGCTACAAGTTCGATTACTCCTTGTTTGTCGCGATCGCGAGTGGAATATTGAGCCTCGGCGTGGTGGCGATCTTTGTGGTGCGCGCATGGCGCCAGCACGACGGAGGGCCACAGCGCCCGGCGTGACGCCGGCCTTTGTTGTATCCTTGCTGCCTCGAACACGCGCTCACTATCGCGCCTGACCACCGTCGCGGCCACGCCTCGATCTCCGCACATGCTTAAAGCAATCGCGCACAATCTTTTTGAGCGTCTCGAGCGCGCCTTCGATTACGCCTTCACGCCCGCCTGGAATCCGTTTCACTATCTGGGCGCGCTGGGTTGGTACTTCTTCTGGATCGTGTTGGTTAGCGGCATTTATCTATTCATTTTCTTCGACACCGGCATCGTCCATGCCTATGAAGCGGTCGAGGCCATCACCCATGCACAGTGGTACGCGGGCGGCGTGATGCGCAGCCTGCACCGTTACGCCTCCGATGCACTGGTGGTCGTGGTGTTCGTCCACATCCTGCGCGAGTGGGCCAAGGACCGCTATCGCGGGGCGCGCTGGTTCGCCTGGTTCACCGGCGTGCCGTTGCTGTGGTTCATCTACATCTGCGGCATCAGCGGCTACTGGTTGGTGTGGGACGAGCTCGCCCAGTACATCGCGGTCGCCACCACCGAGTGGCTCGACACGCTCGGGGTGTTCGGCGAGCCGCTGGCGCGCAACTTCCTCAACCACAACGCCCTGTCCGATCGCTTCTTCACGCTCATGGTGTTCGTGCACATCCTGGTGCCGCTGCTGATGCTGTTTCTCATGTGGATACACATCCAGCGCAACAGCCACGCCCTGGTCAATCCACCCTTAGGCCTCGCGCTCGGCACGCTCATCACCATGACGGTGATGTCGCTCATGCACCCGGCACTGTCGCATCCGCCGGCTGACCTCGATCGCGTGGTGACCACCGCCAACCTCGATTGGTATTACCTCGCCGTCTATCCGCTGCTGGACGTCATGCCGGGCCGCTGGTTGTGGGCGGCGCTTGGTATCGGGACGTTGCTGTTGCTCATCACACCGTGGGTGCCGCCGCTGCGCCGCCCTCCGGTGGCGGCCGTGAACCTACCCAATTGCAACGGCTGCGCACGTTGTGTCGCCGACTGCCCATTTAACGCCATCGAGATGCGCGCGCGGACCGATGGTCTGCCGTTCGAGCAGGAAGCGGTGGTGGATGCGGGAAATTGTGTTGCCTGCGGTGTGTGTGCCGGCGCCTGTCCAACCAGCACCCCGTTTCGGCGCGCATCAGAACTGGTTCCGGGCATCGATCTGCCCGATGTGTCGATCGCGGCGCTGCGCGAGCAGACGCTTGCGGCCTGCGCCAAGCTCGCGGGCGAGGCGCGCGTGCTGATCTATGGTTGCGAACATGGCCCGCCCATCGAACAACTGGCGAGCGAGTCAGTCGCGACCGTGCGATTGCGCTGTAGCGGACAGTTACCGCCGGCTTTTATCGATTTCGCGCTCACGCGCGGTCACGTTGATGGTGTGCTGATCGCCGGCTGCCGTCCCGGCGACTGCCACTATCGCTTGGGCGGGCAGTGGGCGCGGGCGCGCATCGCGGCCACGCGCGATCCGCAGTTGCGCGCGCGCGTGCCGCGTGAGCGCCTGGAGCTCTTGTGGAGTGGCATGAGCGGACTCGCGAAACTCGAACGCACGCTCGCGGCGCTGCGTGCGCGGTTAGTCCCGTTGGGCAGCTATCAGCGCCCGCATCAACCCAAGACAGCGCAGGAATCGGGCAATGGCAATTAGGCCGCTTGCCATCGTCGGCCAGCTCGTTGCCTACGCGGCCTTTATGGCCGTCATCGGCTATTTTGCCGCGGCACCCGCCTATTCGCCGTTCCCATCCGATCAGGCGCAGATAAAACTGTCGTTTCGCCACACGGGTCCGCCCAAGGTCGAGTGCCGACGGCTAACACCCGAAGAGATCGCCAAGCTTGCTCCCAACATGCGCCGCGCGGTCGACTGTCCGCGTGAACGGCTGCCGATCGCCGTCGAGGTCGAGCTGGATGGCAAGATCCTTTACGCGGCCACGTTGCCGCCCACCGGCATTTGGAAGGACGGGTCGTCCAAGATTTACGAAACGTTTGCCGTTTTACCCGGGCGGCATACACTGACCGCTCGGCTTCGGGATTCACGGCGCGCGGAGGGTTTTGATCACACGCGTCGTGAAGAGATCGAGCTTCGGCCGCGGCAAAACTTCGTCATCGAGTTCCGCGGGGATCGCGGCGGGTTTATTTTCGAGTAGATATCGTTATGGCACTGGTCGAATGGCGTGAGGAATTCAAGCTCGGTATCGCCTCGGTGGACCACGAGCACGAGGAGTTGATCGCGCTCATCAACGAGGTGCACAGGCAACTGCACTCGCCCGATTCCACGTTAACGGTGAGCGACTACTTGGGTGAGATCTTCGCGCGCATCAGCGCGCATTTCGCGCTGGAAGAACGCATCATGCAAACCAGCAGCTACGATCGGTACAAGGAACACAAAGCCGACCACGAGCGCCTGCTCGACGGCATCCGCGACCTCATGGACGACTACGAGGACCGGTTGCATTACGACGAGGCCGGCTTCGCCGAGTCACTGCGTCGTTGGTTCACCGAGCACTTCAAGACCCACGACGCGCGGTTGCACAAGCACCTTCCCCACTAGTGTGGCGTGGTCGGCGCGATCCAGAAGTGCTGGATCAATTGGAAAGTCACGACCGCCAGAACCAGCAGGATGCCAAAGAAAATCAGCGTGCGATTTTCAAGGCGCGCGCCGCGTTTGATCTCAATTCGGTTCAGTATCCAGTCAGCGGCCAGGTACAGAAGAATCCCGACCAAAGTGTAGTAGACGATCTGCACGCGCGCTCCTCATCCATTCGCCACGGGGCGTACCGTAGCTGACCTATCGGCTTGCGATTTGATCAAAATCAAGGTTTGCCCGCCATAGTCGGCGAGAGTAGGCTGGACTCTCATCCAAGCCCTCGGTAAACGTGCCCCGCGTCTTCGTTACGCTTGTAGTCTTATTGCTGTCGGGTGTTGTGTACGCCGACGGCATTGCCGACGCCTACCCGCAAGCCAGGACATTTTTTCCCGACGCCGACCACTTCGGGCCGCTCGCGGGCGACCCACGCGCGGCGCCGGTCTATAAAGCCGGCAAGCCGATTGGCTACCTGTTCCTCAGCAAGGACATCGTACGTATCCCGGCGTACTCCGGGCGCCCGATCAACAATCTCGTCGGCCTCGACATGAACGGCCGTATCGTCGGGGCGACGATCGTCGAGCACGAAGAACCGATTCTGCAGGCCGGCGTCTCGGAAGACGACCTGCGCCGTTTTGTCGCCCAGTATCCCGGCAAATCGGCGCTCGATCGGATCACCGTCGGTGCCGAGCGCGAGGGTTATGTCGCGATCGATACCATTTCCGGGGCGACCATCACGGTCATGGTGGAGAACGCGACCATCACCGGCGCGGCGCGCCGCGTCGCCGAGTCGCGCGGCTTGGGCGTCGTCCCCAAAAGCGCGCCGCGCGCGCTGGTCCGACCGGTGACACCGCCGGAGCCGCCTGCTGCCGCGGCGCCGCGAGCAGATGCGCCCCCGGTCATCACAAGCAAGACCGCGCCTGAGATCTTGCCCATGACCATCGCGGACGAGCCGCTGTGGGTATTCGTATGGCAGGAACGCAAGCTCAAGATCGCGTTGTTGGTGTTTGGCCTGGTGGTGTTGAGCCTGATCCTGGTGTTCCAGGATTTTCTTGCCAAGCATCCAACGTTTCTGCGTCGGTTGCGCAACGCTTTCCTGGTCTACACGCTGGTATTCATTGGCTGGTATGCGCTTGGTCAGTTGTCGGTGGTGAACGTGCTGACGTTTATTCATTCCGCCATGCACCAGTTCCAATGGGACACGTTCCTGATCGACCCAATGCTATTCATCCTGTGGTCGTTCGTTGCCATGACCCTGTTGCTATGGGGGCGGGGTGTGTACTGCGGCTGGTTGTGCCCATTCGGCGCGCTGCAGGAGCTGGTTTACCAAGTCGGGCAATGGTTCAAGCTGCCGAAGCACGAATTCGCGCAAGCGGTGCACGAGCGTCTGTGGGCGCTGAAGTACGTCATCCTGCTCGCGCTTTTTGGTGTGTCGCTGCAATCCATGAGCCAGGCCGAATACATGGCCGAGGTCGAGCCGTTCAAGACCGCGATCAATCTGTATTTCATGCGCGAGTGGGGGTACGTCCTGTATGCCGGTGGCTTGGTGGCCGTATCGCTCTTCAACCGCAAGCTCTACTGCAAGTACCTCTGTCCGCTCGGCGCCGCGCTCACGATTGCGGCCAAGTTCCGCATCTTCGACTGGTTGCGCCGGCATCGTGAATGCGGGCGCCCCTGCCAGGTGTGCGCCGAGGAATGCGAGGTCCAGGCGATACGCAAGAACGGCGAGATCAATGCCAACGAATGCCACTACTGCCTCGATTGTCAGGTTACATACTGGAACGATCGCAAATGCCCGCCGGAGGTCGATCGGCGCAAGCGCCGCGAGCGCGCGCTGCGCGCGCGCGAAGTGGTGGGCGACACGGGGCGGCACGAGGACGACCGTGCGGTCCGCCAGGACAGCGCTTGAGGGGCGACGATCGCCGGCGTTGGGGAAGGGCGAGCTCCCGGCGGCGCGGTTCCGGCCGACTCAGATCCCAACAACCGTCGTTGATTCTTGACCGAGGTCAAGGAATCGGGGCCACGGCGTTCCTAGAGTCGAGCACCATAGAATGTCGTGTCGTTCCCACCGCAATACCTGCGAACAAAGGAGCGCTCCATGCACAGAGTGAGCAAAGCTGCGAACCTCAAGCTAGCCACTGCCTTGGTTGCGTTCATGGCGCTGCCGCCGCTGGCGGGCAGCCTCATGGCCGCCGAGCAAAAACCGGTGCATCCCGGCACACCCGAGGCAGAACTGCGGTACAAGGGCGCGCCGGTGCCCATCAAGCCCGAGGAGGCGAAGGACGTCGTAACGCCCAAGGCACCGCCGCTGAAACCAGAGGAGTTCGCGCGCGCCAAGCAGCTTTACTTCGAGCGCTGCGCCGGCTGTCACGGGGTGCTGCGCAAGGGTGCGACCGGCAAGCCCCTCACGCCGGATATCACGCTCGGCAAGGGCACTGACTACCTCAAGATATTTGTGAACTACGGTTCACCCGCTGGCATGCCGAACTTCGGCACCGGCGGCGAGCTCAAGGCCGCCGACATCGACTTGATGGCCAAGTTTCTGCAACACGAGCCGCCGACACCGCCTGAGTACGGCATGAAGGAAATGAGGGCTTCGTGGAAGGTATTGATTCCGCCGGCGAAGCGTCCGACCAAACAGCAGAACAAGATCAATCTCAGTAATCTGTTCTCGGTGACGTTGCGCGATACCGGCGAAGTGGCGTTGATCGACGGCGATACCAAGCAGATCGTCAATATCGTGAAGACCGGCTATGCGGTGCATATCTCGCGCCTGTCTTCTTCCGGGCGCTATCTTTATGTCATCGGGCGCGATGCCAAGATCAACCTGATCGATCTGTGGATGGCGAAGCCCGACAACGTCGCCGAGATCAAGGTCGGGCTTGAGGCGCGCTCCGTCGAAACCTCCAAGTACAAGGGCTTCGAGGACAAGCTCGCGGTCGCGGGAACGTATTGGCCACCGCAATACGTAATGATGAAGGGCGATACGCTCGAGCCGCTCAAAATCGTATCCACGCGCGGTAACACGGTAGACACGCAGGAGTATCACCCGGAGCCGCGCGTGGCGGCGATCGTGGCCTCGCACTTTCACCCCGAGTTCGTCATCAATGTCAAAGAGACCGGCAAGATCTTGATGGTGAACTATCGGGATATCGACAATCTCAAGACCACGGAAATCGGTGCGGCGCGCTTCCTGCACGACGGCGGCTGGGATGCGAGCAAGCGCTATTTCCTGGTGGCAGCTAATCAGTCGAACAAGATCGCCGTGGTCGACGCGAAAGAAGACCGTCTGGTCAGACTGATCGACGTTGGCAAGATTCCCCATCCGGGCCGCGGCGCGAATTTCGTCGAGCCGAAACTTGGCCCGGTATGGGCGACCGGTCACCTTGGCGATGAGTCGATTGCCCTAATAGGCACTGATCCGGAAAAGCATAAGGGCAGCGCTTGGAAGGTGGTGCGCACGCTCAAGGCGCAGGGCGGCGGTAACCTGTTCATCAAGACGCACCCGAAATCCAAGAACCTCTGGGTCGACACGGCGCTCAACCCCGATGCAGCCATCAGTCAGTCGGTAGCCGTGTTCGATATCGGCAACCTCGACAAAGGCTTCGAAGTGGTAAAGATCGCCGACATGGCCAAGCTGGGCGAAGGTCCGAAGCGTGTCGTGCAGCCCGAATACAACAAGGCCGGCGACGAGGTCTGGTTCTCCGTGTGGAACGGCAAGGACCAGGAGTCGGCGATTGTCATCATCGATGACAAGACGCGCAAGCTTAAGCACGTCATCAAAGACAAGCGCCTGGTAACGCCGACCGGCAAGTTCAACGTCTACAACACGCAGCACGACGTGTACTAACGATTTTCTTCCTCCGTGTGGTGATTCGGGGCGGGCGTAGTGTCCGCCCCATTTTGTTTGGGCTGGTCGGGGCAGTGTTGCCGACACGGTTAATCCCTTCATGGAAGATTTTGAAGTCGTCATCCTGTGGGTATTGACGCTCAACGCCATCGACGCGCTATCTTGCACCTGACTGACTTGATCCAGGTCAAGTCTTTTCTGCCTGCTGAAATTGATGCATGTCAAGGTGCACCTTTGTCGCGCACCTATAGAGTGGGCACGCAGATTTCCAAACGATCAACCTCATTTAGAGGAGAGATGTCATGAAGCAGAGGCTACTCATGGCCGCCACGTTTTGGACGGCGGCAACCGGTTTGGCACTCAACATTGTCACGGCGCAGGCGGCCGAGAAGCTCCCGGACGCGCCGGCGATGACCGCGGAGGAAAAGGCGACTGGCAAGCGCATCTATTTCGAGCGTTGCGCCGGCTGTCACGGCGTTCTGCGTAAGGGCGCGACTGGAAAGAATTTGGAGCCGCATTGGAGCAAGACGCTTCCCGACGGCAAAGTCCAGGAAGGCGGCACGCTCAAGCTTGGTAGCGAGCGCCTGGGGAAGATCGTGGCCTATGGAACGGATGGTGGCATGGTGAATTTCGACGACATCCTCACCAAGGAAGAAATCAACATCATGGCCCGTTACATCCAGCAGACGCCGGAAATTCCGCCCGAGCACGGCATGAAGGAGATGATGGCGAGCTGGAAGCTGATCGTGCCGCCGGATAAGCGGCCGAAGAAGCAGATGAACAAATACAACCTCAAGAACGTCTTCTCGGTGACGCTGCGCGATTCCGGCGAAGTCGCGCTGATCGATGGCGACACCAAGAAGATCATCACCATCGTCAAGACCGGCTATGCCGTGCATATCTCGCGGCTGTCCTACTCCGGCCGCTATGTCTACACCATTGGTCGCGACGGGCTCACGAGCCTGATTGACCTATGGATGGAGACGCCGGCAGTGGTCGCCACCCTCAAGGCCGGCATCGATGCGCGTTCCGTCGATACCTCGAAGTTCAAGGGCTACGAGGACAAGTACGCGATCGTCGGTACATACTGGCCGCCGCAATATGTCATCACCGAGGGCGATACGCTCAAGCCGCTGAAGATCGTTTCGACCCGCGGTATCACCGTGGATGGCGACTATCATCCGGAGCCACGCGTGGCCTCGATCGTGTCCTCGCACATCAAGCCGGAGTGGGTGGTCAACATCAAGGAGACCGGCCAGATCATGCTGGTCGACTACTCCGACATCAAGAACCTGAAGGTCACCACCATCGAGTCGGCCAAGTTCCTGCATGACGGGGGCTGGGATGCCAGCAAGCGCTACTTCCTGGTCGCGGCCAACGCCTCTCACAAGATCGCGGCGGTGGACACCAAGACCGGCAAGCTGGCCGCCTTGATCGACACCAAGAAGATCCCGCACCCGGGTCGCGGTGCGAACTTCGTGCATCCTAAATATGGTCCAGTGTGGGCGACCGGCCACCTTGGCGATTCCGTGGTGACGGTGATCTCGACGCCGTCGGATGACCCCAAGTACGCTAAGTACAAACAGTACAACTGGAAGGTGGTCGAGGAACTCAAAATGCCGGGGGCCGGCAACCTGTTCGTCAAGACGCATCCGAAGTCGAGGCATCTGTGGGCCGATCTGCCGCAGAATCCGGAACGCGAGCTGGCCGAGGCGAACTTCGTGTTCGACATGAACGACTTGTCCAAGCCGCCGAAGCGGATCGAGGTGGCCAAAGACGCGGGCCTGCCGGAAATGAAGGCGGTGCGCCGCGCCGTTCACCAGGAGTTCAACGAAAAGGGTGATGAAGTGTGGATCTCGGTATGGGCCGGCAAGAAGGACCCGTCCGCGATCGTCGTGTATGACGACAAGACGCTGAAGGTCAAGGCGGTGATCAAGGATCCGAAGATGATTACGCCGACCGGCAAATTCAACGTCTACAACACACAGCACGACATCTATTAATTGGCGTGGTATCGGCCCGGGGGCGAAGCGCATTCGCCCCCGGGCATCGGTCAGGAAGCCGCCACCGACCTCGTACCAAGAACGAATCAGATCTGACAGGCGATTCATATGCCCGATAAGCGTGGCGGAAGTGTCATAGACCGGCTCAAGCATTGGTGGGATCTGTTGCGGCGGCCCACAGCGCGGTTTTCGATGTTGACGCTGCTCGTTGCCGGCGGCGCTGGCGGTGTTCTCTTCTGGGGTGGCTTTAACACCTTCATGGAGTACACGAACACATTGGAGTTCTGCGTCTCGTGTCATGAGATGCGCAACACGGTGTACGTGGAATACAAGAAAACGATTCACTACTCGAATCGCACGGGCGTGCGCGCCATCTGCTCGGACTGCCATGTGCCGCGCGAGTGGACGCCGAAGGTCATCCGCAAGATCCAGGCTACCAAGGAGCTTTGGCATAAGATGCTCGGCTCGATCGACACGCCGGAGAAATTCGAGGCCAAGCGGCTGCAGCTCGCACAATACGAGTGGGATCGGTTGAAAGCGAACGATTCGCTCGAATGCCGCAACTGCCACGGCTACCAGGGTATGAAGACCGAGATACAGAAGCCACGCGCCAAGAAGTATCACGAGATCGGGCAAGAGAAGAAGGAAACCTGCATCGACTGCCACAAGGGTATCGCCCACAAGCCGGTGCACAAGGAGTTGGAAGACAAGGAAGAGGACACCAAGATCTGAATGCCCGGCTGACGCGTTCAGCCCGGGATCGCATAGCCAGACCAGGAGAGCAAATATGAGTAGAGCAAAGATTGCGACATTGCACGTCGCCTTTTTCACGTTGGGCGCAATTGCCGCGCCGGCAATCGCGGCGCCGGATTGGAGCAAGGTGCCAGCCAAGAAAATCACGCTGTTCTTTCCGGGCACCGCCAGCCTCGAGTGGACGCTGCTGGGGAGCGATCACAGCGGCGGCCGGGCGCTCAGGAACAAAGAGAACTGCGCCGGTTGTCACGACAAGGAAGCGGCGGATATAGGGCAGAAGGTCGTTTCCGGTGCGCTCAAGGCGCTCGAGGCCGCGCCGATCAAGGGCAAGCCGGGCAGTATCCCGATCTCGGTGCAGGCGACGCACGATAAGACCAATCTGTACGTGCGCGTGCAATGGAAGGACCCAAAGATGACTACCGGCAAGAAGATAGACCAAAAGAACGAAGTCAAGCTGGCGATGATGGTAGACGCCGGCAAGGTGCTGTTCGGGCCGGAAGGCGGATGCTGGGCCACCTGCCATCATGACCTGCGCAGCATGCCGGATGTTGACCCGAATGCCGCCAAACATCCAAAGGCGAAGGAGCTGGACATTCGCTCGAACGGCCCGACCAAGTATCTACGGGAAAGCCGCACGGAACTCGAGCTCAAGAACGCACCGCGCGGCGGCTGGAACAAGCTCAAACCCGACGCGGAGATTGCAAAGGCACTCAAGGACGGCCAGTTTCTCGACATGATGCAGTTCCGTAGCGCCGCGCCGCCACGCAAAGGCTATGTCCTGGACGCGCGCCGGCTCAAGGAGGCGCCAGGTATCGCGGAAGGCAAGCGCGAGGGCGACACCTGGACCGTGACGTTTACCCGTAAGCTCGCCACTGGCGAGGCCGGCGATCACGTCATCGAGGCAGGCAAGACCTATACGGTGGGCTTCGCGATTCATAATGACTACAGCGACTGGCGTTATCATCACGTGTCACTCGACTACAAGCTGGCGTTAGATAATCCGAAGGTGGATATCAACGCAGTCAAGCAGTAGCAGCTTGCGGCGCGCCGCCATCAACGAAAGTCGATGGTTCGCGCGGGTGCCGGGTAGAGGTGTTCGGACGCGCAACCAAGGAGACCACCCATGGACATGCGCTTGCGCAATCGGTTGTTGATAGCCGGCACGTGGCTCATCTTATGTGCACTGCCCGCAGGGGCTAGCGAGCCCACGATCGTGCAAATTGAGAAATACAAATTTGTGCCGGCGACGGTGAAGGTCAAGGTCGGCAGCACGGTCAAGTGGGTCAACGAAGAGAAACGCACCAGCCACAGCATCATCTTCAAGGAAGCAGGGGTGGCCGAATCGCCGCGCTTCTTTCCGGGCGAATCCTGGGAGCGCAAGTTCGATAAGCCGGGCACCTATCCGTACACCTGCGGACCGCATCCGGAGATGCACGGTGTGGTCGAGGTGACGCCTTAGGTTGCACAACCGTAGGAATCGCGTGCCTTCAGACGCCAACACGAGTGGCTCGCACGCGACCAATCTGCGAGCAGACCGATCGTCATCTTATTGCCAGTGCCTGGGGTCACGGCGGATCGCTTGACGCAAGTCAAAGATCGCCAAACCAGCGCCTCGTACCGTAAGATTCATATGGTTCGTAAGCGGGCAACGATGGCGCGCAAATCTCACCTGTCTTTTGTCCCAAAAGGTTTGTTGGACCGCAATATTCGTCTGATCGTCCGCGCCGAGGATGAACGATGACACATGTCCAGCGGGCCGCTACGCTCGCGGCGGTGGCCAGTGCGCTTGTTGTCTCGCTGGCGTGGGCGGATATCGCCGCGCCGCGCCGCGCGGCATTGTCCAATCTTCTGGTTCAGGACTGTGGTTCGTGCCACGGTCTGACGATGCGTGGCGGCCTGGGGCCGGCACTCACACCCGAGGCGCTGGCCGGAAAACCGCCGGTGATGCTGCGGGATGTAATCTTGCACGGTCGCCCGGGCACGCCGATGCCGCCATGGCAGCCATTTTTGACCGTCGAGGAAGCGGAATGGTTGGTGCAGGTGTTGATCAATGGGTTGGTGCCGTGATGGTTAGGTACGCCGCGCTCATCGCTGCCGGGACGGTAGTCGCGACCGCAGGGTGCACGACGCTCCGCGCTACCGGCGATCTTGGACTGGTTGTCGAGCGCGCCACGGGCTCGGTGCAGGTGGTCGACACGAGCCAACGCGCACCGCTCGCGCAGATCACCGGATTGGGTGATCTATCGCACGCCTCGGTGGTGTATTCGCGCGACCAGCGCTACGGCTACGTATTCGGCCGCGACGGCGGCCTTACCAAGGTGGACTTGTTGAGGGGGCGAGTCGACAAGCGCGTGGTGCAGGCCGGTAATGCCATTGGCGGCGCGATTTCGCAAGATGGTCGCGTGGTAGCGGTGTCGAACTACCAGCCGGGCGGCGTCAAGCTGTTCGACGCTGACTCGCTCGCGCTGCTCGCCGAGATTCCGGCAACGTTCGGTGGGGAGGGAAAACGGTCGAAGGTAGTTGGATTGGTGGACGCGCCCGGTCGGCGCTTCGTGTGCAGTCTGTACGACGGCGATGAGATCTGGTTGATCGACGCACGCGATCCGCGCAAGCCCGGCGTCACCAAATTCAGCGGCGTGGGCAAACAGCCCTACGACGGCACCGTCACGCCCGATGGGCGCTTTTATATCGCCGGCCTGTTTGGCGAGGATGGCCTGGCGCTCGTCGATCTCTGGCATCCAGATCGCGGCGCACGCCGCATCCTGCGGGGTTATGGTCGCGGCGAGCAAGCCTTGCCAGTCTATAAGATGCCGCACCTCGACAGTTGGGCGATGGCTGGCGGCCGCGCCTTTGTCCCGGCCGCCGGTCGCCACGAGGTACTGGTCATCGACATGCAGACATGGAAGGAAGCGGCGCGCATTTCTGTGGCGGGCCAACCGATCTTCGTCGTGGCGCGACCCGACGGACGCCAGGTATGGGTGAATTACGCGTTGCCCAACAATGACGTGGTGCAGGTGATCGACACCGAAACGGCGCAGATCGTGAAGACGCTCAAGCCCGGCAAGGCCGTGTTGCATCTGGAATTCACGCCGCGTGGCGAGGCGGTGTGGTTGTCGGTGCGCGACGAGAATCGCGTGGAGGTCTACGACACCGAGACCTTCGAGCGCGTGGCGCAGCTCACCGCCGCCAAGCCAAGCGGGATCTTCTTCACCTCCCGCGCGCATCGGATCGGGTTGTAAGTGCAGGTTTCAGGTTGAAAGTCTAAGGTTGAAGGTAACGACATGACAGTGCATCAGACGCCAGAGAACACGCCCCGCAGGGTTCGCGACTTGAAACCTGCAACTTCAAACCTGCAACTCGATGATGTTGATCGTCGTTTGTTGAGTGATTTCCAGCACGGGTTTCCGCTGACGCCAACGCCGTACGCCGATATCGCGCGTGAGGTCGGTGTGAGCGAGCCTGAGGTGTTGGCGCGGCTCGAAACGTTATCCAAGGCGGGTGCCGTCAGCCGGGTGGGCGCGGTGATACGCCCCAACACGGTCGGCGCGAGCACGCTTGCCGCCATGTCAGTGCCGGGCACCGAACTCGAGCGCGTGGCGGCGTTGGTTAGCGGTTACGCCGAGGTCAATCATAACTACGAGCGTGAGCACGCGCTCAATCTATGGTTCGTCGTTGCCGCGCCCGATACCGCGCGTCTGCAACAGGTATTGGACGAGATCGCGGGACAGAGCGGTTATGAGGTGCTGAGCTTTCCGCTCATCGAGGACTATCACATCGACCTGGGATTCGACTTGCGATGGACCTGAACGTCGCCGATATCATGCCAACAGGCCAACTTACCGTTGACGCCACTGACCGGCGCGTGCTCGCCGCCATCCAAGGTGGCCTGCCGCTCGTGGCGCGCCCGTATGCGGAGATCGCGACGCGTACTGGCCTATCGGAAGCAGAAGTGATTGACCGGCTCGGGCGCTTGCTTGAATCCGGCGTGATTCGCCGCCTCGGGGTGGTGGTGCGGCATCACGAGGTCGGTTACGGGGCCAACGCCATGGTGGTGTGGGATGTGCCGGATGACGAGGTGCGCGCACTCGGCCGCTGTCTCGCCGGTTTCGACTTCATCACGCTCTGCTATCAGCGCCCGCGGCGGCTCCCGCAGTGGCGCTACAATCTCTACTGCATGATCCACGGGCGCGATCGCGACGAGGTGCTCGCACACCTGGAGTGGATGGTGAAGCGCTGCGGTTTGCAGGGGTTGCCGCACAGCGTGTTGTTCAGCCGGCGACGCTTCAAACAGCGCGGTGCGGCCTACTTTGCGGGGACGGACAATGGATCCTCTTGATCGCGCCATTGTGAATCGTCTGCAGGACGGCTTTCCGGTAAGCGAGCGGCCGTACGCGGAAGTGGCTGCCGAGCTCGGCACGAACGAAGAAGAGTTGATGCGGCGCATCGACGCGCTGCTCGCAGGCGGCACGCTCACGCGTTTCGGTCCCATGTATCACGCCGAGCGCATGGGCGGGGCGTTGACGCTCGCCGCCATGCAGGTGCCGGAACATGACTTCGAACGGGTGGCGGTGCTGGTGAACGCACATCCCGAGGTTGCGCACAACTACGCGCGCGAGCACACCTTCAACATGTGGTTCGTGCTCGCCACGGAAACGCCGCGCGAAATCGACCGCGTGATTGATGCGATTGAGCGCGAAACGGGTTACCGTGTATACGACATGCCCAAGCTCGAGGAGTTTTTCGTGGGCCTGAGGTTTCCGGTATGACCTATACGCAACCAGGGGTGTACGTCGAAGAGCGCGGGCAGCCGCTGCTGGATGCGACAGACCGCGCCATCATTCAGGCGACACAGGAAGGCCTGCCGCGCGTCGCGCGGCCGTACCGTGCGGTGGCTGAGCAGGTAGGGGTGAGCGCTGAAGACGTCATGGCGCGCATGCGCCGCATGCTCGTTAGCGGCGTCATACGCCGCATCGCCGCCGTACCGAACCACTACGCGCTCGGTTACCGGGCGAATGGTATGTCGGTATGGAACGTGCCGGATGATGAGGTGCGCGAGCTGGGGCCGAGGGTCGGTGCGCTGGCGTTTGTTAGCCATTGCTATCATCGTCCGCGCCACCTGCCACGCTGGCCGTACAACTTATTTGCGATGGTGCACGGGCGCGGTCGCGCCGAGGTCGATGCGCACGTGGCCGAGATTGCGCGCCTGCTGGGCGACGCCGACCGCGGCCATGCCGTGCTCTACAGCACCCGCATTCTCAAGAAAACCGGTCTGCGCATCGGGAGCTAGGCATGTTCCGCATCAGCCAGTACATGCAGGAGATCGCACACCCCACACCGCTCGGCGCAAAGCGCAACCCTCCCGGTCCTGTGGTCATCTGGAACCTGATCCGGCGCTGCAATCTCACCTGTCTGCACTGTTACTCGATATCGGCCGACAAGGATTTTCCCGGCGAGCTTTCCACCGACGAGGTCTACCGGGTCATGGACGACCTCAAGGCCTTCCACGTGCCGGTATTGATCCTGTCCGGCGGCGAGCCGCTAATGCGTCCCGACATCTTCGATATCTCGCGCCGTGCCAAGGACATGGGTTTCTACGTGGGGCTGTCGACCAATGGCACGCTGATCGATGCGTCCAACATCGAACGTATCGCCGCCATTGGTTACGACTACGTCGGCATCTCGATCGACGGCATCAAGGCCACGCACGACCGCTTCCGGCGTCTGGACGGCGCTTTCGAGCGTTCGCTCAACGCCATGCGCCTGTGCAAGCGCCACGGCATCAAGATCGGCATGCGTTTCACCATGACCCAGGACAATGCTGCGGAGCTGCCGCAGCTCCTGCAACTCATGGAAGACGAGGGTATCGACAAGTTCTATCTCTCTCATTTGAACTACGCCGGGCGCGGCAACATCAACCGCAAGCACGACGTGGTGCTCAATACCACGCGCTGGGCGCTCGACTTGCTGTTCGACAGGTGTTGGGACTACGTTCAGCGCGGACTTAAGAAGGAATTCGTCACCGGCAACAACGACGCCGACGGTGTGCACCTGTTGTTCTGGGTACGGAAACACGCTCCGCATCTCGAGGAGCACATGCGTGCCAAGCTCGCCCAGTGGGGCGGCAATTCCTCGGGCGTCAACATCGCCAACATCGACAATCTCGGCAACGTCCACCCCGATACCTTCTGGTGGCACTACTCGCTTGGCAACGTGCGCGAGCGGCCGTTCTCCGCGATTTGGGCAGACACGACCGACCCGCTCATGGCAGGACTCAAACGCGTGCCACGTGAAATCAAGGGGCGCTGTGGCGGATGCCAGTACTTCGACATCTGCGGCGGCAATACACGCGTGCGCGCCCATCAACTTACCGGCGATCCTTGGGCCGAAGACCCGGCCTGCTACCTGACCGATGAGGAAATCGGCGTGGCGACCGGCGCCGAGCGCGTGAAGCTGACACCCTACACCCGCCGACGCTCGGTCAGTCAGGGATGATGCCGGCAGCCGCCGGTTCGGCCTACAATGCGGTGGTGCGCGGACTGACGCCCGAAGAGCAGCAGACGCTCATTACGTTGCTGAGGCGAACCCGCTGGGCCGCGCTCGCGACCGCACGCGATAACGAGCCGCTGTCTTCCTGGGTGGCGGTGGTGGGCGATGAACCGCCCGGTGACTTCTTGCTGCACTTAAGTCACCTGGCCTTGCATACGCGATATCTCTTCACCAATTCACGCGCCTCATTGGCCCTTACGGATTTGGACGAGGATCGCACGCGCGATCCGCAGACCTTGGCGCGCGTGAGCCTCCAGGGCCGAATCGAACCGATCGCGCGCGAGACGGCCGCCTACGAGCAGGGGCGGTCGCGCTATCTGGCCGCGTTGCCGCACGCGCAAGTGCAGTTCACACTCGGCGATTTTCATCTCATGCGCTTCATGACCGAGAACGCGCGCTTCGTTCCGGGCTTCGGACGCGCGCATCGCCTTGATGCCGGAGCACTGCAATCACTGTTTGAGTATCGCCAGAAAGAGTCCTGAGGACGACACCCATGCACCAGAAGTTCGTCGCTGTCTTGTTGTTGTCTTGGTCGGCCGCTGTGGTCGCAGACGCCGATCGCATCGCGAATCTGTACCGCGAGCATTGCGCCTCCTGCCACGGCGCCGAGCGCCTGGGTGGCATGGGCCCTGCACTGCTGCCCGAGAACCTGGGGCGGGTGAAGAAGACCGAGGCCGCCGAGATCATCCGCAAGGGGCGTCCCGCCACCCAGATGCTCGGCTTTGGCGACAAGCTGACCGCGGAGGAGATTCAGGGCCTGATACAACTTATCTACACGCCGCTGCCGAAGGTTCCGGAATGGAGCGTGGAGGCGATGCGCGCCACCCGCGTCGTGCACGTCGCACCGGACAGTCTGCCGGACAAGCCGGTCTACAAGGCCGATCACCTGAATTTGTTCATCGTGGTCGAGCTGGGTGACCACCACATCACCATTCTCGACGGCGACCGCTTCGAGCCGCTGGCGCGCGTACCGAGCCGCTTTGCCCTGCATGGTGGACCGAAGTATTCGCCGGACGGCCGCTTCGTTTATCTCGCCTCGCGCGATGGCTGGGTGTCGAAGTTCGACATGTACAGCCTCAAGACCGTCATGGAAATCCGCGCCGGCATCAACACGCGCAACCTCGCGGTGTCGAGCGACGGCAAGTACGTCGCGGTCGGCAACTATCTGCCGCACAGCATCGTGATCCTCGACGCCGAGGACTTGCAGCCGATCAAGATCATTGAGGTCCGCGGGCGCGACGGCAAGACCTCGCGGGTATCCGCCGTGTATGACGCGGCTCCACGCCAGAGCTTCATCGCCGCGCTCAAGGATATTCCGGAGGTGTGGGAGATCACCTACGATCCCAAGGCACCGCCCGTGTACGAGGGCA
Source organism: Pseudomonadota bacterium (assembly GCA_020354085.1). Lineage (GTDB taxonomy): Bacteria > Pseudomonadota > Gammaproteobacteria > Acidiferrobacterales > Sulfurifustaceae. Next base: position 1,648,735 of record CP070641.1, read on the forward strand.
TGGTGCACGATTTCAAATATGGCGAAGGCATCCCGGTGCCAGGGCCATTCCCACCGCGGCGAATCAAGCTCGAGGAGATTCTCGACGACTTCAGTTTCGATCAGGGTTACATACACATCATCGGCGCCTCGCGCGACGGAGGGCGCGGTCAGGTCGTGAACCTCGACGTGCGTCGCAAGATCGCCTCGGTCGAGATCCCGGGCCTGCCGCACCTTGCCTCCGGCATTACCTGGAAGCGCGGGGACCGCACCGTGCTCGCCACGCCCAATCTGAAGCAGGGAGTGGTATCGGTGATCGACATGGAGGACTGGAAGACGATCAAGCGCATCGAGACGCTGGGCCCCGGATTCTTCATGCGCTCGCACGAGAAGACCTGTTGCGCGTGGGTGGACAACTTCATGAGCCCGCGCAAAGACACGATTCAGGTGATCGACAAGAAGACGCTGGAGGTGGTCAAGACTCTCACGCCGGCGCCGGGTAAGACCGCCGCACACGTCGAGTTCACCCGCGACGGTAAGTATGCGCTGGTGTCGGTCTGGGAAATGGACGGGGCGCTAGTGGTCTATGACGCAACAAGCTTCAAAGAGGTCAAGCGTCTGCCGATGAAAAAGCCATCCGGAAAATACAACGTTTACAACAAGATCACGCGCTCCGAAGGAACCAGCCACTGAGTACACGCACGGCATAAAGGGGAAACCGCCGCCCCGTTCGTCTGCGGACAGTTTTCAAGACTGACTACCGTCCTCATAGTGTCACTGTCTCACATTGGTCGGATGGAAGGAGGTTAGTATGCACGTCGCAGACAAACCGCATGCACTACCGGCGTTGGACGACAACGGTTTGCTCATCGATCCAGCGCAGTGGAACGAGAACGTCGCGCAAGCACTTGCCGGTCACTTCGGTGTCGGAGAGCTTACGGATGACCACTGGTTGGTGATCAACAGCCTGCGCGAACATTTCGAGCGCGTGGGCGCAGCACCGGCCATGATTCGTGTGTGTCGCACGCACGGACACGACGGCGCGTGGGTGCACAGGCTGTTTCACACTTGTCTTAATGCCTGGCGCGTGGCAGGCCTGCCGGATCCAGGGGAAGAGGCAAAGTCGTATTTGAGCGCAACGTAGGCGAATGAATCTATTCGATATCGGCGTTACCACACTGGATGGCGAGCCGACGACGCTCGCCAACTTTCGGGGCAAGGTGCTGCTCATCGTGAACGTCGCGAGCCAGTGCGGGTACACACCGCAGTACGCCGGGCTCGAGGCGCTGCACCGTCAGTACAAAGACCGGGGCTTCAGCGTGCTCGGTTTTCCCTGCAATCAATTCGGCCAGCAGGAGCCGGGCGACGCCGCGGCGATCAAGCAGTTTTGCACCGACCGCTACGATGTAACCTTTCCGCTGTTCGCCAAGATCGAGGTCAATGGCGACAACGCTCATCCCCTCTATCAACTCCTCAAGCGGGAACGGAAGGGTTTGCTCGGCACCGAAGCGATCAAGTGGAACTTCACCAAGTTCTTGATCGACCGTGATGGAAACGTGCGCCAGCGCTACGCACCCAAGGACACGCCGGCGGAAATCGCCAAGGACGTCGCCACGCTGCTTTCGTAACCAAGTATTAACCGCTACCGACAGGTGAAACGTCTTCTGTCTGTATGCCAATGGTTGCGAACCACCCGCATCGTAGAATAGCGCGGCCTCGATACGGTACGAGCCCGCATGTTTCGAATCCGCAAGATCGAAGACGACATCTCGCCCGCCAATCGCGCGGCCATCAAGCAAGTGGTCGAGATCATGCGCGCGCAGTTTCCGCGCATTACCCAGGCCGATCTCGACAAGCTTCCCAAGCAGCTGCACGATCCCTTGCGCTACAAGTACCGCACCATTCTGTTTGTCGCCGAGGACACGCACGCCCACGTCAAGGGATTCGCGCTGGTGCTGCACATGCCGGATCTCGATATCTGCTACCTGGAGCTGCTATCGGCGGCGCCGACTGGCACTGGCGGCGGCGTTGGGGCGGCGCTCTACGAGCGCGCGCGCGAGGAGACGGCGTCGCTGCGCGCCATCGGGCTCTTTTTCGAGTGCAAGGTCGACGAGCCGACGTTGGTGCGCGATCCGAAGGAGCTAAAACAGAACATCGCGCGCATGCGGTTCTACGAACGCTATAGCGCCAGGCCGATCATCAATAATGACTACGCGACACCGGTTAAGCCCGGCGATGAAAACCTGTTCTTCCTCGTGTTCGATGGTCTGGGGCATCGGGTACGAGTGCGCCGTGAGCGTGTGCGGCGTGTGGCGGCGGCGGTGCTGGAGCGCAAATACGGTGAATTGTTTACGCCGGCGCACATCGCCCGCATCGCCAATTCCTTTGTTGATGATCCGATCGTGTTGCGCGCACCGCGCTACTTTCGGCGTCGTACCCGCGACGAGGTCGTACGCCGCGCACCGCCACCGATCGCGCTCATCGTCAACTCCGGTCACCAGATTCACCACGTGCGCGAGCGTGGTTACCTGGAGGCGCCGGTGCGGTTATCGACTATCCTGAAGGAGCTCGGTCGCACCAAGCTGTTCAAGCGTTTGCCTCCAAAGCTGTTTACCGAAAGCCATATCACGGCGGTGCATGACAAAGACTTCGTTGCCTACCTGCGGCGGGCCTGCGCGGGCCTGCCAGCCAACAAGGCCATCTACCCCGAGGTATTTCCGATCCGCAATGCCACGCGCCCGCCTAAGCGCTTGCCGCAACGCGCCGGCTACTACTGCATCGATCCGTTCACGCCCTTGAGCCGTAATGCTTATCTCGCTGCGCGCGGTGCAGTCAACTGCGCCATGACCGGCGCGCAGGCGCTGCTCAACGGCTATCACTTTGCCTATGCCCTGGTCCGTCCGCCCGGCCACCATGCCGAGCGTCGCGCCTTCGGCGGATTTTGCTATTTCAACTCGGCCGCGGTGGCGGCGCATTTCCTGAGCAGCCTGGGCCGCGTCGCGGTGCTCGACATCGACTTCCACCATGGCAACGGCACCGAGAATATTTTTTACGAGCGTGCCGACGTGCTGACGCTTTCCATCCATGGGGACCCCGATTTCAACTATCCGCACTTCAGCGGCTTCGAAGACGAGGAGGGCGCGGGCGCCGGTCGCGGTTACAACATCAACTACCCGTTGCCGGAGAAGGCTACCGTTGAACGCTACCGCGCGACGCTCGCCAAAGCGCTCGCGCGAGTTCGTGAATTCAACCCACGTTATCTCGTGCTGTGTCTGGGGCTCGATACCGCCAAGTCCGATCCGACTGGTACTTGGATGCTCACCGCCGCTGACTTCACGCGCAACGGCGAGATGATTGGTGCAATGCGTCTGCCGACGCTCGTCGTGCAAGAAGGCGGATACCGTACGCGCACATTGGGCACCAATGCCCGACATTTTTTTGAGGGTTTGGTCGCGGGCCTGTCTGGTTCCACGGCCATCGACAAGCGCCGCGCGCCAAGCGCGTAGATTGTTAACGTTGCCGTAGTTTGTCGCCAGTCAACGGACGCTGGCGTGCAGTGCGGTGGCGCTACCTCGATGCGCGAGCGCTTTTCTGCGACCTTGTGCCTGAGAGAATCCCTCAAGTAGGTGCCAAAATTCGCTGTTCGCAGTAGGCGTGCCAAGGCGTTACCGCGCGATCGGTAATACCCTGCAACGCTATCGTCAGAATACTGACGTCCAAAACGTGTGGCATACGACTTGCTCTTATTAATAGGTAATAACGTCGCACCGATTTCGACGCTAGCCCATTACACGTTGTCTGCGCGCATGTCCACCGCATCTGGCAGCAATAATGGCAGCTGCCTGACTATCCATGAGACTGTACGCAAGACTAATCACACTGCTGCCGGCTTCCCTTCGCCCATCGCAGGGAGAAGGCGCGCGCCTGACGCGCGAGTTTTCGCTGGCGAGTCTACTGGGGGTGGTCTTGGTGCTGGTGGTGCTGGTGTGGGTCTATCGGCAAACAGCGCTCGATGGCCTGAAGCAGCAAGAAGAACGCGCGCATATCGCGGTGACGACCATCCTAGGCAGCGCAATGTGGGTGCCGTACGCCCCGTTCTTCCAAAACGCGGTGACCTTGCCGCGCGAGCAACTCTCGAGCAGACCGGAGATCGCCGACCTGCAAACGGTCGCAGAGCAGCAGATCGCCGGCACGCCGATCGTTAAGGTTAAGATCTACGATTCCAATGGTCTTACAGTGTTCTCCACCGAACGCGCACAGATCGGCGAAGACAATGGTCACAGCGCGGGCATCACCACCGCGCGCCGCGGGGAGATTGCGTCGGAGATCAGCTTCCGCCACCAGCTCTATGCGCTCGAAGGCGTCATCAGCGATCGCGACATCATCTCCACCTATGTGCCCATGCGGCGCACGGCCGACGGACCGGTGGAGGGAGTCTTCGAGGTCTACTCGGATGTAACGCCGCTTGTGCAGGCGATACGGGCCACCGAGCGCCGTGTGCTTGGCATCGTGACGCTGATTCTCGCCGGACTGTATATGTTCCTATTGTTAATCGTCCGGCGTGCCGAGCGTGAACTCGAAGCGCATGAGGCCGAGCGGCTCCAACATGACGAACGCGTTCGCTACCATGCTTATCATGATGTCGTGACGGGTCTGCCGAACCGCGTACGGTTCAGTGAGCAGCTGGACGCTGCAATGAGGCGCGGCAAGCGCAGCGGTCGATCGCTTGGTATCTTGCTGCTCGACCTTGACGGCTTCAAGCTGGTCAACGACAGTCTGGGGCACGAAGCGGGCGATGAGCTGCTCAAACGCGTCGCGGATCG
>CP070641.1:1653635-1667243 GCA_020354085.1 Pseudomonadota bacterium
ACTAGTCGAAACGACCCGTCTCTTGCCCAACACCGGTTCGCCGGAAAGAAACGCTACGCGAACAAGCTACTCGCCCTTGGTCTTGAGCGACTGCCATAGATCCACCAGCATCATGGCCACGCCGATCAAAACCACCGCCGCGAGCGAAAACTCGCGCAGCTTGAGCACGATCGGTCCGGCGTAGCTGATCAACAGAGCGGCGGCGATGAAGGCCGCGAAATACCTGAATATCATAATGCCTCCTCGATCGATTACATCTGCTCTTCGGCCGTGACATACGCAGCCAGCCAGCGCGCGGTGCGCAGCAATCGTGCATCGTCATGGCGCTGGCCAACTAACTGGACACCGAGCGGCAAACCGTTCGCGCCTTGCAGCAGCGGCAGTGATAGACTTGGCATGCCGCACAGCGTCCACACGGTGCAAAACGCGGGGTCACCGGTCGATGCCAACCCTGCCGGCGCCGTGCCTGCCACCGCCGGCGTCAATATCGCGTCGCAGCGTTCGAACAAATCGGCGAAACCCTCATTCAACAGCGGGATGCGGGCGCGCGCGACCTGATAGTCAAACGCGCTGATCGAGCGTCCGCGCTCGAGCTGCTCGCGCAGCGACTCGCTCAAGCGCTCGCGACCGCGATCGTACTCGTCGACCAGCGCCGCCGCCATCTCCGCTTCCATGATTGTGCGATGAATTTCCAGGGCATTCAGCGCAATGGCGGGCAGATCCACTTCGGCAACGCGGTCACCCAGCACTTCAATCAACTCCGCGAACGCCTCACGCGTATCCGGTTCTGTTCGCTCCCACAACGGCGTCTTGATAAAGGCAATGACGGGAGGCAGCGGCGGTTCCTGCGCCGCGATGTCGCGAAACGGAATGCGGGCACGCATGCGGGTATCGGGATCGCGCTCATCGCCGCCGACCAGAACCTCGCAGCCGAGCGCGATATCATCCAGCGTGCGCGCGAATACGCCGATGTGATCGAGCGTCGGCGATAGGCGCAACACGCCATGGCGCGAAATGAGCCCATGCGTGGGCTTGAAACCATAGACGCCGCAATACGCCGCCGGCCGAATGACCGAGCCGTTAGTCTGGCTGCCGACTGCAAGCGGCACCATGCCGGCTGCGACCGCCGCCGCCGATCCGCTCGAGGAACCGCCGGGGGTATGTTCGGGATTGTGCGGGTTGCGCGTCTTGCCCGGGGCGTAGGTCGCCAATTCCGTCGTGACGGTCTTTCCCATGATTACGGCGCCTGCTTCGCGTAAGCGCGCGACAGCGGCCCCATCGCGTGCGGGTGTCCGCCCGGCGTGCAGGACGGTACCGTCTTCGGTCGGCATGTCTTCGGTATCGAAGATGTCCTTGATGCCCACCGGCACACCATGCAGCAAGCCGCAGGGTGCGCCTTTGCTCCTATCTTCATCGCGCTTGCGCGCCTGGTTACGCGCATGTTCGGAGTCGAGGAATTGCCAGGCCTGAACCTCTGCCTCGACCTCTTCCGCCCGCGCCAGGCAGGCGTCGATCAGCTGCTCGGCGCTGATCTCACCGGCTTGCATGGCGCGTGCCGCGTCGGTCGCGGTAAGCCAATTGATCTGCATCGCGTCCACAGCCTTAGCCGTAGAACAGACCGGGCAACCAGAACATGATCGGCGGGAATACGTAGACCACAAACATGGTCACGAACACCATGGCGAGGAACGGAAAGCAGCCGCTGAAAATCGTCCACAGTTGCACGTGTGGCGGCGCGATGCCTTTCAAATAGTACGCCGACATCGCCATGGGCGGAGTCAGGAACGACGTCTGAAGGTTGAGCGCAATTAGAATACCAAACATCATCGGATCGATGTGGAAGTGCGGCAGCAGCGGCAGGAATATCGGCACAAAGATAATGATGATCTCGGTCCACTCCAGGGGCCAGCCGAGCAAGAAGATAATGATCTGCGAGAGGATAAGAAACAAAACCGGGTTCAAGTCGAGCCCTAATACGAATTCCTTGATGATGCCTTCGCCGCCCAGGTACGAAAACACGGATGAGAACGTCCACGAACCCACGAACAGGAAGCAGACCATGGCGGAGGTGCGCGCGGTGAGGTACACCGCCTCCTGGAGTCGCGCCCAGGTGAGCGCGCGGTAGGCCGCTGCCAAAACCAGGCTGCCGAGCGCACCAACAGCAGCTGCCTCAGTGGGCGTCGCCAGACCGAAGATAATAGAGCCCAACACGGCGAAGATTAGAACGGCAAGTGGTACGAATGCCGTTAACATGAGATACGCAGCTTTAACCCAGTGGATATTCCCTTCCGAGTCCGGCAGCTTGGGCGTCAATTTCGGATTCAGGGTCGCACGCGTAATCACGTACGCCACATACAAGCCTGCGAGCAGGAATCCCGGGAGCAAGGCCGCTGCGTACAAACGCACCACCGATACCGACGAAGCCGCCGCGTATACGATCAACATGATCGAAGGTGGAATCAGGATGCCGAGTGTGCCGCCCGCACAAATTACGCCGGAAGAGAGCTTCTGATCGTAACCAGCCTTGAGCATCGCCGGTAGCGCAAGCAAGCCCATCAAGGTCACGACGGCCCCCACGATACCGGTCGCGGTCGCAAAAAGCGCACAGGTTAACAACGCCGCCACCGCCATCGAGCCTGGTATATGGCGCAAGGCGACCTGCAGGCTATAAAACAGGCGATCGAGAATATTGGCGCGCTCGATCACATAACCCATGAATAAGAAGAGCGGCACGGCAACGAGCACGTCGTTGCTCATGATGCTCCAGGTGTTTTGCGTGAGCAGGTAGAACAAGCGGTTATCGAAGAACTCCTGCCCGACCTGATAGTAGGCGTAGAAACCGAAACCAACGCCGACGCCCATCAGGGTAAAAGCGATGGGGAACCCAAGCAGGATGAGAAAGATGAACAGCCCCAACATCACCAGGGCGATGATTGGATCGCTCACTTAGTGCCCTCCGATTTGCCCTCGGTGGCGTGCCGCAGAACCGTCTCAAGCTCTTCGACGTCGTGCAGACGCTGTGGCCACTGGTTATCTCGAATGCAAAGGAAACAACGCAGCATTTCGGCGAATCCCTGCAACGCGAGCAACGCGCCACCAACCGGGATCAGCACCTTCATCGGCCAGATCGGCACGCCGACCGGGCTGTTGACGCTAACTTCCAGGATTCGCGCCGAATCCCAGGCGTAACCCCAGCCTGCGTAAACCAACGCCAGAACGCCGGGGAAAAAGAACAGGACGTAAAGCGCCAGCTCGACGATCGCCTGGGTGCGCGGTTGCCACGTGCGGTAAATAAAGTCACCGCGAACATGACCGTTGCGTGAGAGCGTGTAGGCGCCAGCCATGAAGAACAGTGCTCCATACATGAGATAACTCATGTCGAACGCCCAGCTGGTTGGATCATTTAACACGTAACGCACGAACACTTCGTACGAGGTGCCGAAGGTTAGGATCATGATGCACCACGCGAAGGCGTGGCCGACCATTTTACTCAGCAGGTCGATACTGTAGATCAGGCGGTCAACCATGCGCCCCCCGAACAACAATGAAATGGGGCGGCACCGACTCCCGGTGCCGCCCCGTCCAACTTACCCTAACTTACGACTTACACACACGCTTGGCCGGCGCCCGGGAGCTTGGTCTTGAACACATGTTCATACCCCATCGCGAACGGCGCGTCGTTCGCGTTCCAGTAGTAGACCACGTCCTTGGCCCATGCCTTCTGTGATTCCACGACCTTCTTGAAGAACGGATCCTCGCCCGAGAGGCGGGTGTTGATCTTGTCCCAGGCCTTGAGCTGTTCCTGGAAGATCGGGAGCGGCGTGCGAATCACCTTCACCTTGTGCTTATGGATCAGATCCTGCAGATCCTTCGGATAGTTCTTCATTGCGGTGAAGTAGTTCGCCGAGTTCGCAGCCTCGACGCCGTAGCGCCAGATCGCCTGCAGGTCTTTCGGCATCGCATCCCACTTCTTCTTGTTGACCGCAATCTCGAAGAATTCCATGGCCTGATGGAACGAACCGAGCTCGTAGTTCTTGATTACGTCCTGCGCGCCGAAACGCATGTCGGAGGTCGGATTGTTGAACTCGAAAGCATCGATCACGCCACGCTCCAGCGCGGGGACGATCTCACCACCCGGCAGCTGGGTGACCTTAGCGCCCATCTCCTGGAACAGGTCGGCGGCCAATCCCACGGTACGATACTTGAGACCTTTCAGCTGCTTCGCGTCCATGATCGGCTTCTTGAACCAGCCGAGCGGTTGGGTGGGCATCGGCATGGCGAAGAAACCGACGTAGTTGAGACCGATCTTCTTCAGCAGCTCGTTGTACAGTTCCTGACCGCCGCCGCGATAGATCCAAGACAGCGTCTGAAACGCGTCCATGCCGTTAATCGGACCGGAACCAAAAAGCGACGCGACCTTGGATTTACCGTACCAGTACACCGGCACGGTATGACCCGCATCCAGCACGCCCTTGGACACCGCGTCGGTTACTTCGAAGGGCTTCACCACCGCACCGGCAACGAGATAATCGATACGCAACCGACCACCGGCCATCTCGTTTACACGTGTCACGAATTCTTGTGCGAACTCGTTGAAGATGTCGGTGGCGCCCCAGGCGCCCTGCATCTTGATGACTATGGGTGCGGCCGATTTTGAGATCATCGGGAATCCGGCGATCGCGGCGCCCGCGGTACCCGCCGCTGCCGTGGCCAGGAATTTGCGCCGCTCGACGGCGGTCGGTTTGGCCTTGGCTGCGGATTTCTTGGTTTGATTTCGTTCCATAGCGTCCTCCTGATGAATGGATTCGATATGCTTCACGAATTACAACCCGTACGGCGATCCTTTCTGCCCGGCCCACAGCCGGAGCGGTGTCCTCTCTAAACCGCACTACTGTAGCCCCATTCGCGCCACCTGACTATGCCTGACACAACGGTATTTCGCATAACGAAACCACATTACATGGCAGCGAAATTGCGCCACAACACACCACGGCGTAGCGTACGTGGTCGCTGAGCGCACCTTCTTTCCTGAGAACGTCCCATGCGAGTTGGGTTATTCGTCACCTGCCTGGTGGATCTGCTTAGGCCCCGTATCGGCTTCGCCGCGCTGCGGCTGCTCGAGGCGGCGGGCGCCGATGTCGTCGTACCGCGAACCCAGACCTGCTGCGGTCAGCCCGGCTACAACAGTGGCGACAAGCAAGCGGCCCGCGCGCTTGCGCACAAGCTGTTAGACGAGTTCCAGGACTGTGATTACCTCGTGGCGCCTTCCGGATCCTGCGCGGCGATGATTCGCGTCCACTACCCCACACTCTTCGCTGATACGGATGATGCCGCCGCAATGTCACGACTCGCGGCTCGCACCTACGAGCTCACCGATTTCCTGGTCACCATCGCCGGGCTACAAACCGTGCCTGGAACCTTTGCCGGACGGATTACGTACCACGATTCCTGTTCCGGTCTCCGCGAGCTTGGTGTGCGGAAGCAGCCGCGCACGTTGATTGCGAAGCTGCCTCATGTCGATTTGCAGGAGATGCATGAAGCGCAGACCTGTTGCGGTTTCGGCGGCACCTTTGCGGTCAAATATGGTGATATCTCCGCGCGCATGGCGGAGAACAAATGCGCGCAGATCACCGCGACCGGCGCCGATGCGGTGGTGGCCGGTGATCTGGGCTGCTTGCTAAACATCGAAGGCCGCCTACGCCGCGAAGGCAGCCAGAAAACCCGCGTGCTGCACATTGCCGAACTGCTCGCCGGGGAAACACCAGAATCGACATGAAATTGAGCAGTGCGCAATTCAAGCATACCGCACGCAAGAATCTGCATGACGTTAGATTGCAGCAAGCGTTGCATCGCCTGCAAGAACGGTTCGTCGGCGCGCGCGCGGCGGCGCTGACCGACATCGACGACCTGCCGCGATTGCGGGCGGCGGCCACCGAGATCCGCCAACATGCACTCACGCACCTCGACGTCTATCTTGAACAGTTCGAGCGTCAAGTTGTTGCCTCCGGTGGGCAGGTGCACTGGGCGCGCGATGCCGCCGAGGTCAACCGCATCCTGCTCGAGCTCGCCGCACGTTATCAGGTGCGCAAGGTCGCCAAGTCGAAGTCGATGGTGAGCGAGGAATGCGGCATTAACGAAATGCTCGCGGCCAACGGCATCGAGGTGATCGAGACCGATCTGGGTGAATACATACTGCAGCTCGCTAGAGAGCCGCCGTCGCACATCGTCGCGCCGGTGGTGCACAAGAACAAAGAAGATATCGCCGACCTGTTCGTGCGGCATCATCATCGTCCGCGCACGACCGAGATCGCTGAACTGTGCCGCGAAGCGCGCGAGATGCTGCGCCCGCATTTTCTTTCAGCCGACATGGGCATCAGTGGTGCCAACTTTCTCGTCGCCGAGACCGGTTCAGCGCTGATTGTCACCAATGAAGGCAACGGCCGTCTGGTGACAACGCTCCCCCGCGTCCACGTAGCGATCACGGGGATAGAGAAGGTCGTACCTACGCTCGAGGATGTATCGGTACTGCTGCGACTTCTCACCCGCTCCGCCACCGGCCAGTCCATCACCAATTATGTTTCCGTGCTAACCGGCCACAAGCGCGCCTCAGATCTCGACGGCCCCGAGCACTTCCATGTGATTCTGGTTGACAACGGTCGCTCCCAGCTTCTCGGCACGGAGCTCGAAGCGATGTTGCGCTGCATTCGCTGCGGCGCCTGTATGAACCACTGCCCGGTGTATCAAAACATCGGCGGGCACGCCTACGGTTGGGTTTATCCGGGTCCAATGGGCTCGGTGCTCACGCCAAATCTTGTCGGCTTAAGCGAGGCGCGCGATCTGCCCAATGCCTCGACCTTTTGTGGCGCCTGCGCCGAGGTCTGCCCGGTGAGCATCCCTTTGCCGGATCTACTTCGTCATCTGCGCGTGCGACAACTCGAGCAGGGATTGCGTCCGCGCCGCGAACGCGGGTCGCTGCGTGTCTGGGCTTGGTTCGCGCAGCACCCGCGTGCCTATGCCTGGGCGTCACGTCTTGCTGCGCGCCTGTTGCGTGCAGTGGCGAATCGGCGAGGTATGATTCGGCGACTACCCTTGGCCGGCGGCTGGACCGATGGGCGCGACTTCCCGGCACCGTCTGGCCGAACCTTTCGCGATCTCTACGCACGACGCACAAGCTCATGAATAGTCGCGAAACCATCCTCGCACGCGTTCGTCGCGCTCGAACAAGTTCGGATGCGGTGATTGCTACGCGGCTGCGCGAGCACCCGCGCGGACCGCTGCCGAATATGTCAGAAGATTTGTTAACGAGGTTTCGCGAACGCGCTGCGCGCCTGGCGAGCGATGTGCAGGGGCCGCTATCCGCTGAGCAAGTGCCGACCGCGGTGGCTAACTATCTGCGTGAGCGCAGCCTGCCGGTGCGAGCCGTGCGCTGGCCCAGTATCGGGTCATTTGAGTGGGGGACGGTCGGCATGAGTGTTGAGGCACGGGCGGCGCGCGCCGACGATATGGTCGGAATAACGGGCGCGTTCTGCGCCATCGCCGAAACTGGCACCTTGATGCTCCTATCTGGCGCCGATACACCGGCGGCCACTAGCCTGCTACCGGAAACACATGTCGCATTGGTTCCTATCAGCCGTATCGTTGCACGAATGGAAGACGGCTGGGACCTTCTCCGAATGGAGCACGGCTTACCGCCGCGCGCAGTCAACTTCGTCTCCGGCCCGTCACGCACCGCCGACATCGAACAGACCGTAACGCTGGGCGCGCACGGACCCTACCGCGTGTGCATTGTATTAGTCGCTGACGCCGTAACCGGCATCGCGCGTCCGGTCGTCGGCTAGTCCAGGTACTCGTAGCCGGGCAGCGTTAGAAATTCGGCAAACTCGTCAGTCGCCGTGAAATCCTCGAGCAGCTTCGCGGCCAACTCGTATTTCCCCGTCGCAAATTGCTTCTCACCCAAGTGCTCGCGCACCTTGCTGAGCTCCTGCGGCAGGAATTCGCGGATCATGTCGAGTGTAATCTTGCGACCATCGTCCAACACACCCTTGGAGCTGCGCACCCAGTGCCACAGTTGGCTGCGCGAGATCTCGGCGGTGGCGGCATCCTCCATCAAGTGATGGATCGGCACGCAACCGTTGCCAACCAACCAACTGCCCAGGTACTGGATTCCCACGTCGATGTTGGTGCGCACACCCGCCTCGGTGATCGGCCCAGCCGGCCCGAAGGCGAGCAAATCGGCGGCAGTGACCTTCACATCCTCGCGTTTCTTGCTGAGTTGGTTGGGCCCGGCCATGACATTGAACGCATTGCAGGCAACATCCAGCAGCCCGGGGTGGGCGATCCAGGTGCCGTCGTGCCCGTCATTCGACTCGCGCTCCTTGTCGGCGCGCACCCGGGCTAACGCCTCCGCATTCGCCTTGGCGTCATCCTTGATGGGAATCTGCGCCGCCATGCCGCCCATGGCATGCGCACCGCGACGGTGACAGGTTTTGATCAGCAGCTGTGAATAGGCGCGCATAAATGGCACCGTCATGGTGACGCGCGCGCGGTCGGCAAGGACGAAGTCCGGCCGATTACGGAACTTCTTGATGACCGAAAAGATATAGTCCCAGCGACCGCAATTGAGACCGGCGGAATGCTCGCGCAGCTCGTAGAGGATTTCGTCCATCTCGAAGGCGGCGAGGATGGTTTCAATCAACACCGTCGCCTTGATCGTGCCGCGTGGAATCCCCAGCGTTTCTTGGGCGACGAGAAAGACATCGTTCCACAACCGCGCCTCCAGATGGCTTTCCATCTTCGGCAAATAGAAGTACGGCCCCGAGCCCCGCGCCAGCAACTCGCGCGCGTTGTGATAGCAGTGTAAGCCAAAATCGAACAGGCCCGCCGGCACGGGTTTACCGTCAACGAGCAGGTGCTTTTCGTCCAGGTGCCAACCGCGCGGCCGAACCATTAGGGTCGCGATCCGATCGCGTAACTCGTAGTGTTTACCGGCGTCGCTGTCGAATTCGATTTCATGACGCACGGCATCGTGCACATTGATCTGCCCCTGCACCACGTTGTCCCAGGTGGGCGCGAGCGAATCCTCATAGTCGGCCATGAACACGTTGGCGCCGCAGTTGAGCGCATTGACAATCATCTTGCGCTCGACCGGACCGGTGATCTCCACGCGCCGATCGACGAGATCCGCCGGCACTGGGGCCACAGTCCAATCGCCCGCGCGTACGCTGGCGGTTTCGGCGAGGAAGTCGGGTGCCTGGCCGGCGTCGAGCTGCCGCTGTCGTGCAGCGCGGCGCGCGAGCAGTTCGTCGCGACGTGCGCCGAAGCGGCGCGCCAAGTCCGCCACGAAGGCGACTGCATCGGGTGTCAGAATGTCCGCGTACGGTCCGCTCGCCGCACCGCGCAGGTCGATGCCGTGGCTAGATGAAGTCGTCCGAGCCGCGCGACTCATAATGAAGTCCTCCACGAACGCCGCGAGCACCTGGCCACCGCGCTGTTGATCAAGTGAGTTGCGGCGCGGCACTGCCCTGCGCCCGGTCGGCCGATTAACGGGACCATCCCTAGCGCGATCGAAGCACGCTGCCTTGCGAACTCGATGCCGTCGGGCTGCTTTGTATTTAACTCCTCTGCGCGATGCGCGACAACCGCGCAGTTTTCGGGAGGCGAAAAGCAGCGCGCCACCTAATAGCCGCCGGATTTCGAGACGAAGCTTTATCGGAGACGGCGGCAGCAGCGCCCGAGAGAACTAGTTTCACTGCGGCTAGCTGCGTCCATTGCCGAAAAAGCATTCGCCACGGGCACTGGGCGCTGGTGGCGCGAAGGGTACAGCATTCAGTGTGTGATCAGCTTAGTCGAGGTACATCTTGGCCTTCGCCAACTTATAGGTCCAAGGCAGATCGCTGTTGCGCCAGCCGTTGACCACCCGTTGACCCTTGCGCGGACCGTCCTTGGCCATATCACCCTCGTAGCCATCGACCACGGAGTAGACATTGGTGTAACCGGCCTTGGCGAGAAAGTTAGTGGCGGCCGCACTGCGGTCACCGGAACGGCACATCAGCACGATCTTGGCGTTTTTGCCCAGACCCTTGTCTTCAAGGCGCTGAGTCAGCGCCGGCAGAAAAGCAGAGTTCACATCGAGCCTGTAATTGGCCTTGCGCTCGTCCCAGGCGTAGAACTGGTCGAGATCCATATAAGGAATGTTGGCGTCGGCCACCGTCGGCATTCCGAGGAAGTTGACCTCGGCGCGCGTACGTACGTCGACAAACAACACGTTCTCATTAGTAGCCACACCATAGGCCTCGGCCGACGTTAGGTACAAACCAAGAGCGGTGCGCTTTTTCTCCGGAACCGATGCCGGGTCGACGGCAAACACCGTGCTGGCATGAAGGCTGGTGACACCAGCGACAAGGATGACGGCGATCTTCTTGAGGTACATTGTTCAGAACTCTCCCGATTGCTGCGTTGGTTTAGGCAAGCCGTGAAGTTTGCTCGTACGCGGAATGCCGGCGCCGCCACATGTATATAAGGATTTTCTAATATACCTAGCCGCAAGACCAGCCTTCGGGCACTGAAAGTTTTTATTGGGTCATTGGCGACATGGCGCGCACGTTAAAACCCTGACCCGACGAAAGCGGGAATGGAAACTCCGCAAATTGCCTTTAATTCCGTGGCGAAAGAACCTGTTTGCTCGCACTACCGGCAAGCTCGCGCACCAGGCGCGGCACGAGATAGCCCGGCAGCCGAGCCGCGAGTTGGGCGATTAATGCGCGCGCCCGCGCTTCCTCTACATCGAAATGTGCCGCGCCGTGAACGGGGTCAAGCAAGTGCAAGTAGTACGGTAGCGCGCCGGCAGCGAATAACGTCTCGCTCAGTTGTGCAAGCGCGTCAACGTCATCGTTGACGCCTCTCAGTAACACCGACTGATTGAGCACTGAAATGCCTGCGTCGCGCAAGCGCGCTACCGCCCCACGAACCGCTGCGTCGATTTCATTGGCATGGTTGGCATGCACGACGACTACGGGTGTCAGAGCAATTCCCGTCAGGAGTGCGACCAAGTCGTCGGTGATGCGCTCGGGCAGCACGATCGGCAGGCGCGTGTGCACGCGCAATCGGTCAAGATGTGGGATGACGTCCAATGCTCGCACCAACTCCGTGAGCTTTCGATCACTTAGTGATAGGGGGTCGCCCCCGCTCAGAATGACCTCGCGAATTGACGGATCAGCCGCGATATATTGAACAGCGACGGCCCCATGGTCGGCAGCGGCATTGGCATCGCCATAGGGAAAATGGCGACGGAAACAGTAGCGGCAGTGGATCGCGCAGGCGCCAGTGACGGTCAGCAACACGCGCCCGCGGTACTTGTGCAGCAGTCCGGGCAGCTTCATGGCGGCCATGTCACCAACCGGATCCGCCACAAATCCAGCGGCTGATTGGCACTCCTCGCCAAGCGGCAGGACTTGCCGCAAGAGCGGATCTTGCGCGTCGCCGCGGCGCATGCGCGCGATGAATCCGCGCGGGACACGCAGCGGGAATGTTCGCGCGGCGGCCCGTGCAGCAGGCAACCATTCCGCACCGAGACCCACGGCCGCGAGCAGCTCCTGCGGGTCGGTAATGGCGGCAGCCAGCTCGTGCTGCCACTTTGGCGTCTGCCGAATAGCGACTATCTCAGGTATCATAGCGCGCTCGATTTTACCCTTTTCAGACAGTCAGGTGTTTCATGGCGACGTACAGCACGAACGAATTCAAATCTGGCCTCAAGGTAATGCTCGACAACGATCCGGCAGTGATCGTCGAGAACGAGTTCGTAAAGCCGGGCAAAGGCCAGGCCTTCAACCGCGTCAAGATCCGTAATCTCAAGACTGGCCGCACCATCGAGCGCACGTTCAAGTCGGGCGACACCATCGAGGCGGCGGATGTCATGGATGTGGAAATGCAGTATCTCTACAGCGACGGCGAGTTTTGGCACTTCATGAACCCGGAGAGTTACGAGCAGCTGGCGGCCGACAAGGCGGTGGTCGGTGACAATGCCAAGTGGCTGAAGGAACAAGACGTCTGTCAGTTGACGCTGTTCAACGGGGTACCGATTGCGGTCGAACCGCCCAACACGGTGACGCTCAAAATCGTGGAGACAGACCCGGGTCTCAAGGGCGATACATCTGGTGGTGGCGGCAAGCCGGCTACGCTCGAGACCGGCGCGGTGGTACGCGTGCCGCTGTTCGTGCAGATCGGCGAGACCATCAAGGTCAATACACGCACTGGCGAGTATCTCTCCCGCGCCTGATGAACACCGGCGCTTCCGGCGATTGGCAACCGGCCGCCACCCTGGAAGTCCTGAAACTCCGCGCCCGGTTGCTGGAACGCACCCGGGCGTTTTTTCAGGCGCGCGACGTCCTCGAGGTCGAGACACCGATCTTGAGCGCGGCCACATCGCCTGAACCGCATATCGAAAGCTTTCACACCATTTACGTCGGCCCGGGTTTTGGACGCGGCAAGAAACTGTATCTGCAGCCGTCGCCCGAATTCGCCATGAAGCGGTTGCTCGCCGCCGGCAGTGGTCCGATCTATCAGATCGGAAAAGTTTTCCGCAACAATGAGGCCGGCCGCCTGCACAACCCCGAGTTCACGATGCTCGAATGGTATCGACCGGGCTTCGACCATCACGCGCTGATGGGCGAAGTGGAGGAGCTCGTGACAACTTTGCTCGGCGATCGAGCGCGGCGCACAAAAACCGAGAAATTGAGCTATGCCGAGGCCTTTGAGCAACATGCCGGCATCGACCCGCACGCTGCACGCGAGGAGGATTTCGCTGCTTGTGCCAAGAAATTTCTAGTGCGTGCGCCGGACACCATGACGCCACATCATCTCGATGACTGGCGCGACTTGATTCTTACACACGTGGTCGAGCCGCAACTCGGCAAGGATCGGCTCACGTTCATCTACGATTATCCCGCCACCCAGGCCTCGTTCGCACGCATTCGGCCGGGCAGCCCGCCACTTGCCTCGCGTTTCGAGCTGTATCTAAGCGGGATGGAGCTGGCCAACGGGTTTCATGAACTCACGGATTCGGATGAGCAGGAGCTGCGATTGAGACACCAATCGCTTGAGCGCAAACACCATGAAACGGGTTCAGTGCCAATAGATGAACGCTTGCTCGCCGCGCTTGCGGCCGGTCTGCCGGACTGCTCGGGCGTTGCGCTGGGATTTGACCGGTTAGTGATACAGGCTGCAGACGCACATTCAATCGACGGGGTGATAGCGTTTCCGATCGACCGCGCCTAAATTACGTTTCCAGCCAGAACGTCACTGGGCCGTCGTTTGTCAACGCGACCTTCATATCTGCCCCGAAAACACCGCTTACAGATTTAGCATGCAGTGCACAGGCGCGGGTCACGAGGTAGTCGTACAGCCGCTGACCCTCGGCCGGCGCCGCGGCCGACGTAAAGCTCGCCCGCATACCCTTTTTCGTGTCGGCCGCAAGCGTAAACTGCGGCACCAAGAGCAACCCACCGTCAATGTCGCAAACACTTAGGTTCATCTTGCCTTCTGCATCCGGAAAGACGCGATAGCCGAGCACGCGCTCGAGGAGGCGGTCGGCGTCGGCCTCGCGGTCTTCAC
>CP070641.1:1667343-1674033 GCA_020354085.1 Pseudomonadota bacterium
CTTGCTGGACGGACCATCGACGGTCTTTTGCGTCGCCGTAGCGGCGTGCACCGTGGTCATGAGACCGCGCTTCACGCCGAAATTGTCATGCAGCACCTTGGCGACCGGCGCCAGACAGTTGGTGGTGCAAGAGGCGGCCGAGACGATCTTCTCGCCCGCGTACTTGGCGTGGTTCACGCCGTAGACGAACATCGGCGTGTCATCCTTCGAGGGCGCGGATTGCACGACCTTCTTGGCGCCAGCGGCAATGTGCTTCTCGCAAGTTTCCTTGGTGAGGAAGAGGCCCGTCGACTCGACGACCACGTCGGCGCCGACCTCGGACCACTTGAGCTCGGCCGGATCCTTGACCGCGGTCAGGCGGATCTTCTTGCCATTTACCACCAGGTTGCTACCGTCGACCTTGATGTCGCCATTGAAGCGGCCGTGCACGGAGTCGTACTTCAGCATGTAGGCCAGGTAATTCGGCTCGAGCAGGTCGTTGATGCCGACGATCTCGATGTCCTTGAACTCGGCTTCCTTGGACACCGCGCGGAACACCATGCGGCCGATGCGACCGAAGCCGTTGATACCGATCTTGATTGCCATTGCTTGAGTCTCCTGAAAGTTAGAGTCGAAAAACCGGGGACCGCCCAAACGCCGGAACCGGCATCTGGGCGGCTGGAGTATCTTTAGAGAATTTCCTCGACCGCCTTGGCGACGTTCTCGCCCGTGAAGCCGAACTCCTTGAACAGCAGGCCGGCCGGCGCGGATTCGCCGAAGCGATTAATGCCGATGATCTTGCCGTCGAGCCCGACGTACTTGTACCAACCGTCGGTCACGCCGGCCTCGACTGCCACGCGCTTCACGCCCTTGGGCAGCACGGATTCGCGGTAGGCGGCATCCTGGGCATCAAAGACATCGGTCGAAGGCATCGATACCACGCGCACCTTCTTGCCCTTGGCGGCGAGCAATTTCTGCGCCTCCATGGCGAGTGCGACTTCCGAGCCCGTAGCGATGATCACGGCCTGCGGCTTGCCACCCTCCGCCTCGGACAACACGTAGCCACCGCGACTGATGGCTGCGATCTGCTCGGGGGTGCGCTTCTGATGCGGCAGGTTTTGGCGCGAGAAGATGAGGCAGGACGGACCCTGCTTGCGCTCGATCGCGGCCTTCCACGATACGGCCGATTCCACCGCGTCGCAGGCGCGCCACACGCTCATGTTGGGAATCATGCGCAGCGTCGCGGTCTGCTCGACCGGCTGGTGCGTCGGGCCGTCTTCGCCCAGACCAATGGAGTCATGGGTGTAAACGAAGATCGACGGCACCTTCATGAGTGCAGCCATGCGCAAGGCGTTGCGCGCGTATTCCGAGAACATCAGGAAGGTCGCGCCGTAGGGAATGAACCCGCCATGCAGCGCGATGCCGTTCATGATGGCGCTCATGCCGAACTCGCGCACACCGTAATAAACGTAGTTGCCGTCGGAGACGGTATTGCTCACGCCCTTCGAGCCCTTCCAGATGGTGAGGTTCGAGCCGGCGAGGTCAGCTGAGCCGCCGAGGAATTCCGGCAGCACCGGGCCGAAGCCGTTCAGTGCATTCTGCGAGGCCTTGCGCGAGGCGATAGTCTCGGCCTTGCCGTCTACGCCCTTGATGAATTCGGCCGCTTTCGCTGCCCAGTCCTTCGGCAGCTCGCCCTTCATACGCCGCTCGAACTCGGCGGCGAGCTCCGGATGCGCCGTCTTGTAGGCGGCAAACTTGTCGTTCCAATGTTTCTCGGCTGCCGCGCCCTTGCTCTTCGCGTCCCAACCGGCGTAGATCTCCTTCGGGATTACGAATGGCTCATGGTTCCACCCGAGGTTTTCGCGCGTGGCCTTGATTTCGTCGGCCCCGAGCGGTGCGCCGTGGCAATCGTGCGAGCCGCACAGGTTCGGGGCGCCGTAGCCAATCACCGTCTTGCAACAAATCATCGACGGCTTGTCGTTGACGCTCTTCGCCTCGCGGATCGCCTTGGCGATGGCGTCCGGGTTGTGGCCGTCGACCTCGCGCACCACGTGCCAGCCGTAGGCTTCGAAGCGCTTCGGCGTGTCGTCGCTGAACCAGCCCTCGACGTGCCCGTCGATTGAGATGCCGTTGTCGTCGTAGAAAGCGATCAGCTTGCCGAGACCGAGAGTCCCGGCGAGCGAGCAGGCCTCGTGCGAGATGCCTTCCATGAGACAGCCGTCGCCGAGGAATACATAGGTGTAGTGATCGACGATGTGATGGCCATCACGGTTGAACTGGCCGGCCAGCACCTTCTCGGCGATCGCCATGCCAACCGCATTGGTGATGCCCTGGCCGAGCGGACCGGTGGTGGTTTCCACGCCAGGCGCGTAACCGTACTCGGGATGGCCCGGGGTCTTGGAATGCAGCTGGCGAAATTTCTTGATCTCGTCCATCGACAGGTCGTAACCCGTGAGATGCAGGAGCGAGTAAATCAGCATCGAGCCGTGGCCGTTGGAGAGCACGAAGCGATCGCGATCAACCCACTTCGGGTTGGCCGGGCTGTGCTTGAGAAAGTCGTTCCAAAGCACTTCGGCAATGTCGGCCATGCCCATGGGTGCTCCCGGGTGGCCCGAGTTGGCCTTCTGCACCGCATCCATGCTGAGCGCACGGATGGCGTTGGCCAGCTCGCGGCGGCCCGTCGTCGACTGGCCGGTACCGGCCTTGGCGGAAGTCGCAGTTGCTGTCATGGATATACCCTCTATCTAAAGTTGAAATCGGTCGTGGCCACCGCTTGCGCTGGCCCATGAATTCGTCGCCGCCGAATCGTTCCGGCCCAAGAATGAGAGTCCCCGGCAGGTGTCGCCGCGCTGCGCCGTAGGGAATCAAACGGGTAATCGGTTGAATCGCTTAACTTGTATCGGGCCGCCATCCCGCCTCCCGGAACCGGCGACCCGCGCGGGCTCAACATCCCCGCATTCGCGCTGCGAGATTCTCCCTCACGCGCACCGCTCTGGGCAATAGCCACAACGGACAGGTGGGTCAGCTCTATCAGGGTATAAGCAGGATTTCTTTATAGTGATGCTCGGCTATACCGCACGCACACCGAGATTTTGGCGCCAAGCGTCGAACAAATTAGGCCGCACCGCAGCTACCACCGAGCGAGTTTCCAGCGCCAGCAAAAAGACGGGGTCGGCCTCGAGCGTGCAGGACAGCGCGCCGGATTCCATCGCGATCAGATTGCCGGCCGCGTAGTCCCAGAGCTTCTGGCCGCCGTGCAGATAAACATGGAAGCGACCGTCAGCTAGCCAACACCACTCCAAGCTCGAGGCGCCGAAATTGCGTTGCGATCCGTAGGGGGGATAGGCCGCAAGCCGCGCGGCGAGCGCCGGATCGAGACGCTTGAAATCCACCACAGCGATGGCGCGTTTGAGCGGATGATCGCTGCGATCAGCCAGCGTGAGAGGTCTCTCGTTGAGCCACGCGCCGTCACCGCGGCGCGCCACGAAACACTCGTCGCGCACCGGATCGTAAACGAGACCCAACACCACCCGCGTGCCAACCACCAGTGCGAGCGATACGGAGAAGAACGGCACGCCCGCCGCATAGTTGCTGGTGCCGTCCAAAGGATCCAGGCACCACAGCCCGCCGTCGGCCGCCGCGGTTAGTTGCACCTGCTCTTCACGTGGCATCTCTTCGCCCAACACGGCGTAATGTGGCCAGCGGCGTGTCAGTTCGGCCTGCAGATGCGCCTGCACGGCATGGTCAGCGTCGGTAACCAGGCTGCCGTCGTCTTTGACAACATGACGCTGCACCGCGCTGAATCGGGGTAGCAAGTGCTCGCGCGCGGCCGCACGCACGAGCTGCCGCAGCGAGGCGAGATCGGGCAGCGTCATTTAGGTCTTCGTGCTTTCGAGCTTGATCACGCGTGGCGCCGTCACTGGCGCGACGGACCGACGCTGTAAGGCGGCGAGCGCTTTTGGGAGTTCACTCTGCAGGCGCTGCATGACCGGCTGCGCGGTCGGCGAATAATAAACGGCCTCGTACGGCACCGGGTCGGTGAGCGCGCTGCGCGCCTGTGGGCGAAACGCGCACCACGCGATCTCGATCATGCGCCGGCCTTCGCGCTCAACGAAGATACATTCCTGCGCATCGATGACCGCCAGATATTGCATGGAACGAATCGGCACAAACACCGCTCCCTGTCGTGCACGGGCCAGCAACAAATGAGCGGAATTGTAGACATCCGCCGGCAAGCAGCGCGCCTCGCGGCCTACCTCGACCGGACGATAGAACGTCTCTGTGACGTTCATGGATGTGCTATGCCGCCGACTCCTGCTTCCACTTGATCGAACAGCCCATGCTCGGAATCTGATCCTTCGGGCCCTGCCCGGACTGCGCCACCTGTTTCATGGCCTCGAACAAGTCGCGGCGCGCATTGGCGACGGCTTCCTTACGCGACTCATCGAGCCGCCCACGATACTGCAGCTTGAGGTCTTTGCTGTAGCCGAAGAAGTCCGGCGTGCAGACCGCACCATAGGCCTTGGCCACGGCTTGGCTTTCGTCGAATAGATAGGGCATCGGCAACTGCCACTCCTTGGCGATGCGCTTCATGTTCTCAAATGAGTCCTCAGGATAATCCGTGGGGTCGTTCGAGGAGATCGCCACCGCGCCGATACCGAGCGCCTGAAGCTCCTTGACATCGCGCACAATCCGGTCGCGTACCGCCTGAACATACGGGCAATGATTGCAGATGAACATGACCAGCAATCCCTTGGAGCCGCGCACGTCGGCTAGACTGTATTTCTTGCCGTCGACGCCGGGCAGCGAGAATTCCGGGGCGGCCTTTCCAAATTCACATACGGGAGTTTCGGTGCGTGCCATGGCTGTGTATCTCCAAAAGACGGAACGAGCACGACGCCGAGATCGGCGAAAGACCCGTTCAACGCAGGGTTACGATCGGTTTACGCAGCTATATTAACATGGCGAACACGGAGCGCTGCGCGGCCGCCCATCATGCTAAAGATCCTTCACGCCCTGCGAATTCATATGTGCCGCATGACCGCGGTTGCTGCCCTCGTGGCCGTATCGGTCGCTTCGGCGGCGAGTCCGGAGCGATTAGTACTGCTCGTGCACCCGGTGCTGAGTGAAGAACGCACCAAGCAAACTTACCAGCCGCTCGCGGACTTCCTTACCCGCGCCGCGGGCGTCGAGGTCGCGATTGCCACGCGGCCTAATTTCTTCGCCTACTGGGACACGGTGCGCAAACCTGACACCTATCATCTCGCGTTCGATGAGGCGCATTTCACCGACTATCGCATTGTCAAGCTCGGCTTTTCAGTCTTGGTCAAGATGCCGGACAGCGTCAGTTACACGCTGGTGGCGCCAGATAACAAGCCGATCATCGACCCCATGAATTTGGCAGGCAAGACGATCGCAACCCTCGGACCGCCCAGCATCGGCGCGGCACGCCTTGGCTCCATGTTTCCAAACCCGGCGCGCCAACCGAGCATCGTCATGGTCGATGACGCCGAAGATGGCATGCGTCGGGTGCTCACTCGCAAGGTCGCCGCGGCGATCCTGCCAACGCCGATTGTCAGTCGGCAACTGTCACACGCCGGTGGCATCACTGTCGTCGCCACCACCGAACCCGTTCCGCACAGCGCCCTGTCGGCCGCCCCGACCGTGACGCCCGTCATGCGTGAACGAATTCGCGCTGCCCTGCTGTCCGCGCACCGCTCACCCGACGGCCAGCGCATGCTCGCCGGCATCGGCGTGACGCGCTTTGATCCGGCAACGGAGGAAACCTACGCCAACCAAAGCGCCATCCTGCGGCAATACTGGGGGTATTAGAACCAGTTTCGAATTTTGCGTTGCGGGTTTCAGGGGAACACCTCACGAACTTGAAACTTGAAACTTGAAACTTGAAACTGCCGCAATGAACAACCGCGACCTGATTGAGCGCGATCTGCGCGTGCTGTGGCACCCTTGCACGCAGATGAAGGACCACGAGCGGCTCGCGCCCATCCCCATTCGTCGCGGACAGGGCGTGTGGTTGGAGGATTACGACGGTCGGCGCTACCTCGATGCCATCAGTTCGTGGTGGGTAAACCTGTTCGGTCACGCCAACCCGCGCATCACGACGGCGATAGCTGAACAAGCGGCCGCCATCGAGCATGTGATTCTGGCCGGCTTCTCCCACGAGCCGGTAGTCAGACTATCCGAGCGCCTCGCGGCTCTTGCGCCCGGCGCGCTTGGTCATTGCTTCTATGCCTCCGACGGTTCCGCCGCCGTGGAGATAGCACTCAAGATGAGCTTTCACTACTGGCGCAACCGCGGCCAGCGCCGCACGCGTTTTATCAATCTGTCCAACAGCTACCACGGCGAGACATTGGGCGCACTGGCCGTTGGCGATGTTGGTCTCTACAAGGATACCTATGCACCACTGTTGCTGAATCCCGTGACGGTCCCCTCGCCCGACTGCTACGGGCGCGCGCCGGGGGAGTCGTGCGCCGACTACTCGCGCCGACAATTCGCTCACATGGAGGCGGCGCTCGCGAAACATGCGCACGAGACCTGCGCGGCCGTCATCGAACCCTTAGTGCAATGCGCCGGCTCCATGCGCATGTACGAACCGATCTATCTCAGCATGCTGCGCGAGGCGTGCGATCGTTACGACGTACACTTGATCGCCGATGAGATCGCGGTGGGATTCGGCAGAACCGGCACGAT
>CP070641.1:1674133-1682364 GCA_020354085.1 Pseudomonadota bacterium
AACGCGCCGCGGCGCGTTCGCCACCACCCTAAAGACGAGGAAGGAGGACGTTATGAAACTACGTTATCTGTTGGCAACAGCGGTGTTCGTGACAGCGGTCGCAGCACCGCCATCGTTCGCCGCTCCCATTGAGCTCAAGTTCGGTCACGTTGGCGCCCCCGGTTCACTGTTCGCCGTCTCGGCAGAGGAATTCGCCAAGCGCGCCAATGCCAAGCTCGGCGACAAGGCCAAGGTCGTGGTGTTCGGATCGAGTCAGCTCGGCAAAGACAAGGAATTGCTGCAAAAACTCAAACTCGGCACCGTCGACTTTGCATTGCCATCCACCGTGATGTCATCGGAGAGCGATCTGTTCGGGCTGTTCGAAATGCCCTACCTGGTCAAGGACCGTGCCCACATGATGCGCATCGAGAAGGACATCTTCTGGTCCAAACTCGAGCCGGCGGTCGAGGCCAAGGGTCTGAAGGTCATCGCCGTGTGGGAGAACGGCTTCCGCCAGATCACCAACAACAAGCAGCCGATCAAGACGCCAGCCGACCTGAAAGGCATCAAGCTGCGCACGCCCAAGGGTGAGTGGCGCGTGAAGATGTTCCAGGCGTACGGCGCCAATCCCTCGCCGATGGCCCTAAGCGAAGTTTTCACCGCGCTGCAGACCGGTGTCATGGACGGACAGGAAAATCCGCTGGTGCAGATCTACAGCCAGAAGTTCCAAGAAGTGCAGAAATATCTGTCGCTGTCGGATCACGTGTACACGCCGGCCTATGTGACCGTCGGCACCAAGCGCTGGAACAGTTTGCCCGCCGACGTGCGCAAGATCCTGGAAGAGACCGCCAAGGAAACGCAGGGCTATGTCTACGATCAAGCCAAGAAGTTCGATGACGAACTGGTCGGCAAGATGAAGGCCGCCGGCGTGCAGGTCAACGAGGTCGACAAGGCCGCCTTCGTCAACGCCAGCAAACCGATTTATGCCGAGTTTGGCAGCAAGGTAAAGGGCGGCAAGGAACTGGTCGACAAGGCGCTGACCTTGGCCAAGTAAGCGCTCTCCGGACGACCCGCCGCCGTGTTGCGGCGGCGAGTCGTCACGAACACTTCGGAGTCTCCGATGCCTACGCGCCTACACAAGGGCTTCGAGCGCCTGCTCGAATACATCGTCATCGCCTTGATGGTCATCATGACCGTCGAGGTACTGCTCGGCGTCACGTACCGCAAGATCGGCATGTCGCTCAGCTGGTACGACGAGGTCGCCGAGGTCACGCTCGCCTGGCTCACCTATTACGGTTCGGCGCTCGCCGCACTGAAGGGCGCGCATATTGGCTTTCCCGGTTTGCTTGATGCCCTCAAGCCGAGATTGCGGCTACCGCTCGTGATCATAGGCGAGTTCTTCGTGTTCGCGTTCTTTGCCGCGCTCACCTGGACCGGGGTGCAAGTGCTCGATGTGCTTGCCACCGACACCTTGGTCAGTCTGCCGCAGGTCCCGGTCAGCCTCACCCAGTCGGTCATTCCGATCGGCGGTGCCTTGTTCATGCTGGCCGAGGCGGTGCGGCTGCCGGAGGTGCTGCGACGTGCCGCCGCACCCGGGCACCTGGCCGAACAGGCACCGGAGCTCTAGACCATGGCGCTGCTCATCATGTTCCTGGCGATGGCGGCCTTGGTCATGATCAACGTGCCAATCGCCATCGCGCTCGGCGTGGTCGGCATCGTTGCCATGGTGGCCGCGGGCGGAATCGATACGCTGGTCAATCTGCCGCTCATCATGTTCTCCGGCGCCACCAGTTTCCCGCTGCTCGCGATTCCGCTGTTCATTCTGGCCGGCGCGATCATGAATTCGACCGGCATTTCGCGCCGCCTCATCGCCTTCGCTTCTGCACTGCTCGGCTTCGTGCGCGGTGGCTTGTCCATGGTCAACATCGGTGCCTCGATGTTCTTTGCCGAGATCTCCGGCTCGGCCGTGGCCGACGTCGCCGCCCTCGGCTCGATCTTGATCCCCGCGATGAAGAAGAAGGGTTACCCCGCTGCCTTTTCCGCGGCGGTCACCTCGTCGTCGGCGTCGCTCGCGATCATCATTCCGCCGTCGATCCCGATGATCCTGTACGCCGCGATGTCCGACTCGTCAGTCGTGCAGTTGTTCGTGGCCGGCATCGTACCGGGCATCATCGGTGGCGTGGCCATGATGGCGCTCGCCTACTGGTTCGCCGTGCGCTACCACTACCCGGTGGAAGAGGTGTTCCAGCTCAAGCGCCTGTGGTCGACGTTCAAGGACGCCGGATTGGCATTCCTTCTGCCCTTCATCATTCTCGGCGGCATCTTTGGCGGCCTTGTGACCGCGACGGAAGGCGCCGGGCTGGCAGTGCTCGCGGCTATGGTGATTGGCCTGATCTATCGCGAGCTCGATTGGCAGCATCTCAAGAAGGCAATCATCGACGGCGGCATTCAGACCGCCGTCGTGATGCTGCTGGTAGCCGCCTCCGCCTTGCTCGGCACTTATCTGACCGAGGCCCAAGTTCCGCAGGACCTGGCGCGCGCCATTAGCACTTGGACCAACGATCCGATTGTAGTGCTGGCCCTGCTCAACGTGTTCTTCCTTGCGATCGGTTTGTTCCTGCACTCGGCCGCCGCCATTATTCTGGTGGTGCCGATCGTGATGCCGCTGATCAACACCGTCGGCATCGATCCGGTGCATTTCGGCGTCATCGTCACTCTGAACTTGGCCATCGGCCAGCAGACGCCGCCCGTGGCCAGCGTGTTGATCACTGCCTGCTCCATCGCCAAGACGGACATCTGGTCGGTCTCGAAGATCAATATCTATTTCATCGCAGTACTATTGTCGGTGTTACTGCTCGTCACCTACGTGCCGATCGTGCCGATGGGATTGGTCGAGCTGTTCTATCGTTAGCTACCGGAGTAACCCATGTCATCCGATGTGATACTGGTCGAACGCGACGGCGATATCGCGACCGTTACGCTCAATCGGCCGGAAAAACTCAACGCCCTCACCAAACCCATGTGGCAACGCATTGGCGAGGTCATGCGCGAGCTTTCCGCCGAAGACGCCCTGCGCTGTGTGGTCATTCGCGGCGCAGGTGACAAGGCCTTCGCGCCAGGCAACGACATCTCTGAATTCGAATCGGAACGCGCCAACGCGGAGCAGGCACGCGCCTACGGCAAGATCCACCTGCCGTCGCTGGCCGCGATACAACAATCTCGCCACCCTACCGTGGCGCTCATTCAGGGCATCTGCGTGGGTGGGGGACTGGAGATCGCCTGCGCCTGCGACTTGCGCATCTGCGGTAGCTCAAGCCGCTTTGGCATTCCTATCGCGCGTCTCGGATTGGCCGCGGGCTACGAAGAGCTCGGCGGCCTGCTGGCGGTCGCTGGGCGCGCGGTGACGCTGGAGCTTCTGCTCGAGGGGCGCGTGTTCAGCGCCGAGGAGGCGCTGCGCAAGAACCTAGTCACGCGCGTTGTCGCGGATGACCAGGTCGAAACGGAAGCCTATGCCACGGCACGGCGCATCGCCGATGGTGCGCCGCTTGTCGCGCGTTGGCACAAACGGTTCATCAACCGACTCGCTGATTTGAAACCGCTCAGCGCCGAAGAGCTCGATGAGCCGTACTTGGCCTACGACACCGAGGATTTCAAGGCCGGCTATCGCGCCTTTCTGAACAAGGCCAAACCGGACTTCCAGGGCCGCTAGTTATGAGCATTCCCTCCGGTCCGCTTGCTGGTCTCAAGGTCTTGGAGCTGTCCCACATCATGGCCGGCCCGGTGTGCGGACTGATGTTGGCCGACATGGGTGCCGACGTCATCAAGATCGAGAAATACCCCGACGGCGATGACTCGCGCCGCATGGTACCGCCCAAAATCGATGAGGAGTCGGCGGCGTTCATGATCCTCAATCGCAACAAGCGCGGCACCTCGATCAACTTAAAAAACGGGGACGGCAAGGCGATCTTTCGCAAGATGATCGCCAGCGCCGATGCCGTGATCGAGAACTTCCGTCCCGGCACCATGGAGCGCTTAGGTCTTGGCTACGAGGCGCTACGCGAAATCAATCCCGGGCTCATCTACTGCCAGATCACGGGCTTCGGCAGCACCGGTCCCTACGCCGATCGCGCCGGCTTTGATCTCATTGCGCAAGGCATGAGCGGCATCATGAGTCTCACCGGGGAAGGCCCGGGACGGCCGCCGGTGAAAGCCGGCGTGCCGCTCGGCGACATTACCGCCGGCATCATCGGCGCCATGGGTATCCTCGCCGCCCATGTAAACCGTCTCAAGACTGGGCGCGGACAACGGGTCGACACCTCCTTGCTGGAGGCGAGCATCGTCCACACTGCCTGGGCCGCCGCCATCTACTTCGCCACCGGCATTTCCCAGGGGCCGCTTGGCAGCGCGCACCCGTTGAG
The DNA here is from genome assembly GCA_020354085.1 of Pseudomonadota bacterium. Taxonomy (GTDB): domain Bacteria; phylum Pseudomonadota; class Gammaproteobacteria; order Acidiferrobacterales; family Sulfurifustaceae. The sequence goes on from CP070641.1 coordinate 1,678,531, forward strand.
TGCGCCGTACCAGGCCATCGAGACCGCCGACGGCTGGATCAATGTTGGCGCCGCCAACCAAGCGAATTGGTTGCGGCTAGTAGAGGTGATCGAGATGCCCGAACTCGGCAAAGACGCCCGCTTTCATGACAACGCCGCGCGCATGCAGAACTTGCCGGCGCTCGTGGGATTACTCACCACGCGCTTCCGCACCCGCACCACCGCGGATTGGCTCGCGCGCCTGGAGAGCGCGGGCGTACCGGCAGGCCCGGTGCTGTCCATGGCCGAGATGTTGCGCGATCCACAAGTCCAGGAACGCAAGATGGTGGTCGAGGTCGAGCACCGGCGCGTCGGACGCACGCGTGCCCTGGGCACACCGGTCAAGTTCTCCGACACGCCGACATCCGTGCGGCGCGCGGCACCAATACTCGGCGAGCACACGCGCGAGATACTGCGCGAGTATGGATATACGGATGTGCAGATCGACGCCTTTGCCGCCAACGCAATCGTGGTTGTCAGTTAGTCTTAGCTCGGAGTCGATTAACAAGAGGCAACCCAAGCGGTAACATGCGGTTGTCACGCGATCCGCGATTTTCACCAGGTAAAACCTATATGTCCCAAGCCAATACCCTGCACGCCCTGCTCGCCAGCGGCGCCGACAACGACATCGCATTGGGCGCACCGGATCGGCCGGCGCTTACCTACAAACAACTGCGCGCTCATACCGAGAGCACGATCGCCAAACTGAACGCGTTGGGCGTCGGGCGTCAGGATCGCGTGGCGCTGGTGCTGGCGAACGGACCGGAGATGGCGAGCGCCTTCATCGCGGTTGCCTCGGGCGCCACCGCCGCGCCGCTCAACCCTGCCTACCGCGCGGATGAATTCGAGTTCTATCTTTCCGACCTCAAGGCCAAGGCGATTTTGGTCGAACAAGACAGCACCTCGCCGGCGGTCGCGGTCGCCGAAAAACTCAAGGTGCAGGTGATCGAGGTACGTGTGCCGGACGGCAGTCCCGCCGGAACCTTTGAGCTTATGGCGCGCGGTGCTGGCGGCCCGCCGGCAACCAACACCGGCTATGCACAAGCCGACGATTGCGCGCTGATCCTGCATACTTCCGGAACCACCTCGCGCCCCAAGATCGTGCCGTTGTCGCAGCGCAACCTGTGTGCTTCGGCGCTCGCGATCGTGAAGACGCTGTCGCTCAGTGCGCGCGATTGTGAGCTGCAGATCATGCCGCTCTTTCACATCCACGGGCTCATGGCGGGACTCTTAGCGCCGCTCGCCGCCGGCGGGCGTGTATTCTGCACGCCGGGGTTCAACGCGCTTAAATTTTTCGCGTGGATGGAAGAGGCCAAGCCCACCTGGTACACGGCGGTGCCCACCATGCACCAGTCGATCGTGACGCGCGCGGCGCGCAACCGCGAGATCATCGCCGCCCATCCGCTGCGCTTCGTGCGCTCATCGTCATCGTCGATGCCACCGCAGGTGATTCGCGAGCTCGAAGAAGTGTTCAATGCACCAGTCATCGAGTCTTATGGTATGACCGAGGCCAGCCACCAGATGGCCAGCAACCCCTTGCCGCCGCGCGCGCGCAAGCCCGGCACGGTGGGCATTGCCGCCGGCCCTGAGGTCGCGATCATGGACGAGAGCGGCAAGCTACTCGGGTCCGACACGACAGGCGAGATCGTAATCCGTGGCCCCAACGTGACCGCCGGTTACGAGAACAACCCGAAGGCCAACGCCGAGAACTTCACCAACGGTTGGTTTCGCACGGGCGACCAGGGAATCATGGACGCGGAGGGTTATCTCACGATCACCGGTCGGCTCAAAGAGATCATCAATCGCGGGGGCGAGAAGATCTCGCCGCGCGAGGTCGACGAGGTGTTGATGGACCACCCGGCGGTGCAGCAGGTCGTGACGTTTGCTATGCCGCACGACAAGCTCGGCGAGGAGGTAGCGGCCGCGGTGGTATTGCGCGAAGGCGCGCAGGCCAATGAAAAGGAAATCCGCGATTTCTGCGCGCAGCGCCTGGCCGACTTCAAGGTCCCGCGCAAGATCCTCATTCTGCCCGAGATCCCCAAGGGCGCGACCGGCAAGCTGCAGCGCATCGGGCTCGCCCAAAAGCTCGGACTCGCGGGCTAAGGCGCGCACGCTGGCAAGCCGGCCCACGAGACGGCGTGGGTCGGGACTCGCATTTCGCTTGATATCGCCGAATCCGACCCCAAAAGCGCTCTATGTCAGAGGGCCTTGTACGCAGCATTAGCCGACAAACGGCCAACGTGTGTACGAGCGCTGGTTATACTTGCTGACAGAGCAGTCGTATGCGCTGTCCTCTTACCCCTAGCGGACGGGCGGTCATCTCGGCTGTGATCCGGCCCCACCTGGCGACGGATGATTTCAATGCCCGGCGCGGGCCTAACTAAACAAACGGTAGAGACTATGTTGATTCGGTTCGTTGATTTCGTTTTCCTGCTCGGCCAGTACGCGAGCGTGGCGGCGCTGCTGTACGGCGCGTGGCTCACACATGGCGAAGGTCTGTGCCAGGTACTGTCCAGCAGCCTGGGGACCACGGGCTCCTGCCGCGCGCACCTTCGCCTGGCACGCGCTGCCTGATAGGGCGACGCGCCCTTCAGTAGCCGAGGGCGCAGCCGTCCTTGCGCGGGTCGGAAGCGGCCTGCAGTACTCCCCGCCGGTGATCGATTAGGATCGCCTGACCACCGCCGAGCGCGGTATCCGATTCCACGACCACGTGCCCGCGGCGCCGTAGCGCGTCAGCGCTTTCCGCGGGCAAGGATCGTTCCGCTGCCACCACGCCCAAGCCGGGCAGAAAGCGCGGCGCATCGATCGCCTCCTGCAAATCGAGTCCATAGTCGAGCCAATTGGTGAGCACGTAGGCGTGCCCCATGGGCTGGTACTCACCGCCCATGACGCCGAAGGACAGGGTCAGCTCCTCACCGCGATACGCCATCGCCGGAATGATGGTGTGCATGGGCCGCTTGCCGGGCGCAATGCAATTCACATGCTTCCGATCGAGCACGAAGCCGGCGCCACGGTTCTGCAAGGTGATACCGGTATTGCCGGCCACCATCAGGCTGCCGAAAGGATAGTAAAGGCTGTTGATGAGCGAGACCGCATTGCGATCACGATCAACCACGGTCAGGTACACGGTGTTGCGATGCGGACGCAGTCGCGCGGGCACGGGATAGTCGGCGGCGCACTTGGGGTCGATGCGCGCGGCCTGCGTGTGTGCGAAATCCTTGTCGAGCAAATCGTTAACCGGCACCGGGTGAAACTTGGGGTCGCAGACATGCTGCTCGCGTTCCGCATTGGCGAGCTTGAAGGCCTCGATGACGTAGTGCAGATGATCGGCACCGAGGCGAGGAAAGCTTCCGACATCGAACTGCTCCAGGATATTGAGCGTCATGAGTGCGGTGATGCCCTGGCCATTGGGCGGCAGTTCGAACACGCGCGCGCCGCGATAGTCGGTCGCGATCGGCTCGACCCATTCGCCGCGATGCGCGGCAAAGTCTTCAAGCGCCAACAGCCCGTCGTGCGCGCGGCTGAAGCGCACGATCTCTTGGGCGATTGCACCGTTATAAAACGCGGCCGGTCCTTCTTGTGCGATCAGTTTGAGCGAGCGCGCCAGATCGGGTTGGCGATGCACGGTGCCAGCCTTGGGTGCGCGCCCGTCGACCAGCAGCGTGCGGCGTGAATCGGCGTGTGGGGCAAGCAGCGTCTCGAACATGCGCCATGACTGGCCCACCACCGGCGATACCGCATAGCCGTTCTCGGCGTAGTAGATCGCAGGTCCCAGCAGCTCATCGAACGCCATGCTGCCGAAGCGCTCGCGCGCCT
>CP070641.1:1682464-1686145 GCA_020354085.1 Pseudomonadota bacterium
CGCGCCCCATGGGGCGCGCGGAATTGGCGCGTATGCCGGAAATCCGCCAAGGTGTTCAAACCATCGCGCCCGACCAAATAGATACTTCCGCCAGCCCCACCGTCACCGCCGTCAGGCCCGCCGCGTGGCACGAATTTCTCGCGCCGAAAGCTCAAGCAGCCGGCGCCGCCGTGGCCTGCCTCGACGCGTATCGCCGCTTCATCAACGAACTTCATATCATCTTCGTCGTAACGGAAACCACTGACGGCCCCGCAACTGCGGACCTTTTAGTCCAGATACCGAGCAGGCAATCGCCAAAACAAAAACCCCGCCGTAGCGGGGTTTCGTTCGTTCAGCGAAAGACACCACTCAGCTGGGTATGATGCTGACTGTCTTGCGATTGCGCGGCCCCTTGGTCTCGAACACCACCTTACCGGTGGCCAGTGCGTACAGCGTGTCGTCCTTGCCGATACCCACGTTGTTGCCGGGATGAAACTGTGTACCACGCTGGCGCACGAGGATGTTTCCCGCCAACACTTGTTGGCCGGCGAAACGCTTTACGCCAAGACGCTGCGCCTGTGAATCGCGGCCGTTGCGCGAGCTGCCGCCTGCTTTCTTGTGTGCCATTGCTAAGTCCTCTGTGCTGCTTGTCCGCACGCACTACCGTGGCGTACGACGCGTGATCGTTGGTGCCTACTTGATCCCGGTGATCTCTAGCTCCGTGTAGTCCTGGCGGTGCCCGGCAGTCCTACGATAGTGTTTGCGACGACGAAACTTGATGATGCTGATCTTCTCGCCGCGCCCATGCGCCTTGACCTTGGCCGTGACACTGGCGCCGGCAACCTTTGGCGTGCCGATCTTCACCGCTTCCCCTTCACCTACCATCAACACGTCGTTGAGGTCGATGGTATCGCCAGCCGGCACATCGAGCTTTTCGACGCGGATCACGTCGCCCACGCCCACTCGATACTGCTTGCCGCCGCTTTCAATAACCGCGTACATGCTTTTCTCCGAAACGCCCCGAGAGACGCTGTAAGTCTATGTAAAGGGCGCGGATTTTATCGGTGCCGAGGACAGGCGTCAAACTTAGACTGGAACCGAAGGGGGCGCCTTATCGCTTCCGTCTACGGCACCAGACATTGCCGGCCAAGTCGTTGTCGCGGCGCCCTCCCGCCGAGCCGAAGTCAGCGCCATGCGTAACTGCTTCGCGGGCTTGACGCCTTCCAGGAGGAACCCTAGCATGCCCCGCCCAAGGCGGCGAACCCTATGGATTTCAACAAGATAAAGGACTTGGCGCGCGATGATATGGCGGCCGTCGACCGGACCATCCGGGAGCGCCTTCAGTCCGACGTTGTCCTCATCAACCAACTGGCGACCTACATCGTAAGTAGCGGCGGCAAGCGGCTGCGCCCGCTACTAACGTTGATCGCCTCCCGCGCGCTGGGCTACGAACACGGCGACAAACATGTGTTGCTAGCGGCCGTGATCGAATTCATTCACACCGCGACCCTTTTGCATGACGATGTGGTGGATGGCTCAGAACTACGCCGCGGGCAAACGACCGCCAATACCATCTGGGGCAATGAGGCGAGCGTGTTGGTCGGCGATTTTCTCTATTCGCGCGCCTTCGAGATGATGGTCGAAACCAACGACATGCGCGTCATGGAGATCCTCGCCTCGACCACCAACAACATCGCGCGCGGTGAGGTGCTGCAGCTCCTTAACTGCCATGACCCGGACACGGACGAGACGCGCTATTTTGATGTCATCCGTAGCAAGACGGCGCGGCTGTTTGAGGCCGCCAGCCAGTTGAGCGCGGTCATCACCAAGCAGAACGGCGCGACCGAGCAGGCCATGGCGACCTATGGCATGCATCTCGGCATCGCCTTCCAGCTGATCGATGACACGCTCGACTACGGCGCCAGCAATCCCGAACTCGGCAAGAACGTCGGCGACGATCTGGCGGAAGGCAAGCCGACCTTGCCCCTGATCCACGCGTTGCGTGAAGGCACCGATTCGCAGCGAAGCGCACTGCGCGCGGCCATCAAACAGGGCGGGTTGGCCAATCTCGATGCGGTATTGAGCGCCATTGAATCAACAGGGTCCATCGCGTACACTGCGCGCCGGGCTGAGGAGCAGGCCCGCCTGGCACAACAGGCCCTGACGGCGATTCCCGACTCGCCCTACAAACAAGCGCTGCACGATCTCGCGCATTTTTCCGTTCACCGCACGCACTAGTCCTCGGGGTGTAGCTCAGCCTGGTAGAGCACTTGCTTCGGGAGCAAGGGGCCGGAGGTTCAAATCCTCTCACCCCGACCAATACTTTGCCGCCGCGCGCTAAAATGGATTTGCGGTAAGGGTCGTTCCCGTTCATTCCAGCATGCGCAAACCGAGCTAGCAGGCTCGTCCGATGGGCACCTTCCTCAAAGTCGTCATTCTGTTGCTCGCCGTCTGGGCGGTGGGGCTGCTGCTACGCCGCGCCCTGCGGCAGGCTCGCGGTAGCGACGATGCAGACAACACTCGACAGGGCAGACTCGATTCGTCAGCGATGGTCGCCTGTGCCCACTGCCGTCTCTATGTCCCCCGGCAAGAGGCCTTCGTCCGCAGTGGTTACTACTACTGTAGTTCCGAACACGCTCGGGCGACGAAGCGCCGGTAGTGCCGGCGAACGGCCTGATTCGCTTTTGCGACACATGGAAAACTGTGCTAGTTCAATCCTATGGCCGCAACGGACAGCAAGCGTCTTTCCAAGGGTTTGAGCCTCGCGGCCAGTCGCGCCGATGTCGAGGCGCAGAATTGGAAGCTCCTTAAGTTTTTCAACCTATACCGGCTTACCATCGCGAGCGCCGCCGTCGCGATTGGTGTCACCGTTGGAAGTGTTCCGCCGTTTGGAACCAATTCGCCGGCGTTATTTCTGCTCGCGGGCCTGCTGTATGCGATCGTCGGAATCGGTGGCATGGTCACGATTCATCTGCAGAAACCAGACTTCGATTCCCAAGCCACGCTGCTTTCGTTCGCCGATATCACGCTGCTGACGATCTTGCTGCACGCCAGTGGTGGCATTGGCAGTGGCGTCGAATTGCTATTGCTAGTGGCCATCGGCGGCACAAGCCTGATGCTCGGCAAGAAGACCACGTTATTCTATGCGGCGCTCGCGACGATCGCAGTGCTATTGCAGCATGCTTGGGGCGATCTGCAGGGAGCATTTGGCAGCGCTCTGGCCGGGGAACTAGCGCCGCTTAGTCCGCACGCTGCTGACCAGTTTCCGCGCGTTGGCCTGTTCGGTCTTGGTCTCTTTGCCACAGCGTACTTGGGGTATACCCTTTCAACGCGGCTGCGCGCGACTGAAGAGTTGGCGGCACGGCGTGGCGTCGACATCGCCAACCTGGCGAAACTGAATGAACTCATTATCCAGCGCATGCAGTCCGGAGTGGTTGTGTGCGACATGGGCGGTAACCTCCGCATGATGAACCTCGCGGCCCACCGCTTTCTCGGCGTTCCCGTCAGCATCAACCGAAAGCCACCTTTGAGCGAGATTGCGCCCGACCTGGCGATTCAATTGTTCGGCTGGCTTTCCAACAAACCCGAGTTTCGCCAGCGCACAATGGTAAAGAGCCGGACCGGATACGCGCTGCTACCGCGTTTCGTGGTGCTGGCCGAAGGCAAGGACGGAGGCTTGTTAATCCTGCTGGATGATATGGC
>CP070641.1:1686245-1698089 GCA_020354085.1 Pseudomonadota bacterium
AGCCTACTGCAAGGGCAAGATCGCACACTTCAAGATTCCTAAGTACATCTGGTTCGTCGAGGAATTTCCGATGACCGTCACCGGAAAGTTGCAGAAGTTCCGCATGCGCGAATTGGCGGTGGAACGGCTCAAGACCGCTGCGCCGGAAGGCTAAGCCGCACGCTCTCTTCGAGGCCGTTTGCGGGCGCCGGGCACGCGGCGTGACCATTTTTGTCATTTACCGATTTGAAGTTGTCGAGATCGATTAGCGCCAGTTACGCGGCCCGACCGCGCCTGGCAGCATGGTCTCGAGTAGCCGGCAAACAAAAGGCCCGCAGATGCGGGCCTCTCTTGGTCACAGGGGACGATCGGGTTACGCGGTTAGCTCGGAATCTTATACACCACGTCGTGCTCGCGCGCGTGCTCGCTCACCTTGAGGCCAAAACTCTGGCCGGGCCAGACCTCGGGCACGTGTACGTGGTCCAGTTCCATCGACTGCACGCGTTGCTTGAAGTCACTGGTGTGACCCTTGATGTGCACCATGTCGCCTTCGCGCAGCATCCCCGATTCCATTTTAATGATCGCCACCGAAAGGTGGTTGAAGTAGTGCGTGACGACACCGACGCGTTGGCCGGCCGGGGCCGCGGCGGCTGCCGGCTTAACGGGTTTCAGTACTGGCGCCCGCGCGGCGGCCGGTTTGGCCTTGGCGACGGGCTTCTTTTTCGCGGCCGGGCGCTTGGCCGCGACTTTCTTCTTAGCCGGTTTCTTGCGCGCGACGGTTTTCTTCTTGGCGACGCGCTTCTTCGGTTTGGTCTTCGCTTTGGTCTTCTTTTTGACCTTTTTCTTGGCAGCCATGGACTGTCCTCCTAGGTCAGTAGTGGGTTCTAGATTCCGCTATCGTAGTCCGCCTTCCCGCACAGCGTAAACTGCGATATGCGCGCCAAATCGGGGCGCTCCGCGTGGAGACCTTGAAGTCTTGTGCTCGGGACAGGCCGACGGCGGAAGTAGTTGTTTCATAGAGGGTTCCAAGCGCGCCGGCTTGACTGCTGATAGCTCCCGAGCGCAACCTCACTGCGCCCGCACGAGACGGGTGAGATGTTCCGCGCCTGTTAGTGTGACGATCGCTTGCCTATCCACAAACTGCAGGAGGTTACATGTCGGACTTCTATCTCGACAGCCACCGTGAGCTGCAAGACCGTTTTGACACCCGGCGCCTGGCCGATCGTCTGGACGAGGCCCTGGTGCACGATACCATCCTGGAGAGCGACAAGGCCTTCATCGAAAGCCGCGACATGTTCTTCCTCGCGACCGTCGATGCCCGTGGACACGTGAGCTGTTCGTACCGCGGCGGCGATCCCGGTTTCGTGCGCGTGGTGGACGAGCACACCATTGCGTTTCCGAACTATGACGGCAATGGCATGTACCAATCGATGGGTAATGTGGCGAGCGCGGGCCAAGTCGGTATCTTGTTCATCGACTTCGCGCAACCCCGGCGCCTGCGTTTCAATGGTGTCGCCACCATCGATCACGGCGACCCGCTGAAAAGTGAGTTTCCCGAGGCGCAATTCGTGGTGCGCGTGCGGGCGCGCGAGATCTTCAACAATTGCCCGCGCTACATCCACAAGATGAAGCTCATTGAGCGCTCGCGCTTTGTGCCGAAGAGCGGATGCCCGACACCGGTACCGGGATGGAAGACCGGCGAGTGGGTGGCGGACGTGTTGCCGGAAAACGATCCGGCGCGCGACAAGTCACGCGAGGTGATCTAGGAGAGGGTTCTTAGACTGCGCGCGGTAGGCTGCGGCGGCTGTCGAGCCAGTCGACCAGCGGCCGCCACGGTACCCAATCCCACACCGAACGGCTGTCGCGGAGCTCGTAGACCCCAAGCCCCTGGGCGTCGGCCAGCGCATAACTTGGGGAATCGTTCAACGTGGCGACGAACGGAATCCTCAAGCGCGCGAGGAAGCGTTCGAGCGGGCGATAGATCTGGCTTTGCACGCTTTGATAGGGCAGGTGCACGCTGTTCAGCACCGTCTCGACCGCGCCTTGAATTGTCGATCCCGGCGGAACGCGATTGGCGATTGTCGCCAAGCGAGTCTGGTGGCGCGCGACCTTGCCGACGGTCAAAAGCGCGTGCACGCAGCGCGCGGCGGCGCGCATGTCCGTTGCCGACGGCAACACCGGAATGAGAATCGTCTGGGCGCGGCGCACGAGCGCGGTGAGATCAGCACCATGTATTGCCGCCGGCGCGTCCATGATGACGACATCGGCCGTGCGCGGCAGGCGAAAACCGCCGTCGAAGGCGGCGGCACCCTCGATCTTGGGCCGGTCCGGTGAACGGGCTTCGAGCCACTGCAGACTGGACCGCTGCGGGTCAAAATCCGCCAAGCACACCGCGCGGCCTTGCTGCGCATAGTAGGCGGCAAGATTGGTGGCGATCGTGGTCTTGCCGCAACCACCCTTGCTGTTCAAGACGAGTATGGTGCGCGCGCTCATGCGAGCGGCATCGTAGCAGGAAGAAGGGGTTCGACGGTAGGCATGGTCAGCCGAGGGCCAGCGCGAGCACACCGAGCACGATCACGGCGGCACCAACGATTCGGCGTGGCGCGTGCGGTTCGGACAACAGGTGTGCGCCAAACAGCGTGCCGATCACGATACTCAGCTCGCGCGCCGGCGCCACATAGCTGACCGGCGTGAACACAAGGGCGGTCAGCACCAAGATATAAGAGAGCGGGCACAGTACGCCGACCGCGATGACTTCGAAGCGGCGCGCGCGCCACACCTCCCGCACCTGCACCAAGTGACGTAGCGCGTACGGCGACACCAGCAAGGTGCGGCCAAGGTTGCTCGCCCAATCGAGCACGAGCGGCGGAATCAACAGCATCGCGACGGCGTGCTTGTCCCATAGCGTGTAGGCGGCGATGGTGACACCAGTAAGAATCCCGTACCCGACCGCTTCAGGATGCGCGCCGGCACGTGCGAGGTCACGAGGACGCAGCGCCATGAACAGTATGCCACCTATGACCAGCGCCGCGCCGGCTAACGCCAAGGTCGTCGGCCGCTCGCCAAAGAACGCGACAGCGGCGAGCGTGGCGAGCAGCGGTCCGGTGCCGCGCGCGAGCGGATAGACGAGCGACAGATCCCCGGCGCGATAGCCGCGCTGCAACAACAAGAAATATGCGGCGTGTATTAGCGCCGTACCGGCCATGAACAGTAGCTGTGTGGGCGTAATGTGCCAGTCGCGCTCCGCCAGTAGCCATAGCGCGATCGGCGAATAGAGCGCGACCGACACCAAGCCGAACAACCAGACGAAGGCAGCACCACCGCCGGCACGCTTGGCGAGATAGTTCCAGGTGGCATGAACCAGCGCCGCCGCCAGCACCAGTATGAGCGCGAGGCTACTCATCGGCGCGCACGCGCGGGCCCAATATCAGTCGGGAAGCAGCACCAGCTGCTCGGGTTCGATCGCCAGGTCGACCGCGGTATTGGCGGGAAAGTAGCTCTCGCCACGGCGATGCGGCACGTCCGCGAGCAACAGCTGATCGCCGACCGCGATGCGGTAGCGCATGATGTTGCCGAGGAATTCGGCATCGCGCACCCGTCCCTGGAACTGCGCGCCGCTGACCGGGGCAGATCCGCTCGCACCAGTGAGGGCAATCGCCTGAGGACGGAACATGACGCGCCGACCGCGATTGTTGAACGCCAGGTTCTTGGGAAGCGCCAAGTCCACGCCGAGGCGCGTGCGAAAGAGCTGCTCGCGCGCCAGCAATTCGCCTTCCAGCACGTTGGCAATGCCGAGGAACTGCGCGACGAAAGCATTGGCCGGGTTGTCGTACATGGTCATTGGCACGCCGATCTGCTGAATGACGCGATCGTGCAGGATCGCCATGCGATCGGCGATGGCATTGGCCTCTTCCTGGTCATGGGTGACGTAGATTGCCGTGACACCCAATTGGCGCTGGAGTTCGACGATCTCGTGGCGCATCTGGACACGCAGCTTGGCATCAAGGTTGGACAGGGGTTCATCGAGCAACAGCACCTGCGGCTCGATGACAAGCGTGCGCGCCAGCGCCACGCGCTGTTGCTGGCCGCCCGACAGCTGGGCGGGCCGGCGTTTCGCGTAGGCCTTGAGCCCAACGAGATCGAGCGCCGCTTCGACCCGGCGCGCAAGCTCCTCGCGTGGCACACGCCGCTGCTCAAGGCCAAAGGCGACGTTGTCCCAGATCGTCAGATGCGGCCACAGCGCGTAGCTCTGGAACACCATGCCGACGTTGCGCTTCCACGGCGGTAGTTGGCTGATTTCGGTATCGCCGATCAGGACGCGCCCGTTTTGGGCCTCGCCAAAACCCGCGATCAGGCGCAGCAGCGTACTCTTGCCGCAACCGGAGGGACCGAGAAAGGCAAAGAACTCGCCGGGATTGACCGTCAGGCTGACGTTTTCCAGCACGCGTGTTTCGCCGAAGGCGACGCTGATATTTTCGATCGTGACGCCCACGCCTTGAACGGACAGGGGTGCAGTGGCGCTCATCGGTTGGCCTCCAGACTGGATTGGTAACGCTCGCGCTCGATCAGGCGATGCGAGAGATAGGTGCCGGCGCCCACCAGCACGACCGCGATCACGCCGAGCGCTGCGCCCGGGCCGCGCCCGGCGGCGGTTTGCATGTAGACGTAGATGCCATAGGCGATCGGGGCGTCGGCGTTCTTGGCCACGAGCAAGAGCGTGGCCGAGAGTTCCACCGCCGCGGTGACGAAACTCGTGACAAAGCCGGCGAGCATGCCGCCGGCCATCAATGGCACGACGATGCGGCGCACAGTGGTGGCCTTGCCGGCGCCGAGATTCTCCGCGGCCTCCTCCATGGCTATATGCACTTGGTGCAGTGCCGCCACGCAACTTCGCAACGCGTACGGCAGACGCCGGATGGCGTAAGCGATGACCAGTATCACCCAGAAGGTGGCCAAGGGCTGGCCATTGGGCAACTCCACACCATAGAAGGTGCGCAAGTAGCCGATGCCGAGCACGACACCCGGAATCGCGAGCGCGGCGGTGGCGACATAGTCGAGTGTCTGCCGGCCGACCAGGCGCGTGCGCAAGATGAGGTAAGCGATTGCCGTGCCGATCACCACGTCGATGGCGGCAGCCAGCCCCGCATACAAGAGGGTGTTGCCGATAAAACCGGTCGACTCCTCAAACACCGCGATGTAGTGCTTGAGCGTGTAGGCATCGGGCAGCACGCTAAACGACCAGATGGTGCCGATCGACAATAGAAACACGCCGATATGCGGCGACAGCACGACGATCAGAATGAGAATGATGAGCGCCATGGCCGCGGCCTGTTCCCACGGCTTCAAGCGGCGCTTGGCGAGTCCGCCGCCGCCGCGCTGCACGGTCGCGTATTCCTTACCTTTGAGTGCCAGTGCCGAAGCCCACAGCGCGGCGAGCGAAAACGCCACCATGATTACCGAGATGACGTAGCCAATGGGATCGGTCAGACCGATCGAGGTGATGCGCAGATAGGCCTGCGGCGCGAGCATGTTAGTAACGTTGAGCACGAGCGGCGTACCGAGATCATCGAACACCTTGATAAATACCAGGGCAGCACCGGCGACGTAGCCGGGCAACGCCAGGGGAAAGACGATGCGGCGGAACAGTTGCCAGCCGCTCGCGCCCATGTTCTGCGCCGCCTCTTCCATGGCGCGGTCGATATTGGCGAGCGCGGCGGAGAGGTTTAAGAGGATAAAGGGAAAATAGTGAATGGTCTCGACGAAGATTACGCCGTTTAGCCCCTGCATGATCGGGATGGTGAAACCAAAGTATTGATCGAGCAGAAGATTGAGGCTGCCGTTGCGGCCGAACAGGAGCTGCATTGCCACCGCGCCCACGAACGGCGGCATGATGAGCGGGATCACGCCGAGCGTTTGAATCAGGATAGCGCCGCGAAAATGAAATCGCACCGTGAAGTAGGCGAGCGGCAGCGCCAGAGCCGAGGCGAATAGCACCGACATGCCAGCGACGTAGAATGAGTTGTAGAACGACTCGCGGAACAGCGAAGTGCGGAAGAAATCCTGGAAGTGCACGAGCGTGACGCCACCCGCGCCATCGGAAAATGCCACGAGGATGACCTGGCCAACCGGGACGACCAGGAACAGCAGCAGAAACGCCGCGAGCAGGGCGGCAACCGCAATCTGGCCGGTGGTCCAGCGCATCGAGGCGTAACGCAAGGCCGGGGCGAGCGTTATCACCCCGGCGCTTCGTTAATTACTTGGCGAGCTTCACCGCCGACTCCGCCAACTCCTTGGCCTTGGCATAGGTCTGCTTGGCAGCAGTGTCCCATTGCTCCTCGATTTCCGCCTGGCGCTGCGGCACCGGTTTGTCCTTCTTCGCCTTCTTGAAGATGGCGGTGAAATTCTTGTCGGCGGCCTGCTGCGCGCTCACCGGCACCGTTGTCAGGAGCTTGCGCGCCTGCGCCACCTGCTCGCTGGCCTTGGCGTTGGGTTTTTTCTTGAGCGCCGCCTCGGCCGTATGCACCGCCTGCCAGCCACTGGTGAGTTCCTTCAAGCGAAAGGTAATGAGCCGATCGAACATGGAGTTGACCAAGGCGTAACGCAGCTCCGACACGTCGGTGTCGAATTTAACCGCCGCACCAATGGAGGCGTCCTTGAACGGGTTCGGCATGCCGGCGGGCGCCTTGTCATACGCGCTCGGCAATACCGGCAAGCGCGAGATTTCCGGCGAGAACAACATGGCCTGGCCTTCGGGCGAAAGCAGGTACTCGATAAACGCACTAGCGGCCTTCGGGTGTTGTGCGTTGGCGATCATCCCGACGTTGGCCGGCACGAGCGTGGTGAGCGTCGGATAGACGAACTCGACGGGGAATCCGGTGGCCTTTGACGAGAAACCAAAGAAGTCGATGACGATGCCAATGCCGAACTGACCGTTGTTGACGCCGTCAGGCACGCCGAAGCTGCGCTCTGTGACGGTGGCGTAGTTACCTGCGATTTCCATCAGGTCGGCCCAGCCTTTCGCCCAACCGGCACCCTGCAAGATGGTTTCGATGGTGAGATGCGTGGTGCCCGAGCGGCTCGGCGCCGAGATCGCGACGTGGCCGAAATACACCGGCTTCTTGAGATCATCCCATTCCTTCGGTACCGGCAGTTTCTTGGCCCCGAGATAGCGGGTGTTATACATGATGCCGTAACCGGAGACGGCGAAGCCTTTGTAGAAACCGTCCGGATCGTGGATCGGGTAGCCGCCGATCTTGTCGGGGATGCCCTTGGCCTTGGTGTCGTACTTCTGCAGCAGCTTCTGCGCCTTCAGCACCTCGAAGGCATCGGGTGCAGACACCCAAAAGATATCGGGTGGGTTCGACGTGGTCTCGCGAATGTAAGCGATGCCGGACGACGTGGGCTTGTTCAACACTTCGACCTTCGTGTCGGGATGCTTGCTCTCGAAGGCCTTGGCGTAAGCCTGAAAGAGCTCCTTGGGGAACGAGGTAACGATGACTACTTTCTTTTCCAGCTCGGCCGCTTGCAGCATTGGCACCCATAACGTCGGTACCAATAGAGCCAACGCCAAAAGGAGTTTGTTCAACCGCGCGCCTCTCGAATACATGGGACCCTCCTTCAACCATCGCGTGAATGCTGATCGCCAACCCGCTCCGTGGGACATGCCTATCTCGCGCTGGGGTTCGTCTTGCACCCCGGACCGTTTTTCCATCGCGGTAGCGCCCATTATTACAGGTAAGAAGTGACCACCGGCAGCCCCCTGGGCCATTCCGCGGTTGCCATATGGTGAAAACTTGCTTTGGCTCAAACAGGCGCCCACGATGGGTCACTGCCATGCGATCGACAAACAGGAGGTGATGATGGCGACAACGTTGGCTCTTGATACGCTATTCGTCCGAATCGACGCCAAGGATACCGCTGGATTTCTGGAGTTCTTGGATTCCAAGGCGATTTTCCGTTTTGGTAACGCGCCACCAGTTGCGGGCAGCGCCACAGTGGCGCAAGCGGTCGAGGGATTTTTCGCGAGCATCCGCGCCTTGCGCCATGCCTTGCTCGATACCTGGCAAGGCAAGGATTCATTGGTGTGCCAGGGAGAGGTGACTTACACACGCCACGATGGTAGCGAGCTGACGCTGCCTTTCGTCAATGTCTTTCGACTGCGGGACGGAAAAGTCGGCGAATATCTCGTCTACGTCGATATCGCGCCGCTCCATGCGTCGCATTGACGCGACTAGTGCGTGGGGCCGCGGGTTCGTAACGCGTGCGGTATCGGGGTGCGCTTCGAGGACTTTCCGTTGTCGGTCCGCACAGTTCGCAATTGCATGCGAGCCGATGACGCAGGGGAAGTCGGTGCTTTGACGCCACAACCGTTTGGCGGTCGCGCCCGAGCGCTGGTCAGAAACTGCACCAGATCTCCGCTAATGGCCTGCAGCGTGCCACGTGCCAACTATAGTTTGGATTGGCAGCACTGTGGTATTACAGGTTTTACTCTGGGATCAGTTTGAGGTGTCATCATGGATCGATTGACTTCGTGTGCAGTTTCCCTGTCCATTCTCCTGGGTATCGGCGCTTCCCCGCTGGTCGCGCACGCCGCGGTACCAGGCGTCACGGACAATTCCATTGTCCTCGGCCAATCGGCGGCGTTCTCCGGTC
This sequence comes from Pseudomonadota bacterium, assembly GCA_020354085.1. GTDB lineage: Bacteria > Pseudomonadota > Gammaproteobacteria > Acidiferrobacterales > Sulfurifustaceae. Next base: position 1,694,877 of record CP070641.1, read on the forward strand.
CGGCGGCGCGCTTGGGTCAGTCCATGCGCGAGGGCTTGAACGTCTACTTCGCGCGCATCAACGCCGAAGGCGGCGTGAACGGCCGGCGCATTGAGCTGGTGTCGCTCGACGACGGTTACGAGCCCGATCGTGCGGTGCCAAACACGCAGCGCCTGATCAGTCAAGACAAGGTTTTTGCCCTGATCGGTTATGTCGGCACTCCCACGAGCTACGCGGTGATCCCGACTGTGTCGCAGGCGCAAGTCCCGTTCCTCGGCGCGTTTACGGGCGCCGAGGGGCTGCGCAGCCCGTTCAATCGTTACATTTTCAACGTACGCGCGAGTTACTTCGATGAGACCGAGCGGTTGGTCGAGTTCCTGGTGTCACAGCGCAAGAAAAAAATCGCTGTCTTCTATCAAAATGATTCCTACGGCAAAGCCGGCCTCGAAGGGGTCAAACGTGCCATGGAGCGGCGCAACCTGACCATCGCTGCGCTCGGCACCGTCGAGCGTAACACCGTCGAGGTCGACCAGGCGGTCAAGCGTATTTCTGCCAGTACACCCGATGGCATCATCATGATCAGCGCATACAAATCCTGCGCTGCCTTCGTCAAGGGTATGAACAAGACCGGGCAAGCGCCGGACTATTTGAATGTGTCCTTCGTCGGCAGTGAGGCGCTGGCTGGGGAACTTGGCACGGAAGGGCATGGCGTGATGATCTCGCAGGTGGTGCCGTATCCGTGGGATCCGTCGTCCAGTATCGCCATGGAGTTCAGCCGCGATATCGCGCGCGTTGCACCGGAGGTCAAGCCGTCGTTCAACAACCTTGAGGGCTACATCGTCGCCAAGACTTTTGTCGAGGCCTTGCAGCGCGCTGGCAAGGACCTGACGCGCGAGAAGTTGATCACCGCACTGGAATCGATGAAACAGATCGACTTCGGGGGTTTCAACCTGTCGTTTTCCCCAACCAACCATAACGGCTCGCAGTACGTCGGGCTCACCCTCATCGTCGGGAGCAAGGGCGGTTTTTTACCGGTGCTGGAGGACGCGCGTTTGGCCCGGAGTCGCAGCGGCGGTATGGGTGCCGTGGCCGCTGCGCGCAACGCGCCGGATACTTCCGACCTTCGCAAGGCCGCGCTGCGTGGGGCCCCGCCGCGCTAATCGCGCCGCGCCGGTCGGTGGGGCGTTTGGTGCTTCGCCGCTGGTGTGGGCCTGATTGCCTTGGCTGATGTCGGTTCCCCTTGGGGCTCGGCATCATCCATCAGAATACGATGCGCCGGACCTTCCAGATCATCGAACTGGCCGGAACGGATTGCCCAGAAGAAGGCCCAGATCACGACACCGGCCAGGACCAAGGCAAGCGTTACCAATAGGAACACGACTTCCATGGCGCTTGATTCTACCCCTTGGCGCCGAACGCCGGTGCGCCGGCGGTAGGAGCCGATGCGAGCGGCGTGTGTGGCTGGGAAAGGCGCGCGGCGTTGGTCACCACTAACAAGGAACTCAAGGACATGCCCAGGGCCGCCATCCAGGGCGATACCCAGCCGACAGCGGCAATCGGAACCGCCAGCAGATTATAGGCCAGTGCCCAGGCAAGGTTTTGGCGAATGATAACGAGCGTGCGGCGCGCGGTTGCAATGCCATGGACCAGGGTATTGAGATCCGTCGACAACAGCATCATATCGGCTGCCGCGGCCGATACGTGCGCGGCATTGCCGACGGCAATCGATACCTGCGCTGCCGCGAGCACCGGCGCGTCGTTTACTCCGTCGCCCAGCATCGCGACCACGGCGCCCTCGGCATGCAGCGCATGCAGGCGTGCGAGCTTGTCGTCGGGTTTGAGGTCGAAGCCAATTTCCTTGATCCCGATCGCAGTCGCCACGCGCCGCACCGCTTGTTCGTGATCGCCGCTCAGAACCACGACTTGTTTCCCGGCGCTCACCAGCGCCGTTACCAGTGCTTGTGCGCCGGGTCGTAGCGGATCATCAAAGGTGAAAGCGGCTAGCAGGCCGCGCGCATCGGCCAACATAACCAGCGTGCCCCTCGCCTGCAGGGCCGCTAGATGAGCGGGACCGATTTGGTGCCCGAATTGTTCAGCGACAAAGGCGGGCGTGCCAAGGCAGTAGCGGCGACCGGCTATCTCACCGTGAATCCCGGCGCCAGGCTCGTTGTGCACCGATTGCGCGCGCGCAGACCCCGGCCCCTGTGCCGCCTGGCGTATGGCCTTGGCGAGCGGATGTTCTGAGTGTCGCTCGAGCGCGGCCGCGATTCGGATGCAATCATCGGCATTTTCGTCCCCGAGTGCATCAGTATGGATCAGGCGCAGTTCACCGAGCGTGAGTGTGCCGGTTTTGTCGAATACGAAGTGCGTGGCGCGCGCGAGCGTCTCGAGCGCATGCCCGCGAGTAACGAGCAGTCCGCGTCGTGTGAGTCGCCCGGTCGCGGCACTTAGCGCAGTGGGCGTGGCGAGCGAGAGTGCGCACGGGCAGGTGACGACCAGTACCGCAACCGTGATTGGCAGCACCCGTGTCGGGTCAATCTGCCACCACAACACCATTACTACCGCCGCAATGACCAGGAGTCCCGCGACAAACCAGGCAGCAGTGCGGTCAGCGAACTGCGCGAGCCGCGGCTTTTCACCGGCTGCGCGATCAAGCAGGCGCAGGATCGCGGACAACATCGTGTCCGGCCCGGTCTTGACCACCTCGATGATGAGCGGGCTGTCGACGTTGATACTGCCGCCGATCACGTTCGCGCCCGCCGCCTTGGGCAGCGGCCGGCTCTCGCCGGTGAGGATCGATTCGTTCACGCTCGCGCGGCCGTCGAGCACGCGCCCATCGGCGGGAATGCGTTCGCCTGGGCGCACCAGCACACGATCACCGGGCGCGAGTTCGGCGATCGCCACGACCTCTTCGCTCTCCTTGTCGGCATCGACGACCAGGCGTGTGGCGGTGGCGGGTGTGGCCTTGGCCAAAACTTCACCGGCCTCGGCGGCGCGCTTGCGCGCAGCAAGCTCCACGTACCGCGCACCCAAGAGAAAAAACACGAACATCGTCACCGAGTCGTAATAAACGATGCCTTGCCCGCTCAATGTCGTCCACAGGCTCGCGGCAAAGGCGGCGACGAGACCGAGCGAGACCGGCACATCCATGCCGGCGCGAAGCTGGCGAAAGTCGCGCCAGGCAGTCTGCAAAAAGGGTGCAGCCGAGTAGAGCATGACGGGTGCGGTCAGCAA
>CP070641.1:1698189-1716983 GCA_020354085.1 Pseudomonadota bacterium
ATGCCGGCCTCGACCTTGCCCACCAGGTCCGCGCCGACGTCGGCGCCCTTGGTAAAGATGCCGCCGCCAAGACGGGCAAAGATGGAGATGAGCGAGCCGCCGAAGCCCAAGCCGATAAGGGGCTTGAGCGGATCGATGCCGGGAGCGAATTTGACGAGCGCCGCGTAGTAGCCGGCGACACCAAGAAGTCCTAAGCCAACCACCAAAAGACCGGTAATGGCGCCGCCGCGGAACGCGATCTTGAGGGCCGGGTTGATGCCCTCGCGCGCGGCCTCGGCCGTGCGCACGTTGGCGCGCACCGAGATGTTCATGCCGATGTAGCCAGCCAGACCCGACAGCACTGCGCCGATCAGAAAACCGATCGCCGTGGGGGCGCCAAGGGCGACGAAGATGACGATGAACAGAACCACGCCGACGATGCCGATCGTGGTGTATTGGCGGTTGAGGTAGGCGCCCGCGCCTTCCTGCACGGCCGCGGCGATCTCGCGCATACGCTCGTTGCCGGCCGGCCGGCCGAGAATCCAGTTAATCGACACCACGCCATACGCGATGGCGGCGATCGCGCACACGAGCGCGAAAATGAGACTGTCAGCCATGATTTCTCCTCCCGGTAGTTGAACCGTTACGTATCAAATTCGCCCCCGCTATCGAATTAATCCGATAGCCGCATCTACATTTGCCGTTACCGGCGGTCACCGACCTTCGTCACCAGCCCGCCGTCGAAGCGGCTGCCCGGGGCGAACCCAAAAACCTGTTCGAGCTTCAATTCCCTGATTAACTGATCCACGGCGGCCTGGCCGTGTTCGCGCGACACCTCCGACAAGATGAGCTTGGCGGAATTGGCGTTGTAGAAGCCACCGAACCCGGCCTGAACCGTGAGCAGTTCCCGCGCCTTGTCTAGGGTCATGCGTCGGGCGCCTTTTTACTGCTGAAAGGGGTGGGGCGCCAGCATAGCGCTTTTTATTGCGCGATTACTTTTTCTTGGCGCCCCACGCGCCTGCTTAGAGCTTGAAATCACCGAGCTTTTTCTTGACCGCGGTGTTTTTCAGACGGACGTACTGGGGCATGCCGTCCTTGTACGGCGGGTAATCTTCGCCCTTGATGAGCGGCTCAAGATAGTTGCGACACTTAGCCGTGATGCCAAAGCCGTCGTTAGTAATGAAGTCGCGCGGCATCATCTTCTCGACGTTCGCGACCTTGGAAAGCGGCGCCATGCCGATGGTCCACTTGTACGGTTTGCTGCTCTTGCGCACGATCGCTGGCATCACCGAGTTGTGGCCCTTGATCGCGTATTCGACCGCGGCCTTGCCGGTCGCGTAGGCCTGCTCGACGTCAGCCTTGGAGGCGATGTGGCGTGCGGCGCGTTGCAGATAGTCCGCGACACCCCAGTGGTACTTGAGATTCAGACCGTCCTTGACGATTGAGGCGACCACCGGTGCGACACCACCCAGCTGGGCATGGCCGAAGGCATCGCGTAAACCCTGGTCTGCGAGGAACTTGCCGTCGGGACTCTTCACGCCTTCCGATACGACCACCGTGCAGTAACCGAACTTCTTTACGTTCTCATCCACCTTGGCGAGGAACTTGGCTTTGTCGAAGGTGATTTCGGGGAACAGGATCACAATCGGAATCTCAGTGTCTTTAGTCGAGGCTAACCCGCCGGCGGCCGCGATCCAGCCAGCGTGGCGACCCATGACTTCCAGAATAAATACTTTGGTCGAGGTCTTGGCCATCGAGGCTACATCGAACGATGCCTCGCGCGTGGACACCGCGATGTACTTGGCGACCGAACCAAAGCCCGGGCAGTTGTCGGTGATCGGCAGGTCGTTGTCGACGGTCTTCGGTACGTGCACAGCCTTGATCGGGTAGCCCATCGTCTCCGAGAGCTGCGAGACCTTGAGACAGGTGTCGGCCGAGTCGCCGCCGCCGTTATAGAAGAAGTAACCAATGTTGTGGGCCTTGAAGACCTCGATCAGGCGCTCGTACTCGCGCCGATTCGCCTCGAGGCTCTTCAGCTTGTAGCGGCAGGAACCGAACGCACCCGACGGCGTATGACGCAGGGCCTTGATGGCGGCGGCCGATTCCTTGGACGTGTCGATCAGGTCTTCGGTGAGCGCCCCGATGATGCCGTTGCGGCCGGCGTAGACGGTGCCGATTTTCCCCTTGTGCTTGCGCGCGGTCTCGATGACACCGGCGGCGGAGGCATTAATGACGGCGGTGACACCACCGGACTGAGCGTAAAAGGCGTTGAGTGGTTTTGTTTTGGCCATGATTGGTTAATCCCAGTAATACTCCAGGTTGTCTGAATTGGAATCGGTGTCCTTGGCGCGCGGACCGGGGTCTTTTTGTTCCGTCTTTTCGGTACGGTCATGGTCGGCCTGGACTTGCAGCAGCGTTACCACGCACTCGCCCAGGTCGTCGTATTCAGGTTTGCCGGTGCCGTACTGCTGGAAGCCGCGGTAGTAAAACTGGCCGCGGAAGCGCTTCTCCCCGGCCTTGAAGATCACGAAATTGACATTGCGCTGCGACCAAACTAGGCAAGGCACCACGGTCAGCTCCCGGTCCTCCGGAAACAGGCGAATTTCGGAGTCCCCGTGCTGGACATCCACCTCGCTGCCGTAGCGCTCTCTGAGCGTCTGGGCGACGATCCAGGTCTCGGTCTCAGTGAAATCGGGGATTGGGGTGCGGGTCATCAGTACAAAAAAGTGGCGTGGCCGCCGGCTCTTGGGCGCGCAGGGGGCGCTAATTTACCCCAATCTCCGGGCCGCTTCACGGCTGGCGTTTCAATCGGTGAATAGGGGTCGCTTATAGCCCCAAAACCATTGACGTTATGGGCGGGGTAGCGGTAGTTTACCGCCGCCTTTCTGGCCTATGACAACGACAAACAACAACTCATCACCACCATTCACCCCAACCAAGAGCGAGAACAGCTATGCGGATAGTGCTACTGGGAGCGCCCGGTTCCGGCAAAGGGACACAAGCTAAGCAGTTGGTTGAGAAGTACAAAATCCCCCAGGTTTCCACCGGTGACCTGCTTCGCGCCGCGGTCTCAGCCGGTACTGAGCTGGGCAAGAAGGCCAAGGCCGCAATGGACGCCGGGCAGCTGGTTTCCGATGACATCGTGCTCGGCATGATCCAGGAGCGCCTGTCCAAACCTGACGCCAAGGCTGGGTTTATCCTCGACGGATTCCCGCGCAACATCCCGCAGGCGCAGTCGCTCGACTCGATGTTGGCGCGCCTCGGCCAGCCGCTGCAGCTCGCGCTGCTGGTCGACGTCGACCAGGAAGTCTTGATGAAGCGCCTGACCGGGCGACGCAATTGTTCAAACGCTGCCTGCGGCGCGATCTACAACATCTATTTCTCGTCGCCCAAGACCGCCAACAAATGCGACAAGTGCGGCTCAAGCCTGACGCACCGTTCGGACGACAACGAAGACACGGTGCGCAAGCGTCTCACGGTCTACGAACAACAGACCGCACCGTTGGTGTCCTACTACAAGGCGCAGAACAAGTTGCGCAGCGTCAAGGGGGTCGGCGCGGTCGGCGAGATCTTCAAGAACATGTGTGACATCATCGAGGTGCAGATTCGCCCGCTCGCCAACGTGATGGGGCAGGCCGCCGCCGCCGTTGGTAAGGGCAAGGCGGCGTCCGCCGCCAAGGCGTCAGCCAAGGCAGCGCCGGCGGCCAAGGTCGCACCGGTCAAGAAGGCGGCGCCCGCCAAGCCGGCCAAGAAGGCTGCACCGAAGAAGGTGGCGAAGAAGCCAGCACCCAAGAAGACGGCCGCCAAGAAGAAAGTGGTGAAGAAAGCGGCGCCCAAGAAGGGTAAGCCGAAGGCCAAGGCAAAACCGAAGGCCAAGGCGAAGAAGCCGAAGTAAGTCACTACCGCTCGGCAACAAGTGCTCGCAAGGGGCTCGCACCGCGCGGGCCCTTTGTTTTTCTGCGCGGCACAAGTTAACGTTGTTTCCCATGCTTAGATTTCCGATCGTCCAACGTGACTAGTCGCATGTCAGCTCGCGGAAGTAATCCGCGCGTACGCATGCGGCGTATGCGGCGTGATGCGTTCTCGCGCGCCCTCATGCGCGAAACCGTATTGACCGCAGCGGATCTGATCCAGCCGGTATTCATCATCGATGGCAAGAACAAGACCCAACCTGTCACGTCCATGCCGGGCGTGAGCCGGGTGACGCTCGATTGGTTGCTCAAACAGGCGGAACAGCTCTTGGGTCTTGGCGTTCCAGCGATCGCGTTGTTCCCGGTGGTGGAGGAGGCCAAAAAGGACAACAAGGCCAAGGAGGCGTACAACGCCAAGGGTCTAGTGCCGCGCGCGGTGCGCGAGCTCAAGAAAAACTTTCCCGAGCTTGGCGTCATCACCGACATCGCGCTCGATCCCTATACCTCGCACGGCCAGGACGGCCTGATCGATGCCAGCGGTTATGTCGTCAACGATGAAACGGTGGCGGTACTGGTCAAGCAGGCGCTATGTCACGCGGAGGCCGGTGCCGATGTCGTGGCGCCTTCCGACATGATGGATGGACGCATCGGCTCAATCCGTGACGCGCTCGAAAAGGCCGGCCACATTCACACCCGCATTCTGGCCTATTCGGCCAAATACGCGTCGAACTTCTATGGGCCGTTCCGCGACGCGGTTGGCTCTGCCGCGGCGCTGCGGAGCGGCAAAGGCGCAATCGGGACATCCCTGTCCCGCGCCCCTCGCCTCGGTCCTATCGGCGACAAGTCCACCTATCAGATGGACTGCGCCAACAGCGATGAGGCCTTGCGGGAGATTGCGCTCGATCTCGACGAAGGCGCCGACATGGTAATGGTCAAGCCTGGGCTGCCCTATCTCGACATCGTGCGGCGGGTGAAAGACGAATTCGGCGTGCCAACGTTTGTTTACCAGGTGAGCGGGGAGTACGCGATGCTCATGGCGGCGGCCCAGAACGGCTGGCTCGATGAGCGCGCCTGTATCATGGAATCATTGCTCTGCATCAAGCGCGCCGGCGCCGATGGCATCCTGACGTATTTCGCTGAGAGAGCGGCTGGTTGGCTGAAGGAAGGCAAGTAACGAAGCGCGCGTCCGCGAGTTTACGTGGGATGCAATTGGCGCTACGCCTACATCCTTCCCGCATTCGGAGAGCGGCTCGATCTTGAATTATCGTCACGCGTTTCACGCCGGTAACTTCGCCGACGTTTTCAAACACAGCATCCTCGTACGCGTGGTTAAAACGCTTGCCGTCAAGGACAAGCCGTTCTGTTATCTCGATACACACGCCGGCAGCGGACGCTATGATCTAGCAGGCGACGCCGCGCGCAAGACTGGCGAGTATCGCGCCGGTGTCGGTCGCTTATTTGATCTGACTGATTGCCCTGCGGAGTTCAGCGACTATCTCGCCTGCGTGCGCGCCTTCAACCCGCACGGAACCTTGCGCTACTACCCGGGCTCGCCCCATTTCGCAAAACACTTTGCCCGCGCGCAAGATCGTCTCGTGTTGTGCGAGTTGCATCCCGAGGCATACGCGCTGCTTAAACAGGAATTCGCGCGCGACGCACGTGTGGCCGTTCATTTGCAAGACGGTTACCGGGCCTTGAAAGCGTTTCTGCCACCGACCGAACGACGTGGGTTAGTGCTGATCGATCCGCCCTACGAGGCAGCCGATGAGTTCGAGCGCGTGGCACAGGCGTTGGCCAGCGCACACGTGCGTTGGCCAAGCGGTATTTACGCTGTCTGGTACCCGATTAAAGACGCGGGGGCCGTTGCGCGCTTTCACCGCGTGATCAGAGAATCCGGGATCCGCGAGGTACTGTTGGCGGAGTTGCGCCTGTACCCGGATGACAGCGCCATCCGTATGAACGGCTGCGGCATGCTGCTCGTGAATCCCCCATGGAAAACGTTGGAGAGCCTACGATGCCTGCTGCCGGTGCTCGCGCGGTTGTTGCGTCAAGATTCCGACGCCAGTTTTCGCGCCGAATGGCTGGTACCGGAGTAACAAAAACGAAACCGCTCATCCGGCTTGATCGACCGACTATCGACAAGTCGCGGTGAACCGGATAATTTAAGCGTGTCGTCTCTGCCTGCGTAGCTGTTGGCAGCGACGAGGAGGAAGACCAATGAATAGCGATCGTCGCCACAACTCACGCATGCCGATTGAAATCGACGCCGTGCTGAATTATCAGGCGTCGGCTGTCATTTGCACCGTGCGGGACATCAGCGTAACCGGTGCGTTCCTCGAAGCGTCTCCCGAAGATCTACCCTACAGCGGTAATGTCGAACTCGCCCTGACCGTCAGTTCGGAAGGCAAGTCCAGGAGCTTTCGTCTTCCCGCGGTGGTCACGCGCGTCACCGAGTCCGGTGTGGGCGTGAGCTTTAGCGACGTCAATCAAGACGCTTATTTTGGTCTGGTAGACCTGGTGTTTCCGCGCCAGCCGACATCGAGCCCGGCGGCCGTCGAAGCTCCGGTCGCTCGATTCAAGAAGCCGTAAGGCACTTCGGCCTCGAATCTCGGTTCTCAGTGTTCACGATGCGGCGCGTTGCGCGCCGTGGCGTGACGTCATGCTGGTTAATGTCATGAGCACCACAAGATCTGCGTCGCCAAGCTCCGCGCCGGCACGGCAAGCCTGCGCGCTCATTATTGCGCCGCACAGCAGTTATCGCATTGCTCCCTATATTGACGCCGCCCGGCGTCTGGGTGTGGCGCTAGTCCTGGCTTCGGAGGGAACGCACGCGATCGCTGCCAATGGCATCGATAGCCAGCACGTTGATCTTTCCAATGTGCGGGCGGCAGAAGCAACGCTCACCGCGTTGGCGCGTTCGCGTCAGCTGCAAGCGGTACTCGGGACCGATGATGTCACGGTCGAACTGGCCGCGCGCGTATCCGCCAACCTCGGTCTCGCGCATAATCCACCGCAGGCGGCGCAACATGCACGCCGTAAAGATTTGGCGCGATCGCGTCTTGCGCAAGCGGGGGTCGCCGTGCCGCACCACTGGCGCGTCGACCTTGGTCGCCCGCTCGGCGAACAGATTGCAGCGGTGGAGTATCCCTGCGTGGCAAAGCCGTTGGCCTTGTCGGCCAGCCGCGGCGTGATACGCGCGGACTCAGCTCGCGATCTGCTCGCGGCTTGCGCGCGCGTCGATCGGTTGTTGGAAGGCGAGGCACAAGGCGAGGAACGCAACCACCTGCTGATCGAGCGTTTTATTCCCGGTATCGAGGTGGCGCTCGAAGGGTTACTCACAAATGGCGCACTCGAAGTCCTTGCCATATTCGACAAGCCCGATCCGCTCGATGGACCCTTCTTCGAGGAAACTTATTATGTCACGCCGAGCCGTCTCGACGCCGAGACCCAGGCGACACTGCGGGCGAGTGTGAGCGAAGCTTGTCGCGCCTTGGGACTGGTGCACGGTCCGATCCATGCGGAGTGCCGCATCAATAGCGAGGGTGTGTGGATTCTGGAGGTAGCGGCGCGCACCATCGGCGGGATGTGCGGACGTTTGCTGCGCTTTGGCACGGGGCGCGGGCTGGAAGAGATCGTGTTGATGCACGCGCTCGATTTGCCGCGCGACGCCGCGCTGCGCGCGGGAGCGGCTGGTGTGTTGATGATCCCGATCCCGCAGGCGGGCATCTTGCGGCGTGTTGAAGGCGTGCTCGCCGCCGAGCGCATCCCCTATATCGAAGAAGTTCGCATCGAAGTTCGCGAAGGCTACGAGTTGGTGCCCTTGCCCGAGGGTGCAAGCTATCTGGGATTCATTTTCGCCCATGCCTCGACACCGGCGGACGTCGAGCGGGCGTTGCGTGCTGCTCACGCACAGCTGCGCGTCGTGGTTGCCCCCCTGATACACGCGCGTTACGTAGGCTAGCTCGCCACGGCGTCTATACTGAGGGGCAAACCGCCAGCTATCCGGCGACAAATCCTACGCAGCGGCCTGAATGCAAGAGCACCTTCCCGCGCTCAAAACCAAACCGCGCCTGACCATTGGTTGGCGCGCGGCGCTGCGTCGTTGGCGCAGTTCGCATGCCATGGTCAGCGCCGGTTTCATGTTGGTGTTGATCCTGACACTGGCCATGACGGTGCTCGGGCTTGCTTACATGACGAGCATTCACGGGCGCCTGCAACAGGCCGCCCAGCGCTGGCAAATGGAAATCGACGTGGTGCTGTCGATGCGCAACGTGGTGCGTGAGCGTTCGCTCACCATGCATCGCATGTACTTTACCGATGATTCCTTCGAGCGCGAGGATGAGTTCGAACGTTTTACGGCGCTGTCCACTGAATTCCTCGGTCTGCGCAGTCAGCTTGAGCGCTTCGGAGTCAGTGCGCGCTCGCGTGCAAGCTATGAGGCAATTCTCGCGTTGATCCGACGCAGCCAGCCCCTGCAGGTTGAACTAGTCGACAATATACGTCGCGGTCGACCGCCACAGGACGCCGCCGCGTTCTTCGCCGCGGACGTGCCGCTCGAGAAACAGATCCTCACGCGCTTCGATGAACTCGTTGAGCACAAACGCGAAGACGCGCGCGCGGCGCTCGCCTCCGAGGAGGCCAACTATCGGCAGACCATGCTGCTTGTGCTCATGCTGGGTGTGGCCAGCCTAGGGCTGGGCGCCACGGTCGCCTATACGGTGATTCGACAAACGCGCCGCATTGAGGACCAGCTATCGAGCGAAAAAGAAGAAGCGCAGGTTACCCTGCACGCAGTGGCCGATGCGGTCGTCGCAACGGATGCGCAGGGTCGCGTGCGTTACTTGAATCCGGTGGCCGAGGCGCTCACCGGTTGGCGGTCGGCCGAGGCACAAGGCCGCGAGTTGGCTCAGGTCTATTCCCTGATCAACCAAGCGACACGGGAGCCAATCGAGCACCCGGCGGTTGTTGGCACCGTCGACGGTTGGGTGATGGGCATGGATCGCCAGGCGTTGTTGGTGAGCAAGTCGGGCGAGGAGTTTGCCGTTGAAGACTCGGCCGCCCCCATCCACGATGCGAGCGGCGCGACAACCGGAACCGTGCTGGTGTTCCGCGACGTTACCGCTACGCGCAGCATGGCGCGTGAGCTGTCGTGGCAGGCACGCCACGATCCGCTGACTGGCCTAATCAACCGCCGCGAATTTGAGGCGCGTTTGGCGCGGGTACTCGCGGCCGGTGCTGACGACGAGCGCACGCATGTCCTGATGTACATGGACCTCGACCAATTCAAGATCGTCAATGATTCGGCCGGTCATGCGGCAGGCGATGAGCTGCTTAGGCAGGTCGCGGCCCTGTGGCAACCGCTATTGCGGGAAAGCGATTCGCTCGCCCGCTTGGGAGGCGACGAGTTTGGCGCGTTACTCGAAGGCTGCCCGTTGGAACATGCCGAGCGGATCGCACACAAGATGTGCGATGCGACACGTGCGCTGCGCTTCACCGCACAGGGCAGGACCTTCCGCATTGGGGTATCGATCGGGATTGTGCACGTGCACGTCGGAACCGGAACTGTGTCGGAAACATTGAGCGCGGCGGACGCGGCCTGCTACCTTGCCAAGGAGCGCGGTCGCGACCGCGTGTATGTGCAACACGAGGGCGACCGCGAACTCGTCACGCATCGCGACGAGATGCAGTGGGTTACGCGCATCGTGCGCGCGATCGACGAGGGCCGGTTGCAGCTTTACTACCAACGCGTGGCGCCGGTGCGTGCTGTCGAAGGTGTCCACTACTATGAGCTGTTGCTGCGCATGGTGGGCGAGGACGGCCAGCTGATCCCGCCGATGACCTTCGTTCCTGCGGCCGAGCGCTATGGTCTCATGAGCCGAATCGACCGGTGGGTGATTACGCGCGCGTTCGAATGGCTGCACGCCGACGCGGGCGGCGCGACGGTCGCCATCAACCTGTCGAACCAGTCGTTATCCGACGATCAGTTCCTCGGCTTCGTCACTGAACAGCTAAAGAGCGCCGCCGTCGATCCGCGGCGCTTGTGCTTCGAGATCACCGAGACCGCTGCGATCGCCAGTTTCCAGCGCGCGACGCGTTTCATGGCGGAACTCAGTGCGCTTGGTTGCCGCTTCGCGCTCGATGACTTCGGGCGCGGCATGTCGTCGTTTGCCTATCTTAAGACCTTGCCGGTCGATTTCATCAAGATCGACGGCGGTTTCGTCCGGCAAATGGTGCACGATCGTGTCGACGCTGCCATGGTCGAGGCCATCCACCGTCTGGGTCAGGTGCTCGGTATCGAGACGATCGCTGAGTCTGTCGAGGACGAGTCGGTGCTTCACGCCCTGCGCGGCCTAGGTGTCAACCACGCACAGGGTTTTAGCATCCATAGACCCGAGCCACTCGAGGGCTTGGCGCAGGGTAGCGGCGCTACCGAGGTGGGCGCCGCCTAGTTACTCGCTTGGGCGTTCGCCACGAGGGCAAGCAACGCCACGGCTGCAGTCTCAATTCGTAGGATGGCGTCACCGAGCGCAACCGTCTGCGCGCCGTTGGCGCGCGCGGCCGCAACTTCTCCGTCGGTAAATCCGCCTTCCGGGCCGATCAGAAGCAGTACGTCATCCGTTGTGCGTAGAGGTTCGAGGCGCGCGAATGCAAGGCCGTCCGGATGCGCGATCAGCGTGCGCGTGGCCTGACGCGCGGCGCACAGCGCATCCGGTGTCGTCGGCGCATGCAGGCGCGGCAGATAAGCACGCCGACTTTGCTTGCAGGCCTCAAGACAAATGCGCTCCCAGCGGGCCACACTGTTGGGTCCGACCGTCACGACCGAATGCTCGCATTCAAGCGGCGTGAGATCGGTCGCGCCGAGTTGCGTTGCCATGTCGAACAAGGTGGCTTGGCGATCGCCTTTGGCCAGGGCGCAGGCAAGATGGCGCGCGGCGGATGGCGCTTGCCTGCGACGCTCGCTGATCTGCAATTCGACGCTGCGGTCGCGGTTGTTCACGGCGGCGATCTGCGCCCGCGCGACCTGGCCGCGGCCATCGAATAGGCTGACCTCGGCGCCGACCCGCAGGCGTCGCGCGCCGAGCGCATGACTGACCTCAGTCGCGGGCAACGTCGCGCGATCACTGGCAGGGTCGAGATCGGGACAGTAGAACCAAGGTGCCGTCATAAGCATTGATGCAGAGACAGTGTCCGCGCAGCTTAGCACGCGCGCTGCACTTGCCTTGGTGCTAAAAAGAAACCCTGCCATAGTGGCAGGGTTCCGTCGGCACGAGGATGTTGCCTATGTACGGCTAGGGGAAGGCCGGAATATTCGGTTCGAGGCCGCGCATATCGGCATCCGGGTGACGGCGCTCGACCAAGCGTGAAATTTCTTGAACGCGACCCTTGGGGATATCGACAATCATCAATACCTGACCGTGGTTAACCGCGTCGCGAAAGGCATTCAAGCGCGTGCTCGGGACGTCCGCACCCACGACGCCAGCGCCCCAGCCGCCCAAGATCGCGCCGATCAGACTGGTCGCGAGGATCACGCCCAAACCCATCGGCAGTCCGCTCGGTGGGAAAAGTACTGCCACGGTGCCGGCCACCGCTCCGGTCGCGCCGCCCAGCAGCAGTCCCAGCAAGATGCCGTGGACGGTGTCGCTCTTTTGCAGAAACGTGGCTTCGGGCAAATCACCAAGCCGCGTGCCTTCGCGCGCCATCACGTGGATGTGCGATTCGTCGATGCGCGCCAGCAACAATTCGCGGAATGCCTGGCGCGCAGCCTCGATATTGGGGAGCAGAAAATAGAGTCGTCTTCTCATGCAAGCCTCCATGCCCACCGTCGGCGGGCTTTGTTGGTCCAGGACCACGCCACGGAACGACCGGCTCAGCTTAGGCTTGTTGGTGCGACGACACCAGCATGGCAATGCTTATACTTGCGCGTGATGTAGAACTATGCCCGAGGCGGGCACGAATTATGCTGTTCGTTATCGTCCCGCCGCGGGCTTATCGCTTCGCCGTCGGATAAACGTCGTAGCGTACGAGCTTGCCGGCATAGCTGTGGGACGGATTGCCCGCCAAGGGCGGTGCGTGATCGGGTCGCTTGACGACCACGCGCTCGCGTGCGCAAGTGCGGCACAGCCCAAACAGCTCGGTAGCGTCCGGATCGTCGCCCACCAGCGCGCGCAGCAGACGCATCTCCTTGCGCACGGCCGCCGATCTTCTGCGTTTGGTCGGAAACATCGGGTCAATCAGGACCGCATCCGGTGCCGGCTCCATCGCGCGCAACAGTGCGCGCGCATCGCCACACAGCAGGCGCAGGCCTGCGGTTTCCACCGTCCGGCGTAGACCGTCTTCAAGTAGCGCGGCCACGATCGGATTGCGCTCGATGGCGATTACTTCAAAACCCAGGCTCGCCAACCGATAGGCATCCTGACCCAGTCCGGCAGTGACATCGACCACTGTACGAGTGTGCTTGCCGAGCGCGCGAACCAAAGGATCGCGTCGCGAAATCATGCGGCGCGGTTGGGTGAAGTCGACGTAGACTGGCCCGACGCGAGGGTCGCGCGCATCGCGTAGCTCCAGACGTTCCGCGGTGCAGGCGAGAATCAAATCCGCTTCGGCGCTGCTCGTGTCGGTGACAAGCGGAAGGTGGAGGCGCATCGCAAGTGTTTGCGCGCGCGCGGCGAGATCAGGAGTCTGCGCATCGATCAATACGGCGACACCCGCTGGATTGGCAATGGGCTGCTCGGCCACTCGCGCGCGACTTTTCGTTTGCGCCATGGCACCAGAATACCACGCGCGTCGCGCCACTTCGGGTGGCGCGACGCAAGGGGTAGTTATCTGGACAAGGACTGCGCCGCGGGTACGTCGCTTATCCGACGACCGCTCTTTCGGCTCTCTTGCGATCGCTCTCTTTTAGGAAGCGTTTGCGCAGGCGGATATGATGCGGGGTAACCTCAACCAGCTCATCGTCGTCGATGAACTCGATGGCCTTCTCCAGCGTCAGCTCGATCGGCGGGGTGAGCAGGATGTTTTCGTCGCTACCGGCCGCTCGAATGTTGGTGAGCTTCTTTTCTTTGAGCGGATTCACTACTAGATCGTTGTCGCGCGAGTGGATGCCGACGATCATGCCCTCGTACAGCTCCTCGCCGGGGCCGATGAACAGGCGCCCGCGCTCCTGCAGGCTAAAGAGCGAGTAGGCAACGCTTGAACCCTGGCCGTTGGAGATCAGCACACCGTTGATGCGGTGCGTAACCTCCCCCTTCTTCACAGGTCCGTAGTGATCGAAGACCGAATACAGAAGGCCCGAGCCCTGAGTGATAGTGAGGAATTCGTTGCGGAAGCCGATCAGGCCGCGCGACGGAATGACGTACTCAAGGCGCACCCGGCCCTTGCCGTCTGGCTCCATGTTCTGCAGGTCGCCGCGGCGCAGCCCCATCTTCTCCATCACCACGCCCTGGTGCTGCTGCTCGATGTCGATGGTCACGGCCTCGAACGGCTCCTGCGACTCGCCGTCGACCATTTTTACGATCACCTGCGGGCGCGACACGCCGAGCTCGTAGCCCTCGCGGCGCATGTTCTCGATCAGGATGCCCAAGTGCAGCTCGCCCCGACCGGAGACGCGGAATTTGTCCGGGCTGTCGGTGTCTTCCACGCGCAGCGCCACGTTGGTGATCAGCTCGCGCTCGAGGCGCTCACGGATCTGGCGGCTGGTAATGAACTTGCCGTCCTGACCGGCGAACGGGGAGTTGTTGACCTCGAAGGTCATGGTGACGGTCGGCTCGTCGACCGTGAGCGGCGGCAGCGCCTCAACCGTGCTCGAATCGCACAAGGTGTCGGAGATATGCGGATGCTCGATGCCGGTGATGGCGACAATGTCGCCGGCCGTGGCTTCAGGCACTTCCATGCGCTCCAGGCCATGGAACCCGAGCACTTGCAGGATGCGCGCGTTGCGCGTGCTGCCGTCGCGTTCGGCGACGACGATGTTCTGACCCGGCTTCACGCGCCCGCGCTTGATGCGACCGACGGCGATCGCGCCGACGTAGCTGGAATAATCGAGCGTCGTGACCTGCATCTGGAACGGCGCGTCGATATCGACATTAGGGGCCGGCACATGCTGGATGATGGTCTCAAACAGCGGCGTCATGTCCCCGGATGTTGCAGTCGGATCGAGGCTGGCGTAGCCGTTCAAGGCCGAGGCGTACACGACCGGGAAGTCGAGCTGTTCCTCGGTGGCGCCGAGCTTGTCGAACAGGTCGAAGGTCTGATCGAGCACCCAGTTCGGACGCGCGCCAGGCCGGTCGATCTTGTTGATGACCACGATCGGACGAAGCCCGTGGGCGAAGGCCTTGCGCGTGACAAAGCGCGTCTGCGGCATCGGCCCGTCCATCGCGTCGACCAACAGCAACACCGAGTCGACCATCGACAGCACGCGCTCGACCTCGCCGCCAAAGTCGGCATGTCCCGGTGTATCGACGATGTTGATGCGGTAGTCGTTCCAACGGATCGCCGTGTTCTTGGCCAGAATCGTGATGCCGCGTTCGCGCTCCAGGTCATTCGAGTCCATCACGCGCGTGGCCACCTGCTGGTGGGCGGCAAACGTGCCGGATTGGTGCAGGAGCTTGTCAACCAGCGTGGTCTTGCCGTGGTCGACGTGGGCGATGATGGCGATATTGCGAAGCTTGGTGATCATGGGAACGACCTAAAATAAGGCGGGCACAAAAGGGCCGCGCATTATACCGACTAAGTAGCGGAAGTGTAGACCAGGCTTTTGCCCCGTCGAGGCGTAGGTGGCGGCAGAAATGGCGTGAATCAGTGGCGCGTGGGCGAGGGGTCGGTCATGTGGGCGGCAGCGAACAGCTGCTCTGCGTCCACCCGGTCAAGCTCGTAGTGTGAGCCGCAGAACTCGCAGTCGACCTCGACCTTGCCGCGCTCGGCCAGGATGCCGCTGACCTCCTCGTGCCCCAGCATGCGCAAGACCGATTCGACCCGTGGGCGCGAACACGAGCAGCGGAAGCTCACCGGGCGTCCGGAAAACAACCGGATATCCTCTTCGTGATATAGCCGGCGCAGAATGGTCGGCACCGGCAGCGTCAACAGCTCGTCGCGCGTGATGGTGGCCCCCAGGTGCACTGCGCGATCCCAGGTATCCGGGTCGTGATGCTCATCGCGCGGCAGGCGCTGCAGGAGCATGCCCGCCGCTTGGGTGTCATCGGCGGCGAGCCACAAGCGCGTGGCGAGTTGCTCCGAGCGCGCGAAGTAGTGCTCCAATACGTCGGCGATCATCTCGCCGTCCAATTCCACCACGCCTTGGTATCGCTCTCCTTTGTCGGGCTCGATGGTGATCACGAGCTTGCCGTCACCCAGCAGTTGCTTGACGCCGCCCACCGGGACCGGGCCGTTCCATTGCGCAAGCCCCCGCAGCGTCTGGCGGCTGGTGCACTCAACGACGAGCAAGCGCACCGGCCCGTTGCCGGTTACCTGCATGGTCAGGCGCCCGTCGAACTTGATGCTCGCGGCGAGCAGTGACGCGGCGGCCATGGTTTCCCCCAACAGGTCGCGCACCGGCAGGGGATAATCGCGACGTTGGAGCACCGCGCGCCAGGTAGCGTCGAGCCGCACGATCTGACCGCGCACCGGCGCGTGCTCGAACACGAACCGTTGCAGGCTGTCGTGGGCACGAGGGATTGGGGCTTCGGTGTTCATGACTGCATTATTGCCTTAGGACGCGTGTTGTCCGCAACAAGTTCCCGGCCGCATGCCGCGAGTGTAACAGACGATCACCGGGCGCTTCGTTATACTCACGGCCATGCGCGTACTGCTGATTCGCCACGCCAAGGCCGAGGACGGCAGCGCGTCCGGTGCGGATTCGCAGCGTGCATTGACTCCCGAGGGACGCAAAGACACGCACAAAGCAGTACGCGCGTTACGTAGCCTCGTGCAAAAGACCGACGTGTTGGCGAGCAGCCCTTTGGTGCGTGCGCAGCAAACCGCTGAGATTCTGGCGGCGGGGTTCGACGATCAGCGCGTAACCGAGGTCGCTGCGTTGTCGCCGGGCACGCCGGCGACGACACTGCTCGCCTGGCTGTTGGACCAGCCGATAGATGCCACGGTCATGCTCGTCGGCCACGAGCCTGACCTCAGCTGTTTCGCCGGTTTGCTTCTGAGCGGTGATCCCCGCTCCGTGTTGGAGCTCAAGAAAGGCGCGGCCTGCTTGATTGAATTTAAGGGTCGCGTACAGGCCGGGCGCGGTTGTCTGCTGTGGGCGCTCACGCCTAAGCAATTGCGCGCGCTCAGCACTTAGCCTCCGATGGGGCGTGCCACACGGCCAGCCGCGCAGCGCGCGCGCAACCGAAAGCCCAAGCCGACCTTCAATCGGGTGGCGCTGGCAAGACTGAATGACGCGCAGTTCGCTTACATCCGCTGGCTTCAGAACGTGGATAGCGAAGCCCTGCACGATCTGCGCGTTGCGTTGCGCCGTTTGCGTGCCATGTTGCGTGCCTACGCCCCGTGGCTGCGCGAGCCGCTGTCAGGGAAGCTGCGCCGGAAGCTTAAGAAACTCACGCACGCCACCAACGCGGCACGCGACGCCGAAGTGCAAATCGCGTGGCTCGACCGCCAAGGTTCACGAATCGCGGCACGTGAGCGTGTTGGCGTTTTGTGGTTGCAAGAAAGGTTACGGCGCCAAGCCGCGCGCGCCGATCAGGAGGCGCGCACCAAGGTAACGCGCCGCTTTGCGACGCTGCAAGCTAGGCTTCGCCGCGCGCTGGCGCGCGATGTCTTTCATCGAACGTCAGCTTCCTTCGTCACGCTGACGCAGCAGTTGTACGAGGATCAGGTGAAGGCCCTCGCAGCGGCCCTGGCCGAGATCGAAGCGATCGACGATGGATCCGCCATCCACGCCGCGCGTATTGCGGGCAAACGCGTGCGTTACCTGCTGGAGCCAGTGGCGGCCACACTCCCAGGCGGCAAGCACGCAATCAGGAACCTTAAGAGATTCCAGGACGATCTCGGCGCCCTTAACGATTGTTTCGTGCGTGCTCGCCTGCTCGGCCACGCGATGCACCGGGCGAAAAGAAGAGGTTTACATCGGGCCGCTGACCCGCGCGCGGGACTTAAGTGCCTTGCGCAGTCGGTGGCACGCGATCGGCAACAGCGCTTTGGTCGCGTCGCGCGCTTGTACTTGGGTAAACGCACAGCCCCGTTCATTGCGTCATTGGCGCGCCTGGGTCGGTACAATCGGTAATATGACGCGAAGAGGAGTTAGTGCATGACGCTCGCTGACATGATTGCCGCCAGCCGTGCCCGCCGCGCGCGCCGCAAACTGCCCGACATGGTGGCGGCGGTTGATCTTGGTTCGAACAGCTTTCATATGATCGTCGCGCGCGTCGTGGATGGCCAGCTGCACGTGCTCGATCGCATCCAAGAAATGGTGCGCCTCGCCGCAGGATTGGATGACAAGAACCGTCTTACGAAGACGGCACAGATCAAGGCCCTAGCCTGTCTCGAGCGCTTTGGGCAGCGCCTGCACGGCATGGCCGCCGACAGTGTGCGTGTGGTCGGCACCAATGCGCTGCGCCGTGCCCGCAATGGCGCCAAGTTCTTGCTGCGCGCGGAGCGCGCGCTCGGTTATCCGATCGAGGTGATCTCGGGACGCGAAGAGGCGCGGCTCATCTATCTCGGTGTCGCGCGCGACGTGGCCGATGACAAACCACGTTTGGTTATCGATATCGGCGGCGGTAGCACCGAGCTCATACTCGGCGAGGGACTCAAGGCCAACGCCATGGAAAGCCTCTACATGGGTTGCGTCAGCCTAAGTGAGGCGCACTTCCGAAACGGCAAGATCACCAAGCGCGCCATGCACGCGGCCGAGACTGCCGCGCACCTGGAGCTCGAACCGGTCGCGGCACAGTTCAAGACCGGTTGGCAAAGCGTGATCGGCACCTCCGGCACGATTCGCACCGCCGCGGCGGTGGTGAAGGCGGCTGGCTGGTCGGATGCCGGAATTACCGCGACCTCGTTGGTTGAGTTGCGTCGCGCGTTGCTTGACGCCGGGCTAGTCCAAAAACTCAAGCTCGCCGGACTGAGTGATGATCGCGCGCCAGTGTTTGCCGGCGGTGTGGCCGTATTGACTGCGGTTTTCGACGCGATCGGGATCAAACACATGCGTGTTGCTGATTCTGCGTTGCGCGAAGGACTGCTCTACGATTTGCACGGGCGTATCCGTTACGAGGATGCGCGCGAACAGACCATCGCCGCGCTCATCAGCCGTTATCACGTCGACGACGCCCAGGGAGAGCGCGTGGCGCAGACCGCGCGCGAATGCTTTGAGCAAGTGGCGCGCGACTGGAAGCTCGGCGAGGACGACGCCGCCGCGCTCGACTGGGCCGCGTACCTGCACGAGATTGGATTGGCCGTGGCGCACACGCAGTACCACAAGCATGGCGCGTACCTTGTGCGCCACGCGGATCTGGCTGGGTTCTCGCGCACCGAACAGGCGCTTCTGGCGGCGCTGATCCGCGCTCACCGACGCAAGTTCCCGCTCAAAGAATTCAAGCTCCTGCCGAAACCGGTCGCCAAGCGGGCGCAGCGTCTGGCGCTACTGCTGCGGCTCGCCGTGTTGCTGCATCGAGCACACAATGGCGCTGTCTTGCCGCGCTTGAAGCTACAGGTAGAAAGCCGGGCACTAGCGTTGCGCTTCCCGCCCGCGTGGCTGGATCAACATCCGCTGACGGAAGCCGATCTAGCGCAGGAGGCCGAGTACCTGCGTGCCGCGCGGTTTCGTCTCAGCGTCACGTAGGGATGCGGACCCGTCGATCGATTGGGGTTCTTTGTTTTTTCGACCTGAACCAGTAACTGGAAACTTGAAACCGATCTAAGGCGCTTCCGCGACGTCCTTGAGGAGCGCAAGTTGTGCCGCGT
>CP070641.1:1717083-1730100 GCA_020354085.1 Pseudomonadota bacterium
GCCTACCTGTCGCTCTTCAACCATTACAAGCCGTTTCTCGAGGGCGTGTTCGACAGTGCCGACGCGGTGTACCACGTGATGCTGATTGCAACGTTTTTGGCGCTCAGCATCCGTCGCCTCGACGCAGACCGCCTGGGGGCGTAGCCCATGAAGCCTTCGCCCAACCAATGGCAGTTGCGTCTGGTGAATGTGAGCTTCGTGATCTTGCTGCTCACGGTGGTGGGCCTGCTGCTGTGGCTGTCACGCAGCTATCACATGCGCGTCGATCTCACCCAGGCCGGCCGCCACACCTTGACCGAAGCGAGCATCGCCGTGCTCAAGCGTATGCCGGAACCGCTGAGACTGACGGCCTTCGCCTCACAACGCGGCGGGCTGCGCGCGACCCTCAGCGATTTCGTTGCCAAGTACCAGCGCCACAAGCCGGATATCGCGCTTGAATTCGTCGACCCGGATACCCAGCCAGAGCGCGTGCGCGCGGCCGGCGTGCAGTTCGACGGTGAACTGCTGCTCGAATACGGCGACGGCAAAGAAAGTCTCGCACCCAACAAACTCACAGAAGAAAACTTCACCAATGCGCTCACGCGGCTTGGGCGGCGCGGCGAGCGCTGGGTGGTGTTCTTGAGTGGCCATGGCGAGCGCAGTCCGGAGCGTCAGGCGAACTTCGACCTCTCGCAGTGGGCTGATCAACTACATAAGCGCGGCTTCAAGACACGCACGCTGGCGCTGGGCGAGCACCCGCAAATCCCACAAAACACCTCGGTGCTGGTCATTGCCGGGCCGCGCGTGCAGCTATTGCCCGGCGAAGCGAAAGAGATCGAGAACTACGTCAAGCGCGGCGGCAACTTGTTGTGGCTGCATGATCCCGCGCCGCTCTACGGCCTTGCGCGTATCGCTGAAATGCTCGGTATCGAATTCCAGCCGGGTGTGCTGGTCGATCCCTCCTCCGCGGCGATAACCGGCCAGGCCAACGTCATCGTGGTCGCAAAGTATCCCAATCATCCAATCGTGCGCGACTTCGCCGATCTAACGCTGTTTCCGCACGCCGCCGGCATCGCCGTCAACAAGGCCGAACGCTGGAATGCCACGGCACTGCTCGACACACGCCCCAGCGCGTGGTCGGAAACGGGTCGCATGGAAGGTGAGATACGCTTCGACAAGGGCAAGGACATTCCGGGGCCGTTGAATCTCGGCGTGGCGCTAACCCGCGAGCTCACGGCGGAGGCCGGCACGGCGGAAGACAAAGAAAGCAACAAGCGGGAACAGCGCATAGTGGTGATCGGCGACGGCGATTTCCTGGCCAACGCCTTCCTGGCCAACGCCGGCAATCTGCAACTTGGTATGAGCGCGATCAACTGGCTGGCGCGCGACGACGCCTACGTCAACATCCCGGTCAAGGCCGCGCGCGACCGCACGCTCGCTCTCTCGCGCAACGCGCAGTACCTCATCGCCGGTGGATTCCTGATCGTCCTGCCGCTCACGCTCGCCGGCTCCGGACTCGTGATCTGGCTGCGGCGGCGCAAACGCTGATGCTCGGGCGGCTGAAAAAGCGCTGGTGGGTCAATCTCGCGCTCCTTGCGCTAGTCGCCACACTCGTACTGCTCGTGGTATTCGAACCCGGCAAGAAGCAACCGGAGTCTTTGCCGAAGCTCACCAACGTCTCGACCGACATGGTGGTGCGTGTGCGGCTCTTGCGTCCCGGCCTCGAGGACATAACGCTGGAGAAAGGGCCAGCCGGCTGGCGCCTGAGTGCGCCGCTCAAGGCGCGGGCCAATGATTTCGTGGTCGACAATCTTGCGTCTGCTGAGCGCCGAGATCAACGCCACCATCACTACCGGCGGCCAAGCGCCGGGCGGCTACGGGCTCGAGCCGCCGCGCGCGCGCGTCTTTCTGGGTGATGAAGAGTTTGCCTTCGGTGATCTGCACCCGCTCAAGAATCAGGTGTATGTGCGCTATCGCAACCAAGTTTATTTGGTTCCCGGTCACTTCTTCGGGCCTGCTGCGTATCCGGTTACGCGCTATCTCTCGCCGCGCCTGTTTGAGGAGGGACGCCAGCCAGTCGCTTTCAAGCTCCCGGGATTGCAGTTGGTGCGCAAAGAAGGCGTGTGGCAACGCGAGCCGGCAGACAAGAATCTGTCGAGCGACCAGATCAACGATTTCGTTCAAGACTGGCGCAATGCGAGCGCGCTCGATGTCGATCGCTATTCTGGCAAACCGTTGAGCGATCGCGTCCAGATCCTGTTCGAGGGTGAAGGCGGAAAGGTCGAGCGACTTGCTCTCGGCATCGTGTCGTTCAAACCGGAGTTTGTCGTCTACCGCGAAGACGAGGGGCTCGAATACCGCTTTCCGGAAGAAACCGGCAAGCGCCTGCTCACGCTGAGCGCGCCGAGCACCGACGAAGCGAAGAAGTAGCGCCCAGTGCCAGAGGCGAACAGCGGCTCTCTCCCGTGGCGAAGCTCTTTCGGAGAGAGCCGCGTCGCTGCATGGAACACCGCTTTCCTTGAGCCGCTCGGCCGCTGCCTCCGAAGAAGCTGCGCATCGGGCGGCAGCGGCCTTTCGGTGATGTGCAGGATGCACGAGTGCCGCGGGAGACAGGGATGTCGCAAGCCGCCAATGGGCGCTGCGAGCCGCAATGAACCAAGTTTTCTTAGGCACTCCCGCCGCCGCTTCCGAAGGCGCCGCCCCACGGAATCCGGTGGCTAGCCGCGCGCCCGCGTGCCAGAACTCCCCGAGGTCGAAACCACGCGCTGCGGCATCGCGGCGCTCCTGACCGGCCAGAAGGTCGCGCGTGTCGTGGTGCGGGAATGGAGACTGCGCTGGCGCGTGTCAAGGGCGCTCGTTCGCGAGTTGCCCGGTCAGACATTTCGCCGTGTCGCGCGGCGCGCCAAGTATCTACTGTTAGCAACCGACGCCGGTACCGTCATCCTGCATCTCGGTATGTCGGGCAGCTTGCGCGTCGTGCCGGCCGACACTGCGCCTGCGGCGCACGATCACATCGACATTGTATTTGCCGATGGCCGCTGCCTCAGGTTGCGCGACCCGCGGCGTTTCGGTGCATTGCTGTGGACTCGCACCGAACCGCAACTCCATAAGCTGTTGCGGGCACTCGGCCCGGAGCCACTCGGTACCGACTTCGATGCTGATTATTTCTACGCGCGCACACGACGGCGCAAAGTCGCGCTGCGCGACTTCTTGATGAATGCACGCATCGTCGCTGGCGTCGGCAACATTTACGCCAACGAAGCGGCTTTTCTCGCCGGCCTGCGTCCGCAGCGGCGCGTCGGACGGCTGACGCGCGCCGAGTGCGAGCGCGTCGTCACGGCCGTACGCGAGACGTTACAGCAGGCAATCGCCGCCGGGGGCACGACATTGCGTGATTTTCAGAACGCCAACGGCCTGCCCGGCTACTTTCAGTTGCAGCTCTACGTCTATGGCCGGGCGCGGGAACCGTGCCGCCGTTGCGGCACACCCATCAAAGCAGTGCGGCTCGGGCAGCGGGCGGGGTTTTTCTGCCCACGGTGCCAGTCATAGGCTACACTTAAACCGTTACCGAGTTAGCCCGTTTAAGCCGTTGATAGGTGGAGCCTTCGGAACTCCGCCAAGCCAGCGGTCGGAAGGGATTGGCCTTTCGTCCAGCGTCATCTCAACAGGCATGGGCACCGTGTGCTATCTCGGCAATGTATTCGAACGCATTTTCCTGGGGCAACAGTATGGAACAGCAGAACCTCGAGCAGCATTTTGAGGCCTACAGCCACTGGCGCAGCCGTCTGGCACAGGCCGTCACCGAACTGCGCGATTGGCTACCCGCCCAGGAGCTAGGCGATACCCAGGTCGAGCACCGCCTTAACCACGTCCTCACCACCCTGCGTGACGACAAGCTCTATATTGCCTTTGTCGCTGAATTCTCACGCGGCAAATCAGAGTTAATCAATGCCATCTTTTTTGCCCGCTTCGGCAAGCGCATTTTGCCGTCGAGCGCGGGGCGCACCACCATGTGCCCGACGGAGCTGCTGCATGAACCGGGCACGCCGGCGAGCGTCCGGCTGCTGCCGATCGAGACCCGCCAGACCGGGACGACCATTGCCGAGCTCAAGGGTTTTCCCGAGGAATGGAAAAACCTGCCACTCAAGCTCGATTCGCCCGAAGACATGATCAAGACCCTGCAACATATCGTCGAGGTCAAGCACGTGTCGCGCGAGCAGGCCCAAACCTTGGGCTTTCACATCGCCGATGAAGAAACCCAGGCCGGCATGCGCGTCGCCGAAGACGGCATGATCGAAATCCCGAAGTGGCGTCACGCAATGATTAATTTGCAGCATCCGCTGCTTGATCAAGGGCTGGTGATCCTCGACACGCCGGGTTTGAACGCCCTCGGTACCGAGCCCGAACTCACGTTGAACATGCTGCCCGCGGCGCACGCGGTGCTCTTTATTCTGGCGGCCGACACTGGCGTGACCAAGTCGGATATCGAGATCTGGCACGACCATATCGGCTCGCGCAAGGATTCTGTCAGCAAAGGCCGTCTCGTTGTGCTCAACAAGATCGACGGCATGTGGGACGAGCTCAAGAACTGGGAAGAGGTTAATCGCGAAATCACGCGCCAGACCCGTGAGACGGCCAAGATCCTGAACGTGCCGGAGCAACATGTCTATCCCGTGTCCGCGCAGAAGGCGCTGCTCGGCAAGGTCAAGGGCGACAACGAAATCCTTGAACGCTCGCGCATTCGAGCGCTCGAGACCGCGCTTGCCAACGAAATCATTCCTGCCAAGCGCGAGATCGTGCATGACAACATTGCCGGCGACATGCTGGATGTGATCAAGGGCGCGCGCTCGGTGGTGAGCCAACGCCTGAAAGGCGTCTACGAGAACCTGGAAGAGTTGACCTCGCTGACCAATCAAAACGCCGACGTCGTCGATCACATGATGAAGAGGGTCAAGCACGACAAGGAAGTCTTTGAACGCAGCCTGATGCGCTTTCAGGCCACCCGATCGATCTTCTCGCAGCAAACCAACGTCCTCTACACACACCTCAACATTCGGAATTTGGACGCGCTCATCGCTCAAACCAAGAAGGACATGGAAATCGGCCTCACGACCGCCGGATTGAAGACGGCGATGGAGAATTTCTTCAAACAGGTCCTCGGCAATATGGACCAGGTAGCGGCGCAGGCGACCGAGATCAAGGAGATGATGGAAGGGGTCTACCGCAAGTTCCAGGAAGAATACGGGCTGACCAACCTGCGACCCGGGAGCTTTTCTGTGCTGCGTTACATCCGCGAGATCAAGCGCCTGCAGACCAAGCATGACCAGTTTATGTCCGGGCTCACGCTAGTGTTCACGGAACAGAAGGCGCTCACGCGCCGGTTCTTCGAATCAACTGTGGCCAAGATTCGGGCGATCTACAAAATGGCCAATCGCGACGCGGACAACTGGTTGAAGAACATCATGGCGCCGATGGAGACGCAGGTGCGCGAGCACCAGATTCAGCTGCGCCGCCGCCTGGAGTCGATCAAACGCATCCATCAGGCGAGCGACACGGTCGAAGACCGGATCAAGGAGCTGGAACAGATACGCGACGGCATCCGTGCGCAAGAACAAGGCCTCAACGACCGCGTAGAGGCCGTCATGCAACTGCTGCACCCGCCGCAGCCGGCAGAGGACTCAATTCTCGGCGTCGCCGGCTGATCTCGTTTCTACGCGCGCGCGCCCGCCGCCGCGCGGATCGGCGGCCGCTGCCACGCGGTTCTCCTTCTTCAGCCAAACGACGGCCTGCATGTTGCCGTAGGGTCGCGTCGTTTCCTTGAGTGCATAACCGCGTTTGTCCAAAGCTGCGACCTGCGCCGGACTGAGCGCCCCGGGCTCGTACTCGATGACATCCGGGAGGTATTGGTGATGAAAGCGCTTGAGCGCGATCCAGTCTTCGACCGTACCGCGTCCGCTTGCCACTTCGAGCGCCACGAGATAGACCATCGTAATGATGCGCGAGCCACCCGGCGTACCCAACAAGACGAGGGCCTCGGGAGTTTCTAGAAAACTTGGCGTCATGCTCGATAGCGGCCGCTTGCCGGGTGCGATCAAGTTTGCGCGCGCGCCCGTTAACCCGTAGATATTCTTCACGCCGGGCTTGGCAACAAAATCATCCATCTCGTTGTTGAGCAGCACACCGGTTCCCGGCGGCATGAATCCGGAACCAAACGGCGAGTTGATGCTCAGGGTCGCTGCCACCCGATTGCCGTCGCGATCGAGGATGGAAAAATGCGTCGTACTGCGGCCCTCTGACGGCGGGGGCAAAGGGTTAGGATCCGGCGGGTTCTTGAGGTTGCGCTGCAGCTCATCGCGCAAGCTCGCGAGATACCCGTTCGCCAGCAACCCATCGGTGTCGACGTCCACATGATCCGGGTCACCGAGGTGTGCGGCGCGATCACGGTAGGCGAGGCGCATGGCCTCGACTAGCGTTTGCGCACGATCAACGACCTCGAGTCTGTCGATATCGATCGGCGCCAAGATACCGAGCATTTGCAGCAACACGACACCACCCGAGGACGGCAAGGATGCCGCCGTTACTTTCATGCCGCGATAGCTGCCGCGCATCGGGTCGCGTTCTTCGACCTTGTATTCAGCGAGGTCCTGGAGGCTCCAGATTCCGCCCGCTGCGCGTACGCCTTGCACCAACTGCTGCGCGACGCGGCCGTCATAGAAACCGCTTCGCCCTTTCGCGACCATGAGCTCAAGGGTGCTGGCCAACTCCGGCTGTTTCACGACGAAACCCTCGTTAGGGCCGAAGCCCTCGTCCAGAAAGATGCGCGCGGCCTCAGGCGACGCGGCGATGACTTCGCGCCGCAACTGCGCCAAGCGCCGATACTGAGCATCGATCGGCACTCCCTTGCGGGCGAATTCGATCGCCGCTGCGAGCGTGTGTTTGAGCGGCAGCCGGCCGTACTTCTCGGAGAGATGCACAAGCGCGTCCGGCAGGCCCGGAATACCGGCCGCCAGCGGACCCGCGCGCGACAACTCCGGGATAGGATTGCGCTGGCTGTCGAGATACATCTCCTCCGAGGCAGTGAGCGGCGCACGTTCGCGCGCGTCAATCATCGTCTCGAATTCGTCGACTGCGCGGTGTAAGAGGAAAAACCCGCCGCCGCCCAATCCCGAACCATACGGCTCAACAACCGCTAATACGGCCGCGACGGTCACAGCCGCATCGAAGGCATTGCCGCCGGCGGCGAGAATCTCGAGACCAGCATCGACCGCGAGCGGGTGCGCGGCGGCAATCGCTGCTGCCGGTGGCCGCGCCTGCTCCGCGGCTGCGGGCGCCAGCCACGCGAACAGCGCAACCGCGGCCAGCAGTTGCGCTGCACGACACCTGAGACATCGGGGACGGGTCATGTTCGCACTTTCCCAGAAACGACGAAGGCGGCCAAGGCCGCCTGCGTGATGACCAACAAGCGGCTACGCCGCCGGCTTGGTGAGCGCCAGATACTTCTGCTGGAGCTGATCCTTCGACTCACGGTGTTCCGGATCGGGAATGATGCAGTCGACCGGGCAGACCTCGACGCACTGTGAGGTCTCGAAATGGCCCACACATTCGGTACAGAGGTTGGGGTCTATCTGATAGATCTCCTCACCCTGCGAGATGGCGCCGTTCGGACACTCGGGTTCACACACGTCGCAGTTAATGCACTCGTCGGTAATCAGCAAAGACATCGAAACACCTTAGAAAACAAGGACAATTCGCGGCAAATCTTAGCCTATTTTCTCGGTCAGCGCAGCCGCGACGCGCGCATGCACAAATGCCGACACGTCACCCCGCAGTAGCGCGATTTCCTTCACCAAGGACGCCGAGATGAACATCTCGTGCTCTGAGGGCGTGAGGAAGACGGTCTCGATCTCGGGCGCAAGCCGCCGGTTCATGCCGGCGAGCTGAAACTCGAATTCGAAATCCGACACGGCGCGCAGTCCGCGCAAGATCACCTGCGCCTTGTGCTCCCGGGCAAAATCAATCAACAGTGTGTCGAAACCTAAGACCTTGGCCTTGGGTACTTCCGCCAACGCCGTCTGCGCGAGAGCAACCCGCTCATTCAAGGTAAACAACGGTTGCTTCTTGGGGTTGGCCGCTACCGCCACGATCACCTCGTCGAACAGCCGTACGGCGCGTCGCACCAAGTCGGTGTGACCGTTGGTGATGGGGTCGAAAGTACCGGGATAGAGCGCCGAGATCTTCATGCGGTTAGGACCTAGAATAACAGTAACCGACGGATTTCGCGCTTGATCAACGTCAAACCGATGTCGGTGCGCCAACCTGCCACAGACTGTAAGAAACCTCGCCAGCCTGCTTGCTACGCAGTACCTGCCACTCGTGCGGCACCGGCAGTGGGTCGAGCCAGCGTGGCGCCTCGACGTAAACCAGTGTGCCGGGATGCGTCCACCCGCCTGGCACAAGACGTTGCGCACAATGCTCAATCATGTCGCTGCGAAATGGTGGATCGAGGAAGATGATATCGAAGGCCTGCGGCACGCCAGCGAGAAATTCGAGCGCATCGCGGCACACGACTTCAGCCTGCTCCGCACCGAGGCGCGAGAGATTTTCGCGCAACGCCCCCGCCACGTCGTGAGATTGCTCAACCATCACCACCGCACCCGCTCCGCGCGACAACGCCTCCAGACACAAGGCGCCCGTGCCCGCAAACAGATCAAGACAACGTGCGCCCGGCAGATGCGGCATAAGCCAATTGAACAGTGTTTCGCGCACACGATCCGGGGTCGGGCGTAACCCTTCGGCGATTGGCACCGAAAGTTTCCTTCCGCGCCAGCGCCCGCCAATGATACGCACGCTACCCGGATAAACGCGCGATGATCGCGCGCGATGTGCGCGCGTCGGTACTTTAGCGGGCACCGCCGACGACCAGCGTGACGAGCCGGTCGGGATTCACGCGCCGCTTGAAAGCGTCGCGGATCTGCTCAGCAGTCACGGCCTCGACGCGTTTGGAGTAGTCGTCCAACCACGTGAGCGGGAGCCCGTAGAAGGCGATAACCGCCAGGTTGTCGGAGATCTTTCGGTTGCTGTCGAGCCGAAGCGGAAAAGCCCCGGTGATGTGCTTTTTGGCGGCCTCCAGTTCCTCCGCGGTGGGCCCCTCCTCCACGAACTGCTTGAGCACCTGACGCACCAGCGCCACTGCCTCTTGTCGCTGCGTGTTCTTCGTCTGCAGTCCCAGAATGAATGGTCCCGCCACACGCATCGGGAGGAAGTAGCTGTAGGCGCTATAGGCAAGACCACGCTTCTCGCGCACTTCCGTCGACACGCGCGAGACGAGACCACCGCCGCCCAGAATGTAGTTACCGACATACAACGGAAAATAATCGGGGTCATTGCGCACCATGCCGGGTTGGCCGATGAAGATATGACTCTGGGTAGCGGCGAAATCGATGTTCCGATCGCGCGCCTCTTCGAGGGATGGGACCCCCGGAATCGGCGCTGCCGCCTCGCCCGCCGGCAGCGCTCCAACCACGCGCTCGGCGATCTTGCGCGCCTGGCGCTTGCTCACATTGCCAACGATGACCAGGTGGGCGTTCTTGCCGACGTAGTACTGCTTGTGATGCGCCACCAGATCTTCGCGCGAAATGCTCTTGATGCTCGCCTCATCGCCTTGCGTGTCGAGGGCATAGGGGTGCTCGCGGTAGAGCTCGCGGTAAAAGGCCTTGCTTGCCACCGAACCGGGGGACTGCGCATCGCGCTGCACGGCGACCAACATCCGGCCGCGTTCGCGCTCAAGGCTCGCCGCCGGAAAGTTGGGGCTCGCCAAAATCTGTGCGTAAAGCTCAATCGCGGGATCGAGCAGTTTCGCGTCTGACAGCGTACGCAGGTCGACGGTCGCGGTATCGCGCTCGGCTGTGGCCCCGAATTCCGCACCGAGGGTCTCGAAGCGTCGCGCAATCTCATCGCCCGACAATTTCTCCGTCCCTTCTTCCAACATCGCGCTGGTGAGCAGCGCCACACCGCGCCGTCCCTGCGGATCGCGCACCGCGCCGGCGTCGAACACGGTCCGCAACTGCACCATGGGAATGGCGCGCGTTTCAACGAGATAGACGCGGGCACCGTTGGCCAATGTCCAGTGCTCGATTTCGAGCGGCGAGCCAACCGCGGTCGTGCCAACCAACAGCGCACACAACGGCAAGAAAACTCTAGCGCGCATGGACATTACCCCCCGACGCCGGACGTCGCTTCCTGCTGTCGCTCGGCTGCGGATCGAGTAACGCAACGGTGCGATTGCTCGGTTGCAGGTAGGCTTTCGCGACTTGCCGCACTTGTTCGGCGGTGACGGCATTAGTCCGTTCAACGTTCTTCTCGATCAAACGCCAATCAAGCCCAGTGGTAGCCAGCATACCGATCTGCATTGCTTGATAGAAAACCGAATCGCGCTGGAAGACGTCGCGCGCAACGACCTGGGCCTTGACGCGCTTGAGTTCCTCCTCGCTCGCCAATTCCCTTTGTATGCGCTCGATCTGCGCGACGATTGCCGCCTCCAGCTCTGCAACGCTGCGACCGGGTGCCGGTGTCGCGTAGATCATGAACTGGCTCGTACCACGCGCAATCATGTCGTATTCCGCGTGGATCGAAGCTGCGAGTTTTTGCCCACGCACTAGCTCCGTCTCGAACCGCGCGCTGTTGCCGCCATCAAGGATGCCGTTCAGCACGCTCAATGCGTAGGGTTGCCAATCCTTATCCGCCTTCCCGATCACGGGGGTGTGGTACCCAATCATGATAGACGGCACCTCCGCCGGCACCGAAAGACGCGTACGCCGCTCTTCGGTCTGCGGCGGCTCGGCGGCAATGGTGGTCGGCCGAATGGGTCCGTCCTTGATCGAGCCGAAATGCTTCTCGGCGAGAGCAAACACCTCCTTCGCCTGCACGTCACCGACCACAACCAACGTGGCGTTCTTCGGCGTGTACCAGCGGCCATACCAGTCACGCAGATCATCAATGGTCATCTTTTCCAGATCCGGCATCCAGCCGATGATCGGGTGGCGATAGGGATGCTTTTGATAGGCGGTCGCCATGAAACGCTCGCGCAGCTGCGACTCCGGCTTGTCCTCGACGCGCAACCGACGCTCTTCCATGACGACATTGATTTCCTTGGCGAACTCCGCCGCATCCAAAGTGAGATTGCGCATACGCTCGGCTTCGAGCTCGAAAGCAATCGGCAAACGTGAGCGCTCGAGCTGCTGAAAGTAGGCCGTGTAGTCGCGGCCGGTAAAAGCATTCTCGCGGCCGCCGTTGGCCGCGATGATGCGCGAGAACTCGTTGGGCTTGAGGCGCTCCGTGCCCTTGAACATCATATGTTCGAGCACATGGGAGATGCCGGTGATACCGTCCGGTTCGTCGATGGCGCCAATCCGGTACCAAATCTGCGACACCACGACCGGCGATCGATGATCGCCTTTCACGATGACTCGCAGACCGTTGGCGAGCTGTGTCTCCTTGACCGTCGACCCGGTGCATCCAGCAGTGAAGACAAGAACGGCCAGCGCCGCGAACAGCGTGTGATTCATCGAGCTTCCTTTATAATGTGTTGCGCGCAAAACGCGCGCTAGCATACCGCATCAAATCGCTTGCAGACACCGCTTTGACCGATCCCCACGTCAAGTCCACGGCACGCGCCGGTCTACTGGCGCGATTGCGCGACAACCTCGGCAGCACGCCGCGCTCGCTAGCGCGCGGTCTTGGCGACCTCCTGCTCGGTCCGCGCGCGCTCGATGCGAGGTTGATCGAGGACATTGAATCCTCCCTGCTGGCCGCGGACGTCGGCATGGAGACCACGACATTCTTGGTCGATGCGCTTTCCCGGCGTATCTCGCGCCACGAACTGGCCGATGCACGCGCCGCGTACGAAGCTTTGAGACAGGAAATGCTGGGGATTGTTCAGCCCGTGGCGCGCCCACTTACCGTTGGCAACCAACGGCCCTTTGTCATCATGGCGGTGGGGGTCAACGGCGTCGGCAAGACTACAACCCTCGCAAAACTCACGCATCGACTAAAAGCGCAAGGAAAAGACACCATGCTGGTGGCAGCGGACACCTTCCGTGCCGCGGCGATCGAGCAGTTGAAGACCTGGGGGGAGCGCTTGGCCGTGCCCGTGATCGCCCAACACACTGGCGCTGATGCTGCGGCGGTTTGCCATGACGCGCTCGGTGCCGCGGTCGCACGGGGCGTCGACGTGCTGATCGTCGATACAGCCGGCCGCCAACATACCCACGCCGGCCTCATGGACGAGCTTAAGAAGATTCGGCGTGTCATCAATAAGGCCCGACCCGACGCACCACACGAGGTGTTGCTGGTACTCGATGCCAGCACCGGCCAAAATGCCCTTTCGCAGCTCAAGCATTTCAATGAGGCAATAGGCGTAACGGGGATTGCATTGGCGAAATTGGACGGCACCGCCAAGGGCGGCATCTTGCTCGCGATCGCCAAGCAAACGGGGATGCCGATCCGCTTCGTGGGCATCGGTGAAGAATTGGAAGACCTGCAAGAATTCACCGCGCCCGAGTTCGTTAATGCCTTGCTACCTGCGCGCGAATAGATCACCACGAGCGCATGCTCCAGTTTAACCACGTCTCCATGCGCTACCCGAATGGGTTCGATGCGCTCAAGAACGTCAGCTTCTCCCTGGCCGCCGGCGAGATGGCGTTTCTAACGGGCCATTCGGGCGCGGGCAAGACCACACTACTCAAGCTCATATTGCTCATCGAGCGCGCGACACGCGGCACCTTGCTGGTCAATAACCAAAATGTCTCGCGTCTGCCGCGCCGGCGGGTACCTCAGTTGCGACGCACGGTCGGCGTCGTGTTTCAGGATTACAAGCTGCTCTACGATCGGTCGGTCTTCGATAACGTGGCGTTGCCGCTAATCGTCTCCGGCGTCGCACACCGCGATGTTGGTCGGCGGGTGCGTGCGGCGCTTGATAAGGTTGGACTGCTCGGCAAGGAAATGCTTTCGCCCATTACCTTGTCCGGAGGAGAGCAACAG
>CP070641.1:1730200-1732447 GCA_020354085.1 Pseudomonadota bacterium
CCACGTGTCGACGCCGCGGCCGTCGGAAAACTGAGCGATGAGGTGAGCGTGAGTTTCCGGCCGGTAATGACCAAGGCCTGCGCGGTGAGCGAGGTGGTCGGCAATCCTGAGCTTGACACCTTTCCGATCGTGAACCGCGGCGCCTTCACGCCAAAGTGGCTGGAGCTCGATCACGATCGCGGTCAGTGGCAGGGCGCGTTCGGTTGGTAGCGTCAGGATTCCAGCCACGCCATCGCCGCGTCGGCGTCGTCGAAATATTCAATGTCGGCGTCGGTGAAAGCGGTGGCCAGCCAGCCCGTCCATCCGCGCCACTGTGTGTCGGCCACCACCGCGATTCGTTGAAAGTCGTGAGCGTGCGCAGTGGTGAACTTGATATCTTCCCAGGCGACGTCGAGCGTAAAGCCTGACATGTTGCTCAAGTCGAGCAGCAGCTTGATTTGTCGGGCACGCTGCAACTCGGCGCTAACCGCGGCCTCGAACTCTTGATAGTCCGCGAGCGCTAGCTGGGAGAACACCGAAACCCGTAGCACATCCGCGTGTTGTTCGATTGTGATCATCTTTGTTACCCTGCGCGCCTAGGCGCTGCGCGCGCGAAACCAGAAGTCCAACATCCAATTTACTATAACTAATGCTGCAAAGGTGCGAGGGCTGCCGCTATGACCCAGGTCAAGAAACCATGTGACTATCTGGAAGATGTGTTTCACATCGCTGTGGACGCTGGCCGTAGAATCCTCGATATCTATGAGCGCGGTTTCGAGGTGGAGGAGAAGGCGGACCACACTCCGCTCACCGAGGCAGATCGCGCCTCCCATGAGTTGATCAGTGCGCGGCTGAAAGCGCTTACGCCGGATGTTCCGATCCTGTCGGAAGAATCCGCACGCGTTGACTATGCACCGCGTTCGTCATGGACGCGCTTCTGGCTGGTCGATCCGCTCGATGGCACCAAGGAGTTCGTCAGCCGCAACGGCGAGTTCACCGTGAATATCGCGCTCATTGAAGGTAACCGACCGGTGCTGGGCGTCGTCTATGTACCGGTAACGGCGAATGCCTACCTCGCCTGCCAAGGAGGCGGTGCGTACAAGCAGCTTGGTGCGCGTGAGCGCAAGCCTATCAAAGCGCGCCCATTCCACGGCGACAAACCCATCGTGGTGGCCTCGCGTTCGCACGCTGGGGCCGAGACCACAGCCTTTCTCGAAGCGGTCGGCCGCCATGATGTCGTGAGCATGGGTAGCGCGCTCAAGTTCTGCCTGGTCGCCGAGGGCACGGCCGACGTCTACCCGCGTCTCGGTCCGACCATGGAATGGGACACCGCCGCGGCCCAATGCGTGGTAGAGGAGGCTGGCGGACGTGTGGTCGATACGCAGGGTGCGCCGCTCACCTACAACAAGCGCGAGCTGCGCAACTCCTGGTTTGTCGTGAGCGGCGCGGGCGAGCACGACTGGACGCAATACGTGCCGCGGCCCAAATAGGCGCGCGGCGCATCGCCTTCAATCGCTGCGCGCAACCGCCTCAACGCGTTCGGGCGTGTCAGCGCGCCCGGTGCGCAGGCCGCGCATGAAATCGACCTGTGGGAATCCGCCGTCGCCCGTGCGCAAGATGCTGGTCGGACAGACACGCAGGCAATCGCCGCAGCGCGTGCAGGCGGCAACGAAACGCGCCTCTTCCCGCTCCCACTGTAGTCGCACGACATCACTTTTTGCGCTGAACTCCGCGCGAAAAGATCAAAACTTGTGCCGATCCGTTGCCATCGTAAACATGCCTATACTTGATCGCCTCGATAAGGCGTTGCTCGCCTACGCTCGAGGGTGAGGGGCGTATTCGCGCTGATGCCGACCACTACCCCCTTATTTCTGTGCATTGACCAGGGCGGTCACGCGAGCCGCGCGTTGATAATCGATGCGCGCGGCGTGGTCTGTGCACGAGCCGAGCGTCCGGTAACGACCCGGCAACCCAAGCCGGATTGGGTGGAGCATGACGCCGAAGAGCTCGTCGACTCGGTGCGCGCAGCGATGGAGGAAACGCTACGGGCGCTTGGGCCGAATGCGGACAGGATCGTTGCCGCGGGACTTGCCACGCAGCGTTCCAGTATCGTCTGTTGGGATCGTGCCGGCGGCGCCGCGCTCTCGCCCGTCATCAGTTGGCAGGATCGGCGGGCGCATGCGTGGCTCAAGCAATTCACGCCGCATCAACGCGACGTGCATGCGCGCACTGGCTTGATGCTGTCGGCGCACTACGGCGCGTCGAAAC
>CP070641.1:1732547-1737755 GCA_020354085.1 Pseudomonadota bacterium
TCGCCAACGTGCCACAGCGACACGGTCTTGTCGAGCGCGGCCGATACCAGATATTTACCGTCAAGGGAAAAGGCGAGGGCACTGATTTCCGCGCTGTGGCCCGGCAGCGTGCCAGCGGGTTTCTCGGTTTGCGCGTCCCACAACTCGATCGAGTTGTCTTTACCGGTGAGCACCAGCCAGCGACCGTCGGCACTGGCGGCCAGCACCACCGGCGTAGTGGTGCGGTCGGTACGTGCGTGCACGAGTTCGCCGCCGTCGCGGCGCCAGATGCGCACACTGCCATCGCTTCCAGCGGCGGCAATCAGTTTATTGTCCTGCAACAGCGCCACGCCCGTTACCGCGACGCCCTGCATGTCCAAGGTTGCGGCGGTTCTCTTTTGCGGGGCGAACGGCGGGATCTTGGGTGCTGCCGGCGCGGGCGCGCTGCGCCGCGGCGGTGAGGCAACCGGCGTAGGAGTATCGAGCGCCGGCCGGCCGGTGATCTGCTCGTCGACCCATCGTTTAGCGGCTGGGCCGAGTGCGGCGACCTGCGCAACCGTCGTGTCAATCGTGTTGAACAGTGTTTCCTTCGTTAGGTATCCGGTGTCGATCAAGATCTTTGGAATCACGACCATCATCGTCGCGACGAATACCAGCAAGGCTAGCGTCTTCTCCATCGGACTGCGGTAAATGCGCCGCTTGGTGTGTACCGCCGCGGTACGGATGATGCCGATAAAGCCGCTCCCATAGGCACCGGCCTCGGCCTTTTTGGGCTCTTCCATGCCCTTGCCCATGAGGCCGTTTTGCAGTGCCGCCGCCGCGCGCGGGCGATCGAGCGCGGTGAGACGCAACGCGGCATCGATCGTGGCGCGAATCGGCGCGCTGTACTTGGGTCGGTCGAACTTGCTGGCCGGCATGAGCGGATCGACGCGCGAGCGTTCGTAGGTTTGTAACCGCTGCAGCGCGTCGATCGGCGGTTTTCCGGTCACGCATCGGTAGAGTGTCGCGCCGATCGAGTAGATGTCGGCGGCGGCGCCGAGCTCACCGCGCCCCGGGTACTGTTCAGGGGCGCAGTAACCCGGCGTCAGTGCGGTCTGGTGAGCGGTCTTGGCACCGGCGCGTACTTGGCGCGCCGAGCCGAAATCGATCAACAGGGGCCGGCCGTCGCGGCGCAAGTAGATGTTGCCGGGCTTGATGTCGAGATGCAGCAGGCCAGCTTCGTGCACGGCCTGAAGCCCGTTTAGGATCGGAAGAAAGATCTTGAGCAGCAGCGGCTCGGCCAGGAACCCGCCGTGCGTGCGCAGGTAGTCCGACAGGCTCTGACCAGCCTCGTATTCCATCACCATGTAGGCGGTGCCATTGGCCTCCATGAAGCGCAGCACGCGCACGATGTTGTTGTGTTTGAACTTGGCGAGTGCCCGTGCCTCTTTCAGGAATTGCTCGAGTCCCCAGCGATAGTCGTCGACGCCGCCGCTTGCGCCGCTGGTCAACGGGGCGATGGTCTGGTTCGGTTGGCGCGCGGCGAAGGACTGGGGGAAATACTCCTTGATCGCCACCTCGGCGCCGAGCTTGGTGTCTTGCGCCAGGTAGGTGAAACCAAAGCCACCGCGGCCGAGGACCTTGCGGACCAGGTACTCGCCCAGCCGATAATTGAGCGGCAGGGCGTTATCTTGTGTGGTTGCCGGATCGACGGACATTGGGCATTTGATCAGACGGAGAAACCGCGGGGCACTTAGTAAAACTAGACGCCGGCGGCCAAGCTGGCAACGCGCCGCATCGGCAGCGCGGCGAGTAATATGCGTTACGTGGGCGCGACAAAAATGACCAAAAGCGGCAATGGGTAGGCGGCGTTTGCCGCGCGCCCGGAGCGCGCACTACATCACGCCGGAGGGGATACAGCGCTTGCGCGCTGAATTGGAGCATTTGTGGCGAGTCGAACGACCGCGCGTGACCCAGGCGGTAGCGGATGCCGCCGCGCTCGGGGACCGGTCGGAGAACGCGGAATACATCTACGGTAAGAAGCGCCTCCGGGAGATCGATCGGCGCGTCCACTACCTACAGAAACGGCTCGCCGACCTGCAAGTTGTCGATCGTGCACCGGACGATCCACGGCGCGTTTTTTTCGGCGCGTGGGTGCGGCTTGAGGACGAGACCGGGCAATCGAGTGAGTACCGCATCGTCGGGCCGGATGAAACCGATCCCCAATGTGGCCATATTAGTGTCGACTCCCCGCTGGCCCGGGCACTGCTCAAGAAGACTGTCGACGATGAGATTAGCGTGCCGCTCCCGAATGGCCGGTCGACGACTTACATTGTGGCGGCTGTTCAGTACCGGCCGTTTGCCCCCTGACAGTAAACTGACGCGTCAACGGATTGGCACGGAACCTGCATTGTTGTCGGCTGGGTGGCCAGCAGGGATTTAGCGCCAGCGGATCGATAGCGATCACGAAGGCCTGCAGGTCTCAAAAACAAGGCAAACAAAAGAGGCATGTCATGGATAAGCGTGCACCACAGTCCATACCAGTCGTCGATTTCGACTTTGACCCCAGCGGAAACATCACACAAAACCACATCGAGCGGACCAAGGCCAAGACCGAATTCGACCTACCACGTCGCAGCATATTCGTGACGACGCCGAAGCGCCCAATGCGCCCTGTGCGCCCGATGCGTCCGATTCCGCAGGCGTAAGGCCGAATCGTGCCGGTGCTCACCGCCTCACGGGGTGGCGAGCTCTTGCGCATCTCCAGCACGAAATTTCCGCCGCCGGAATCAGTGGGGCCGGTCCCACAAGGTCGAAAGCGCACTCGCGTCTTTCGCTGGCCGCCGATTTGTGACGGCAGGGCGAATGTATCGGCTAACCGAGTTGCCCGGTCCTAGGTAGAGCGGTCGCGAAAGTGGCTCGGCGCCGGCGGGTCCGCCTGGCGGACGGCGGGGCCGTTACCGGCGGAGCGAATCGCATAGGTCGCTGCAACCGGCATCAGAATCAGCGCGATCACCAGCGTCATCTCCCACCAAGCAAGTCGGGAAAGTGGTGCCTCCAGCCCGTATCGCTCATTGAGAGCGGTGACCACGTACAACAGCGGAATCCACAGCGCCCCCAATACGAAGGCTTCGATCACGCCGAGGTAGTATTTCTTCATGTGGTTATGCTAGGTCCAGGGTGTCGGGCTGCGGGGCCTGCTCTCCCTGGCCCCTAAGGGGTTATCGTCCGCGACCCCCAGAACTTCAGGCGGGTCGCACTTGCCCCGTATTCCATGCAAAATTGTGGCCATCCGTGACGGACGGCCTTTGACGTCGATCAGGGTTGCCAGGAGGGCGCATGGGAAAGAGGTGGATGCGGTTTACGCATAACGGGGCGAATGGATTCGGATTGGTCGAGGGAGAAGCCGTAGCGGTCTGCAGTGGCGACATGTTTGGCGAGGCCAAGCCGACGTCGCGCAGTCTGGCGCTGGCGGATATCCAGTTCGATCCGCCTTGCGCACCCGGCAAGATGATCGGCCTGTGGAACAATTTCCACGCGCGAGCGGCGAAAGAAGGCCTCAGTCGCCCAGAGCATCCGCTCTACTTCATCAAGACCACCAACTGCTACGCTGCGCATCAGGCGGTTATTCGACAGCCTGTCACCTATCAAGGCCCGGTGGTATTCGAGGGCGAATTGGGCGTGGTCATCGGCAAGACGTGCCGTAACGTCAGCGTCGAGGCGGCCAACGGCTACATCTTCGGTTACACGTCTGTCAACGACGTCACGGCGCGCGAGGTGCTCAAGCGCGATCCGAGCTTCACACAGTGGTCACGCGCCAAGAGCTTTGACACTTTTGGGCCATTCGGACCGTGGATCGTCACGGGTATCGACCCGGACGGGCTCACGGTGCGCACATTGGTCAATGGCGAGGTGCGG
The DNA here is from genome assembly GCA_020354085.1 of Pseudomonadota bacterium. Lineage (GTDB taxonomy): Bacteria > Pseudomonadota > Gammaproteobacteria > Acidiferrobacterales > Sulfurifustaceae. The sequence continues at coordinate 1,736,424 of CP070641.1, forward strand.
CAAGACTATCCCGTGGCCGACATGTTTTTCCGCCCGCGCGAGATCGTGAGCCTGCTCTCGCGCGACATGACCCTTCACCCGGGCGACCTGATCGCCTGTGGCACTTCGCTCGGTGCCGGAGAGCTCAAATCAGGCGACACGGTGGCCGTGGCGATCGACGGCGTTGGGACGTTGAGCAATCGGTTCGAATAGCTGTTCGCAAAGGTTAAGCAAGGATGCTCGAAGGCATTTCTCTGTCGGTGATGGTGTACGGGCTCGCCGTCGTCGCGGTTGCGTACTTTGTGCGCGGTGTCGCGGGATTCGGTTCCGGATTGATCGCCGTTCCCCTGCTGCTTATGCGGCTACCGATCGACGTCGTGGTGCCCGTGGTGGTATTGCTAGACTACATTGCTTCGGCCAGCCAGGGCCTCAAGAACTGGCAGGCGATTGTGTGGCGCGATATCTGGCCGACCCTGCCGTTCATGGTGCTCGGTGTGCTCGCGGCGTTGTACGTCTTTCACGCGTTCAACGCCAAAATCCTGACTAACAGTCTTGCCGTATTCATCGTCCTGTTCGCCATCTATCAGTTGCTCGCCAAAGCGCCGCACCGCAGCGAATCGCGTCTGTGGGCCGTGCCGGCGGGTGGATTTGGCGGTTCGGTGGGCACTCTGTTCGGTACGGGTGGACCCTTTTACGTCGCCTACCTTCAGTTGCGTGGTCATGAGAAGGCGGCGTTCCGCGCGACCTTCGCGACGCTGTTTCTTATCGACGGCGGCAATCGTCTGGCTGGTTACTTGATAACCGGTCTGTTCGGATTGAAGGAGCTAACCTTTGCCGCCATGTTCCTGCCGGTCATGGCTGTGAGTCTGTACGCCGGCGGCCACGTGCACCTGAAGACCTCCCCCGAAGCTTTCAAGCGCGCCATCAGCGTACTGCTCATCGCGAGCGGCATCGTCTTGCTGCTCCGTTAAGGGTGCCGGTCCGCTAGCCGAGCGTGGGCATAGCGAGCCCGTGGCTCTTCTTGTCCGGTTTCTCCGGCCAGCGTGACGTAACGACTTTGGTGCGCGTATAGAATGTCACGCCTTCGGGTCCATGCATGTGCAGATCACCGTAGAGCGAAGCCTTCCAGCCGCCAAAGGAAAAGAAAGCCATCGGTACCGGGATCGGTACATTGATGCCGACCATGCCGACTTCGATGTCGCGTTCGAAGCGGCGCGCCGCGGCACCTGAACTCGTGAAAATCGCCGTGCCATTGGCAAATGGGTTGCGATTGATCAGCGCAATGGCGTCGTCCAGATTATCCACGCGCAGCACGATTAGCACGGGGCCGAAGATTTCCTCGCGGTAGATCTT
>CP070641.1:1737855-1743604 GCA_020354085.1 Pseudomonadota bacterium
TCCGCCACCCGCCGCGGCCGATTGGTGTCCTTATGCATAAGAGTCCCGCGTTTCGAGTTCCGAGTTTCGCGTTCCGGCCCTGAAACCCGAGACTCGAAACCCGCCACTCGGAACCTGCTTCACAACGTGCGGGCGACCTCGACCTTCTCGAAGACTTCGATCTGGTCACCAACTTTCACGTCGTTGTAGTTCTTGACCGCGATGCCGCACTCGAGGCCGGCCTTGACCTCGCCGGCGTCCTCTTTGAAGCGCTTCAAGGACTCGAGCTCGCCCTCGAAGATCACGACGTTATCGCGCAGCACGCGGATCGGACGATTGCGCTTGACCATTCCCTCGGTGACGTAGCAGCCGGCGATGGCGCCAACCTTGGGTGAGCGGAACACCTGGCGAACCTCGGCCAAGCCAAGCATGTTTTCCTTGATTTGCGGCGACAGCAGGCCGCTCATGGCCGCCTTGACCTCATCAACCGCGTCGTAAATGACGTTGTAATAGTGTACGTCGACGCTTTGCGACTCGATCAGGCGTTTGGCGCCGCTATCGGCGCGCACGTTGAACCCGATGATAACGGCGTTTGAGGCGACCGCGAGATTGACGTCGGACTCCGTGATACCACCGACCATGGCATGCACCACCTTGACGCGCACCTCCGGGGTCGACAGCTTCTCGAGCGCCGCCGTAAGCGCTTCGGCCGAGCCTTGCACGTCGGCCTTGATGATCAGATTGAGCGTCTCGGCCTCTTCGCTCTCCTTCAGCTGCTCGAAGACGTTGGTGAGCTTGGCCGCCTGCTGGCGCGCCAGCTGCACGTCCTTGAACTTGCCCTGACGGTACAGCGCGATTTCGCGCGCCTTGCGCTCGCTTTCCACGACCGCCACTTCATCGCCGGCATTGGGCACGCCCGACAGACCGAGGATCTCGACGGGAATCGACGGACCGGCCTCCTTTACCGGACGACCGTTCTCGTCATTCATGGCGCGCACGCGTCCATACTCGCGGCCGACCAGGATGATGTCACCCTTGTTGAGCGTCCCACTCTGCACCAACACAGTCGCCACCGGGCCGCGCCCCTTGTCGAGTCGCGCCTCAACCACTAAGCCGGTAGCGGGCCCGACCTTGGGCGCCTTGAGCTCCAGCACCTCGGCCGTCAGCAAGATGCTATCGAGGAGCTGATCGATGCCAGAGCCGCTCTTGGCCGACACGTTGACGAAGATCTCGGGTCCACCCCATTCCTCGGGCACGACCTCGTGTTTTGTCAGTTCCTGGCGCACGCGGTCAGGCTGGGCCTCGGGCTTGTCGATCTTGTTGACCGCCACCACCAACGGCACCTTGGCGTTGCGCGCGTGATGCACGGCCTCCACGGTCTGTGGCATGACGCCATCGTCGGCCGCAACTACCAGAATCACGATATCGGTGGCCTTGGCGCCACGCGCACGCATGGCGGTAAACGCCTCGTGGCCGGGCGTATCGAGAAAGGTCACGACGCCCTTCGGCGTTTCGACGTGGTAAGCACCGATGTGCTGGGTGATGCCACCGGCCTCGCCACTGGCAACCTTGGCCTTGCGTATGTAATCGAGCAGCGAGGTCTTGCCATGGTCGACGTGGCCCATGACCGTCACCACCGGCGGGCGCGGCTCGGCTTCGCCCTGTTGCACACCGGCGGTTTCGAGCAGCGATTCGGGCGACTCGGGCTTGGCCTCTTTGACCATATGGCCCATTTCGCTCACTACGATCGAGGCGGTATCGCGATCAAGCACCTGATTGATGGTCACCATGGTGCCCATTTGCATCAGCGCCTTGATGACCTCGGCGGCTTTCACCGACATCTTCTGTGCGAGCTCGGCAACGGTAATGGTCTCCGGCAGGAGCACCTCGCGCACCACCGGTGCGGTCGGTTTCTCGAACCCATGCTGACCGGTAATGCTGGTGACCACCGCTTTGCCAGAAGGAACCGGGCGCGCGCGACGCTTAGGCCGCTTGCCAGCGGCCAGATGCAATTCTCGCCGTTCGCGATCTGCGAGCTTGCCGTGGCGTTCTTTCTTGTGCTTATCGGCCTTGGGCTTCTCCGGCTCGGCCGCCGGCTTGGCCGCTTCCGGTGCTGGCGCCTCAGCGACCTCGGCCTTCGGGGCTGCCGCTGCCGGCGCAGCCGCGGGTGCCGCCGCTTCGGCTACGGCCGGCGCTTCGGCAATCTCGGGCTCGACTTCGGTCGCAAGCTCCACCTCTGCGACCTCTTCCTCGACCGGTGGCTGCTCCAGTTCTGTGCGTTTCACGTAGGTCCGCTTCTTGCGGACTTCGACTTGCACAGTACGCGTTCCGCCCAAGCGCGAGGACTGCGTGACTTGCGTGGTCGACTTGCGCTTGAGGGTAATCTTCTTGCGCTCAGTCTCCTGGCTTCCGCCGCGCAGGAAGGAAAGCAACGTGACTTTTTCCTCGTCGCTAAGCGGGTCGTCCACGGACTTGCCGGGGATACCGGCGGAGGCGAGCTGTGTGAGCAGCGTGTCAGGCTGCACACCTATCTGCTCGGCAAATCCTTTGATCGTGGTCTGCGACATGCGCTGTCCGTTTCGTTAGCCTTCGGCCTGTTGCTCGTTTTCGAACCAGTGGGCACGCGCTGCCATGATTAGCTCTTTGGCGCGCTCCTCAGTGATGCCTTCAATGCCGAGCAGATCGTCCACCGCCTGCTCGGCAAGCTCCTCACGCGTCTTGATACCGTTGGCGGCAAGTAAGTGCGCGGTATGCTCGTCCATTCCGGCAGTGTCAAGCAAGTCCTGCTCAGGATGCGACTGACTGATTTGCTCTTCTTTGGCGATCGCCCGGGTGAGCAGCACGTCGCGCGCGCGGTTGCGCAGTTCCTCGACCAGGTCCTCGTCGAACTCCTCCACCCCGAGCAATTCCTGCTTAGGCACGTAGGCGATCTCTTCGAGGTTGCTGAACCCCTCCTGCACCAGGACCTGTGCCACCGCCTCGTCGACGTCCAAGTTTTGCATGAAGACCTGAATGGCGTCGGCCACCTCGCCCGAACTCTTTTCTTGGGCGGCCTCTTCGGTCATGACATTTAGCTCCCAGCCGGTCAGCTCCGAGGCCAGACGCACGTTCTGGCCGCCGCGGCCGATGGCCTGCGCCAGCTGCTTCTCGTCGACAATGACGTCCATGCTGTGCAGCTCCTCATCGACGACGATCGAGCGTACCTCAGCGGGCGCGAGCGCGTTGATTACGAACTGCGCTGGGTTGTCCGACCAGTGAATAATGTCGACGCGCTCGCCGGCCAATTCGTTCGACACGCTCTGCACACGGCTGCCGCGCATGCCCACACAAGCGCCGATCGGATCAATGCGCTGGTCGGAGGAACTGACCGCAATCTTCGCCCGCAACCCCGAATCGCGCGCGGCGGCGTGAATACGAATCAAGCCCTCGCCAGCCTCGGGGACTTCGAGCTTGAACAGCTCCATTAGGAGCTTGGGCGCGGTCCGGGACAGGAACAACTGGGGACCACGCGGCGCGGACTTGACCTCCGCGAGCAAGGCGCGAATGCGATCGCCCGGGCGCAGCCCCTCACGCTGAATCATGGCGCTCTTCGGCAATAGCGCCTCGGCGTTTCCGAGATCGACTACGACGTCGCCACGCTCCAGGCGCTTGACGACACCGGTCACCATCTCGCCCTGACGGTCCTTGTACAAATTGACGATCTGATCGCGCTCGGCCTCACGCACCTTCTGCATGATGACCTGTTTCGCGGCCTGCGCCGCGATACGCCCGAACTCCACCGGCTCGAGCGGTTCTTCGATGAACTCGCCCAGTGCAATACCGGGCTTCTGGGCCTGCGCCTCGGTCAGACGAATCTGGCGGTCCGGGAACTCGAGCTCCGGCGTCTCATCGGCCACCACTTCCCAGCGCCGGAAGGTGTCGTAGCCGCCGGTGTCGCGATGAATTGCCACGCGCGCGTCGATGTCGCCCTTGTGGCGCTTGCGCGTCGCGGTCGCGAGCGCCGCCTCCAGGGCCTGGAAGATGATCTCCTTATCCACGCCCTTTTCGCGCGACACCGCGTCGACAATCAACAAGATCTCGTTACCCATGTTTTCTCGCCCTCTGGCCGCCGAACTGCGGGACCAACCGCGCCCGCTCGATCGACTCGAACTTCAAATCCACACGCTCCTGCGTTCCACCCAAGCCTTCAATCTCGAGCGTTACCTGCTCCGCGGTGACGCCCACGATGCGACCGGTAAAATTACGTCGGCCCGCACGCGGCACAGTCAATCGCGCCTTAATCGTCTCACCCGCGTGCTGACCGAAGTCTTCACGCGTCACCAGCGGTCGATCGAGCCCTGGCGACGACACCTCGAGCGCGTAGCTCTCCGGGATCGGATCCTCGACATCGAGGATCATCGACAGCTGGCGGCTCACGTCCGCGCAATCATCGAGCGTCACGCCACCCGGCTTGTCGATATACACCCGCAAGGTCGGACGCCGACCACCGCCAACCATCTCGACATCCACCAGCTCGCAGCCGTGGGCCTTCGCTCCCGGCGCCAACATCTGCCGCAGTGTGGCTCGCAAGCCGTGGCTAAATTCACGTCCCATAAAACAAAAGTGGGCGCGCGGCCCACTTCTTCTCAACCCCTTATAACGCCCTAAATTATAAGGCAGTTCGACCATGCCGCTCAATCCGGCTCCGGTCGCCAACCCCTGCTCGCCCCCCGGCACAAACAGCAAGGCCCCGCTCCCGGGGCCTTGTTGTTATTCGTCGGTGGTAGCGGGGGTAGGATTTGAACCTACGACCTTCGGGTTATGAGCCCGACGAGCTGCCAGACTGCTCCACCCCGCAGCAGGACGGCGGAGTCTACCGATAGCCTTCGAAATATTCAAGGATTCTCAGGTCCTTGGCGCGCGGGCGCGGCGCGGGCAACGTCGACGCAGTAACTGAACGCCACCCAGTCGAGCACCACGGCGACCAGCATCGCCGCCGACATTACGAACAACGGGGCTTCCCTAGGCAAGCCTACCAATACCGCGCCCGGTATCAGCAACAAGGCGGCCAAGAACAGGCCAGCGCGCGGGAGGCGCGCCCAGGCCATGCGCAACGCGGCCTGCAACGTAGGCAACAGGCGGAAGTCTTGGTGTGCAAATACCCATGGCAACCAGTAGGCGAGCACGAACTTGGTTGGCACGATGACGCCGGTAATGAGGCCTGCGACGGTCGGCGCCGCGTCCTGATCCTCGATTTGAATCGCGCCCAGCGAATTGAGCAGCAGGAGCACGACGTTCAAGAAGACAATGAACAGGAACGCCGCCTTGAGTAACAGCCAGACAAAACGCGGGAACACGTCCTTGCCGTTCGCCAAGACCTCGGGGATTCCCACCACCTCGCGCCCGCGCGCCAGCGCCAACATGGTTCCGGCTTGCAGGTAAATGGCAAGCGCGGCGAACAAGCCCAGCAACGCAAAGCGGAGGTTTCCCCAACCACCCACGTCGAGGTGCGGGAGCATGGCCACCGTCATTTCGAATACGATCGTCAACCAAACACCATGGCTCAGAAACGCGCGCAGCGCGGCGCGCAGTCGACGTTCGCTTTCAGACGGTAGATCGGACACCGCGGAAATCCTTTGGGCGAAAAACTTAGGTTGGACTATGCGAAATCGTAGTGTTTACGAATCGGCACATGGATATCCCAAGTGCAGGACATTCCTTGCGGGAATGTAACCAGATCACCTTCCACGATTCGCACCGGCTTGCCGCCCTCGGGCGTCACAGTTACCTC
>CP070641.1:1743704-1751209 GCA_020354085.1 Pseudomonadota bacterium
GCTTCGAGTGTGCGCGCCGTCTGGTAACGCTGGATATAGGATTGGTCGATGCCGAAGTTCTGCAGGTTGATGAACAGGCCGTAGATCAGCACCACCCAAAAACCCGCGACGGTCGGATCCGGCACGAAAGAACCCAGCGAGAATTTTCCGTGCTCGGCGGCGACATCAAAAAACTGAGCCAGCCCCTCAGGCAGGCCCACCAAAAGCATTGTCGCGCAGACCAGCACACCGACGGTCAGCACGATGGCCTGTATGACGTCGGTCCAAATGACGGCCTCAATGCCGCCGACCGTCGTATAGAGCGTCACCAGTACGCCGGTGGCGATAATCACCCAGACAATGTCCCAGTCGGTAAACGATTTGAGCGCCAGTGCGACCAGGAACAGAATGGTGGCGACGCGAGCGATCTGGGTCAGCAAATAGAAGCTCGCCGCGTACAGCCGCGCCCAGACACCGAAGCGCCGTTCGAGATAGGCGTAGGCTGAGACATCGTCGGTGGCGCGGTAGAGCGGGACGAACCAGCGTGCGGCGACGAACGCCGCGATCGGCAGGGATAGCGAAAAGGCGAATGGCGACCAGTCCGCGCCGTAGGCCTTGCCGGGCAAGGCGAGAAAACTGATCGACGACAGGTACGTCGCAAAGATCGATAGTCCGACCACGACGGCCGGCAAGCGACGACCGGCGACCATGAATTGGGTAGCGCTCCCGCTGCGACGATAGAAGTACGCGCCGAAGGCCGTGACCGCGACGGCGTATACGAGCAAAACGGCAATATCCAGCGTACGCATGTTTCGGTAGGGGCAGGGCCGCGCTACTATACGCAGGAACTCGTGCTCGTCTCCAGTGGTCTCAGCATCGACCCTCACCAATTCCCAACGCATGTTGCTTGAGACGTTTCGTCGCTTGCCCAAACGTATCCGCTTCGTCGCCTGGGCCGTTGTCTTCAGTTTCATTTCGTTGGTGGCGCTGCGCCTGGCATTTTGGCTGAGCTTTCGCTCCTTGGCTGCGCAGGTTCCTGCGCAAGAACTGCTGCAGGGCCTTTACCTGGGTCTTAAGTTCGACTTGCGTCTAGCGTTATTCATCGGCGTGCCGCCACTGTTGTTGGGATGGTTGCGCTGGCTCGATCCAGCGCGCCGCAATGGGGCCACACGCCTGTGGCTTGGCTATTTCGTGGCGATTCAGGCGCTCGTCCTGTTTCTCTATCTGGTGGATTTCGGCCATTACGGCTACGTGCGCGCGCGTCTCAATGCCAGCGTGGTCGAGCACCTGTTTCCATTGTCGGTGTCGTTGCACATGGCATGGGAAAGCTATCCCATCGTTTGGGGCGTGTTAGGCATCGCGCTGCTGAGCGCCTTGCATCTGATTCTGCTACGGCGGTTCGCCGTGCCGGAACTGGCGCGCGACGGCGCGATCGCGCGGCCGTGGGCGAGGCGCGCCGCGGTCGGCGCGATGGTGGTGTTGTACGGGCTCGGTATGTACGGCAAATGGTCGTGGTATCCGCTGCGCTGGAGTGACGCGTATTTTTCCACCAACGAGTTCGTCGCGGCGTTGGCGCTCAATCCGGTGCTGTTTCTCGGCGACACGTTCGCCAATCGCGCGCAACGTTACGATCAAAAGAAGGTTCGCGAGCATTATGCATCGGTCGCCGCCATGCTCGGCGTCGATCGACCAGACGCGCAGGCGCTCAATTTCGCGCGCTACTACGCGCCAGCGAGCGCGCCGCCAGAACCGTACAATCTCGTGGTGATTCACCTGGAGTCGTTCGCGGCATTCAAGGTCGGTACCTTTGGCAACAAGTTGAACGCCACCCCTAACTTCGACGCGATCGCGCGTGATGGAGTGCTGTTTACCAATTTCTTCGTGCCCGCGGTGCCCACGGCGCGCGCGGTCTTCTCCATGGTCACGGGCATTCCCGATTACAACCCGGGGCGTTCAGCGTCGCGTAACCCTCTGCTCGTGAGCCAACACACGCTCATTAACGCGCTAAAGGGCTATGAACGCTTCTACTTTCTCGGCGGCAGTGCCACCTGGGGCAATATCCGAGGGATATTGCAGGGCAACATCGAGGACCTTCAGGTATTCGAAGAGGGGGACTTCGAGGCCGGGCGCACCGACGCCTGGGGTATCTCGGACCTGGCCTTGTTCGACAAGGCGCTTGCGACCCTACACGGCCGTCGTAAGCCGTTCTTTGCCTTCATCCAAACGTCGGGCAACCATCGCCCTTATACGATTCCCGACGATCGACGCGGCTTCGAGCTGGCTCAGGTGGACGAGGCGACGCTTACTGCCAACGAGTTCGACGGGCTTCCCGCCTACAATGCCTTACGGTTCTTTGACTACGCGCTGGGAGATTTCTTCCGGCGCGCGCGCCAGGAACCGTACTTTCGCAATACCGTATTCGTCATGTATGGCGACCACGGCAACCCCTCGGCGAGCCCGACCGCGTGGCAGCAGCTTGGGCTTACGTCGTTTCACGTACCATTCGTTATCTACGCCCCCGGACTGGTGAAGCCGCGCCGTATCGATCAAGCGGCGAGCTTGGTCGACCTGTTGCCGACAAGCCTGACGCTCATGGGCGTACCACATCTCAACACCACGTTGGGACGTGATCTGCTCGCGCCACGCGCGCCGGAGGAGCGCTTCGCGCTCGTTCCAGATGGACTGCTGACCGATGAATTCTTCTTGGCTCGCAGTCCGGGCGGTCAAGATCGTCTCTATCAACATCGTTCCGACGAACCGACCAAGGAGCAGCAGGCCGAGCAGCCCGAGGCGTTGGCGAGAATGCAACGCTTGCATCAGGCACTTTATCAATCCTCACTCTATCTTCTCCATCACAATCCGCCGCGCACCCACGCGGCGGACGGTGCACCCGCGCAGCGTGCCAAGTAGATGTCAACGGACCGGCACGAAGCGTTAACAGTGGTGAAACGTTCGTGACCGCAAACGACGGAATCTTGGGGCCACGACGTCCCAGCGCATGGTTGTTGTTAGTGGCGGTCTTTGCGCTATTCGCCATCTTAATGGGCCGGTTCGCCATGCGTCCGGAGCGGCCCACCTTTTTGGCACCCGAGTTCGCGCCAAAGAGCAGCGGCGATGCCCACTACCGAGCGCTCAAGGTATCGACAGGCGCAACACGTTTTGCGCATGCGCCCACGTTAGTGGAGTTGTCTGACGGGAAGCTGCGTGCCTTCTGGTTCGGCGGCAGCCGTGAGGGCGCCACCGACAGCGCGATCTATACGGCGCTTTTCGTGCCGGCACAGGAAAACTGGGGCGCGGCGCGGCCAATATTTGATGCCCGTCAGGTGCAGCGTGACCTGCACCGGCTGGTGCGCAAATTGGGCAATCCCACGGCCGTCCACGACGCGAGCGGCCGACTGTGGCTATTTTTCGTCAGCGTCACCGTCGGCGGGTGGTCGGGCAGCTCCGTCAATTTCGTCACGTCGGACGATGACGGCGAGACGTGGAGTCGCGTGCAGCGACTCGTTACTTCGCCGTTCATGAATCTGAGCACTTTGGTAAAAGGTGCGCCTATCATTTACGCCGACGGCAGTTTCGGACTGCCCATGTATCACGAGATGATCGGCAAGTTCGGTGAGATTCTGCGCCTGCGGGCCGACGGCGAGATCCTCGACAAGACACGCTTGTCGGCGGGGCGCGATTCCCTGCAGCCAGTCATTGTTCCGCGCTCAGAGCGCGCGGCGGTTGGGTTCATGCGGTATGCGGGTCCGCCCCCCGCGCGGGTCTTGATGGTCAGCACAGACGATGCTGGAGACCACTGGCGCGAGCCCGCGAAACTGGCGTTGCCGAATCCCAACTCGGCCATCGATGCGGTGGCGCTCGATGGCGACCGGGTCCTTTTGGTTCTTAACAATCTTGAAAGCAACCGCAACGATCTGTCGCTTGCCTACTCTGCCGACGGTGGCATTACATGGCGCGTCGTGCACCAGTTCGAGTACACCGCGCCATCGGCGCAGGGACAAACCGCGGAGTACTCCTATCCACGCCTGCTTCGTACCAGAGATGGCAGCTTCCATCTCGTCTACAGTGCCGGCAAGGCGGAAGTGCGTCACATTCGATTTAACCATCAATGGCTGGACAAGAAATTGTGATGCCCGTTGTGTCCATTGTCGGTCTAGTCGGAATCGCCTTGCTGGGTGCGGCAGGCGCGAGCGCGTTGGCACGCCGTTGGCGCCTTTCTCTCGGGGCACGAATCGCGATCCCGCTCGGCGTGGTGGTTGTGATGCTGGTGCCGGTTGGGGATCTTACGGCGGCGGGATATGTGCGCGGAGTGATCGGCGATCTCAGCATCACGTCCATGGTGTTGCTCGTTGCGACCATCGGCTCGTCAATTGCCGGACGCACCCTTTTCCCGCGGCGTGACATCACCGTACTAAGCTGCGTCGCGGTGATTATTGCAGCGCTGCTCTACCCGCTGGCCTTGGGCGCCAGTGCTTTCGATCCCTACGCGTTGGGTTTCGGTTCGATGGCTATGGCAGTCACGCTGCTGTTGGGCGCGGTGCTCGCCTGGTACGTGCGGCTTTACCTGTTGGTGCTGTGCGTCACGCTGGGCGTGGCCGGTTATCTGTTGGGCGCGCTCGAATCGCGAAATCTTTGGGACTATCTACTCGACGTACCGCTGGCTGCGTATGCCCTGTCGGTCGTGCTGCGTGTGTTCACGCGCCGGATGATCACGCGTGTTGGCGCCGCTTGAGATGTCGGCACTGGGGTATTCGGCGTTAGATTCTGTACGCGACAGTCGTCATCACCCTGGAGGTCAGGCGCATCAGTCGCTTGATCGGGGTTGGTAGCTCGGCTGCGCCGGATTCGATCGCCACGGTCGCGTGCTGCGCCTCGTCTTCGCGCATCTGCTCGAGAATTGCGCGGCTCTTTTCGTCTTGCGGCGGCAGTCGCCCCAGATGCCCGGTCAGGTGCTCGACCACTTGTCGTTCGGTCTCCGCCACAAACCCGAGGCTCCACTTGTCACCGATGGCACCCGCTGTCGCACCGATGGCAAACGAGCCCAGGTACCACAGTGGATTGAGGTAGCTCGTGTGCGTGCCCATCTCGCCGATCCGCTCAGCGGTCCAGGCGAGGTGGTCATTCTCTTCTTCGGCGGCTTGTTCCATCTTGTCGCGCACGGTGGCCAGCCGCGCGGTCATTGCCTGGCCTTGGTACAGGGCCTGAGCACAGACCTCGCCGGTGTGATTGATGCGCATGAGACCGCCGACGTGGGCACGCTGCGCATCAGACAATTCGCATTCCAGCTTGGTTGCGGCCGGGTTTGCCCGCCCCGCGTGCGGCGCCGGCCCGAATACGGTGCGTAGCGCTTGATCGAGACCACCGAGCAAGAGATCGGTACGACTGAATGTACGCGTGGTCATGTTGCTACCTTAATCCCGGCGCGCCCGGTGCGCAACGCTCATTCAGGCAGCGCAAGCTGGCGCGCTATTAGAGTTACCGGGTGGACAACCTCCAGCGGATAGTCGGCAGAGCGCAGGCCAGCGGCAAGATAAAAGGCACAGCCAACGTTGGAACTCGCGACGATGTCGGGACGGGTTTTGCGTATCGAACTTAGCTTGTCAGCACGCAAGGCGTCCGCCATCGTTGGCTGAGCCAAGAAATAGCTGCCGGCCGCGCCGCAACAGGTTTCGTTGTCCGCCAGGGCCATCACTTCAACTTCGGGAATCCTTTGTAACAGTCGATAGGGATTGGCCGCTTGACGCAAAACGTTTTTCAGGCTGCAAGGATCATGTACCGCAATGCGCGCCTTCCAGGGTCGCAGCCGTACATTGGGGGGCCATTGGGTGTTTGTCAAAAACGCGCTGATGTCGACGATTCGCCGCGCGAACGGTACACCCGCCTTCTTATCGCAAAGCGATTCATAGTCATGCAATGTCGCGCCGCAACCGCTAGCTACCGATATGATCGGCCACTCGGAACTATCGTCAAACGCACGGACATTCATGGTGCAAAGGTTTCTAGCCTCGTCCATACGGCCGGTATGTAGATGAAGTCCTCCGCAGCACCCCTGATTTTTCGGGATATGGACGTTATAGCCCAGCGCATTCAGTACCCGAATGGCAGACTGCAGGGTTTCCGAGTCTGCTGCCCGCGTCACGCATCCGAGAAAAAGCATGACGTCGCCACGCGGTGTAGGTGCCGGATAGGAGGGCTCATGCTCTCGCCAAGCCGTTGCGTTCGGTAGTTGGGCTAGCAAGCGGCCCAGGCGCGTACGTCGCACAATAGGCAGCGACATAGCGGCGCGCACGCCGGAGAGCGACGCTAGGCGTAGCTGCATTGCCAAGGCGCGTGGGCGTGTGACTGCGGCGAAGAGGTATCGCAGCAGCGATGATTCAGTACGGGTGTGCGCGATTGTCGACAGCGTCGCGTCGTGAAGCGCACCGTACCGAACCTGTGAGGGGCATATGCGTTCGCACGCGCGACAGGACAGACAGAGGTCTAGATGGGCACGTAGGTTGCGCGTGGCATCAAGCTCACCGAGTGCGAGGCCGCGCATGAGCGCAATACGACCGCGAGGCGACTCGTTTTCGTTTTGTGTTTTCTTGTAGGTCGGGCAGTGTGGTAGGCAAAGACCACACGCGACGCACTTGTTCGCTTCCTGGAGTATGGCGTCGGACCCAGATGACAATCGCGCGACCATAAAATGCCTATGGTTGTAGCCGAACACGGGTTCCGCGAAAATCCTGCTTATATACGTTTCCGCTCACAAGCCGCAACCGCACTCGATAATCATGTCGTACTATCGCTACCACGTCTTCTTCTGTACCAACGTTCGTGATGACGGCCGCGCATGCTGCGGCGGTCACAATGCCCAGGGCATGCGGGACTATGTTAAGGGTCGCGTCAAGGAACTCGGCCTTGCCGGGCCCGGCAAAGTGCGCGTCAGCACCGCGGGATGTCTCGATCGATGCGAGGAGGGGCCTTGCATCGTGGTATACCCGGAGGCGACCTGGTACACCTACGTCGACCAAGACGACCTCGATGAGATCGTTCGGGAGCACCTTCAGAACGGCCGGCGTGTGAAACGTTTAGAGATCTAGCACGAAGACTCGCAATTCGTCGCCTCGAAACGACGACGTTTTGTCAGTCGTGGCGGTTTTCCTATCTCGGTTTTGCCCCTCGTTGGTACTCGTGAGGAGACACTATCGTTGCCCCCACCGAAAGCAGAGGACCATAATGTCCTGGATTTTTGGCCCTCTCGCGCTCTTGGCGAGTTAACTTAACTTAATGAAATATAACGAAAAAGCTATCGTCGCAGCCGGGACGCTGGTAGCGACTGTCCGATGTTGACATTAGATTACAATATTAGATAATACTTATATTCATTGGCTGTGATCGATTGGGTGACAGATGGAACTTTTGGCTCGATCATTGCACAAAGAATTATGGAATTTCGGTCCCGGCATCGTTAGGCGTTCGGGACCATCGGCTCCTCCATCCTCCTAGTGGTGGTTCGGGCGTGGCTCTCAGCCACGCCTTTTTTT
>CP070641.1:1751309-1754997 GCA_020354085.1 Pseudomonadota bacterium
CATCTATACCCTAGCACCAAGCGGCGAGATTTGATCGATCTCAAATTTTCCGACTTATGCCCTGCGAAAATCGCGGGTATCACATAACTGGCCGCGGGATCTTCGACTCAGTTGGCCGTACTTGACGCCGAGACAGCAATCGGCAGTAGCGAGTTGGCGTAGTAACGCAATACATCAAGCGAGTCGCTGGCAATCTGGAAACGCCCCCCTGCCTCGACCACCAGGTGACGTAGCACCAACATGTTAAGCGCGCTCACGAGGGTATGCCCGCGCGCGCCGCCCATGACCACCATGCGCCCCTCGGCGGCGTAGCGATCGCAAAGCTCCTCGGCGCGCGCCGTGATATCGGCGAGCGCCAGATCCTCACGCGCCTCTAGCAACACTTGCGCCACGACCGCCGTCGGCAATACCGGCACGGCGACCCCAACATCCGCCATCAAGCGCCGCGCGAACCGCTCGACGCAGGCAAAGCGTTCCCCAGTGGGCAGGCGTGACGGATCAATTCCTTGCTCCGCGCAAAAGCCACGCATCGACACCGGCCGGCCGAAATTGACGCAGGCGTAGCCGAAGCGATGCCAGCGCGAGCGTGCCATGAGCCAGAGGTTGCGACCAATGAACCCGAGCGTGGTACGGATCACGAACCAGCGCGAGCGCCGCTCGGCGTGCGGGTCTAGACGACGCACCAGGCTGCGATCCTCCAGCACGCGATCGTAATTGATGCCGACCGGCACGAACACGATGTCACGGCCGGCACTCGGATCGTGGCCGCGCAACATGTAGTCCAGCATACCGAGTTTCGGATCTCGAATCCGACCGTCGCGCGTAAGGCCGCCTTCCGGAAACACCGCTTGGCACACGCCTTCTTGCGTCGCCATGTGCACGTAGCGTTCCAATACGCGCCGATACAGCGGATTCTTGGAGTTGCGGCGTACGAAGAATGCACCCATGGCGCGAATCAACTGAGTGAGCGGCCAGATTCGCGCCCACTCGCCAACCGCATAGGAAAGCGCGGTCTGTTCGGCCGACAGGAACGCCACCAAGATGTAATCCATGTTGGAACGGTGATTCATGACGAACACCACCGTGGCACGCGGGTCGATGCCGCCCAGGCGCTGTTCGTCGCGGAAGCCGACGCGCACGCGATATAGCAGGCGCGCAAGGCGGCTCGCCAGCCAATAGCCGACGCGAAAATAGATGTAGGCGTTGAACGCCGGCACGATCTCGTGCGCATAACGCACGACCTTGGCCTGCGCCACCTCACGCGGCATGCCCTCTTGCTCGGCGTAGGCCTCCATGGCCTCCAACACCTTCGGATCGTAGGCAAGGCGATCGATCAGCACTTGCCGTTTGGTGAGCTGAAACGGACGTATGTGTATGTTGAGCCGGGTGCCAACCTCATCGAGCACCCGATTGATACGCCGGCGCAGAAACCAGCGCACGCTCGGAATGAGCAGGCGTTCGAGCAACGCCCACGCGGCGAGCGCCGCCAAGGCGAGGAACAACCACAGCGGCAGACTGACCTGCGTCACATCGGCCTCCTTCCTGAGTATCCGACATGGCGCACGCCCCAAGTGCTCGGCGAGAGCCCTCCCTGAGGCATGCCCCGTTCCAATCCTACTGGCGGTGCTGGGCGCGCGCCAATTCCAGACGAGCGAGCCTGACAAAACTGTTACAAGCTTGAGCTAGCGTTCGCTTTCCGGTTCGCTGCCGACAAGATGTGTCATCGCCCGCTCGCACAACGCGTTGAAATGCAACTCCAGTGCACTATTGCAGCCACAAACTTCGGCTATGACGGCGCGCGCCCATTCGACGTAGCGACGCCGCCGCTCAAGCGACCAACCGGCCGGTGGCGCCTCGACCAAATCTCGCACGTTGCAGATCTTGTCCGCCAGTTTTACCAGCCGGGCACGCGGCGAACTTGTGCGCGCTAGTTCGATCTGGCGCAGCTTACGCACCGCAGGCGGCTGACTGGTGTCGTCCGTGACTTCCTCCACGATGGCGCGGATTTCCGCGCCAAAGACGGCTTCTAGCTCTTGGCCGGTGGTCTCGGTGTCCTCGATAGTATCGTGCAAGATCGCGGCAGACAGCGTGACCGCATCGCGCACCCCACCGATCGTCGCGAGGACCTCGGCGAGCGCGATGGGGTGGTTGATATAAGGCGAGGCCGCGGCATCCTTGCGCCGCTGCCTGCGGTGTTTGTCGGCAGCGAAGTGCAAGGCCTTTAGCACCAGTACCATATCGTCCGCGGGAAGGGTCATCGCTTTCGGCTCAGACCGCGGACTCGCGAAACTGGCGTTGGATGGCCTCGACCTCGGCGCGGTGGGCGCGCAGCGCCGCGACACAATCGCCATCGAGCTTGGTTTCGGTCAGCTGCTCGAGCATTGCGAATGCATCGTCGTTCGACCAGGCCCGTTTGTACGGCCGTTCGCTGGTGAGCGCGTCGAACACGTCGGCTACCGCCACGATGCGCGCCTCGATCGGAATGTCGGCACCCGGTAGTCCATCCGGATAGCCCGCACCGTCGACAGTCTCATGATGAAACTCCACGATGTTGCGAAGCACCCCGATGTGCGACGCGCCTTCGAGCCCAAAGTTGCCGAGCAGCTTGTCGACCAGCTCGCGGCCACGGCGCGCATGGGTTTGCATTAGGCGACGTTCGGCCGTATCGAGCTGCGCGGGCTTCAGCAAGATGGCATCTGGAATCGCGATCTTGCCGATATCGTGCAAAGGCGCGAACAGGAAGATGTGCTCAATCTGTTCGTCGCTAAGGCCGTGGCGATCGGCGATCGCCATTGCGATCAGGCGCGCGTAGCGCGCCATGCGGTCGAGATGTGCGCCGGTCTCTTCGTCGCGCGCGTGCGCCATGTCGCGCGCCGCCCGCACGGTGCCGGCGAGCGTATACATCGCCGCCAGCTCACTGATCACCGTCAGGGCGATCAGGTGCGCAAACGGGTCGAGCCGGTCGAGAACATCGCCGGTAAAGCAATCGGCCTCATACGCGTTGAAAAATAGAAACCCAAACAGCTGACCACGATGATAGATCGCCTGCGTGTAGCTCGCCCGGTAACCCTGACCGAGGATTCGCTGAGTATGCGAGCGCTCGCCGCCCGCAGTCACCTGCAGGTCATTGATCACGCGCGGCCGGCCGCAGGCTAGGATCTCCTGCAACGACGGTGCCTCGCTTAACTTGGTCGTGTAGTGAGGCAGCGGGTTGTCCGCGCCGCTACTGTGCACGAAGGTCGTGAGCTGATCGGTCTTGTGATCGTAGAGCGCAACGGCGATGCGCGCGAGAAACGGAAAATTGGCGCATAACACCACGTGGATGTACTCGAGTTTGTCGCCCAAACCGCTGCGACGCTCGATTTCGTGCAATTGGTCGAAATGATCAAACATCTGCTTCAACGCGAACTACTCCCTGCTGCCGGTGCAACCGTCAATGACACCTAGCTTTCGCCCTCCGGCGCTACGTTCTCCCCCAACATATTGCAGAACAATGCGCCCTGCTCCAAGGCATCGTCGATCGCCTGGTGCGTGTGTGGCAGCTCGTCGCTGAACCAACGCTTGGGCAAATAGCTGCGCGTGGTGCGACTGAAGTCGCATTTGCGCATGCCCATGGCGTAGGAGCGCACATCGAGCGCGCTCTCGCGAAACGGCCGCTCGCCGGTGAAGCGCACCAAGTACCAATAGA
>CP070641.1:1755097-1764552 GCA_020354085.1 Pseudomonadota bacterium
GGCGAGCGCAGTCGCACTCAGCGAAGAGGATCGCAGCCGGGCCGATGTGTATGCATTGCTCGGCGCGCTGCTCGCCAGGGCGCCGGACGCCGCGATGTTGGGCCTGCTAAAGCAGATACCCGTCTCGCAGGCAAATGGGGATGCAACGCTGGCGGCGGCGTGGGCGATGCTCAGGCAGGCTGCCGAGCGCGCGGTGACGGCCGGATTGGAAGAGGAGTATTTCGATCTGTTCGTCGGACTGGGGCGCGGAGAGTTGGTGCCGTACGGCTCATGGTACGTCACCGGATTTCTCATGGAACGGCCGCTCGCGGAGTTGCGCATCGATTTGAAGCGGCTCGGGATGGAACGTAGAGCGGATGTGCACGAGCCAGAGGACCACGCTGCGGCATTGTGCGAGACCATGAGTCTGCTCATCGCTGGCGGCGATGAGGCGCAGTTCGAGGAGCAGCGCGAGTTTTTTGCCAAGCACGTCGCGCCATGGATGGGGCGGTTCTTCGGCGATTTGGCGCAGGCGCAGTCGGCCCACTTCTACCGATCGGTGGGTTTACTGGGCGAACGGTTTTTGGAAGTCGAGCGAACGTATTTTTCGATGCTGGTCTGAGTTAGCCACTGTTCAGCACCGGCACGCCACAAGAGGAGTGAGCTTATGAGCAAAAGTCACAAGGGCGAGCAAGAGACCACCACCCGTCGTGCGTTTCTCAAGGGTGTGGCGCTGGGCGGCGGGGCGGCAGCGGTAGTGCTCGCCACCGGCAACGTGCAGGCGCAGGCGCCGGAGACACCGGCCGCGACGGAGGAGCCCAAACCAAAGGGCTACCACGTCACGCAGCACATCCGCGATTACTACAAGACGGTCGCCGAATAACGGGGCGATTCGCCGTGGCGAGCACGGCGCGACCAATCTAGGCAGGAGAACGAGCGATGAAGCTTACACGCAAGCAGGATCAACAGGCGGGTGCGCTCGCCGGTTCCCAAATCGAAGGCGTGATCGACCGGCGCACGTTCTTGCGCCGTTCCGGTATCGCGCTGGGCGGCGTCGCGGCAGCGAGCACCTTGCCGTTGTCGATGATGCAGAAGGCCACGGCCAAGACGGCCGCGGACGCCAACCCCAAGGCGGAGACCAAGACCGTACGCACCATCTGCACGCACTGTTCGGTCGGCTGCGGCATCATCGCCGAGGTGCAGGAAGGCGTGTGGACCGGGCAGGAACCGGCCTTCGACCATCCGTTCAATCTCGGCGCGCATTGCTCCAAGGGTGCCTCGGTGCGCGAGCACGGACACGGCGAGCGCCGCTTGAAGTACCCGATGAAGCTCGTTGACGGCAAGTGGCAGAAGATCTCCTGGGATCAGGCGATCAACGAGGTCGGCGACAAGATGCTCGACATCCGCAAGAAGTACGGACCGGAGTCGGTGTTCATGACCGGCGGCTCGAAGCACAACAACGAGCAGGCCTACCTCATGACCAAGTTCATGCGCATGTGGGGCACCAACAACCAGGATCATCAGGCGCGCATCTGCCACTCGACCACGGTGGCGGGCGTGGCCTCGACCTGGGGCTATGGCGCGATGACCAACTCCTACAACGACATGCACAACGCCAAGGCCATGCTGTTCATCGGCAGCAACGCGGCCGAGGCGCATCCGGTGGCGATGCAGCACATTCTGCGCGGCAAGGAGAACGGCGGCAAGATGATCGTCGTCGACCCACGCTACACGCGTACCGCGGCGCACGCCGACATCTACGTGCGCATCCGTTCCGGTACGGATATCCCGTTCATCTGGGGTGTGCTGTGGCATATCTTCGAGAACAAATGGGAAGACAAGCAGTACCTCGCGCAGCGCGTCTACGCGATGGACGATGTGCGCAAGGAGGTCAAGAACTATCCGCCCGATGTGGTTCAGGACCTGACCGGGGTGCCGCGCGATCTCATGTACAAAGTCGCCGAGACCCTGGCCAAGAACCGGCCGGGCACGCTTGTCTGGTGCATGGGCGGCACACAGCATCATATCGGTCACGCTAACGTCCGCACCTATAACTGCCTGCAGCTCGCACTCGGCAACATCGGCAAGTCCGGCGGCGGAGCCAATATCTTCCGCGGACACGATAACGTGCAGGGCGCGACCGACGTGGGCCCGAATTGCCATACCTTACCCGGGTACTACGGTCTTTCGCCGGGCGCCTGGAAACACTGGGCACGGGTTTGGGGCGTGGACTACGAGTGGCTGAAGAAACGATTCGATCCAGGCCCGGTACCCGACGCCAAGGGCGGGACGCAGAGCCCCATGAATGCCAGCGGCATCCCGGTGTCGCGCTGGGTGGACGGGGTGCTTGAGGCCAAGGAGAACGTCGGCCAGCGTCATCCCATCCGCATGGTGATTTTCAACGGCATGGCACCGAACAGTCAGACGCGCGGGCCGGACCAGAAGAAGGCGATGGAGATGCTGGAAGGTCTGGTAATCATCGATCCGTACCCGACTGTGTCCGCGGTCATGCATGATCGCAAGGACAATGTCTGGCTACTGCCGGCGTGCACGCAGTTCGAGACCTATGGTTCGGTGACCGCTTCGAACCGCTCGCTCCAGTGGCGCGACCGGGTAATCGCGCCGTTGTTCGAATCGAAACCGGACGAGGAGATTCTTTATCTGCTCGCAAAGAAGCTCGGATTCGAAAAGGAGCTATGCAAGAACATCAAGGTCGAGAACAACAACCCCAATAACGAGGACGTGCTGCGCGAGATCAATCACGGCACCTGGACGATCGGCTACACCGGCCAGAGCCCGGAGCGCTTGAAGCTGCATCAGCAGAACTGGGGCACCTTCAACACCACTTCGTTGATTGCCGAAGGCGGTCCCGCGGCGGGCGAGTACTACGGGTTGCCGTGGCCGTGTTGGGGTACACCGGGGCTCAAACACCCGGGTACACCAGTCCTGTACGACCCGAGCAAACCGGTGGCACGCGGTGGCTTGTGTTTCCGCGCGCGCTTCGGCGTGGAAAAGGACGGCGTCAATTTGCTCGCCGAGGGCAGCTACCCGGTCGGCTCACAGATCAAGGACGGATATCCGGAGTTCACCTTCGGTACGCTCCAGAAGCTCGGTTGGGACAAGGAACTGACGGCGAAGGAAATGGCGGTAATCAACCAGATCGCCAAGGCCGAGCACGACCCGGTCAAGGACGGCATCTCGCCGACGCCGGGAAAGGTGAACTGGAAGACTGACTTGTCGGGCGGCATCCAACGCGTGGCAATCAAGCACGGTTGCGCGCCGTTCGGCAACGCCAAGGCGCGCGCCAAGGTGTGGGAATACCCGGATCCTGTTCCCGTGCACCGCGAGCCGCTGTACACGCCGCGTTACGACTTGGTCAAGAAATATCCGACCTACGAGGACCGCAAGGTCTTCTACCGCTTGCCGACGCGTTACCAATCGGTACAGGCCAAGGACTACTCCAAGGAGTTCCCGCTTGTTCTCACCAGCGGGCGCTTGGTCGAGTTCGAGGGCGGCGGCGACGAGACACGGTCGAATCCGTGGCTCGCCGAACTGCAACAGCACATGTTCGTCGAGATCAATCCGGCGGATGCCAATACCTACAAGGTTCGTGACGGTCAGATGGTGTGGGTGGAAGGTCCGGAAGGCGGCAAGATCAAGGTCAAGGCGATGGTCACACGCCGCGTCGCGCAAGGAACCGTGTTCTCGCCGTTCCACTTCGGCGGCGAGTTTCAGGGCAAGAGCCTGCGCAACAAGTACCCACCCGGTGCCGATCCGTATGTGCTCGGCGAGGCCGTCAACACCGCGACGACTTATGGCTATGACGCGGTGACAGCGATGCAAGAGAGCAAGACAACCCTGTGCCGCGTGCGGCCGGCGTAAGGAGGAGCTCAACATGGCAAGAATGAAATTCCTGTGTGACGCCGAACGCTGCATCGAGTGCAATGGCTGCGTAACGGCGTGCAAGAACGAGCACGAGGTGCCCTGGGGTGTGAACCGTCGGCGGGTGGTGACGCTCGACGACGGCGTGCCGGGAGAGAAGTCGATTTCGGTCGCATGCATGCACTGCACCGACGCGCCCTGTGCGGCGGTGTGCCCGGTCGACTGCTTCTACACCACGCCGGACGGCATCGTGCTGCACAACAAAGACCTGTGCATCGGCTGCGGCTACTGCTTCTACGCCTGTCCGTTCGGTGCACCGCAGTATCCGCAGCAATCGGCGTTCGGGGTGCGCGGCAAGATGGACAAATGCACGTTCTGCGCCGGTGGGCCGGATGCGGATGGTTCCGCCGAAGAGATCAAGAAGTACGGGCGCAACCGCATCGCGGAGGGCAAGTTGCCACTGTGCGCCGAAATGTGCGCAACCAAAGCCTTGATCGCCGGCGACGGCGACGTAGTGGCCGACATCTATCGCAAGCGCGTGCTCAAGCGCGGTGGTCGGCCGCAGACCTGGGGCTGGGAAACGGCGTACAAGGGTTGAAGCAACGACCGACGTCGCTTCACCGAGAGAAATTAGGAGGGGCTATGCGCGTGGCGCTGACGACAATCACGGCCTTGCTGTTGGCAATGGGTTTCGCGTTGATGACCGGCTGCACTGAAGGCACTGAGGTCACCATGTACAAGCCCGGCGTCTACAAAGGCCCCAAGGATCCGTTGGTCGACAAACAGCGTGATCCGAAACAACAAGAGGCATTGCTGGCGCGCTTCAACCAGATACAGACGGATCGTTAGGAGAAGAGCATATGTGCTCGGGTTTCGCGCGTAGCTGGGTAGGGATGCCGGCGCTGATCATGGCGGGGCTCATGGTCGGTTGCGCTCCCTCGCAACCGACAGACAAAGCGGGGGTTGAGGCGACCAACGCCGGCGCGAAGCAGGCATGGCAGAAACCGCGCGACCCCGCGACGGTCGAGCAACTGCGTAATCGTATGTCTATGCAAGAAGACAGCTAGGAACCAATAGGAGATTGCCATGGCGACGAACCCGAAAGATCCACGCGCGAGACAACGTCGCCGTAAACGCATTGCGCTGTGGAGTCTCGTTGCGATTCTGGCGGGAGCGCTGTTGCTTCCGCTCGGCGGTTATCTGTATGTCAATAGCGTCGAGGCGGCCCCGGCACAGCCGGCCGGAGCGGCGGCGGCCGAGCAGCAGAGCAATCCGCGCGCGAACTACTGGCGCGCCGTGCGTGAAGGCTACGAGGGGTACACGGCCGCGTCCGGGCCGTACACAACCAATGTGTTGATCCAAAACGGCGGGCAAAACTGGCGTCAGGTGCGTAATGGGCCGGTGGCAGCGGTGCTGCCCTGGGTGATGGCCGCGATGATTCTAGGTCTCGGCATGTACTATGTCCTCCATGGCCCGGTGAAGCTCTCAAGCCCACCGAGCGGGCGGAGCGTCGAGCGCTGGACCTTTAACGAGCGCGTCCTGCATTGGTACACCGCCGTGTTGTTCATCCTGCTCGCCATTACCGGCTTGAGTCTGATGTTGGGACGGGCGTTGATGATTCCCTGGATGGGGCTCAACGCGTTTGGTGCCTATGCGGGCATCGCCATCGCTATCCACAATTATCTGGGCCCGCTGTTCATCGTCGGGTTGATTTTGGAAATCGCTTTTTGGGTCCGTTACGCGATTCCCAAGCAGGTTGACTGGGAATGGTTCAAGGCCGGGGGTGGTTATTTCGGCGGACATGCGCACCCGAGCGCGGAAAAGCTTAATGCTGGCGAGAAGATCTTCGTGTTCTGGCTCGCCACCGTGGTGATGGGGATCGCTGTCAGCATCACCGGTATTGTGCTGGATTTCCCTAACCTCGGTTTCTCGATTCAAACCATGCAGATCTCCAGCATCGTGCACGGCGTCGCTGCCATCATTTATGTCACCATCATCCTGATGCATATGTATCTGGGCTCGATCGGCGTGAACGGCGCCCTCGATGCCATGACGACGGGTCGTGTAAGCGCGGAGTGG
Source organism: Pseudomonadota bacterium (assembly GCA_020354085.1). Taxonomy (GTDB): domain Bacteria; phylum Pseudomonadota; class Gammaproteobacteria; order Acidiferrobacterales; family Sulfurifustaceae. Next base: position 1,761,038 of record CP070641.1, read on the forward strand.
GCCAAGCAGCATCACGACCTCTGGTACCAGGAAGTCGGGCGAAAGTAAGCGGCTGATCGACGCGGCCGCGTGAAGGCATTTGCGATTGCACGCAGGTATGCGTGCAATCGCTTTGCGCGTCGCCAGTTCTCCGTATCCGTCGATTACCCCGCGGGCGCGAACATGCGCTAGGATTCTTGAATGTTCGCCGCGCGCGCCAACGAGGTTCCCTATAAGGCGATAAATCCTGCGGCGACTATCGTACCCCGCAACGCGTTCGCCTGCGCGCTCCTAACCCTGTTGTGGTGGCTTCCAGCCCCTCTGCAAGCGGCTACCGATGAAGCGTGGGTGCGCGCGATCGTTAAGCGCGACTTGGAGACGATCGGTCGGTTGTTGCCGACGACTGAAAGCATCGATGCCACGACGGAGGACGGACGCACGGCGCTGATGCTGGCGGCCGGAAGCGGCCGGTCGGATCTGGTGAAGGAATTACTTGCACGAGGCGCGCGGGTAAACGTTGCCAATCAGCGTGGAGGCACCCCGCTCATGTATGCCGCGACCGCGGGTGACGAAGAGGCACTCGAGCTTTTGCTCGCCCGTAGCGCTCAGGTCAATGCGCGGGCGCGCAATGGTTGGACGGCGCTATTACTGGCGTCGGCAAGCGGTCATGAACAGCAGGTGAAAACCCTGCTCGCGCACGGCGCCGACCCGAACGTGGCCGATATCTACGGGTGGACGGCACTCATGCGGGCGGTGGCCACGAATCGGGTGGCGGTCGTGAAGGTATTGCTCGAAACGGGCAAGGCTGACGTCACCGCGCGCGACGACAGCGGCAAGACCGCCTTGCATCATGCAGCGGCCGAAGGCGACGAGGAGAGCGTGAGGTTATTGCTGCGCCACGGGGCGGCGCGCGATGTGCGGGACCGCGACGGGCGTACACCGCGCGCCATGGCAGCGGCACTCGGTCACGAAAGCGTGGCGGCATTACTAAAGGACACGGCGCCTTGAGCGTGTCTGTCGTCTAGCAGAGCACTTGGTTGCGACAGTAGTCCGTGAGTTTCACCACACGTGTATCGTTGGCGACCAAGTCGCGCACGCGGGAGGTCTGATGCTCAAGGGCAAGGCGAAAGCCGAATTCCTTGAAGAAACGGTCGAACATCTCTCCACCGTAAGTGCCGACGGCATAAAGATGGCCAGTGCTCTTGTCTTCCTCGAGCAGAATCGCTGCGAGCGGCTGTTTCGCCGGCCCGCCCAACACACGCGCGCCGTGGGCCGGGTCGTAGACGCTTTTTTCCGAGCAGCAGTAGATGACCTGCTCGCGTTCCGATTTCTTCTCGCGCGCATCGCGAAACTGGACGCGTTCGTGCCGGTAGTTGATGAAGCTGACTTCGCGCGCTGGATGCGACATCTTGTGCGCGCAGATGGCGGAAAATGCCACGATCGAGCGCTGTGGGCCGATACCGCCCTGCCAGGCATAGCGCTGGCCATCTTCAGTTTGCAGGTCAGTGCTGGTCGTCGGTTTCCCCAGGTTGAGTAGAAAACACGGCGTGGCGAGGAACGGATAATGGAACAGATAGTTTTCGCCCACCGCCAGCGAGGCGGCGGTGATCGGCAAGCCGGTATCGTCGACCAAGCGGGTACGGTTATAACGCCTGGCGCTGGCATCGGGTTGCGCGAGCACGCTGGGGCTCGCCCCGATCAGGGCGAGGGCCGAGGCACACAGACGCACGAAGCCTCGACGGTTCATGGTGCGGTCGTTGCTCATCGGCTCACCTCCTGCGCGCCACGCGCGCGGCTCGACCACGGCGTCATTCAAGCAAAAGCGCGCAACGCGGGCAAATCCCGATTGCACTGCGTGAAAACGGCCAGGCGATACGCATGAATTTTCTGCGAGTAACGCGCCTGGATGATTCCGACACGCGCGTCTACGAATCGGCAGCGCATCCGGGCGAGTGGGCGGTGTGCGGAACCTCGGCGTTCTTCGCCGTCGACGTCGGCGACCTGATGGGAAAGGCTCACCAGGCGTTTCGCCACGGATTTCTCGGGATCGGCAGCTTCGGCTGGACCACGCTGGTTCATGTCGATGAGATCACGCCGGTCGAGTACTTAAGGGTAATCGACAAGCTTGCCAATTATCTCGCGGCACACGGCGCGCCGACTGCCGAGGCAGCCCGCGCCGCCGCGCAGGAAGAAGTAGAGTACACGGCGAGTCTTTGCACGCACCCGCGCCACACGCTAATGGCGCTGGAGCGCACGCTTGAGGGCGAAGAAATCGTTGAGAGCTTTCGCGTGGTGCCGCGGCCCGACGGTCTCGATCACGGGCGCGTCAAACTTTGGGGACCGGCCGAGGATTGACTGTTCGTACTAGACGCGCGGACGGCGGCCGACGAAGTGGCTCAATGCATCGTGCATCTGCGGGTTGTCGTTGGTCGCGATCAGCTCGAAGTCGGCAAACTGGGCCGCCAGCTCACCGGGTTCCAGCAGAAACGCCGGATTGAAACTCGGTTTCGCCTGTAGCCAATGGATGTTGAAGGTCTCGTAGATCAGCAGCCCGCCGGGGACGAGCGCGTTTTTTAGCCGCGGAATCAGGGCGCGGTCAAGGAAGCGCACGACCAGAATCAACGCAAAGTGCGCAGCCGGTAGCTTGAACTGATCGAGATCGGCCGCGACCAAATGCACCGGTAGCGGCCTGCGCCGCAGTTGCGCGCGACAGTGCCGAAGCGCGGTAAGGCTGCCGTCGACGGCGATGACCTCGTAGCCCTGTTTCGCGAGATAGAGGGCATTTTGGCCGACGCCGCACGCGACATCGAGCGCAAGCCCATCGCCCGTCAGAAGCGCGACATGCTGCGTGAGAATCGGGTCAGGCGTGAACGAAGGATTCGGATTGCCGGCGGCGTATTTCCGTTCCCAGCGCTCGCGATCAGAGACGCTCATGGCGCCAGCATACCCCGCCGACGCGCAATCAGTTGAGCGACGGTTTCGGCGCCGTGCTCAGCGGTTTGCGCAGCAGCGCGTTGTGTGCCTGCCAGGCGGTGGCCGGATCGAGCTCCGTCAGGAACTGCGCCTCGCCGGCAACTTGCACTGCAATCGGCACGCCGTCGCGATAGAGGATGCGATTGCCGGCCAGCGCCGGCACACGCGCTCCTGGGATGAGCACGCCGACCAGGTTGAGCGGATCGGCGGCGCTGAGCGATACCAGTGTTTCGTTCCCCGGTCGCTTGCGCATGGCGCGCAGGCTGCCGACCGCCTCGGGCAGCGCGTACTGCTCGCCCGCGACGCCATTGACGAATCGCCCGCCACGGATCTCGCCGCGCGCTTCCAGTCGTCGATAGACGCGCAGCAACTCGTACCAGGGCGGCAGCCAATCGGCCTCGCGTTCGAGCATACGCCGGAACACGACGCCATAGCGTTTGAGCAAGACACGCGCCGCGGCCTCGACTACTTCGGGTTGCAGGCGTGCGGCATCGCGCGCCGCCGTATCCCCAGGCGTGACGTTGCGCACGCGCAGCGTCCAACGGCCGGCTTCCTCGATACTC
>CP070641.1:1764652-1784433 GCA_020354085.1 Pseudomonadota bacterium
CCTGGCGGTTACCATAGTTAAAAATCGGATCAACCTCGCAACCGTGCGAGGCGACCACGAACGGTGCTTCGTACAGCGCCTGCGCGAAGACCGTCATGTCCGAGACGTCTGACAGCAGAGAACGTCCAGTCCAGTGGCTGAAGCTCTCGGCCAGGAGACGTGCGTGCGCCGAGTGGAAATGGTTTTGGGGCGATGGCGCCATGGCCGCGCTGGCGACGCGCCCGCCGTTCGACTCAGTCATATCCGCCACGCATGTCTAGCTCATGAACGCCTATCTACCCATGTCGCGGCAATCACCGCGATCATGCAATCTGCACGATATCGCAACGAACACGCCGTGAAGTGTACCGAACTCCGTTTGCACGCGCGGAGCCGGCAGATTACGAAATACTGATGTTCCGAGCAGGGTTGTCATCGCCGCACGGATGCGATAAGTATCGAGGCATTCATCGATCCACGCGATCAAGGGCCAACCCCACGAATCCGAATTGCGTAGACCTCACAGACGACGTGCACCTGTTCGTCGGCTGATCGTGCCGACCAGTTCCCCGCCGGCCCAACTCCGGGTGGGCGGCGGGGGATTTATTTTTCCGCGCACGATGGCCAGGCACCGCCCGGGGCGCCACTGCGCAGCAATCCGCCCCTGTCGCTCCCCACCAACACAGGCCTTGGAAAGGCCGCGCCCTGCCCAACAGAGGCCCAGCTATGCAGGTAGCGGACGCCGTTCGCGAACTTGGTTTCCGGCGCTGGTACGAATAAGCGCTGAGAGGTGCCCGCCTGCCAGCACGAATGGCGCATCTGACGACCCGTCGGCGTCAACCAGACAGCAAATCACGGGTGGCGCGATAAGGCTCCATCGTCAAGCGGATCACGCGGTTTCCCGACGTCGCAAGTTCTCCACGACAGCGGCTGGCGCCGTCGCTGGTGAATTCGAAGCGATACTCGCGATAGATGGCCATTCGACCCACGCGATCGCGGCGCAACCGCAGCCGCGTCAGCTCCACGGTATCGTCGAGAAACTGAACTCCGGCGCGCTCGCAGGCGCCGCGCCCGGCCGCGCGCGCGATCTCCTTGCTACGGATCGCCGCCATCCAGTACCCGGTAGCCGCCAGCAGCGCGAGTATTGCAATGACTTCGTAAAAGGAGGAAATCATCGGATCGCGTTCAAGGAAATCATTCTTTCCATCGGAACTGGTCTTCAGTCAGCAGCCGTATGCTGCCGGGGCTCTTTCTATGCCTACACGAACTGCCGCGCACCGTTCTGGCCGCCTTCTCCGTCTGGCCACACAGGCCGACTGCAAACTTCTTGCTGACAATAACATCGGTGCGGCATTTCATGCACTTTGTTGTCCGAAGTGTGGTGCCACCCGTACCAAATACCTTTTTTAGGGGTTAGTTCGCTACAAAACGGTTGTTGAGCTCGGCTCGACTGAGCCCGACTTTGAGTTTGGCTGGGTCGCATCCAGCAAGAAAGCCTGGCATTGCCCGCAGTGCCAGCACCAGTGGGGCACACCGGCCGTCGCAGACGAGGTCGCAGCGCCGACATGGCGAGCGACGGCCTCCGACGGCTGATGCGTGCTGAAGATCAGATCATAGAGCGCCATGACATGGCGCTGATTCTGCTCAAGTCGATCACGCATCGGCCTGCTGCCTTGCGCGCGCGATCGGCTCACGGCTGATGCTGAGGCTGAGCACATCAGCACGGCGAATCATGCGCACACTGCCACGTGTCGCATGTGACATTGGACGTTGACACTTGAATTACCTTACGACTGTGTTTCAATCGGACCTCGCCCAACGGGAGAACCACCGCATGCGCACTCGCACCGCTGGCCCGCGGAACTTGCGCCGCCAATCTTCGACCGAGCGCAACGCTCTTACTGAACACTATCGCCGCGTGCGGCGCATGAGCGAGGTGCTCGCGCATCCGCTGAAACCCGATGATTATGGACTCCAGGCCATGGCTGAGGTTTCGCCTGCCAAATGGCACCTCGCGCACACCTCCTGGTTCTTCGAGACATTTCTGCTCGCGCCGTTTCTGCCCTACTATCGGGCGTTTCATCCTCAATTCGGCGATCTATTCAATTCGTATTACAACGAAGTCGGCGCGCCCTTCCCGCGCCCGCGTCGCGCCCTGCTCTCACGGCCAACCACCGAGGAGGTATATCGCTATCGTGCCCATGTCGATGCCGCCATAATCTCGTTGCTGACGACAGTCGAAGAAGACCACTGGCGCGAGGTGGAATCGCGTACCACGCTCGGCTGCCATCACGAGGAACAACATCAAGAACTGTTCCTCACCGATATTCTCTACAACTTTTCGCACAACCCGGTGCGACCCGCCTACCGTGACGATTTAGGTCGCGCGACGACGTCTCGCGCAGCACCGCTCAGCTGGCTAGAGAGACCCGAAGCCGAGACCGAAATAGGCCATCACGGCAGCGGGTTTGCCTTTGACAACGAGTCACCGCGTCACCGTGTGCGCCTCGCGGCACACGCGGTAGCTTCTCGCTTGGTCACCAATGGTGAGTACCTCGAATTCATCGAAGCGCAAGGTTATGCGCGCGCCAAGTACTGGCTGTCAGACGGTTGGCAAGCGGCGCAAGAACGGCAATGGTTTGCGCCTCTCTACTGGGAGAAACACGACCAGCAATGGTGGACCTTTACCCTCGGCGGCATGCGACCGGTCAATGCAAATGAACCGGTATGCCATGTGAGCTACTACGAGGCCGACGCCTATGCGCGTTGGACCGGCAAGCGCCTCTTGACGGAGGCCGAGTGGGAAGCGCTCGCCCAAACGCAGCCCGCCGATGGCAATCTGCGCGACGAAGGTCACTTGCACCCGATACCGGCGCCATCGGGCGCGCCGCTTGCACAGCTCTACGGCGACGTATGGGAGTGGACCGCCAGCAACTACAGCGCCTATCCCGGCTATCGACCGGCCCCTGGGGCGCTCGGCGAGTACAACGGCAAGTTCATGATCAACCAGATGGTCTTGCGCGGCGGCTCCTGTGTCACGCCCGCGGCGCATATGCGGGCGACCTATCGCAACTTCTTCTATCCCGGCGATCGCTGGCAGTTCTCCGGCATTCGTTTGGCGGAGGATCGATGAACTGGCGAGCGCTGCGTGTGCTGGGCCAAGCGCCCTCCCCGCTTACGCTGGGTGAGGCCGTGCTGCATGGTCTCGCCCGTCGACCGCGATGCATCGAGCCAAAGTTCTTTTACGACGAGCACGGATCGCGCTTGTTCGACGCCATCTGCGATCTGCCGGAGTACTACCTGACGCGCACGGAGATGGATATTCTTGAATCCTGCGCGGCCGAGATTGCGCAACTCACCGGCCCCGACTGCACATTGATCGAACTCGGCAGTGGCGCGAGTCGCAAGATTCGATTGTTGCTCGACGCCCTGCGCCCCCGCCACTATGTCGGTGTCGACATCTCGCATGAGTTCCTGCTCAAGTCGCTACAGCAACTCGCGCGCGATTACCCCTGGCTCGAGATGAAAGCCCTCTGCGCGGATTTCGCGCAGGAAATATCATTGCCAGACGATCTCGGTACCGCGAATCGGTTGGTATTCTTTCCAGGGTCCACAATCGGCAATTTTGAACCGCACGAGGCGCTCGCGTTTCTGCAACGGGTACGGCGACTGTTACAACAAGGCGGCGCCTTGGTAATCGGCGTCGACCTCAAGAAGGAAATCCAGCTCCTGCAAGCCGCTTATAACGACGAGCAGGGAATCACCGCGCGCTTCAACTTGAATCTGCTCGCGCGCCTGCGCACCGAGTTGGCGGCCGATGTCGATCTCGACGGGTTCCGCCACTGGGCCTTCTACAACCCGGAACCGGGACGTATCGAAATGCACCTCGTCAGCCGCCGCCGGCAGACACTGCGCGTGCTTGATCGCGAGTTTGAGTTCTTACCCGATGAGACCATACACACCGAGAACTCGTACAAGTACTCCGTCGAGCAATTTCAGTCGCTCGCACGCCGCGCCGGCCTTCGCCCGGTGCGAGCGTGGCTCGATCGGGCAAAGCTCTTCAGCGTTCACTATCTGCGCGTCGCCAGCGCTCACCCCTTGGATCGCACCCACCGCCTCGAGCGATCCTGGCTGCTGAATCGCCGTCGCGCTTAGCGCTTGATCACCCCGTGGAATTCCTTGCCCGGGTAAGCCGGAGTCTTCGGCACCTCCGCAAAGCCCGGAATGGTTTCCATGTGCTTGACCATGCGCTCCCGCATCTTCTGATCCGGTAACGGGCCGCGCAACGCTGCCATGTTGTCGGCTTGATGTTTCGGGCTGGTTGTGGCCGGCAACACGCAGGTGACTGCCGGATGCGAGATGATCCATTTCAGATAAAACTGCGCCCAGGTCGTGGCACCGAACTCGGAGGCGAAGTCCGGCAGCGGACGATCTTTGACGATTTCGAATAGCCGCGCCTTCTCAAATGGCATGTTGACCATCACCGCCACACCCTTGTCTTGCGCGGCTTTGAGGATGCGCTCTTCGGCCTTACGCGTGATGATGTTGTAGCGCACCTGCACGAAATCGACGTCGCCCTTCTCCACCACCTGCGCGAGCGGCCCGAAGTACGGCACTTCGTGATGCGTGACGCCGGTATAGCGGATGCGGCCTTCTTTCTTCCATGCCTTCAGCAACGGGATAATTGAACCCGCATTGACTAGGCTGTGGCACTGCATCACATCGAATTGCTCGCGCCACAAACGCTCGGTCGATTGCCGGAACTGGCGCAGTGCGTGACTGTCGTCGCCAAGCCACTCCCCAGTCGCCCAGATCTTGTTCGCGATGAACAGATCGTTCGTAATACCCAAGGCCGTCGCGTAGTCGCCAATGCTCACCTCGGCCATGCCGTAGAGCGGTGAGGTATCGATTACACGCCCACCTGCGTCGTAGAACACTTTGAGCACGTCACGCACGTTCTCGCGCGGTTTTCCCGGCTTGATGTCGAACGTCAGATGTGTACCGAGGCCGATGGCCGGCACTTTTTCATTGGTCTTCGGAATAGTCTTCCACACGATGTCCTGTGGCTTGGCGAACACCAGTGAAGGGCGGAGCGCGCTAACACCCGTCAGCGCTGCCACACCAAGGCCGAGCGTCTTGAGCACGGTACGACGCGTGGGATCGGTGGCGAAGTGTCGAATCAGCGAATCGCGCATGAGGCTCTCCTTCTCGCATTGCCTGTTGGCATAAATTCGCGCGCCACGCGAAGACAGCCTGCTCGCGCGGACGCGCTATGGTGCTGCGTACAACGGCGATCAGCTTAGAACCCCTGCACGATGCTCGGCAACGAAAGTCTTTTTCACCATAGGGAAATCAGCACGGACTGTGCCAGAGATCGTTTGCCTTTTTGTTGCTGGGCGGTGACCCTTGCCACAGAGCAGGATCAATAGTGCGGCGGCGGCGGTTCGTCCTCACGGCTGCCCACCAGGCTCGGCGCCAGGGTCTGTAGTTGTGCGCGCAGCACCTGTACGTCCCGCGTCAAACGCTCGATGGTTTGTTGCTGGCGCGTAACGACGTCGTTCAACTCTTGAATGGTCCGCTCTTGAAACGCGAGACGCACCTCGAGTTCCGCTATCCGATCTTGCATGCAATATCCCCAATCGAATCGATTCGGTGCTTTTCTCGGATCACATCCTGGTGGCCTCGCGCGCAGGGTGCAAGGCCGTGGATATAGGTTGGGGACGGCCGACACCTGCCACGGGCAAACTGGCCGGCGGTAGGCCGCTCGATCGTTAGCCCGGGCGAAAAGGGAGTGGAAACGCGCCCCGCAAAATCCCCCAAAAAACAGCCAATCGCGCGAAATCCCTCGTGTGTCCATGCGGCCGGGGTCAAATCTATGGTAAGGTGCGCGCTCCGCGCCGCCCGGTTGACGGGATTTCGTGCGGGCCCAGGGTCGAACAAGGCCGCTAAAGGTGACAGCGATACGGAGGTTAGCGCTGATGGCAGTTTCCAAGAACGCAGCGAATGATTTTTCGCGTCCACGCCGCTACGCATTGGCACGCGTGGAGAAGACCGATGCGCCTGACGGCGGCAGCAACAAATGGTACCGCTACGTGCTCGACAATGGCCGTTCGACGATTACCGGGCTGCGCTCTGGGTCGGTCAAGGAAGTCACGGACTACGCAAATCAGTACGCCGAGCAATTGAATGCCCGCAGTATCAACGGCCAATCAGTGTGGTCGCCGCGCGGGCGAAAACCGGCAGCCGCCGCGCAAAGCTAACCAAAACCCCGCCCACGTCGGCGGGGTTTTTGTTTCCTCACCCCACGCGGACTGAATCCGCCGTTACCGATCCTCGCGCCGGTTACCGCCACCGAACAGTGCGGGCACTTCCTGCTCGCGCCGGCGGCGTGGCTCGCCCTTGTGAGGCGATCCATGCGCATGACGCGGCTTGTGTTGCGCGCCGCCACTGCTATGTCCCCGACCTTGGCCACGTGAGCGGTCGGAATAAGCGCGATTGCCGTCAACCGCTCCACACCGATTGCCATCGACGTCGCGCTGCCGAGCATTGCCGTCGGCTTGCTGATGATCACCCGCCCGTGAGTTTCCGTAGGTGTTCTGCTCCCGCCACAGTTGCTCGCCGCGAAAGCCTTGCCCGTTGCGGCGCTGGTCCGGCGCGTGCCGCGCGGAAGACTGTCGACGCGAATTGTTGCCAGCGTGGCGTGCGGCCTGGTCCGTGCCGCGCTTACCGCCATCGCTGTGACGCCGTGGTTGACGATCGTTGCGCTCGCGTTGTTGACCACGCCCACGGAAGATCGGTTGCGGACGCGCTGAAGGATCCGGCTCGAAACCCGACACGACAGCCTTCGGGATTTCCCGTTTTAGCATGCGTTCGATGCTCTTTAGGAAATCATGCTCATCGACGCACACCAGCGACATGGCCTCACCTTCTTTGCCAGCGCGGCCGGTGCGACCGATGCGGTGCACATAGTCCTCCGGTACATTTGGCAATTCGAAATTCACCACATGCGGTAGCTGATCGATGTCGAGCCCGCGCGCGGCAATGTCGGTCGCGACCAACACACGCACCGCGTTACGCTTGAAATCGGCGAGCGCCTTGGTACGCGCCCCTTGGCTCTTGTTGCCATGGATTGCCGCGCTGCGAATACCGTCGCGCTCCAGCTGCTCGGCCAGACGGTTCGCGCCGTGCTTGGTGCGAGTGAACACCAATACTTGCTTCCAGTCATTGGTTCGAATCAGGTGTGCGAGCAGCTCACGCTTGCGATCGCGATCGACCGGATGCACGACTTGCGTGACAAGCTCGGCGGCCGTATTGCGCCGCGCGACTTCAATGTAGACGGGCTCGCTCAGCAAACCGTCCGCCAGTGCTTTGATTTCGTCGGAATAGGTAGCCGAGAACAGCAAGTTTTGACGCTGCTTGGGTAATGCCGCGATGACTTTACGAATGTCGCGAATGAAGCCCATGTCGAGCATACGATCCGCTTCGTCCAACACGAGGATTTCGATCTGCGACAAATCAACCGTCCGTTGCTCCATGTGGTCCAACAGCCGACCCGGGGTCGCCACCAGGATGTCGACGCCACGACGTAACGCGTCGATCTGCGGGCTGTAGCCGACACCACCGAACACGACAGCGCTCTTGAGCGGCAGATACTTGCCGTAACTGCGCACGCTGTCCTGCACTTGCGCTGCCAGCTCGCGCGTCGGCACGAGGATCAGCGCACGCAGCATGTGGCCGCGACCGCCCTGGGTGGCGCTGTTCAGTCGTTGCAATAGCGGCAGTGTGAAACCGGCGGTCTTGCCGGTACCGGTCTGGGCGCCGGCCAGAATGTCGCGTCCTTCGAGCACGACCGGTATCGCCTGACGTTGGATCGGGGTGGGTTCGGGGTAACCCTTTTCGGAAACAGCACGGAGTAATTCGGCCGACAGGCCGAGCGAACTAAACGGCATAAATTATGGTTGCTCCTGGATTGGCCTACCCGCAACACGAGGTTCACGAGCCGGTCTAGGCGCTACCAATTCAAATTGAAAAAAGTTCGAGGTAAACCGGGAAGGATGACCACGAAGGGCCCGACGCAGACCGGAGTGCATCGAGTGGCACGCAGTGTACCAGATGTCTTGGTGAATTGCCCAACTGTTGGCGCGCTTGCCTTGGGCGACGGACTGTTGTCGCCCGATGTCAGCACGCTTGGAGCGGAGCTGAGTCTTTACCTATATATGGTGTCGCCCACTCGCCGAAAAAAAAGACCCCGCCATTACTGGCGGGGTCCATGTCTTTATCCTGCTTCGGCAACTGCTCCCTGCGTTGCTCTACCTCCTCCATCCCTGGAGTCGTACGCAGTACTGGACAACTAGGCCGGTTGTACGTTGGTCGCCGATGGGCCTTTCGCGCCTTGCTCGACGTTGAACGTCACCTTCTGGCCTTCGGCCAGGGACTTGAAGCCCGTGCCGACGATCGCGGAGTGATGCACGAAGACATCCTTGCCACCATCGCTCGGGGTGATGAAGCCAAAGCCCTTGGCATCGTTGAACCACTTGACTGTACCTGTAGCCATTCGAAAAACACCTCTGTTTGATTGAATTGCGATAACTTGCAGTTCGTTCCTGAAAGCGAAATGACGGGAGTGGCTTCCAATACAACAGGAGGGGGAACTTCCGATCCAACTACGAGGAATGTCCTGCAACGCGCGCCACTATACACGAATTGCGCCGCTTGGCTACACCCTCCTCGATCATTTGCGCCCCGGGGGTAGGCGCCAAGCCCGGGTCGTTCCGGGTGTCAGGGGCCGGCCTCAGGCGACTGGCACGCCGATGAGAAGCAGGTGCAAATACCAGGCAAAAACGGCCCATATGGCGGTCCCGATAGCCACGGTGAAGGCATCACCAACCAGCGTCCCGGCGGGGTAGGCTCGCCCGGTCGCCCGGCCGCGCTGCCGGGCAGAGCGGAAGTCAAATATCGCCCAAAGTAGAAACGACCCAAACAGTATTACATCTCCCAGGTTGCCGTTGGTAAGTAAATGGGCGAAGGCCCAGATCTTCACCCCCGCCACCATCGGGTGCCCGAGAGCGATCTTCAGCCGGTTGCGGGGCACGTAAGCGGCGGCGATCAGAATGGCCGACAGCAACATGAGCAGGGACGCTGGCAGCCGAAGCCACGGTGGCGGACTCCAGAGTTCAACGGGTGCGATCCGCGCGGCGCCGTAACCCCAGACGATGAGCGCGAACCCGACCAACGACAGCAGCGAATAAATACCCTTCCAGGCGTTGAGGCCCATGCGGGCCACCTGCTGGCCACGCCACGCATCCGCGACAATCCGAATCGAATGCAGGCCCAGAAAAACGACGAGACCGAGACCAAGAATCAGTATTGCCAAAGTCCTTTCTCCTGCACCGCTACGTCTACCAACAAATCGCCCGGGGCAAGGCCCATCTAGTCTCCTGCCCGACGTACCCCGTCGCTAGTGTGATCGCGCCCAACGCACGATATCGGCCGCGCCCATCGCGCCCGGTTGGCGCGCGATCTCGCGCCCACCGCGGAACAGCGCGAGCGTCGGGATACTGCGGATGTCGAAGCGTGCGGCGAGCGCGGGTGCGGCCTCGGTGTTGAGCCTGGCGACACGAACGTGAGGTTCGAGCTGCGCGGCTGCCTGTTCGTATTGCGGAGCCATCATGCGGCACGGCCCGCACCATGGCGCCCAGAAATCAACAAGTACCGGGATGTCGTTGCGGGCGATGTGCGCCTCGAATGTTGCGGCCGTGAGCTCGATCGGTCGCGCCAAAAAGATCTCCTGCCGACAGGCGCCACACTTGGGGCTTTGCGCCATGCGCGTGCCCGGTACGCGATTCGTTGCATGGCACCGCGGACAAACGACATGAACAGTCTCGGTCACTTCCCCTCGCACACTCATCGTAATACCAAATCACCAAGAACAGGTAGGTAGGAGTAGGGGCACGGACCCGGAATCTCAAGACGAGTCTTGTTCCGTACGCGTGACAGTTGCGGGAAGCTGGCAGTGTGGGTGCCAAGAAGGGCGACTAGAACGCGCAGAAAATTGGGGTACGGGATTCATGCCCGATCGCGCAAAACTCCACCGGATCCATTTTCCCTGTTTTGAGCCAGCGCCAGGTGGGCCCCTTCAATCGCTCGCCCTGCCCTTCTTTCGCACGCTCCTTATTCACAAGACGCAATTGTTCCCCAAAGAGTTCCCGACCCGATGAAAAGATTTTTCGACCGTTGACGCCTTAAGAACAAGGCAAAAGCACGTATCGCCGCCTGGGAACTTTCCGCCCGAGGCTTGCGTCTTTGGGGACAGGAGCGCCGAAACGGGCGCAACAAATTGACCAAACAAACTGCTACCCGACCACAACGAGCTAGGAGACCATCACCATGCAAGCAACCCTGACAATCTCGAACACGATGACGCCGTCCTACGTATCCCGGACCAACTACCAGCAACAGGCCAGGCCAAAACGCCCTCGCGTGAAAGATGGCCGCAGCGCGCGGCTCGGGACCGGCCCGATTGGCTCGTGCCAGTTTGAGTCGCTTGAGACCGACGGCCCCGCGACCTGCCTTGTCTGGTTCTAACCACTGACCCACACCAGCAAAGGAGACCACCATGGCCTTGACTGCCCCCGAGAATTTCAACGGTGAGTACCTGCGCGAGCAAGTGCGCGCCGAATACGACCGCGTCGCGCGAGATCCGAACGGCACATATCACTTTCACCGCGGCCCGCAGTATGCGCGCGAATACCTGCAATATGGTGCGAATGATCTTGCCGCGGTGCCGGAGATTAGCTCGGCGCGGTTTGCCGGGGTCGGTAACCCCCTGCGCATCGCCGATACCACGCCAGGGGCCACCCCGATCCGTCCCGGCGACACGATTCTCGACCATGCCTGCGGCGGGGGGCTGGACCTGCTGATCGCAGCACGCCGCGTCGGCCCAACTGGCAAGGCGATAGGCGTCGACATGACCGCCGCCATGCGTGACTGCGCGAGACAAGGCGCCGCACTTGCGGGTTTGAGTGACATCGTCGATGTGCGCGAGGGACTGTACGAAGCGCTGCCGGTCGAGGACCAGAGCGTCGATGCCGTGATCTCCAACGGCGTCATCAACCTCTCTCCGGACAAGCGCAAAGTATTCGCCGAGATCTACCGTGTGCTTAAACCCGGCGGGCAATTGCTGTTGGCCGATGTCATCGTACAGCGCGAGCTCACGGAAGAAGCGCGCAGCAATCCGGACATCTGGGCGGCCTGCATCGGCGGCGCGCTGGTCGAGCACGAATTGACCGAGGTGGCCACTGCCACCGGCTTCGCACATGGTCGTATCGTGCAGCGCTTCAACTGCTTCATGGGTACCGAGGCCGAAAAACACGTGTCGAAAGATCTGTTCGTGCACGGCGTGAACTTCTACGCCCGCAAGCCCAGCTGACTCTGTTAATTGAATACCCACACCGGAGGAAACCGACAATGAATTACGACACCGAAACCCACCGATTCATGGAGCAGCTGAATTACCAACGGTTCAGTGACGAGGAGCTATTGGAAATTTATTTCGACCTGCACGTCTCGCCCGCAGTCTCGCTATTGACCGGCTGTTGGGCAGAAGGCCTGTAAACCACGCCACGGACATTCAGATAGGAGATCAGCGATGGGCGCACTAACGCCAGAAGTGGAGGCCTTGAAGAGCGGTGTTTGCTCGCTTCAGCGCGACCCATCCCGAGATCGAGCTGAAAATCGTCGTATCCAACGCGGATGTGAGTATCGAGCGCCTTCTAATCGATGCACGGCAACCCTACTTTGAGGATTGATGCACGCCGCGCATCGCGCGTTCGCGCGCGGCAATCTGCGCCGGCCGTGGTACATAAAGCAGATCGGCAACCTTATGCACGAGGGTGCGCTCGAAACGGTCGATCTCATGATCGGCGGCAGCTACTTGCCACAGGTTCTCAACGATCTGCTCTTTTTGTGCCGCCGTATAGTGCTCGTTGATAAGCGCCGTGAACTGGAAATAATCGGTCGCTTGCGCCGCCTCGGCCTCCGCCAGGCGCAACAACTCGTTAGTCTCTTCCTTGCTTAACGAGAAGCGTTTCTGAACAGCGGCGGTCACGGCATGGCGCTCGGCGTCCTTCATCTCGCCATCGGTGCGCATCGTCTCGAACAACAGTGCCGCCGTGGCCACCTGCAAGGCGTGCTCCGCGCCTCGCCCCGGTGCCGCCTCGGTCGTGCGGATGTTGCGGTCAAAGAACTTCCTGATGGACTGCAGCATTTCAGCCCGCAATTTTAACGCACTCATGCCATTCGTACAGGCAACAGCAGCGACGCTCCGCAAGCCAAGGCCTGCCCCGCCACAACCGCAAGCCGGCCTTGAGAGAACCTGAACGCTCAGCAATGCGTTGCATTGGTTGTTGTCGAGGGGAATTCGCGCGTTGCAGCTCGCCGAACATTACGGCGTACAACGCCTCGACCAACGCGGCAACTGGTAAATCGCCCGGCGCGAGCAACACGTGGATTGGGCGCCCTCCGCGTACACGATCGGTTTCCGCCTAGCGATCCGTCAAGACCGTACAAACAATTCGACGTTCCTCGCGCGGGCCATCGAACTCGCAGAAGAAGATATTTTGCCATGTTGAGAGGCCGAGCGTGCCGTCGATAATAGGAATGGTTTCCGATGGCCCGACCAGCCCGGACTTGAGGTGCGCGTCGCCGTTACCGTCCTGTTCATCGTGCAACCAGGCCCCACGCGGGATGAGTTTGCGCAATAGGCTCACGACATCGGTCTGCACGCTTTCATCCCAATTCTCCTGAATCATCATCGCCGCCGTTGCTCCTTGCGCGTAGACATGCACCAAGCCGTCGCGAACGCCGCTGTCCTTGACCACTGACTTCACCTGGCTCGTGATGTCGATGAGCTCCTCCCGCTTGCTGGTGCTGATGGTGATGACCCGGCGCATATTCTAGACGGGCTCCCTGGTGTTCGTTTTTCTGACCAGCTCCGGCCGGATCATCCAGTCAATCTGCCAGTGTCTGTCATCGGCGAGCTGCAAACACACGACACTGCCCGCTTGATAGTCGACGACTATTTTCGATTCATCACCGACGACCAACAGCGCAACCAGCTTCGCCATGAACGGCAGGTGACCGACGACGAGCGTATCGCGCATACCGCTCGCGCTGCGCCAGTCGAACAATTTCGAATCGTCGTTAGGGTTGATGACACTGCTCGTTTCCAGCTCCACACCGGGCGCCAGCGCCCTCGCCAGATGCTCGGCGGTCTGCGCGGCGCGCAGCTTGCCGCTGTGAATCACCCGCTCGACCCTGATTCCCGCCTGCCCGAGAAATGCGGCCATACGATCAACGTCGTCTTTGCCCTGCTCGGTCAACGGCCGCTCGGGATCGACCTCTTTGGCACAGGCCGCACCATGCTGTACGAGATATAGCTTCATGTTTGCTACCCTAGGGTGGCGTAACGGCGAGTGTATTCCTTATGAACCCCCTCTTCCCAGGTCGCATTCGGTCAATAAACGCAATACCGCCACGCCTGCAGCTAGGTGCGCCATCGAGGCATGATTCCGATTCACAAACTACTTAGCCAGATTCGCTGGGACCCGCGCTATCGAAATGGCCGCTTCACGCTGGGCTACTTCGACCGTGTCGCACGGCGCGTCATTGACGTGCCATTCGAGACCGTACGCTTTCCGGCCGCCGGCCCGCGGATGTTCGAGATCTGGGACGAAGAAGGGATAATGCACCGCATCCCGTTTCACCGCGTGCGGCGCGTGACGCGAGATGGACGGGTCATCTGGGTGCGCCGCCCGCTGGGCGACACCGGCGACACAACCTAGCACTGCTATCGTGATTTCTCCCGCCCTGGAACGATGTCCACGCGCGTGCACTCGCCGGCCGGCTGCGTGCCAACCTGCAATGAAAAGAATTGTTGCAGCAACCACAGGGCCGTTTGCGCGTGAGACGAAAGCGCGTGAGTGAGAAAACACGATGACCCCCGCGCCAGCGCGCAATAGATCAGCATTTGATCGGTGGCGTGAATGTCGAGCGTTGCACCTGTGTGGATCTCCGCGCGCAACGCCTCGGCCGCAACGGCGGCGATGCGCTCCGCCGGAATGCCACGCTGCGCCACCTCCGCGCCGCCAAGCAGCGTATCTGCAGTGCGCGCCCAGAGCACCAACGCGCCGCCCTGGCCGACCGCCTGATCCCGGCCGAGTACCTGGTCTGCGATGTTGATCGGCGCAATCCCCTTCAACACCTCTGCCGCTGTCTGATGCATGCGCGTGACGATGTGCGCCGGCAGATTGGAGACGTGGGCAACCCCACAGATTTCGCTTATCGGTCCGCGCTCATCGAGGCGCAGCGCTGTGAGCGGCTTTGGCACTACATGCACCGCGATCACGCCACCGCCGCGCGGGTAGTAACCGCGTCGTTGCAGTGCCAACTCCACGTGCGCGCCCATTTTCGCCAGAAGCGGCAGCAGCACGAAGCGCAGATAGTCGAGCGGTGGCGCCGCGCGAATGTCGGTGCCACCGGTGAGATGGATGCGTACCGGCACGTCGCAGGCCAGCACCGCCGGCAGCAGCGCTTGAAGGACTAACGTGACGCTACCCGCCGTCCCAACGTCGAAACTGAATTCCCCACCACGCAGCCGGCCAGGACGAAAGAGTAGCTCCGTTGAGTTGAGTTCCAGTCCTTCGACCTGCGCATCACACAAGGCGGCGACTGCTTTCACTGCCGTGAGGTGCTGTGGCGCCAGGCCTGCGGGGGTGCGTCGCGCGCGAATGTTATTGAGCCGTATCGGCTCGCCGGTAATAGCAGAGAGAGCACAAGCGGTGCGTAGAAGCTGACCCCCGCCCTCGCCGTAAGCACCGTCGATCGCGCGCATTCGGCCACTATTATCCATCGGCCCGGCCGAAAGCGGAGCACCAAGAGCCGCCTATCGGCGGCGGTGCCGGACCGCTAGGATAACCCGCCGGCACACAGCCAAGTGCACTTCGGGGCCAGTGTTACCGCTCAATCCGTCGCCTTGTTCTTACCGGCTCGTTGTGCGTCGAGACCCTGTTCGATTAGCTTTTTGAGACGCTCGCGGCAGTCAGTTGCTTTGCACGCAGCGGAATGACGACAGTCTAGACGCAGGTCTTTGATGACATCGTCTTCGAGACTCAACAGGCAAACCAAAGCGATCTCTTCTCTCTCGCGCGCGGATTGGGCCTGTGCCAACATTGCCACAGTATCGAATCCCTCAACAAAGCGCTTGCGAGCGTACAAGGCGATTTGGTCAAAGTCATAGTTGCCCAAACAGCGAGGGTTTCCACAGGCATCGAATTCGTTTTCCACTGACATCATGCGGCAGATCGCGGCGGGTCGCTCAACAGTTGGTGATGAGATAGCGCTTTTCTGGCTCGGTCGAATTGACATCGGTCAATTACAGGCTCGGTGACGACTACCGCCGAAGCAGCCGGAAGTGCCTCAACCAGCGGAAAAGAGCGCAGAAATGCGGCCAACTCGATGACTGGCGGGTACAACCGCCTTGCTTCGGCAGGGGTATCGCTATCTCGAAAAACGACCGGATGGTCAATTTAGAGTAGGTCGAACCCTAAACCGACTCCACTACGATCATCCGTGTCTCCGCCGACGCCATACGCATCTGCTTCGGCACTTTGTACTCTTCCGACGCCCACCAGGCTCTGGCGCGTTCCATCGAGGGAAATTCAATAACTACAATACGCTTTGGGTCCCAGCCGCCCTCGAGTGTCGCGACTCGCCCACCGCGCGCCAGGAACCTGCCGCCATAGGGCTCGAGCGTCGCCGGCACGAGCTTCCGGTATTCGTCAAACTTCGCGGGATTGGTGACGCGCACATCGACAATAATCAGAGCAGTCATGGTTCCGCCTCCTGTGTTTTGCCCGAGATACGTCGCAATCCCGGGTCTTGCAACGCATCCTCACTCAACCCGGGTCTTTTTGTGCAAAATCGCGAGGCGTCGCTCCTTCTTGTTAGGACGCCCTGCGCTATGCATCACACAACGCCGTTCCACCGCCAATCGAGCCGCCAGCTCCTTCCGTGCCGCTTGGCTCGTCACACTTTCTTGATACAACAACGCAGCCTGTGACGCTGGTCCGCGTCGAGTGGACAAGGCAAGCACTCGAATGTCGTGCTCGAAAGGGCCGATGCGAACTGTCAACGCATCGCCCACGCGTATTGTCTTCGCGGGTTTGGTGCGTTCGCCGTCTAGCCGAACCTTACCGCCCGCCACTGCCTCCGCGGCCAACGCGCGCGTTTTGAAGAACCGCGCCGCCCACAGCCATTTGTCGAGGCGGATGACATCCAGTCTTTCCTTAGTGCCGGTCACTTTTTCCGACGCCCGCCACCAGCGATTTCTTCACCTTAAGGAAACGCTCATGAGATCGACTCCATCAGGGTTACGCCCAGGAGGCAGCTTGTCCGCAAGATTGGCCTACCGCACGAATAATTTGATCTCATCGCCGTGTTTTGTATTCTATAGGGCACGAAGTCTATCCGTCGCACGAAATAACCGCTACGAGCAGGCAGTCAACAAGACGTGGGCAAGCTGGTAATCAAATCACCCGGAAACCCGGTCAGCGAAGTTGTCCTGAAACTGGGTGAAATGACAATCGGCCGTCATCCCGGTTGCGACATCGTTCTGAAAAACGACGCGAGCGTTAGCAGCAAGCACGCCGTTATCAAAACAGTAGGTCGCAAATCAGTTGTCGAAGATCTGGGCAGCACGAACGGAACGTTCGTCGAGAACATGCGCGTAAAGCAACACGAACTGCGGCACGGTGAAACCATCATTATCGGCGAACATAATCTGGTCTATCGGGACGATGTCGTGCTGGATGCGCCGCAGTTCGGTGCCCGTACGGCGTTTCCCGCCGCACCACCTGATGTCTCGCAAGAGAAGACAAGAATCATCCGGGCGCACGCCCAGCTGTTCGGCAAAGAAGGCAAAGACCGGGGCAAGAGTCTCCCGCTGCTCAAAGAGGAAACCGTCATCGACAATCCCGGCAAGAGTCCGGCTCGCATCTACCGTACCGCCGACGGCTACGTGTTGAGCGCACAGGTGGGGCCCGGCGAGCCGCGGCTTAACGGCAAACCGGTCCCGCCGGGTGGTCAACTGCTTACGAACGGCGACCTTGTCGAAGTCGCGGGCACTACCTACAGCTTTCTCAAGTAGCGAAATACGGGGGCGCCGAGCGCACAGCGTTAACGCCTCCTTGCCAGCACGCCGTCGGCAGCCGGCTCCGTTACAAACCCGGCCTGGCGCAGTCGTTTCGCTACTTCGTTTGGAACGTCACGGTTGCTGGTCAGCTTGTTTGGTATGCCCGTGTAGTGAAATAGCTTACCCGCGCGTTTCAGTACGCGCGCCAGCTCATCGTAGAACATCTGGGAGTAGAGTTCGCCAGCGGTGCCGAAGCGCGGTGGGTCATGCAGCACTGCATCCACCGTTTCGCTAGGCACTGCTGCAATGTGCTCGGTGATATCGCCCACGGTCAACATCAACCGCTCATCACTGGCCGGGGACCAGGGGTTCAAACTGCGCAACCACAACACGTCTGGACTCTTCTCGTACGACAGCACGCGCCGCGCCCCGCTCTGCAGGCACCAGGCAGCGAAATAGCCGAGGCCACCACAGCTATCCAAGATCAGCTTGCCACGTGGTTGAATCAATCGAACTTTGTGTTCGGCATCGGTGTAGGGCGAGACCTCTGCGGTCGGAAGCATCTTGATGCCGTCGATTTCGAATGTCGGCGGTCCCCACTCGGTTGGCACCAATTTGACCAGGGATTTGGTAAACCGAGCGACAGGCTGAAAGCCTGCGTCTGTCCAGTAGTAGACGGTTCGGTCCTTGCACTTCGTGAGATACGGGAAACGCCGCCCGTTCCAACACCATCCTTCCGCGTCAATATGGACAACTTCTGTCGACCGACCGAGATCCAACGAGCACCTGACCGTTGCTGACCCGCTGCGAAGCGCATCGCACAGCGTCTCGTGGACCGCTAGCGTGACCAGTGGACCCATTCTGCCTGGAACAAATAAGATAGTGCAGACACGCGGCGCGTTTCGGCACCCGCATCGCCGAAGGATGTGGAGGCACAGCACGCGATGCGGGAAACCTCTACGGCGCCACCAGGACGCGTTTCAACGATTCCCGTCACGCTCAGGCGGTAAAGTCAGAAATCCCAGGCCCTTCGCTTCTTGCCACTCTGCATGGCCTCCAGCCGGCGCAGGATTTCGTCACGGTGAGTCAGCAATTCGTGACCGCTGACACGCGAAAATACCACCTCTTCGTGATCGGCGTGCTCCATCAGCGCCTGATACAGCGGCTTCAGACATTCCTCAAAATGATCGTAGTCCTTGTGCTTGATGACGATCGACAGATCGCGCAGCAATCGGATCAACTTGTCGTGCTCATAGCTCAGATCGCCGATTTCATCGTCCGCATCGCCAAACTGCTCCTTGTAGAACGGATACAGCACCTCGTCTTCCATGCGCATGTGCAATTTGAGGTCATCCACGAAGGCGTTGAACCGCTGAGTCGCCTCCTTCCATTCGCGAACGCCGGCGGCGATTTCGCAGGCCTCCAGCGCCGCCTGATACTTGCGGTGATCGTGAACCAGCCAATTCGACGGTTCGGTCATCGGACGGTCTCCGGGATGATCGTTTCCGGTAACTCGAGCGCAGCCGCTTTAGAGATGCCGAGGGGACCGCTATTGTCTCTGAACGCCGATGCCGGCGGAACCCCACCTCTGCCTGAAACCTCGCCCTGCACGCGCGCAAGCCTCAGAGTTACTTGGCAATGACGCAACAAAGAGCTGTCAGTCCTCACCGTACTGGCCGATTTTTCTATCTGCGCTTGACCTTGATCAGCCGGGGCCACCCTTTCTCGCGTTAGAATGCTTAACGTAGGCGCAGGCCTCAGTCGATTCGATCTAGTCTAAACAACCGCCAAAGAGGGTTCCGCCATGAACCGGAAAGAGCAGGCTGTCGCGTTGAAAAAAGAGTGGGCTGAAAACCCGCGCTGGTCCGGGGTCAAGCGGACCTATTCGGCCGACGATGTCGTACGCTTACGCGGCTCTCTACAACCGGAATACACCCTGGCACGGCGCGGGGCCGAAAGACTCTGGCAACTCGTTAACGGCGCGGCCAAGAAAGGCTATGTGAACTGCCTCGGCGCCCTGACAGGTGGCCAAGCCTTGCAGCAGGCCAAGGCCGGCATCGAAGCAATTTACCTCTCCGGCTGGCAGGTCGCGGCGGACGGCAATACCTCGGAAACCATGTACCCCGACCAATCGCTCTACGCCTATGATTCAGTGCCGGCCATGGTGCGGCGCATCAATAACGCCTTCAAGCGAGCCGATGAAATCCAGTGGTCGCGCGGGATCGCGCCGGGCGACAAAGGATTCGTCGATTTCTTCATTCCCATCGTGGCCGATGCCGAGGCCGGTTTCGGCGGTGTGCTCAATGCCTTCGAGCTGATGAAGAACATGATCGCCAATGGCGCGGCCGGCGCGCACTTTGAAGATCAGCTGGCGGCGGTCAAGAAGTGTGGCCACATGGGAGGCAAAGTCCTGGTCCCGACTCAGGAAGCCGTAAAGAAACTCATCGCCGCACGTCTCGCCGCCGATGTTATGGGGATCCCGACTGTGCTGCTGGCCCGCACCGACGCGGAAGCCGCCAGCCTGCTCACCTCCGATGTCGATCCGAACGATCAACCTTTCTTGACCGGCGAGCGCACCAGCGAGGGCTTCTACCGGACTCGCGCCGGGCTGGAA
>CP070641.1:1784533-1789929 GCA_020354085.1 Pseudomonadota bacterium
GCGCGAGGGTGTGTTGTTAGAACGCGTGCTGGCGACCGGCACCCGCACTGTGCGCGGACTGGAGGCGTTGTCGCTCGGAACGCCGCCGGTCCCCGGTCAGGCGATCGTACGCCGCCCCGACAACGAGCACTTGGCGACGATCGGCGAGATACTGGAACACCAAGGGTTCGGCACCTATTTCGTCTACGGCGGCTATGGCTACTTCGACAATATGAATGCCTATTTCTCCGGAAACGACTACAACACTATAGATCGTACGGACTTCCCGCGCGAATCGATCGTGTTTGAAAACATCTGGGGTGTGGCCGATGAGAGTTTGTTCGCCAATGCCAGCAAATTGATTGACGACGCGACGGCGGGCGGCAAGCGCGTGTTCGTGCACATCATGACCACGTCCAATCATCGGCCGTTCACGTATCCTAACGGCCGCATCGATATTCCATCCCCCGGCGGGCGCAGCGGTGCCGTCAAGTACACGGATTACGCGCTCGGTCGGTTCATCGATGAGGCGCGCCCGCGCAAATGGTTCGCAGATACTCTGTTCATAATCGTCGCCGACCATTGCGCGTCGGTCGCTGGCAAAGCAGAGCTGCCGGTGGCGAAGTACCACATTCCGCTGATTTTCTACGGACCCGGTATCGTCAAGCCGGCGCGCGAATCGCGCCTGCTGAGCCAGATCGACATACCGCCGTCGATCCTGGATTTTATCGGCGTGCCGGGCGACGATCATTTCTTCGGAAAGGGCCTGCACGAGCAGGCGGCGATGGCCGAGCGGGCGTTTATCAGCAATTATCAATCGCTCGGCTACTACAAGCGCGACATCCTGACGGTGCTTAAGCCCAAACGCGGCGTGGAGAGCTATTACATCGACCCCAAGACGCTCGAGGCGCGGCCCGCCCCGGTGGACGAGGCCCTGCGTGATGAGGCCATCGCTTACTATCAGACCGCCTCCGGCGCGCTCAAACTTGGTCGACTCAAGGCACCGTGGTACCGACGTGTCACGCGCACGGAAAACGATCAGCCCCGATAGCGCGGCGCTGCGCGAGCTGTTGTGGTTGGTGGCCGGCTGGTTGGCGGTCGTCGGGTTGGCGCGGTATAGCTCGCTCGATCATGCGCTCAGCGCGCTCTTCTATGACCCCATCGCACAAGCCTTTCCCCGGCGCCACGATCCGTTTTGGGCGGATGTTCTGTATCGAGGCCTGAAGGCGGTCAGCATCGTTGGTTGGCTGCTGTTGGCTGTCATCTGGGCAAGACTGCGCTGGCGGCGCGCGCACGAACCGTTGCGTGCTGCCATCGGTTTCACGCTCTTGATCGGCCCGCTCGCGGCGGTCGTGGTGTCGTGGGCGCGCGCGAATTCCGTGCACAGCTGTCCTTGGGACCTGGCGCTTTACGGTGGTGCGGCCGAGTATTTCCGGTTATTCGACTCGCCCCCCGCGAACGCCGGCCCCGGCCGTTGTGCGCCGAGCGGCCACGCCTCCGCCGGGTTCCTCTGGCTCGCCGGTTACATCGCGGCACGCCGCGCCTACGCGCCGCAAGCGCGTTACGTGTTGATCGCGGCGCTGGGACTTGGGGCCGTGGCCGGAACAACGCAGATCGTGCGCGGCGCGCATTTTCTGTCGCACGTGCTGCTCACGGCGTGGATTTGTCTGGCGGTCGCATGGTTATGCGAGCGGTTGCGATCGATATGGCGCGCCCGGCGTGCATCCGCCGTCGACGCATGACCTCGCGCGCCAACTGCATGCCAGCCCTCGACGTTGCGGTGGCCGTGGTGCAACGCGATGACGGACGCGTGTTGATGGCCGAGCGCCCCGTGGGCAAGCCATGGGCCGGCTACTGGGAGTTTCCGGGCGGCAAGATGGAAACCGGCGAACCACCGCTGGCGGCACTCAGGCGCGAGCTGCACGAAGAGCTTGGCATCGAGCTCGATGCGGCCGCGCCATGGATCACCTTCGACTACGCCTATCCGGAAAAATGCGTACGCCTGCATTTCTATCGCGTAACGCGTTGGCACGGCGCACCGCACGGTCGCGAAGGCCAGCAGCTTTCTTGGGAGGATCCGAGCGCGGTCGCCGTCGATCCCGTGTTGCCGGCCAACACAACCGTGTTCAAGGCCTTGCAGCTGCCGTCGATATACGCCATCACCAATGCGGGCAAGCTTGGTGTCGATGAATTCCTTGAGCGCCTCGATGCGGCGTTGGTGCGCGGGCTGCGCTTGATCCAGGTGCGCGAGCGCGAGTTGCCGTCCCCGCAGCTCGAGACGTTGGCGCGAGAGGTAGTCGTGCGTGCGCATCGTTGCGGCGCGCGCGTGTTGATCAACGCTGATATTGGCTTGGCAAACAAGGTCGGTGCCGATGGCGTGCACCTGCCAAGCCAGCAGCTGATGGCCATTGAAGATCCCCCGTCGGTTTCGTTGTGGGCGGCGTCATGTCACAACGCCGCGGAACTCAAGCGCGCGAGCGAGTTGGGCGCGGATTTCGTCGTGCTGTCGCCGGTGCTGCCGACCGCGTCGCACCCTGGCATGGCTGGCATGGGCTGGGCGGCATTCGCGGCCCTCATACGTGACTATCCATTACCAGTGTACGCACTCGGCGGCATGGGTCCGGATCTCGTGGATATCGCGTGGCAGTACGGCGCGCAGGGCGTGAGCGTGCTAAGTGGAATGTGGTAGCCGGCGATCCCTTTGGCCAGCCTGGCCGCGGGTCCGCGTCCCTGGACTTCCGGACCGCAGCGCCGGTGTGGGGCGGCGAAGTCCGCGATTATTCCGGTGCGCACCGTGACTGGTCTTCGCGTTCCGGCGAGGACCCAGGGGCAGCGGGTGAAAAGAGCGAAGGCGCGCCACGGGCGGCCGCGAAGAAGTTGGCCCAACCGGCCGTTCGGTCGCGCCCTGAACGCGTGGCGCGCGTGGCAAAACGGCTTGCGTTTTCAGATGGTCGCCCTCCCGGCTTGGGGTTCTCGCCGCGGGGGTTAGTCTGGCGGTGGTGCTGCACATCATCTATCTTCTCAGCAGGTCGAGCATGGATAGGCGGTGACGTCGTGATTCACTTGGGTGCTAGGACAGGGCGGCAGGGATGAGGGTCCGTTGGTCCTGGCAGTCGTTCATCATGCACGCCGGCGCGCCGTGGGCGGTTTGGCTGGCCGTGTCCGTGATCATCGTATCGACCGCCATCCAGAGTTTTCGCGAGATCGACGAGCAATTCACCGATTTGGTGCTGACGCGTCGCGAGGCCATCGCGCAGTTGACTGCCGTACACTTGGCGGAGAAGTTCAAAAACGTCGAGGATGTCGCGGTGTCGCTGGCCACCCGGGTGCGGTTCCGCGATCTCGTCGCCGCCGGCAGGTGGCAGGACGCGATGGATATCATGCGCGATGTGCCGGGCGATCTACCGATTATCGAGCGGCTGTTGTTGGCGGACGCTGCCGGCACGCTGCGTGCGGACATTCCGGCCATGCCTGGCGTGCGCGGTGCGGATCTCGCGTACCGCGAGTGGTATCAGGGACTGAGCGCAGGCCGGCAGACCCATGTCTCGTCCGTGTTCACGCGACTGGTCGAACCCCAGCTCAGGGTGTTTACGGTTTCCACGTGGGTTCGAAACGCCGCCGGTGAGATCGCCGGGATCCTGGTGATACAGATGCGCGATGAGGTTTTGCTCGACTGGATCGAGGTGGTCGACATCGGCCCGGACGGCTTCATCTACGTCGTCGACGCGCGTGGGCAGTTGGCGTTCCATTCGAAACATCCCGATCGCAAGGACATCGTCGACTTGTCCAAGCTGGCCGTCGTGGGAAAGTTGCAGCGCGGTGAGCGCGGCGTGGAAATCGGGTTCGATCCGCAGGAAGGGGAAGATTCCATCGTGGCCTTCGCAAGCACCCCCCGCTACGCCTGGGGCGTTATCGTGCAACAGCCCGTTCGCTCTTCCGGGCTGGCGGCACGCGACGCGCAGCTGTGGCGCCTGGCGGTGGGCTACGGCGTCACTCTGTTGCTGTGCGCGGTGGCGATGTACTTGGTGGCGCGTATCGTGCGCGTGCGCCGCCGGGCCGAGGAAGATCGGCAGTCGAAGCTGGAGCTGGAACGGCACGTGGTCGAGCGTACCGCACAGCTCGCGGCCGCCAACAAGGAGCTCGAGGCCTTCAGCTACTCGGTTTCACATGACCTGCGCGCGCCGCTGCGGGCGATCGATGGTTTCTCGCGTATCGTTATCGAAGATCACGGCACCCATCTCGGTACTGAGGCGATCGACTATCTCGGGCGTGTGCGGACTGCGGCGCAGCGCATGGGCACGCAGATCGATGATTTGCTTGAGTTGTCACGTGTCGGGCGCGCAGAGATGCGCCGGACCGATGTTGACCTGAGCCGGTTGGCACACGCGGTAGTGGAGCAGTTGCGGGTCGGCGAGCCCGGTCGCTTGGTCGACGTGACCATTGCACCCGCCCTGGTCGGTCATGGTGACGAGCGCTTGCTGCGGCTCGTGCTCGAAAACTTGCTCGGCAACGCCTGGAAGTACACTCGCCTGACTGCCGCGGCGCGCATCGATTTCTCCGCCACGCCAGGAGAAGGGGAGACCGTGTACTGCGTTCGTGACAATGGCGCCGGTTTCGACATGACCTACGTTGACAAGCTCTTTCGGCCGTTTCAACGCCTGCATCGGGCCGAGGAGTTCGAAGGGACCGGCGTCGGATTGGCTATCGTCGCACGGGTTATGGCGCGCCATGGGGGGCGCGTCTGGGGGCAAGGCGACCCTGGGAAGGGAGCGACGTTTTGTTTCACCCTGCCGCGAGCGGTCGGGGCGCGGCCCGGCATCACGGACGTGACCGGCGTCGGTTGAGGTTCAATCACACGGCAGGTTGGTTGTTCCTGAAGATTTGACTAGCATTAAGAATGCGGGTTGGGAGAGGTCACCATGGCACAAAAGGATGTCATCTTGCTCGTTGAGGATAATCCGGACGATGAAGTCCTGACGCGGCGGGCGCTTAAGAAGAACGACATCCCAAACGAAGTCGTGGTCGCGCGCGACGGCGCGGAGGCGCTTGATTTCCTCTTCGGCAGTGGTGCCCACGCGGGGCGTGACGTCGCCAAGCCGCCGCAGCTCGTATTGCTCGATCTGAAACTGCCCAAGATCGACGGATTGGAAGTGTTGCGGCGTCTACGCGCCGATGCGCGCACGCGTTTGCAGCCGGTTGTGATCCTCACGACTTCCAACGAAGAGCGCGACGTCGTCGCGAGCTACGAGCTTGGGGCCAACAGCTATATCCGCAAGCCGGTGGATTTCGAGCAGTTCATGGAGGCCGTGCGTCAACTCGGTACGTATTGGCTGGTTCTAAACGTACCACCACCGGTTAAAGCCTGACGCGATGGGTGTCCCGTTGCGCGTTCTGCTGGTCGAGGACTCCGAGGACGA
>CP070641.1:1790029-1795244 GCA_020354085.1 Pseudomonadota bacterium
GGGTTTTCAGGACGTAGGCGAGGGCACTTTCATGGCGCGCCGCCGTCACCTGGACGCCATCGCGCGGGCGCGTGCCCATACTGCTCGCGGGCGCGAACGGCTCGTGAATACGCGTGCCGGGGAACTATTGGCGGAGGAGTTACGCCTGGCCCAGCAAGCGCTCGGCGAGATCACCGGCGAATTCACGTCCGACGATTTGCTCGGCCGCATCTTCGCTAGCTTTTGTCTGGGGAAGTAACGCGTCCGACTACTTGGCCGGCGCTTTTGGTCGGTCCGTAGCAGGGCGATTGCGCTTGCGTTCATCGGGACAGGAGACGACACCATCGGGGGGCGGCTCGGCCTCGAGTGCCCCCGGGGTGGGGCAGTCGCGCACTCGGCAACGGCCGGCCAAGTCCTCTGCGGCGAGGCCCGGGCCGCAGCGCGACACGACCACGGGCAGCGAACGCGGTGCCGATTCCATCGGCGTGTGATCGGCCTTCTTGCTGGGGCATGCGGGCAGAAAGACCAGCACGCATCCGGCCAACAACAAATACTGGCAAGGCGCGAAGCGTCTTCGGCTTGCGGTGCCGCGCTTATCCATGACTAGCTGACCCGCAGGGCCTTGACCGCCGCACGCAGCGCCTGACCGGCGCCATCGCTGGTATCGCACCCATAGCGCAACGACACATAGAGATCGGTTATCTGATCGATGGCAGGTGCCAGCGCAGGACGGCGCGTGCGGCAACGCGCGGCGTAAGCGAGCGGGCCCTCTTGCGGGGCGCGCACGAGCCCGATGCGTGCGAGCTTGTGGCAGTAACGGGCATAGAGTGCTTGAATTGGGTCGCGCGACCCGCCGGTCTTCAGCAACCACCAGGCGTAAGCGGCTAGTAGGATAGCGGCGACCGACGCCAAGAGTAAAACCAGTACCTGCGCACTCATATCGATGAAGCCCAGCACACGCAGGAGACTCGTTTGAATATCGTGGTCGTAACCGGCCACCCAGCGATACCAGGCTACGTCGGCCCAGTCCCAATATAGCCGCGCCTGGCGCAGGATCTGCTGCGCGCTGGTCAAGGCCAAGGCGCGCGCCAGCGCCTCGGACCCTAGAGCGCCCGGTACGATGCCACGTTCGGCCAAGCGGCGCACCGCGTTGGCCCCGAGTTCGATGCGCTCCGGCGCCACCGCCGCAGTCGGATCGATGCGCAGCCACCCGTTACCGGCAATCCAGATTTCGGCCCAGGCGTGGGCATCGGCTTGCTGCACGATGTAGTAATCGCCCGCGGCGCTGTGCTCGCCACCTTGATAGCCGAGCACCACGCGCGCCGGTACGCCGGCGGCGCGCATCAAGGTCACGAAGGCGGCGGCGTAGTGCTCGCAATACCCGCGCCGTGTCGAAAACAGAAACTCGTCCACAGGGTCGGCGCCAAGTAGCGGCGGCTGCAATGTGTAGCTAAAAGACTCGGCGCGAAAGTGACGCAGCGCGGCGGCGGCAATCGCCGCATCGTCCGGTTGCTGGGCTTGCCAGGCGCGTGCCAGTTCGCGCGCGCGCGGCGCCATGCGTTGTGGCAGTGCCAAGGCGCGCGCGCGCACCGACGCGTCGAGTTCGCCCGTGGCATAGCGCAGCACCGAATGTGCGCGGTAGCTCAAACGCTCGCGCACCGGCAGGTTGCGGGCGAGCGCGAAGCCGAAGTCCAGTCGCGCGCCGGCGGGCACGGTGCTGGGCAGATCGAGCACGGGCAGCCACGGCTTGTTGCTGGGCTCGAGCATCACGGTATACGCGAGCGGTGCGCTTAACGGCCGGAGTGCGTCGCGGCCGGCGATGGGTTCGCCGCGCGTCCAGCGTTTGCCGTCGGTATCCCACAGCACCAGCGCGCGCCAATAGAGCCCGGCTGGCTGGATCGCATCGCGCGGCAAGGCGGCGCGAAATGCGATCTCCTCCGACTCGCTCAGCGCACCCAGGCTGCCGGGCTGCATGTCTTCGGATAGACCGGTGAGGCCGGCGTGCGCATCGCGCGGCAGTCCCCACAGCGAGCCTTGGAGGCGTGGAAACAGCACGAACGCGACCAGCGCAAGCGGCAGTGCCTGCAGCAACAGTACGCTCGCAAAGCGCAGACGTACCGCGCGCGTCATGCCGGTACCTTGGGTAAGCTCCAGCATCGTGAGCGCCGCCAGCAGCACGACGAGCACTGTATAAAGCCCGAGCCACAGTGCCTGGGTGTAGAGATACGCCCCGGCGAGCAACACAAAAAAAAGAAACACGCTCAGCATACTGTCGCGGCGTGTGCGCAACTCGAGAAACTTAAGGCCCAGCAAGACCACCAGCAGGCTCAGGCCCGGATCGCGCCCAAACAGCGTGCCGTAGTGTCCGTAGACACCAGCGGCCGCCGCGAGCGTCAGCGTCCAGCGCAACAAGCGGCCCGGATGACGCCGGCTGCGGCTGTCGCAGAGGTAGCGCCATGCGGCGCCGAGCGCGGCGATTACCAAGGCCCACCACGGCAACTCGGCAGCGAGCGGCGCAACCGCCGCGGCGCCCGTGGCGAACATGAGAAGCAGCGCTCGGCGCTGCGGTTCGATGGTGATCATGGCGAAAAGAGCGCGAGCGCCCTGAGACACTCGTGTTGATGCACAAGACCTTGAGCGGGCTGGATGACCTGCCCCGGCAGGCGTAGCCCGTAATCGAGCCCTTGGCGTTCCGCCTCCAGCACCCAGCGGCACAACACGCTCAAGCCCGTCTCGATATCGGACACGCCAGTCGCCTCCCAGTCGAGCCACAGGCGCCCGGCCGCGCCGCCACCAAATTGTTTGGTGTACCAGCCTTGGCCGCGGGCCACCGCCTTCCAGTTGACATGCCGCAGCGAATCGCCGGGCTGGTAGTCGCGCTGGCCGACGAAATCGTCGCCGGCCTGCCGCGCTTGCAGCGCGCCGCTGGCCGTTTCGGCGCTCGCCGGCAAATCCGTCGGCGGCGCCGGCGCCGGATAGACGAGACACACCGCGTCGAACGTGAGGCGCCGCGACCAGGTGTAGAACAGCCCGAAAGGGAAATCGCTTGCCACCTTGAACTCCGGTATCGATACATAGCCCCGTCGCGGCGCTGGCAGCGCAAGCTCCGCACTTTGCGTGCTGTGCGCCGCGATATCGGTGCGCGCCGCAACCTGGCGGCTCTGCTCAAGGCGGACACCGTAGCGAGGTAGCGGGGTGGAGTTGCGCAGCGTGAGCGGGAAGCGCGCCGCCTGGCCGGCGAATACCGGCGGGACCGCGGCCGCCGCGATGCGCAGCCGATAGACGTTGCGATGGGTGTGCAGCATCGACACCACCGCGAGCGCGGCGAGCAAGAAGGTCAGACCGTAGGCGAGGCCGTTGCTGTAGTTGATGGCTGCGATCAGCAGCACCAAGACGATTAAGCCGAACAGCAAGCCGATTCGCGTCGGCAGGATATAGAGCTGGCGGCGCTCAATGCTGAATTCGTTGGCGCCCGTTGCGACCGTCACGGGATGGCGACGGATTCGAGCAGAGTTTGCACCAGCTGCGCGCGCGTGGCCCCGCGCGCCGGTTGCAGGCGATGGGCGATCACGGATTCCGCCACGGTTTGCACGTCTTCCGGCAATACCATGTTGCGTCCATTGAGGAGCGCCCAGGCGCGCGCGGCGGCCAACCACGCCAGGCCCGCGCGCGGGCTCAAGCCCTCGGCGATGTCGTTCGAGCGACGCGTGGCGTCGATCAGGTTTTGCAGATAATCGAGCAACGCGTCGGAGGCGTGCACGCGTTGGACATCGGTCTGTAGGGCACTGAGTTGTTCGCCGCTCACCACCGGTGCCAGATTAACCAACAGCTCGCGGCGCTCCCGGCCAGCCAGCAACTGGCGCTCCGCGGCGCGATCGGGAAAACCCAGCGTCAGGCGCATCAGAAAACGATCGAGTTGCGACTCCGGCAAGGGGAAAGTCCCGATGAGGTGATGCGGGTTTTGCGTTGCGATCACGAAGAACGGCTCCGGCAGCCGATGGGTCTCGCCCTCGGCCGAGACCTGGTGTTCCTCCATCGCCTCGAGCAGCGCGCTTTGCGTCTTGGGCGTGGCACGGTTGATCTCATCGGCGAGCAGCACCTGGGTGAAGATCGGTCCGCGATGAAAAGCGAAGCGCTGACCCTCGGGGTCGTAGATCGAGACGCCTAAGATATCGGCGGGCAACAGATCAGCGGTGAACTGCAGGCGCTTGAAGTTCAGGCCCAAGACGCGCGCGAGCGTATGGGCGAGGGTGGTCTTGCCGACACCCGGAAAGTCCTCGATCAGCAAGTGCCCGCGCGCCAACAGGCAGGCCAAAGCGAGCTTGAGCGTGTGCTCCTTGCCCAGCACCACCTCGCCGGCGCGCTCGACAACGGCCCGCAGCGTGGCTCGGGCCGAATCGGGCATTTGCGCGGGCTGTGCGCTGGACATGGTTCGAGGGTCGCTTAGGTTGAAGGGGTAGCCGGCTGTGACTGGTCGGCGACGTCGATCTGTCCCGAGTCTTTAACTAATGGTAGACCATGATATCGCGCGGCAGGGTGCGCCAAACCCCGCGACCACTTGCAGCGGATTCCCGACGCGCAAGGGTTCCACTACAATCGCGCCGGGCCGATCAGCCAGGGCGCCCGCCAAACGCGCTTTCTCCATGCACTATCCCGAGAGCTTCGACGTCATTGTCATCGGCGCCGGTCACGCCGGCACCGAAGCTGCCGCCGCCTGCGCGCGCATGGGCGTGCGCACGCTGCTGCTCACGCAGAATATCGAGACCATCGGTCAGATGTCCTGCAACCCCGCGATCGGCGGCATCGGCAAGGGGCACCTGGTCAAAGAGATCGACGCCTTGGGCGGTGTGATGGCGCACGCCGCCGACCGCGCCGGCATTCAATTCCGCGTGCTCAACGCGCGCAAAGGGCCGGCGGTGCGTGCCACGCGCTGCCAGGCCGACCGCAGTCTCTACAAGAACGCGGTGCGCGCGCTGCTCGGCGATTATTCCAGGCTT
This sequence comes from Pseudomonadota bacterium, assembly GCA_020354085.1. Classification (GTDB taxonomy): domain Bacteria; phylum Pseudomonadota; class Gammaproteobacteria; order Acidiferrobacterales; family Sulfurifustaceae. The sequence continues at coordinate 1,795,006 of CP070641.1, forward strand.
ACGATCTTTCAACAGGCGGTTGATGATCTGTTAGTCGAGGCTGGGCGCGTCACCGGCGTCACCACGCAAATGGGCCTGACATTTCGCGCGCGCGCCGTGGTGCTGACCACCGGCACGTTCTTGGGTGGCAGGATTCACATTGGGCTCAGCAACTACCAAGGCGGACGCGCGGGCGATCCGCCGGCCAACGCCCTGGCGGCGCGGCTGCGTGAGCTGATGCCCAACGTCGGACGCTTGAA
>CP070641.1:1795344-1807599 GCA_020354085.1 Pseudomonadota bacterium
ATTGGCGCCCTCTACTTTTTGATACCGCGCCTATTCGGCACCAAGATTTACAGTGTCGCCCTGATCGAAACTCACTTCTGGATTTCGACCATCGGCATCGTGCTCTACATCGCGTCGATGTGGATCTCGGGCGTGATGCAGGGCCTCATGTGGCGCACGGTCAATACCGACGGCACGCTCACCTATTCCTTCGTCGAGAGCGTGCAGGCCATGCATCCGTTCTACATCGTACGCTTTGTTGGCGGCCTGCTGTTCCTCACTGGTATGTTGATCATGGCCTACAACGTGTGGAAGACCATCGTCGGCGCCAAGCCCGCCGAGGCTGCGATTCCGGCCCCGGCGCACTGACAGGAGACGGACCATGGCTACCAATACCGGACATGAGAAAGTCGAGAAGAATGTCGGACTGTTGATCGTGCTGGTCGTTCTGGTAATCAGCGTCGGCGGCCTGGTGCAGATCGTGCCGCTGTTTTTCCAGAAATCGACGACCGAGGCAGTCGCGGGCTTGAAGCCCTATACGGCGCTGCAGCTCGAAGGGCGCGACGTCTATATCCGCGAGGGTTGCTACACTTGTCATTCGCAGATGATCCGTCCGTTCCGCGCCGAGACCGAGCGTTATGGGCACTATTCGGTGGCTGGGGAGTTCGTCTATGACCGGCCGTTCCAATGGGGCAGCAAGCGCACCGGTCCCGATCTACACCGGGTCGGCGGACGTTACTCCGACGAATGGCACCGCGAGCACTTGATCAATCCACGCAACGTGGTGCCCGAGTCGATCATGCCCGGTTATCCATGGCTCGAGCGCACGAAGCTCGATGGTGCCCTCACTCAGACGAAGATGCGCGTGCTTCGTACGCTCGGGCATCCGTACACAGATGAGGAAATCACCAACGCGCCCAAGGATCTCGAAGGTAAGACGGAGATGGACGCGACGATCGCCTACTTGCAAGTACTCGGTACCACGATCAAGACACGGCGTTAACCATGGATTTCGGATTAATCCATTTTCTCTGGACGGTGGCGCTGATGGCGGTGTTCATCGGTATCGTCGTTTGGGCCTGGAGCGGCAAGCGCAAGAAAACGTTTGACGCGGCGGCGCGTGCGCCGATGGAAGACAAGGACTAAGGCCGCGCACGCGGCGGGCACCCAAGAGCATATTGCGGGGACACGAATATGGCGGATTTCACGAGCGGGTTTTGGAGCTGGTTCATTATCATCCTTACGATCCTGAGCATCGCGGCCATGTTCATCCTCAATCGCTGGATGGCCGAGCCCAAGCAGCGTGCCGAGGAAAAGCCCAAGCCGGTGGGGCACGTGTGGGATCAGGACCTCGAAGAGCTAAACAATCCCTTGCCGCGTTGGTGGCTCAACATGTTCTACATCACGCTCATCTTCAGCGTGGTGTATCTGATCCTCTATCCGGGACTTGGCAGTTTCCCCGGCTTGTTCGGTTGGACCAGCACCGGCCAGTATCAGAAGGAACTCGACGTCGCCGAGAAACGTTACGCACCCCTCTTTGAGCAGTACCTGCGCGAGGACTTAAAGGCCCTCACCGCCAATCCGGAGGCATTGAAGGCCGGTGAGCGTTTGTACGTCACCTATTGCACCGGTTGTCACGGTGCGGATGCGCGCGGTGCGCCCGGTTATCCCAGCCTGCGCGACGATGATTGGTTGTACGGTGGGTCACCCGAGACCATCAAGCTCTCAATAATGAAAGGCCGCAGCGGCCAGATGCCGGGTTGGGGCGCAGTGCTAAAGCAAGACGGTGTGTTCGAGGTTGCCGAGTACGTGATCTCGCTCTCCGGCAAGCGCGTTGTCAATCAAGACGCGGCTGACAAGGGCAAGGAGAAATTCATGCAGATGTGTGTTGCCTGTCACGGCGCTGATGGCAAGGGCGATCCGAAGATCGGCGCGCCCAATCTTTCTGACAATATCTGGCTGTACGGCAGCGCGCAAAAAACCGTGATGGACGTGATCGAAAAGGGACGCACCGGTAACATGCCTGCGCATGGTGAGTTCCTGGGCGAGGCCAAGGCACATGTGCTCGCGGCCTACGTCTACAGCCTGTCGCAGCCACCAGCGGTTAAGTAGCCAGGAAGTTACGGTGTCGTCCCAGGGCGAAGAGACGCGGCAAGCCGGAGAAGACAAACAACAGGAATCGAAGGCCCGCATCCCCTCGTTAGTCGAGGCGCAAGCCGAGGCGCTGCGCGCTGCCAAGGACGCCGCCGCGGCGCGCGGCGAGAAGCGCGCACCCCGTGGGCTCGGCGGCAAGCGCGTCATTACGCTGGCCGAGGCCGACGCTACCCAAGAAGCCCTCTTTGCCAAGCGCGAGCGCGTTTACCCGCGCGAGGTTCATGGCTTGCTCGCCAACTGGCGCGTGGCCATGGTTGCGGTCACGCTCGGTATCTACTATTTCCTGCCGTGGATCAACTGGGGCGCGGGGCGACAGGCGTTCCTGATCGATCTGCCGGGCCGCAAGTTCAACCTGTTCTTCTGGACCTTTTGGCCGCAGGATCTCTTTTACTTGAGCGCGGTGCTGATCATCTCGGCGCTGTCACTGTTTCTGTTCACCGCCATTGCCGGCCGCCTGTGGTGCGGTTACACCTGTCCGCAGACGGTATGGACAGAAGTGTTTTTATGGATCGAGCGCAAGATCGACGGGGACCGCAACAAACAGATGAAGCTGGCGGCCGGCCCTTGGACTCGCGAAAAGATCGTCAAGCGCACCGTCAAGCACGCGGCTTGGGTCACTTTTTCCGCCTGGACCGGCTTTACCTTCGTCGGCTATTTCACGCCAATACGTGAGCTGACCGTCTGGGTGGCCACGCTTTCGCTTGGGCCGTGGGAGACGTTTTGGATCCTGTTCTACAGCGCCGCAACTTACGGCAACGCTGGCTGGTTGCGTGAGCAGGTGTGCATTTACATGTGTCCGTACGCACGTTTTCAAAGCGCGATGTTCGATCGCGACACGCTCATCATCTCGTACGATGGTAAGCGCGGCGATCCGCGTGGCTCGCGCGGGCGTAAAGCCGATCACAAGGTCAAAGGACTCGGGGACTGCATCGATTGCACGCTGTGCGTACAGGTCTGTCCGACTGGTATCGATATCCGCGACGGACTTCAATACCAATGCATCGCTTGCGGCGCGTGTATCGACGTGTGCAACACGGTCATGGACAAGATGAACTATCCGCAAGGCCTCGTGCGTTACACCACGCAGAATGAGCTGGAAGGCGGCAAGCCGCGCAAGCTATGGCGCCCGCGCGTGTTGGTTTATACCGGCCTGCTTGCCGCGATCACTGCGACGTTGATTGGCGCAGTTATTTTGCGCACGCCGTTGGGCCTCGATGTATTGCGCGATCGCGCTACGCTCTTCCGCGAGACCCCCGATGGCCTGGTGGAAAACGTCTACCTGCTCAAACTCATGAACATGGACCATCGCACCCACCGTTATGCCATCTCCGCCAAGGGCATCGACGGCATTCAGGTGCAGACCAAAGAGCCTTGGGTGTCGGTGGCCAGTGGTGAGGTCGCCGAATTCCCGGTGAGCCTGCTGGCGCATCCAGGCGCGTTGCGCGGCGGCAGCCAAGCGGTGACCTTCATGGTGCAAGCCGAGAGCGACCCCAAGCTGCGCGTCGAAGAAGAAACGCGCTTTATCGGACCGCGCTGATGACGCCTGACGCACCCAAGACCCCGTGGTACCGGATCCCGATGGTGTGGCTCCTGATCGTGCCGCCGGTCGCAGCCGTTATCGGAGGGGTAGCCACCCTGACCCTGGCGATTCGCTCCAACGATGGCTTGGTGGTCGACGATTATTATCGGCGCGGCAAGGAAATCAATCGTGTGCTCGATCGCGACCGCGCTGCGGCCAGCCACGGTTTGCGCGGCGAGGCGAGCTTCGACGGCGAGCGCCGCGTCGTGCGACTGACGCTTGAGGCGCGTGCAGGCTTTACGCCGCCGGCGCAACTTACGCTCGAATTGTGGCATGCCACACGCGCCGGTCTCGATCGCGAGTTGCAGCTCACGCGCCAGGTCGACGGTGTGTACGCCGCTCCCCTGTGGGAGGCGTTGCCGGCCGGGCGCTGGAACCTGCAGTTATCGGCCGATGATTGGCGTCTCATCGGTTCGGTGTCGGTGCCGGGCGCGCAGCGCGTTGCATTACACGCGACCGGCGCGTCGTAGGACGTGCTCGACGTCCACGCGTCGATATGAACGGTGAGCTTGCGCCGTTGAGCGCATTTCTGCTCGGACTGTTCGGTTCGGTGCATTGCATTGGCATGTGCGGCGCTATCGTCGGCGCATTTACTTACGGCCTACCGGAGGCGGTACGAATCCGGCCGACGCGCTTGGCCAGCTACCTAATCGCCTACAACGTGGGCCGCGTCGCGACCTACGCGATCGCCGGTTTGCTCGTCGGCCTGTTCGGCGCCGCGGTGACCGATACACTCACGCGCGAGCTGGCGGCGAATGTCGGACGCCTGATCGCCGGCGCCTTCATGATCGCCTTGGGGCTCTATCTCGGCGGCTGGTGGTTGATGCTCGCGCGCTTGGAGAGCCTCGGGAGCAAGCTATGGGTGCGCATCGAACCGGTCGGAAGACGTGTGTTGCCGCAGCGCTCTCCGCTGCAGGCGCTGCTGCTCGGGCTCGTCTGGGGTTGGTTGCCGTGCGGCATGGTGTACAGCGCGCTCGCTCTCGCGCTGGTCGCCGGTGGCGCGCTCGCGGGTACCGCCACCATGATCGCGTTCGGTCTCGGTACCTTGCCCATGCTGCTGGCCATGGGCGCCGCAGCGCGATGGCTGCAGGAACTGGCGCGCCGCCGCTGGGTGCGCGCGTTGGTGGGCGCTTTGGTAGTAGGTTTCGGCGTCTACACGCTACTCGTGCCGCAGAGTCATCAACATCGTGACGGGGCGCATGTGCACACAACGCCCGGTGAACACCCGCGACATTGATCCTTATGAATCAGCGCCGCGGGCAACGCGTCCCAGCGGGCCCGTTCCTTGGGTGACGTTGCGAAGATCACTTCACGTAGTCGTACTTACCGCCTTTCCATACGTAGACGACATAACCGGGTGCGGTGACATCGCCCTTGCCATCGAAGCCGAATTTGCCCAGCACCGTGTCGAATTTTTCCTTCTTCAGCACCTTGGCGAGCTCGGCACCCTTGGTAGTCTTGGCCAGCGTGACGGCCTGAGCCCAGGCCTGCACCGTGCCGTAGGAGTAGAGCGTGTAGCCTTCGGGCTTGTAGCCCTGCTTCAGAAACTTGTCGACGATCGGTTTGGCAATCGGGTTCTTCTGCGGGTCAGGGCTGAATGTCATGAGTGTGCCTTCGCCGGCCGGGCCGGTGATCGACCAAAACTCGTCGGTCACGAGCGCATCGCCCCCCATCAGCACCGCTTTCATACCCTGCTGCTTGGCCTGGCGGATGATGAGACCGCCCTCGGTGTGGTAGCCGCCTAAATAGATGAGCCCGATTTTGGCGGCCTTCATCTTCGATACCAGCGCCGAGTAATCTTTTTCGCCGGCGGTGAAGGCCTCATACATGGTTTCTTTCTTGCCGCGCTTGTTCATCTGCTTCTTGGTTTCATCGGCCAGGCCTTTGCCGTAGGCAGTCTTGTCGTGAATGATCGCGACATGGGTGTTCTTGTGGTGATCGACGATGTAGTCGCCCGCGACCGCACCTTGTTGGTCATCGCGTCCGCAGGTACGGAAGGTGTTCCAGTAGCCGCGCTCGGTGAACTGCGGGTTGGTCGAGGCCGGCGAGATTTGCAGGATGCCTTCTTCCTTGTAGACGTCCGAGGCCGGGATCGACGAGCCGGAACAAAAGTGACCGTCGACGAATACGACCTTCTTGTTGGCGAGCTGGTTGGCAACCGCGACGGCTTGTTTCGGGTCGCAGGCGTCATCGCCCACTTCGAGCTTGAGCTTTTGGCCCAAGACACCGCCCTTGGCGTTGAGATCGGCGACCGCCATCTCGGCGCCGCGGCGCAATTGCTCACCGAAGGCGGCATATTGACCGGTCATGGGGCCGGCTACGGCGATGATAATTTCCGCTTGCGCGGCGGCGCCTAGCAATGCAACGACGGATGCAGCAACACAAGTGATTATTCTTTTCATGGCGTAAGTTCTCCGGTGCGTTGGTGATGCGTTGGGGATGGCGTGCGGCGGGCTCTTTGTCGTTGGCCTGCCGCGCCGAGGACGACGCTATATTAGGTAAGCGCAGGGTCGGTCTGCAAATCAGGAACCGGGGCGGCGGCGATAACGCCACGGGTCGCGGCGTTCGTACAACCACGGGTATTGGGTCGTCATTTTCCGCACTTGTGTCAGCCGATATCCGACTAACCCTACCGCGGTAAGCCACAGAACATCGGTCACCAGCCCGCTGGCGGATAAGAGCTCGCCCTCGAACAGCGCGTAGATCAGGAAGCGCGATGTCAGCGCGAGAAGGAGGCAATAGATCAGGACCTGCCACAGCGGCCGCCAGGTGTTGGCCACGGCGCGCCCGGTGGCAAAGGCCGCACCGCCCATGAGCGAAATTGCAACGGTGAGGTACGCTAACCACGAGGTGCCAAGCCAGGCTTCCACTAGCTGCTCCCCGCTGTCGGCAACGGCACTCCACCTTCAAGATAAGCGGCGCGCACGTCTGGGTTGGCGAGCAACTCTGCCCCGGTACCGGTGAGCGCGATGCGGCCGTTGACCATGACGTAACCGCGATGTGCCAGGCGCAGCGCGTGGAAGGCGTCTTGCTCGACCAGCAGAACCGTGGTGCCTTCCAGCGCGTTGATCTCGCGAATGGCACCGAAGATTTGCCGCACCAGCAAGGGCGCCAGTCCCAGCGACGGCTCGTCGAGCAGCAGCAGGCGTGGCCGCGACATCAGCGCGCGCCCGATGGCGAGCATCTGTTGTTCGCCGCCGGAGAGGGTGCCACCGCGTTGTCGGCTGCGCTGTTTCAGGACTGGAAAGAGAGCAAAGACACGCTGCAAATCGCGCGCATAGTGCGTCGGCGGCGCGCTCAATGCGCCGAGCTGAAGATTTTCGAGAACGGTCATGCGAGCAAAGATGCGACGCCCCTCCGGCGCCTGGGCGATGCCGCGGCGCACGATCTCATGCGAAGACATTCGCGTGATATCTTGCCCGTCGAACAGAATGCGGCCCTGCGCCGCGTGCGGGTTGCCGCAGATCGTCATGAGCAGCGTGGACTTGCCGGCGCCGTTGGCGCCGATCAGCGTCACGATCTCGCCCGCGCGCACGGTAATGTCGACGCCGCGCAAAGCCGCGATGTGTCCGTAAAAACTCTGTACGCCCTCGAGCGTGAGCAGCGCCTCGTTCGACATGCTCATGTCGGGCGATCGTCGCGGCGCAGATCAGCCGCGATCTCCGCGGGCAGGGCCTCGTGCTCGGCCTCGCCGAGATAGGCGCGGATGACATTGGGGTCGTGGCGCACCTGCTCCGGTGTGCCATCGGCGATCTTCTTGCCGTAGTCGAGCACGATGATGTGATCCGAGATGCCCATGACCACGCTCATGTCGTGCTCGATCAGCAACACACCGATGCCCTCGCGATCGCGAACCGAGCGCAGCAGCGCCGTGAGCTCGGCCGATTCCCGCGGGTTCAATCCTGCCGCCGGTTCATCCAGGCACAGCAAGCGCGGACGGGTGCACATGGCGCGCGCGATCTCCAGCCGGCGCTGCGCGCCATAAGGCAGGCTGCCGGCCGGGCTGTCGGCGCGTTCAACTAGATCTACGCGTTCCAGCCAGCTGCGCGCGAACTCGATTGCTTCGGCCTCCGCGCGGCGAAAGCGCGCCGCGCCAAATAATCCCGCCACGCTGTAGCCCGAAGCACGCATCAGGACGTTGTGCTGCGCCACGATCAGGTTCTCCAGCACGCTCATCGCCGGGAACAGACGGATGTTCTGAAACGTGCGCGCCACGCCGGCCTGCGCGATGCGATAGCCGTCGAGCCGTTCCAGATAAAGCGGCCCTTGCGGTCGATGCAGCGTCAGCCGGCCGACATCCGGACGATAGAAACCGGTGAGGCAGTTAAATACCGTGGTCTTGCCGGCACCATTGGGTCCGATGATGGCAGTAATGCGGCGCTCGTCAGCCGCAAAGCAAAGATCGTCGATGGCGAGCAGGCCACCAAAGCGCATTGACAGATGCTCGACCGTCAACAGTGCGCTCATGATTCACCCCGGTGGTTGCGCGAATGCAGGCGCATGCTCGGCTCGCGATGGGCGAGCAGGCCGCGCGGTCGCCAGGCCATGATCAGCACCATGGCGGCGCCGAACAGCAGCATGCGGAACTCGGCCAACTCACGCCCCAGCTCCGGCAGCAGGATCAACAGCACCGCCGCAATCACCACGCCGATCTGACTGCCCATGCCTCCCAAGACGACGATGGCAAGAATCGTGGCCGACTCGATGAAGGTGAAGCTCTCCGGGCTGATGAAGCCTTGGCGGGTGGCGAAGAACGCGCCGGCGAATCCGCCGAACATGGCGCCGATGGCAAAGGCGGTGAGCTTGGTATTGGTCGGATTGATGCCAAGCGCGCGGCAGGCGATCTCATCTTCGCGCAGCGCCTCCCAGGCACGCCCCACCGGTAGCCGGCGGATGCGCAGGGTGAATAGATTGGTGATGAGCGCTAGCAGCAGAATCAGGAAATACAGAAACGTCACGCGGTGCGAGCCGGCGTACGCAATGCCGAAAAACTCGTGAAACGCCGTGACCCCTTCGGGTGGGTTGGCGGTGAAGGGCAGACCGAAGAACGACGGCCGCGGAATTCCCGAGACGCCGTCCGGGCCGCGCGTTACCGGCACCCAGTTGAGCAGGATGATGCGGATCATTTCACCGAAGCCGAGCGTGACGATGGCCAGGTAATCGCCACGCAGCCGCAGTACGGGAAAGCCAAGCAGGATACCGAAGAAGGCGGCGAACAACCCGGCCAGCGGCAGGCATTCCCAGAAACTGAGATTGAAAGTCACGGCGAGCAGTGCGTAGCTGTAGGCGCCGACCGCGTAGAACGCGACGTAACCGAGATCGAGCAAGCCGGCCAAGCCCACCACGACGTTGAGGCCCCAGCCGAGCATCACGTAGATCAGCACAGTGGTCGCGATATCGATGGTGTAGCGCGAGGAAAACGGCAAGAACGGCAACAGGAAGGCGAACAACATTCCGGCAAGCGCGATCCATTTCATGTGGGGATCGAGCTGGGCACGCGCATGCGCCAGCCAACCGCTGCCGACGGCGGGACGTTGGCCGCGCAACGCGAATAGCCAGGACAACAGCAAGCGGCCAAGGAACACTGCGCCCACGCCGGTAGCCACCCAATCGAAGCGTGTCTCGATGCCGAGACCGGCCGGGTCATCGACGGTACGAAAGCCAATCAGGGGCAGCGCCAACGCGAACGCCACGGCCGCGGTCAGCGCCGCGTCTTTGAGCAGCGCGGCGATATCGATGCGTGGTGCGGTATTCGGATTGGCCACCATGCGCTAGACTTTCTCGACCTCTGGCCGCCCCAACAGGCCCGAAGGTTTGAAGATCAGCACCAGCACCAGAATCGTGAATGCCGCCACATCCTTGTATTCGACCGAGAAATACGCCGACCAAAAGGCCTCGACCAACCCCAGGATCAGACCACCCAGCATGGCGCCGGGCAGGGAACCGATGCCGCCGAGCACGGCGGCGGTAAAGGCCTTGATGCCGGCGAGAAAGCCGATATAGAAGTCCACCACGCCGTAGTAAAGCGTGACCATAACGCCGGCCACCGCCGCGAGGGTCGCCCCGATGACGAAGGTAAGCGAGATAGTGCGGTTGACGTCGATGCCGACCAGCGACGCCATGGCCCTGTCCTGCTCGCAGGCGCGTTGGGCGCGACCGAGCGAGGTGCGCTGAATCAACAGGGCGAAAGCGACCATGAGCGCCAAGGTCAACAGCCAAATGAGAATCTGCACGTACGAAAGCTGCACCGTGAATCCACCTTCCTCGAATACGGTGTAGCCCCCGCTAATTACCGGCGCGATCGGCTTGACACGCGCGCCCTGCGCGAGCTGCACATAATTCTGGAAAAAGATCGACGCACCGATGGCCGAGATGAGAGGCGCCAGACGCGGCGCGGAGCGCAGCGGTCGATAAGCGACGCGCTCCAACGTCCAACCATAGACTGCGGTGAACAGCATGGCGGTGAACAACACGATCAAGAGCGCGACCGGCACGTAGCTTATGCCGAGGAGACCGAGCACGGTAAAGCCGATCACGGCGAGAAAGGCCCCGATCATATAGATCTCGCCGTGGGCGAAATTGATCATGCCGATGATGCCGTACACCATGGTGTAGCCGAGCGCGATCAGCCCGTAAATCATGCCGAGCGTCAAACCGTTGATCAGCTGTTGCAGGAAGTAGCCCATGCGAGGATCGCCAAAGGCGTAGACTTAAGTGCCACGCGTCGTTGTTATCGTCGCCGAATAGCTTACACAAGGTGCATCGTGCGCCCAATGGCGGCACGGGCGGCCTCCGGGGGAGGATTTCCGGAGTGCTAGCCGGCAGCGACCTCGGTGAGGTGCAGTGGCCGACCGATATGCAGTCGAAACCGTCCGCGCCCGGTCTTTTCGATGCGCATGAAGTCGCAGCGTTCCGCCAGGCGACGCTGCAACAGGATCAGGCGCGCCTCGAGGTTGTCGCAGATATCCGGCAGGCGGATTGTCGGATCAACGCGCAATTCACGATTGCTGAACTCGGTACGTTGGCTGGTGGTGTAGTCGCGCAGCAGTTTCCAAAAAATCGCGCCGGCTACCCCCTTAATCAGATAGTCCTGGTCGATAAACACGCTGTCGTCCGCTGAATAGTGCCGGACCGTTGCGGCGGCGCCACTGACCTTGGCTGGCGCGGGGGTCGCGGAGGTAGCAGCTTCCGCCGTCTCGGCATCGCGTTCGGCGACGTGCATGGCAAGTGCCACTTGATCGGCGATGGTGACGAGCGCGTCTTCATCTTCAAAGGTAAAACGAAGCGCCTCCGGGCTCTCGGCGTACAGCACGCCGAGCAGGCGCTTGTCGAGCACGATCGGAACCGCCAGCTGGCTGCGCGCCTCCGGCAGTCCGGGCAGCGGAATCGCGGTTTCCAAGCCGAAGGTCGCGTCGACGCTCGCCATGGCGTCGCGTACGGCGTGGCTATAGGCGACCTCGTGCACCATGTGGGTAATGCGAATCGGGGTGCGCTGTGCGGCCGCCACGCCGATAACGCCTTGGCCGAGCGGCATTTCGGAGCCGACACCGGACTGCGCAAAACCACGGCTCGCTACCGTATATAGACGCCGTCCCGGTTCGTCGTACACCAAGACCATGGCATGGCGAATGTCGAACAGCTGCTCGAGGTTGAACAGCACCTTGTCGAACACTCCACCGAGTTCGAGCTCATCGGTCAGTCGCCGCGAAAAGTGACGCAGCGCCGCGAGCACGCTACGTGGCGGCGGCGCATAGGCCAGGTAATCGCCGGCGACGGCTTCGATCGCGAGCACCCGGTAGACATCCGACCCCTGTAGGCGAAACACCTTGCTCATGCCGGTGTGCGAGGCGATGCTCGCGAGCTTGGCCTTCATGTACTCGAACAGTGGCCCCGCGGTCTCGGTGCGCAGGTATTGCAGTGTCAGCCGGTAGTGCGCGGCGCTGTCGGGGTCTATTACCTGCACCGCGGCACGCGGATTGGCGAGCACATTCTGACGCGTCTTGTTGAAAAATTGAAAAGATAACGCCACGTGCTCGCTGTCGACGTAGTGTACCTGCGAGAGATAGGCGACGTTCGGGATACCGTCCGGCGCGCAGGTCGCAATCGCCGAAGGTACGGCGCCCTCGAGACAATTGCGAATCGCGTCGAGCGTGGGGGCCATCGTCAAGGGCGCAGGCGCTGGCCCGCGTTGGGTCCAGGGGTCTGGACGAAGGCATCCGTCGGCGTAAACCGTACGGCGACCACCTCTCGCCCCCGCGGCGGAATGACCGCGCGTGCGAACGCCTCGCGATAGCCAACCTTTACCAACTCTTGGATAAAAGTCTCGGCGCTGCGCGCATAGACCTCTTCATCGCTTGGAGTGCACGGCACTTCCGCCGCGTCGCTTGCTTTGAGCTGGATGGCTTGATGAGTGCTCGGTCGGGTGAAGACCACCGCAATGATGGGATTTGACGCCAGATTGGCGAGTACCTCGATGGCCTGTGCGCGGGCCAGGAACACGGTTACGTGGCGTCGGTCATCCGATACTCGGCAGCCGATGGCGC
>CP070641.1:1807699-1814506 GCA_020354085.1 Pseudomonadota bacterium
CAGTGAATGCAATTGGCCGCGTTGATCTGCAGGCGCGGTTTCCCGCTTTCATCGCGCACAATCTCATAGACCCCGGCCGGGCAGTATCGCACCTCCGGGGCGGCGTAACGTGCCAAATTGACCGCGATCGGCACGGCGCTGTCCTTCAAGGTGAGATGCACCGGCTGATCATCGCGGTGAGCGACGCTGGCGAGCTGCACGGACGTGAGACGGTCGAAGGTCAGGCGGCTGTCGGGTTTGGGGTAGGGAATCGGCGTGCAGCGCGCGGCGGGCACGAGGCAGGCATGATCCGCGTCGTGCCGCAGCGTCCACGGTGCGCGCCCACGTAGCAAGAGCGTATCGAGTGCGCCATAGGCAAGACCGCCGGGCAATCCCCAGCGAAAGGCCGGCCGGATATTGCGTGCGCGTTTGAGTGCCTGCCATGTCTGCGATGCTTCGAGGCGCCGTGGATACCCTTCCAGGGCAGTCGGCGAACCGGACTGCAACGACTCGTGGACCGCTTCAGCCGCGAACATCCCGGAGAACATGGCGTTGTGGATGCCCTTCAATTGCGGGACATTGAGCAAGCCGGCGGCATCGCCGATGATTGCGCCGCCGGGAAAGGTAAGCCGCGGCACCGATTGATAGCCGCCTTCGACCAGCGCGCGGGCGCCGTAACCGATGCGCCGCCCTCCGGTGAAGGTGTTGCGCAAGGCCGGATGGGTCTTGAGTCGCTGTAATTCCTCGAATGCGCTCACGTACGGATTGCGATAGTCGAGCCCCACCACCAACCCGAGCGACACGCGGCCTTCGCCCATGTGGTAAAGGAAGCCGCCGCCATAAGTGCGGCGGTCGAGAGGCCAACCCAATGTGTGCACGACCAGCCCCGGGCGCTCGCGCGCAGGATCGATTTCCCACAGCTCCTTGATGCCGAGGCCGTAGGTCTGAGGTGCGGCCGCGGCGTCGAGACGGTAGCGTGCGTTTAGTATGCGGGTGAGCGAGCCCCGGCAGCCTTCGGCGACCAACGTATGGCGCGCGTGCAGTTCGACACCGGGTTGAAAGCGCATGCCCGGCTGGCCGTCGCGTGTGAGTCCCATATCGCCGGTAACGACGCCGGCGAGCGCGCCTTTTGAATTGAACAGCGGGGCCGCCGCGGCGAATCCGGCGAAGATGTGCACACCGAGCGCCGTCGCTTGTTCGGCCAACCAGCGACACAGGTCGCTCAGGCTAATAATGTAGTTGCCGCGGTTATCGAGTTGACCCGGCTTCGGCAATGGCCACGCCCGCCGCGCGCTGAGCAGCCACAGGCGTTCCTCGTCGACGGCGGTATCGACGGGCGCGCCGCGCGTGCGCCAGTCGGGAATCAGCGATGCCAGGGCGCTGGGGTCGAGAATCGCGCCGGAGAGAATGTGCGCGCCTATGTCCGCGCCCTTTTCCAGCACGCAAACTCGTAGCGCTCGATCGGCCCCGAGCTGGGCGAGGCGCACTGCGGCGGCGAGACCCGCCGGGCCCGCCCCCACGATCACCACGTCGAACTCAAGTCGCTCGCGCTGCATGCCATCCTGCGCCAATTGCCGGTAGTATCGGTCGCGCAGACAATAGCACTGGTGAACAGCGGATCGTACCGATGAAAGTGTTGGTTGCGGTGAAACGAGTCGTTGATCCCGCGGTACGGCCGCGGGTGCGCGCCGATGGCAGCGCGGTCGACACGGCCAACGTCAAGATGGCCTTGAACCCCTTTGACGAGATTGCGCTCGAAGAGGCGCTACGCCTGAAGGAGCGCGGCGTGGTACGCGAGGTGGTGGCGGTATCCATGGGCGGTGCGGGGGTGCGGGACAGCTTGTTGCAGGCGCTGGCGTTAGGTGCCGACCGCGGGATTCTGGTGGAGACTGATAGTGTGCTTGAACCGCTGGCCGTGGCCAAGCTGCTGGCCAAGCTCGTAGCGCGCGAGGCGCCGGGCCTGGTGTTGCTAGGTAAGCAGGCGATCGACGACGACTGCGGCCAGACGCCACAGATGTTGGCTGGCCTGCTTGGTTGGGCGCAGGCCACAAATGCATCGGAATTGCATGTGGAAGAAGGCACCGCGCGCGTCGTGCGCGAGACCGACGCAGGCCGTGAGATCCTGCGCATAAAGTTGCCAGCGGTGGTGAGCGCGGATCTGCGCTTGAACCAGCCGCGTCTTGCGAGTCTGCCGGCAATCATGAAGGCGCGGCAGAAGCCGCTCGAGCGGCACACGCCCGAGCAGCTGGGTATCGACACGCGCCAGCGCTTGCAACTGGACCGACTCGCCGAACCAAGCCTCAAGCGCGCGGGCGTTAAGCTCGCCAGCATGGCGGAGCTGGTCGACCGCCTGCGCAACGAGGCGAAGGTCCTGTGATGCGTACACTCGTCGTTGCCGAGCACGATAGCACGACACTCACGCGCGGCGCGCGTTCGGCGGTGGGCGCGGCAGCAAAACTCGGCGGCGAGATCGACGTCCTGGTGGCCGGATGGCAATGCCAGGCGGCGGCCGAAGCGGCGGCACGGCTTGCCGGCGTGCGGCGCGTGCTGTTTGCCGACGCGGAGCACTACGCGCACGACTTGGCCGAGGAACTCGCGCAACTCGTGGCCCAACTGGCGCCGGATTACACGCATGTGCTCACGGGCGCCACCGTCTATGGCAGGAATTTCTTGCCACGGACGGCGGCCCTGCTCGATGTCACGCCACTCAGCGACGTGGTCGAAATCCAATCGTCCGAACGCTTCGTGCGCCCCATGTACGCGGGAAACGTGTTGGCCACAGTGATTATGCGGGATGCCACAAAGCTGTTGACCGTACGCGTGACCGCCTTTGAAGAGGCGCAAGCGGGTGGCGGTGCGCCGATCGACCGGGTCAACGTGCCGGCGCCGCGTGCGCTCAGCGCACTGGTAGAGCGCATACCGACGGTCGCCGATCGACCGGATCTGCGCACGGCATCTATCGTCGTGGGCGCCGGTCGCGGGGTGGCCAGCGCCGACGGCATGAAACTCGTCGAAACCCTGGCCGATCGGTTGGGCGCAGCAATCGGCGCGACGCGCGCCGCCGTGGACACGGGGCTCGCCCCCAACGACTGGCAGGTCGGTCAAACGGGCAAAGTAGTCGCGCCAACGCTCTATTTGGCTGTCGGGTTGTCGGGGGCGATTCAGCATGTCGCCGGCATGTCCGGCTCCAAGATCATCGTGGCCATCAATAGGGACCCCGATGCAACGATCTTCGAGATCGCCGACTATGGTTTGGTGTCGGACCTGTTTACGGCGCTGCCCGAGCTGATCGCGGTACTCGATCGCTGATCGGCATTTCGCGATGTCGTGCGCGTCAGCGACCGCGCGCACGAAATGTCAGAATAGCGAAGGCAACCGGGCCGAGCGCACAACCAATACCGAGGCTCGCAAATGCGAGCCCCCAGGCTGTTACGCTCAATTTGCCGCCACCCCAATCGAGCAGTGCGCCGAACGCGACTGGCGAGACGAAACCCGCACCGAAGCCAAGAAAGGAGTGCACCGCCATCGCTGCGCCGCGCTGCGCAGGCGCGCTCGCGGCCACCAGCCCCGCAGTGAGAGCCCCCGAATCGCCCATGATCACCACGAAGTACAGCCCCATGAGCGCAAATACCACCGCGCCCGGCAACGCGCCGCTGAAGCCGACGCTGAACGCGAGCACCGCTGATAGCGTCATGATGATCAAAATGACCCGGCGCCGACCGAAGAGCGTCGCAATCTCGTTGCCCAGAATGCTGGCGCCTTGACCCATTAGGTTGATGACCGCGGCCAACGTGGCCGCACCCGCAAGCATGGTTTCCGTGCCGGCACGCATTGTGCCGGCGAAGGCGAGGAAGGCCACGATCCAGGTGCGAAAACCGAACAACTCCCAGCAATGCGCCGTATAAGCGAGGATGTAGCCGGTCACCGCGCGGTTACGGAATACCGGCCGGAAGTCGAGCAGGGCGGCGACTGGTCCGGGCGCGCGCGGCGGGCAGCGTGGCGGCATGCGCCAGAACACGACTCCGCCTGCGATGAGCGGCCCGGTACCGGCCGCGGCGAAGGCGAAGTGCCAATCGGTCAGTGTGGCAATCGTGCCGGCCATCCATAGCGAGAGCGCCGTGCCGACACCGAAGGTCGATGTGTAAATGGCAATCCAGCGGCTTTGGCGCGGACCTTCAATATGATCGGAAAGGATCTTGAGACCCGGCATGTAGGTGCCGGCGAGACCGGCGCCGGTCAGGGCCTGGAAGAACGCCGCCGACCAGAAGCCGTCGGCGTACAGGGCGAAACCAAAGCCACCCGCACTCGCCAGACCACAGGCGAAAAGATAGACACGCCGCGCATCGACACGATCAGTGAGGCTTGTCAGCAGCGGGACGGCCAGCATATAGCCGCCAAAGAACATGCCGCTGATCGCACCGGCCTCCGAGTTGCTCATCGCCCAGGCGTCAAGCAGGAGCGGAAGGAGCGCGGGGAAAGCGGCAAATCCCGTCATGCTGAGCGCGTGTGCGCTACACATGACGACAGCGACGCGCGCTGGCGGGAGGTGGCTGGAATGCGCGGACGTCACGCCGCGAGGATTGTTACGGGTTAACCACCGAGGAACAAGCGACCAACATCCGGGTGCTTGAGTAACGCGTCACCGCTGTCGGCCATTGCTACGGCGCCTGATACCAAGACATAACCGATGTCGGCGAAGTCAAGACCCTTCTTGGCGTTCTGCTCGACCATGATGATGCACTTGCCTTCGCTGTGCTGCAGGTCCTCAAGGATCTCGAACACCATGCCAATGAAGCGCGGCTCCAATCCAATCGAGGGTTCATCGACCAGCAACACGCGCGGGTTCATCACCAGGGCGCGCGAGATCTCAAGCAATCGGCGCTCGCCGCCGGACAGCACGCGCGCCGGCTGTCCGCGGCGCTTGGCGAGGCGATCGTACTTGGCAAAGACGCGCTCGGCCGCTTCCTTGGCTTGATCCGGCGAGTCCATCAGGTAGCCGCCCATCCACAGGTTTTCTTCCACTGTCATATCGGGGAACACAGAATTGTCCTGCAGGATGTATGCGATGCCGGCCTGCCTGAGCTTCTGATTGGGCGTCATGTGCAGCACATCCTGGCCGTCGACGCGAATGCTGCCCGAGAAGATACGCGTGAATCCGTAGATCGAATGCAAGATAGTGGATTTCCCGGCGCCGTTCGGGCCGATCAAGCATAACGACTGCCCGGCCGAGACTTGCAGGTTCACGCCGTGCAGGATTTCCATCTGGCCATAACCGGCGTGGAGCCCCTCGATAGTCACCAGCGGCTTGTTGCCCGCCAATTCCGCGATACGTTCCAGCGGCGGGCCCTCCGCCACGATGCGCGCCGCCTCGCGCGCGACGTCGTCGACGGAAATGATGTCGTCGCCAAGATCGTCCGTTGACGTGTTCCCCGGGCTCATCCGTGCGCGCCTCCGAGGTAGGCATCGATCACGCGCGGATCACTCTGAATCGCCTCCGGCGCGCCGTCGGCGAGCAACTGGCCGTGCGCCAGGCAATAGATGTGTTCCGCCAGATTCATGATGACGCGCATGTTGTGCTCGATCACCAGCAGCGTGATGCCGAACTCGCTATTGGCACGCCGCAAGCGATTCATGAGGCCGTTGATCAGCGTCGGATTGATACCGGCGGTCGGTTCGTCGAGCAACAACATCTTGGGCTCGCTCATCAAGGCCATCGCGAATTCCAGCAGTTTCTGCTGGCCGAAAGAGAGATCACCGGCACGCAGATGACGTTTGGCGTACAGTCCGACGAACTTGAGCAGTTCTTCAGCCTTGCGTGTGTCGGTGGGCGAGATGCGGCGAAACATGTAGGACCAGTCCCGATGGGTACGCGGCGCGCTGATGATCATGTTCTGCACGCAGGTCATTTTGCTGTAGACGCGCGTCTGCTGGAACGTGCGCAGCAGCCCCAGCCGCGCGATACCCGGTACACGCAGCTTGGAAATCTCGCGGCCCTGAAAGCGAATCGATCCGGCATCGATCGGATGGTAACCCACGATCGAATTGAACAGCGTGGTCTTGCCCGAGCCATTGGGGCCGATCAAGCCGAAGATTTTTCCTTCTGGCACGCTCAGCGTGACGTCGTTGTTGGCGACGACTCCGCCGAAGGCCTTGCGCACGCCATGGACCTCGAGGATCGCGGTCATGTGCCGCCCTCGGTCTTCGGCGTCGCCTCCTCGACGCGATGGCCGAAGCGCTCCGGCCAGCGCTCACGCGCCCAGCCGAAAATGCCGAGTGGGAAGAACACCACGGTCAGCACGATAAGGAGGCCGAGTGCGACTCGCTGCCAGCCGAGGAAATAGGTCCAAAATAATTCCTGTGTGACGTGAAACACGATGGCGCCAACCACGGGACCCCACAGCGTGCCTTTGCCGCCGAGGATCGCCATCAGCACCATCCACACGCCGAAGGTCGGTCCGGCAAAGGCAACGTCGCGCGGATCGATAAAGCCGATCAGGTTGCCGACCGCGCCGCCGGTGAGCCCGAGAAACAACGCCGACACCGACCAGGCCGTGGTCTTGTAGCGCGTGGTGTGGATGCCCATGGCCTCGGCCTTGTCTTCGTCGTCGCGAATGGCGTTGATCGCGAGCCCAAAGCGTCCGGCGTACAACCAGCGCAGGACCGCAAAAGTCAGTGCGGCCAAAACAAACATCAAATAGTAGAAAAACGTCTCGCGCCCGCCGACCGCGCCCGGATACAACGGCGTGACCATACCGGAGCCGGCGCCGATGTAATCCCAGCCGCTGGCGAATTCGCCGGCCGCGATGCCGATACCTAGGGTACCGATCG
>CP070641.1:1814606-1818967 GCA_020354085.1 Pseudomonadota bacterium
GAATGGGCAATAGCATCGGTGTCAATTACCGGCACGCCGATCTCGTCGAACATCGCAGCCACCGTGGACTTGCCGCTGCCGATGCCGCCGGTAAGGCCGACAACGAGCGGTCGGGCGGCGATCCGATGCAGCCCCGGGTCTTCAGGTGTCCTAGTCATGTGCGCTGAGCGCTTCCTAGGCCGGTCGTGCCAGCGTGGGTAAGGGACGTCTCGCGCCGCAGCTAGGCTGCGAAACGCGCGTATTGCAGGTAGAGGCGTACGATCGGCTCGCCCCACAAGAGCGCGATCCAGCCGGCCACGCACAAGAACGGCCCAAACGGAATCGGCAGCTGACGGTCACGCCCAAACAGCAGGATAACGCCGAGTCCGACTATCGCGCCCACCAGTGACGCGAAGAGGATCACGAAGGGGAGCTGGTGCCAGCCGAGCCACGCCCCAAGCGCCGCAAAGAGCTTGAAGTCCCCATATCCCATGCCTTCCTTGCCAGTGATGAGTTTGAAGACGTGGTATACGAGCCATAAGGACACATAACCGACTGTTGCGCCAATAACTGCGGCAGACAACGGTGCGAATGTTCCCGGTATGTTAATAAGCAGTCCGCTCCATAGAAGCGGCAGCGTAATGTTGTCTGGCAGCAGCTGATGGTCGTAATCGATAAAGGTCAGTGCGATTAGTGTCCATGTGAATGCGACTCCGGCAAGACCGGCAAGCGTAAACCCGAGTCGCCAGGCGACGAGCGCCGCGAGCGCGGCGGCGACCAGCTCAACGATGGGGTAGCGTACTGAGATAGGCTGCCGGCACCCTGAGCATTTGCCGCGCAAAAACAAATAACTGAGGACGGGAACGTTTTCTAACGCCGTAATCTGATGTCCACAGCTCGGACAACGCGAACGGGGCACCAGCAGATTGAAGCGTTCGCTATCTGTCGTTTTCGGAGCCGTGGCAGCGTTAAGGTCATTGAGTTCCTGGCATTGACGCCGCCACTGCCGATCGAGAATGACTGGCGTGCGCAATATGACAACATTTAGGAAACTGCCAACAAAAAGCCCGAGCACGCCAATGGCTACGGCAAACGCCGTCGGTGACGCTTCCAGCATCATCCACAGCGCCGTCATGAGTTCCGCCAGTCGGATTCCGCGACAAGGATACGAAGCGTCCGCGGTTTAGACGGCACCTGCCATCTTGAAGATCGGCAAGTACATGGCGATTACCAGTCCGCCCACCACGATCCCTAAGAACGCCATGATGATTGGTTCCAGGAGACTGCTGAGCCCCGCGACGGCGTCGTCCACCTCGGTTTCGTAGAAATCCGCCACTTTTCCCAGCATTTTGTCGAGCTCACCGGACTCCTCACCGATTGCGACCATCTGAACTACCATGTTTGGAAATAGCCCGGTGGAATTCATGGCCGCCTGTAGTTGCATGCCGGTACTAACGTCGGTCTTAATCGCAAGCGTGCCGTCGTAGTAGACGCGATTACCACTTGCGCCCGCGACGGAGTCCAGGGCTTCTACTAGTGGTACACCGGCCGCGAACATCGTGGCAAGGGTGCGGCAAAAACGTGCGATGGTCGCCTTTTTCACGATCTCCCCGACGACCGGGGCACGCAACAATATTCGATCGAGCGTGTACTGCATCTTTGGCGATCGTCTATAGCTATAACCAAACCCCACGACCGCTCCGACGATTCCCAGCGCAATTGCCCACCACCATTCCTGAAATGCGTTCGACAGTTCGATCACGAACTTCGTGAGCGCGGGCAGGTCAGCCCCGAAGCCCTTAAACAAGGCCTCGAACTGCGGAATGACAAAAATTAGCAAAATAGCCGTGATGATGAAGGCGACAATAACCACTGCTGTAGGGTAGAACAGCGCTGACTTTATCTTGCCCTTGATGTACTCGATCTTCTCTTTGTACGTTGCGACTTTGTCGAGAATCGCGTCCAGGATGCCCGCTTGTTCGCCTGCGGCCACGAGATTGCAGTACAACGCATCGAAATAGAGCGGGTGTTTGCCCAATGCATTGGTCAGGCTGGTGCCGGACTCGACATCCTGCTTCACCGACATGATGAGATCTTGCATGCTGGGGTTTTCATGGCCCTTGGCGACAATCTCGAAGGCCTGGGCCACGGGTATGCCCGATTGAATCATGGTTGCTAACTGGCGCGTGAAGACGGCAATGTCTTTGGGCCTTATCTTCCGCTTTGTCTTGAAGAGCGGTTTGCTTTGGCGTGAAACCTTGGTTGGGTTAATCCCTTGGCGTCGAAGGCTCGCCTTGACGAATGCGTCACCCGCGGCCTGCATCTCGCCTTTGAGCTTGCGTCCGGACTTATCCAGACCTTCCCAAGAATAGGAATCCAGTTTCGGCTTCTTAACGGTTGCGACGGCCATAGTCTTTCAGTGTTCTGTTATTGATCCGTGACGGTCTCAACTTCGGCGAGACCCATGAGCCCATCTTTCACTTTCTTTAGACCCGACTGGCGCAGGTCGGACACGCCGTCTTTCTGCGCCTGGCGCTCGAGGTCCAGTTGGTTACCGCCCCGCATAATGATTTCCCCCATGGCCTCGGAAACCGGCATCACTTGATAGATACCAACGCGGCCCTTGTAGCCATTTGTGCAGTTCTCGCACCCTACAGGCTCGTAAATCGTAAAAGTTCCGATTTCTTCCGGCCGAAATCCTGCCTTGAGCTGAGCCTCGCGCGGAATGTTTGCCGGACGCTTGCAGTTGGAGCACAAACGTCGACCAAGGCGCTGCGCAATGATGAGATGAACCGACGATGCGATATTGAAGGGTGCAACCCCCATGTTAGCCAATCGGGTCAAGGTTCCAGGGGCGTCATTTGTATGCAGCGTGGATAGGACCAAATGCCCGGTTTGCGCGGCCTTGATGGCGATTTCCGCGGTTTCCAGATCGCGAATCTCACCCACCATAATGATGTCCGGGTCCTGGCGAAGGAACGCGCGCAACGCCGACGAAAACACCAGGCCGGCCTTTTCATTGATATTGACCTGATTGATTCCCGGCAGATTGATTTCGACCGGATCTTCAGCCGTGGAGATGTTCGTTTCTGGATCGTTCAGCAGATTTAGCGCCGTATAGAGTGTTACCGTCTTACCACTGCCCGTCGGGCCAGTTACCAATACCATTCCTTGTGGTCGCCGGATGGCCTCCAAAAAGGATTGTTTTTGGTGGTCCTCGAATCCGAGTTTCTCTACCCCCAACGTTGCAGACGTCGGGTCGAGAATACGCATTACGATCTTCTCGCCCCACAAGGTCGGCAGCGTGCTGACACGAAAATCAATGGCCCGGTTCTTGGAGATCCGGAGCTTAATACGTCCATCCTGCGGAACGCGTCGTTCGGCAATGTCGAGACGAGACAAAATCTTTATTCGTGCGCTGATACGCGGGGCAAGTTGTAGCGGGGGTGCGGCAACTTCGTGCAGCACGCCGTCCTGACGGTAGCGAACACGATAAGTCTTTTCATACGGTTCGACGTGAATATCCGATGCGCCCCGATTGATGGCATCGAGCAATATCTTGTTGACGAACTTAACGATCGGCGCGTCATTGATGCCTTCCTCGCCACCGGCACCTGCGCCAGCGTCGGCTTCATCATCTCCGGCCAGCATCTCCAGGTTGTCGAGCGCATCTTCACCCGAGAGCGAGGCGAGCGTCGTGTCGTGCGCTTCGAGGCTCTTTTCCAGAGCGCGTGCGAGCTTGTCGTCTTCGACGAGAATGGGTTCGGTGACCAACCCGGTTTGAAACTTGATTTCGTCGAGGGCCTGCAGGTTGGTCGGGTCGGAGACGGCAACATAGAGCCGGGTGCCGCGCTTATGCAGCGGGAGTGCACGGTGGCGTCGGAGGATTTTCTCGTCCACCAATTTGACTGGGGCGTTCGAGATGTCCAGCGAGCCGATCTCGAATAAGGGAATGCCGAATTCCTCGGATGCAAGGCGTGCCACGGTGGCGCTGTCGACTTTTTTGCTTTCAACCAGTCGCGAGACAAAGGACGTCTTGTTAGTCAGGGCGTCACTTTGCATGCGCTCGGCTTCATGGGTGGCGATCAGATTTTCGCGCACCAGGCGCGAGGCGAGGCCGCTGAGTGTGGTGGCAGTACCTGGAGTTGCCATAGAGGATGTTCGAAGGGGTCGGACGACGAAGCGGTTGATTGCGTCTAATACTAGTCGCGAACTGGGGATAGGGCCAATGCGCAATCCTGAGATTGCGTCTGCCATCCGATGGGCGGGAAAGCTGGAATATCGACGACGATGACGCTTCGCCGACCCGTCGACGCCCTGGATCTTGAGTTCGGCGCAATTGACACCCATCAAGGCCTGCATTCGCAGCTGAGGACGAGAAT
>CP070641.1:1819067-1825745 GCA_020354085.1 Pseudomonadota bacterium
GCCCGCGCGACACCTTAACGCCCGAAGGCCAGGTAGCACTGGATACACTCTACGGCTCGTTTGGCCTGCTACCAGCGTGTTTGCCGTAGCCACTACGGTTGCTGAAGCTGGCTTGTCTGCGCCCATTGACCAGTTTTCTTGTACCCCAATGGGCATAACCGGCGGCGACCGCACACGTTAGCTACTGCGTGACTTCGCTGTTTTTTGGGCCTGGATGCGGGGAAGCGGGTTGGCGGGACGAGCTTCTACGCAGATTCCGAGCTGCTACTCCATTCCAGGTCTTCGGTCTCGCGCCGGGGCAGTCCACGCGTGCGGTGCCCTGCATCCATCAAAATAACCGCATGAATCAAGCAACCAATTTCATCTTGGCGCAATGAGCGCGCCTGGCGCGCGTATGCAAATAATAACTGATTCGCTCAGCAGAGCGTTTTGCAGGAGAACTACATGAACGCTGTTGTCGGTACCTTACTAATTGTGGTGGCAGCGCTTGGTTTCGCTGTGGTCATGCTCGTTAGTCGAAGGCCCAACCCAGCCGCGTGGTCTCAACACACGCTGACGCATGAGATCGCTTCAATTAGCATCGTGTCATTGGGAGGATTCGGTGTCGCGTTTGTGATTCAGTCCATCTCTGACTTGCAGCAGAAACCGCTGACCGCGACGCACGTTATTACGATCGCGCTGATGCTCGCTGTTTTCGCTGCAGTGTGGGTGCGACTCAAAGTGAGGAAAACGCTGGCGGAATACGCGCGGCAGATGGAGAGCGCGAGCTCCGCGTCGGCAAAGGAGTCGCAACTCGAATCCGCGGGGAACGTCTTACCATTGTCGGCGGAGATAGCGGCTGCACCGGAAGATCCCGGCGCACCACCACGCCCCCGCACGCCGCGCTGGCGCAAGAAAGCCGCCTAGTTAAGATTCAAATACGTTGGTACCCCATTGGCAGAAAGGGCGTCCAGCCCTTCTTGCCTATTGGTCTTGGACCGCGCGTTTGATGGCCGCCAACTCCTGTTTGGCATCGGCGAATTCACCGTAGGTGTGTGTTGAGCGCGAATACCAATAACGGCTGTTGCCCGCGTCGCCTTCGATCTTGTGCAGCACGGCGTGTATCCAACACGCCGTGGAGTCATCCTCATATTGCTGCACGATTTTGTGGGCGCGGTCCCAATTGTCGCTGAGCGCGGCGTCAATGGCCTTGAGTAGTTCGTTTTTCATGGGCGGACGATAGCGCAAGGGTGGCGCCGGCCTCAACCAGACGACACTGGTTCGATAGGACTCGTTGCTTATACTAGGGGGCATCGCTTTTCGGCCCGGTTTTCTGTCGAATCGGAATGCAAGCGGGACAACGGGATCTGACCCCGGGTGGTCCCCTATTGCATTGGTATGACTCCGACCCAAGGGGTTGCATGCGAGACATGGAATTCAGACTTCTCGGGGACTATGTCGAGCTGAATCAGCTGTTGAAGCTCGCCGGTGTGTGCGCGAGTGGCGGTGCCGGCAAGCTGCGGGTGGCGGCGGGGGAAGTATCGGTCGATGGCCAGGTCGAATTGCGCAAGACCTGCAAGATCCGTGTGGGCCAGGTGGTGCGCGTGGACGATCTGCATATTCGCGTGGTCGGTCGGGGTGCTGATGGTCCGTGAACTGCCGTGCGAAAACTGGGGAACGCGTGGATCGGACGAATCCCGGCCGGTCCTTGCATCCACTGCCGATGTCGCAACCCGTGCCGGCGGAATATTTGGCAGGCATGGGGCGTTGCCACCGTTAGCCCCACGGAGTGATTGAGTGAGAATCTGGGTAGACGCCGATGCGTGCCCGAACGTCATCAAGGAAATCCTGTTCCGTGCCGCGGCGCGGGTGCAGGTCAACCTGACGCTGGTCGCAAACCAACCGCTGCGCACGCCGCCATCGCGTTACATTCAGGCCATCCAAGTGCCGGGCGGGTTCGACGTCGCCGATAGCGTTATCGTGCAGCGGCTCGCAGCGGGTGATCTGGTCGTTACAGCCGATATTCCGCTGGCGGCGCTGGTCATTGAAAAAGGCGGCCACGCGCTCAATCCGCGCGGGGAGTTCTACAGCACCGAGAATATCCGCGAGCTGCTCGCGCTGCGTAACTTCATGGACGAGTTACGCAATACCGGCATCAACACTGGCGGCCCGGCGCCCCTCGGCTTGAGCGATCGGCAGGCGTTCGCCAATCAACTCGATCGGTTTCTCGCCAAGCTTGACCGCGTCAGCGATGGAACCGAGTAGGGACCGCGACAATCGCCGCTGTGCGGCGATTGTCGAAGTCGCAGCTATTCGCTGAAGTCCAGGCCGGCGATGATGCGGTTCAGTTGACCCTGCGGCCCTTCTTCTGTTGTGAGTTTGTCATTGCTGTTGTCCCGATCGCGTTGGCGCGCCTCAATCCTCTCGATGTAGCGCGCATTGCACTGCGCCACGGCCTCTTTCAGGCTCTGCACATGCCCGATGATTTCCTCTGGTCGTCGGACCCAGGTCTCGATATACAGGCATTCGTCGATGTTGATCTTTGACGGGTAGGTCGCCTTGGACTGAAGATCGGTGAAGTCCTGACACCAGTCAGCCGGCGCCTTGTGAGTGAGCCGAAAATAAAGGTCGATGTAGGGTTCTTTGCCGATTCTCGGTGGGCGTTTCTCGTCTATGCTGACGATTCGAATATCGCTGATGCCTTCCATGATGTTGTGCCTCGCTTACATGATGTCCCGGCTCGTCACGGGCGATACGCGGCGCGAGCGCCTAAGCTAGACAGGCGGGAATTCCTTCTAGCTAGTAGCGGATGCCGATTGAAGAGTCGCTGGCGTTCGGCGGCATGCGCAGGTTGGCGAGGCGGCTGCCTTGCGTAACCGGGCCGCCGGCAAAGAGCCGCTGCAAGTACGCGCTGCCACCCTGCGCCGTGAAGTGTTCGTTGAGCGCTTGGGCCGTAACCCGCGCGTGGGCTGGTAAGCCCTTCTCCAGATAATACCGGCGCAGAAACACAATCACTGCCCAATGCTCGTCAGTCAACTCAATGCCGTCGAGCTTCGCCAGCGCCTCGGATCTGCTCCGCGTCCATTGGTGTCCCGCCAACTCGGTCAAGCGTTGGCGAATATTGGGGTTGAAAACGTCCGTTTTTTGGGCCTGATCGGTGGTGGGTTCCATGTGAGACTCCTGACGTAGTGTGTCAGTGGGGAGATGACCGCTCGGTGGCCTAGCAACTTATGACCAGCGCGTTGCAAGCGCGGAAACAATGCGCTGATGTGATGAAGCGCGGAAGGAATAATCATCCTCTCATTCGCGCCAACAAGCAAATTGCGAGGAATGGACAGATGAGGAGGCAACGAACTCGTTTCCATCGAGTCGACCGACGAAAGATTGTGGTGGCTAATTCTGACGTTACGTGTATAGTAAGCGCGGTTGCAGCTTTTCCCTCGTAGTCAGTTCGGAAGTTCCCTCCTGTTGTTTCGGAAGTCACTCCCGCCAATTCGCTTGCGGGAACGATCTGCAAGTCATCGCAACTCAGTCAACATAGGGTAACTTTCATGACTATCGGTACTGTTAAGTGGTTCAACGACGCCAAGGGCTTCGGTTTCATCTCTCCGCAGGATGGCAGCAAAGACGTATTCGTCCATCACTCCGCCATCGCGGGCAGCGGTTTTAAGAGTCTGACGGAGGGTCAGCAGGTGAAGTTTGAAGTGGAGCAGGGCGCTAAGGGCCCATCCGCGACGAACGTGCAGCCGGCCTAAACACGGCGTCAGCAGGCTAGTTGTGGACCCCGCGAGCAAGCGGGGTCTTTTTTTTGGCGTATCGATCCTGTTGAACCGATCCGCTCGCGCGTACGCTGGTTGCCCTAGGCTCAGTGAAACTGCGACAGTCTGCATCGGCGCACAGATCTCGTTAACATATGCGAGCCGTCAGAATCTGACCCGAGTCCATGCGAACGACAAATCATGCACCTTAACAACGGTTGTGCCTATCGCGAGCGGCTCGGTACCGATGCCGCCGCGCAAACGTTGCTGGCCTACCTGAGCCGGCGTTATCGCCACTCCTCTGAGGCCGAATGGGCAACGCGCATCGCCGCCGGGCAGGTGCTGGTCGATTCTGCGCCCGCGCATGTCGATTTGCGATTACGCACGGGAAGCACGCTAGAGTGGCGGCGCCCGCCGTGGCTTGAGCCCGTAGCGCCGCTGGCGTTTGAAGTTCTATATGAAGACGCTGACATTCTAGCTGTCAGCAAGCCATCCGGGTTGCCGACGCTGCCGGGCGCCGGCTATTTACAGCACACCTTGCTTTTTCAGGTCCGACAATGTTATCCGGATGCCGCGCCCCTGCATCGATTGGGACGCTGGACGTCGGGTATCGTGCTGTGTGCGCGTAGCCCGCAAGCGAGCGCGAAGCTGATACAACAATGGTCGACCCCGCAGGTAAGTAAGCGCTACCGCGCGCTGGCGAGCGGGACCCCCGCCTGGGATGAGCGCAAGATAACCGATGCCATCGGGCCGGTATCGCACCCGCTGCTCGGGTCCGTGCATGCCGTGAACAAACATGGCAAACCGGCGGAATCGCGCGTTAGCGTGCTGCAACGCCGCGCGGATTCCTTTCTTTGTGATGTCTGGATTACCACCGGCCGCGCGCACCAGATCCGTATTCATCTGGCTGCCGCCGATCATCCGCTGGTCGGCGATCCGCTGTATATAGCGGGCGGCGTGCCCGCGAAGGATACGCGCGCTGTACCCGGCGATTCCGGTTATCTCTTGCACGCGGCGGAGCTGCGCTTTCCCCACCCGCGCTCGAACGTCGAGCAAGTTATCTTGTGTGAACCGCCGCCGACGTTGTCAGATTCCTAACAGAAACGCGGGATTGGTCATGCGCTTTTCGCTACCGACCACAGGAGCACGACAACGCCGACAGCCAACACGATGTTGGATACCAGAAGTGCCGCCGTTAGGCTTGCGAGCACATCGTCTTTCATCCGAAAGGCGCGCCCGCCCCAGACAAACCGCCAGAAGCGAATTTGCATCTCGTGATGGCGGGGGACAATGGAATATAGGTGTCGGCCCGAGGGCTCGCCTAGGTCTTTGAACTCCTGCGGGTGACTCCTTCGGAGTCTCTTGATCAGTAGCTCGCGGAATGCCCAACTGCCACCCATACCCACCAGAATTGCGATAACAGCCGGTCCGACCATGACGTTGGCGCCGAAAACCCGTGTTTCAGGAATATTACCGCCTATGATACCGGATGATTCCCTCTGGCCACGCTTGCCGAGCGTTTTTGGCGGACCTGCACGTACCACGTCGGGTACCGGTGGTCGATGATTCCCGAACTTTCAATGGCGGATGCGTTCGCGATATAAGACCAAGAGGGGAAACGTCGTTGAAGCCCACCGCCGATTTTTCGTCGTCCACGCCTGAGCAGCGGCGTTTTTCGCTTCTTGGCAGCACCGAGGGCCGCTTGCTCGTTGCCGGCGTGATGCTGGCAGGCTTGTTGGCCTTGGTACTTGGCATCGCATGGCACCTGTCTCCGAGTACGGCGCTTCGCTATGTGGCAATGACCGGACTCAACTTGGTCATCGGTCGCGCCGCTGGGATGTCATTTGGCTATGCGAGCGGTTTCAGTCATGCGCAGGTCGTGCCCGTAAACATGTTGGTCGAGACCATCCAGGTCCTCGTGGTGTACCCCCTGTTCGCGCTGAGTTGGCAGCAACTGATTGGTTGGCGTACCTTGCAGCCGTACGTAGCGCGCATGTACCACGCGGCGGAATCACGCGGCGACATGGTACGCAAGTTTGGTATTTTGGGGCTCATTGTTTTTGTGTTCGTGCCATTCTGGATGACGGGTCCGGTGGTGGGATCCATCATTGGATTCTTGATCGGGCTGCGGCCGTGGGTGAATCTCGTGGTAGTGCTGGCATCTACCTATCTTGCCATCGGCGTCTGGGCCCTGCTGTTGAACGAGCTGAGCGCGTGGGCGGGAACCGTCAACCGCTTCGCGCCCTACGCATTGGTGCTCGCCGTTGTGCTAATCGTTGTTGCGATGCACGTGCTGCACCGGCGCCGCGCCAACAACGTAGGTAGCGCCGGTCCGCGGGCGAATAGCGCGCAGGCGTCCGCTTCCGATACCGACACTCGCTAGTTTTTGTTTGCGGTACTGTGGGGGACCCGCCGCGATTCAGATCTAGGGCAGCAGAACCGTCGAGCCGATCGTCTTGCGCGCTTCCAAATCGCGATGGGCCTGCGCGGCGTCTTTCAACGCGTAGATTTGATTGATGTGGTCCTTGACGATTCCTTTGCTGACAACGCTGACTAGGCGTTCGGCGCCCTCGAGTAACAGCGCACGTGTCGCAATATGGGTCGCGAGCGTCGGGCGCGTAACATAGAGCGACCCTTTCGCCGCAAGGATCTTGGGCGCGAAAGGCTCCACTTGGCCGGTGATATTGCCGAAAGTCACCAGCACGCCAAAAGGGCGCAGGCAATCTAGCGAAGTCGCGAAGGTGGCTTGGCCCATGCCGTCATAGACGACCGGCACGCCTTCGCCGTTCGTGATTTCGCGCACGCGTTCGACAATATTATCCTCGCGGTAGAAGATCGGGTGATCGCAGCCGTTCGCCATAGCGAGCTTGGCCTTCTCCTTCGAACCCACGCAGCCGATAACAGTCGCGCCCAAGTGCTTCGCCCACTGGCATAGCATGAG
>CP070641.1:1825845-1832185 GCA_020354085.1 Pseudomonadota bacterium
CCTCGCGCAAACCACGCACCACCGGCCGCAGGCCCTGTTCGCGAGCAATGAGGCCGCCACCAAAACGCAAACGACCGCGGGTCATCATCCAGTTCACGATCGGATTGCGCTGGACCTTCACCATCGAAAAGGTGGGGCGCTCGCGCGCCAATACCGGCCCGACGAAATTAATACCGACCACATGCGGCACCAGCAGGATTACATTGCGCCCTTGCCGAATCAGTTCGCGATACGGTCCGATTCCCCGGATGCGCGTCAGCCGCACGATGCGTCGCTTCGCGCCGAACACCAGCAGCCCGTGGTCAACCAGTGACTGACCGTTGACGATGAAGTGCTGGCGCAGCAATCGATTACGCCGGCTGGACGGCATCTCGGGAAAGCACATGGCCAGATTGATGCGGCCGATCTCGCGGCGCTTACGATTAGCGACCATCGTAAGCAAACCGAGCACAGCACCGATCGGGCGCGTGATGGCAAGCGGCAACCAGGCGAGCACCGACAACACCGCCACCAGCAACCAGCTTGCCAGATAGCGCGGCCGCAGGGCGCCGCGCCCAAGCCGGGGACGATAGTAGTGGATCGCTGCGCTCGCGCGCGGCCGCTCGGCGGAACTCATGGGTGCTGGGCATTATAGCCGCGCCGTTGACGGCATCGCCCGCTCGTTTACGCTAGGCACATGCCAAACAAGAAAAACAACTATTCCCGGGCGCTGGGGCTCGCGGCGGGTGTATGGCTGTTCGCCGTGTTGGCGTCGACCGGTCTGGGACTGACGAGCTGGCTCGACCATAAGCTGGGCGACTTCAATCTGCGTAGCCTGGCCGCCCGCCTGCCACCCGATCCCGATATCGTCATCATCGACATCGACGAGCCTGCGCTTGAGGCGATGGCGCTCGAGTACGGCCGCTATCCTTGGTCTCGGGCGGTGTTCGGCGCGCTGCTGCATGGGCTGGCACGTCAGGGGCCAGCCGCGATCGTGTTTGACATCCTGTTCGTGGACCCGCACAAAGATCACGCCGCCGATGATCTGTTGCTGATCAATGCCGCGCGCGCCACGCCGCAAGCTTACTTTCCGATGGTGCGCTTGGCGGCGACACCGGAAGCGGAGCGCGCCGGCTTTCCACTCGCGCAGCTACCCGTGGCGGAGCCGATCGGCGCTACCACCGATACCAACGCCCGTGCCGCATTGCTGCTCCCACTGCCGGGACTCGTGGCGACTGGTCGGATCGGAACCATCGATGTTCATCCCGATACAGATGGGGTAGTGCGCGCCTATCCGCTTTTTACGGAGATGGCGGGCTGGCGGATTCCCTCGCTGCCGGCGCGCGTCGCGCAAGATCTCGGTTACCCCGTCACGAGCGAGCTCGCCACACTGCGACTTGTGTGGCACGGGCCAGCCTTGAGTTATCGACGCGTGAGTTTTCACGATGTCTATTTCGATCTGGAGCGGCGCCATCCCGAGCGTCCGCGTGATGAGTTCGCCAACAAGATCGTGATCATCGGCAGCACGGCCGCCGCCCTATTCGATTTGCGCGTCACACCGATGGGCGCGAAGTTTCCAGGGCCGGAGGTGGTGGCGACCGCAGTTGACAACCTCAAGAACGGCGAGCGCCTGCGCGCGGCGCCGCCCTGGAGCGAGGCATTGCTCACCGCGCTCAGCCTCATGTTGCTGGCGGTGCTGTTCGCGCGCGGCGCCGGGGCGCTGGCCATGGGGCTCGCGACGGTCGGCCTGACCGTCGTATGGCTGGCGGGTGCTTGGGTGACGCTCGTGTACCAACGTCTGAGTCTTCCGGTGGTGGCGCCGATCGTGCTCGGTGGATGGATCTACTATCTGGTGGCGGCAGTCCAGGCCTATCTCTTGGAGCGGCGCAATCGCCAACGCGTCACGCGGCTGTTCGCGCGCTTCCTCGACCCCCGCGTGGTGGGCGAGCTGGTCGAGGGTGAAGGCACCGAAGCCGCTCTGCGCGGTCAGCGGCGCGAGATCACCGTGCTGTTTTCCGACATTCGCGGCTTCACCACGCTGTCCGAGCAGAAGTCGCCACAGGAAGTCGTAGACCTCCTCAACCGCTACTTCAGTCTGCAGGTCGAGGTAATTTTTCGCCACCAGGGTACGCTCGATAAGTACATCGGCGACGCCATCATGGCGTTTTGGGGGGCGCCCGGCGAACAGCCCGATCATGCCTGTCGGGCCTTGGCCGCGGCGCGCGACATGCAATTAGCCCTGGCGCAGTTCAAGGAAGAGCTCGGTGCGGCGGGCGAGCAATTCGATATCGGCATTGGTGTCCATACCGGCGAGGCGGTCGTGGGCTTTATTGGCTCACCCGAGCACCGTCAGGACTACACCATCATCGGCGATACCGTGAACACAGCGAGCCGTATCGAAAGTGCGACAAAAGGGAAAGCGCGCATTCTGGTCTCCCAGGCGACCCGAGATGCCTGCCGCGACACGGCCGAGTTTGTCGATCACGGCTTTGCTAAACTGAAAGGCCGAACGGGCGAGGTGCACCTCTATGAGCCGAAGTGGACATAGTCTGATCTGGCTAACCATGCTGTGCGGTCTTCAGACGGCCCCCGCTCTTGCCGCGGAACGCGGCACGCTGCGTCAGGACACCGTACTGATGAGCGCTCCTTACCGTGACGCCACGACCGCCGGCGACCTCAAGCAAAACACCACCGTCACGATCCAGGAGCGGCGCGGCGCCTGGCTGCGCGTGCGCAGCGATGCCAAGGACGCCAAAGACGGCTGGGTACGGCTGCACCTGGTTCGCATCGGCGAAGGGGCGGAGAAAAAGACCGCCACGGGCGAGAGCCTGGGCATGCTATGGAGCGTCGGTCAAACCGGCCGCTCCGGCGCGCAAGGTGTGGTAGCCACTACCGGTATCCGCGGCTTCGATGCCGAAGCGCTACGCACCGCCAAACCCAATCCGCAGGCGGTCCAGTCCATGGATGGCTTTAGCGCGAACTCAGATAGCGCCACGGCCCACGCACGCAGCGTTG
Source organism: Pseudomonadota bacterium (assembly GCA_020354085.1). Classification (GTDB taxonomy): domain Bacteria; phylum Pseudomonadota; class Gammaproteobacteria; order Acidiferrobacterales; family Sulfurifustaceae. The sequence continues at coordinate 1,828,840 of CP070641.1, forward strand.
GTCTGAAAGCCCAGCAGGTCGAGTTCCTGCCCAATCCGACCGAGTAAGCCAAAGTGACCAGATTATCCAACTTGCGTAAAGCCATTGGGACCATGTTGACGATTTCGCTCTTCATGAGTGCCAGTACTGCGCTTGCCTTCCGCTTCGATACCGACGCCCTCAAGAGCATGGGCGACAAGCTGAAGCAGTTGAAGCCGGTGTCGGAGAAAGACGAGATCGCGCTTGGCAAGGGTATTGCCGCTAATCTCACCGGTGCCGCACCGCTGGTCAACGACGCCGCGCTGCAGCGTTACGTGAACCAAATCGGTATGTGGCTGGCAATGCATACCGATCGCCCAAACCTGCCGTGGCGCTTCGGCGTGCTGGACGACATGATGGTAAACGCCTTCGCCACCCCGGGAGGCTACGTCTTCATCACCCGCGGCCTGCTGATGCAGTGCCGCGACGAAGCCGAGCTGGCCGGCATCCTGGCACATGAGATCAGCCATGTGACCGCCCGCCACGCGCTCGAAACCATGCGCAAGGGAGCGGTTGCCGGGCTAGCGGGTGACGTGTTGGGAGAGTACGCCAAGTCAAAGGGCCACGAAGGTTACTCCAAGCTCGTCAACGCTGGTACAGAGATTTACACCCGTGGTTTGGACAAAGAAGACGAGTTCGCCGCCGATCGCGTCGGCGCGGTCATCGCGGCGCGCGCTGGCTACGACCCCTATGGTCTGCCGTCCGTTCTGCAGACCGTCGCCTCGATCAATCCGCAAAGCGACGCGGTCGCCTTGATGTTCAAGACCCACCCAAACACCGCCGAGCGCGTCGAGAAAGTGCTGGTCGCGATGGACGGGCGGCTGGACAAATACAGCGAGCAACCCAAGCTGCAGAATCGTTTTGCCCAGGTGATGCAGGCGCATGTTGCCGCGTATAAACCGGCCAAGCGCTGACGGGCCCATTCGGTACGTGACGTCATGCCCCTCGAGAACCTCGTCCCTGACGCCCTTACCTCCGGCCGGTCACCTAGGTCAGGTGCCGCTCAGCGCGACACGCCATCCCGTTCGGGAAGTGGCATCGCCGCTTCTCCCGGGCGGAGCTCTGGAGTCCGCGCTCTACCGCTCGCTTGAGAAAACAGCGGGCGCATGGTCTCGAGCAGGCTCGCGAACAGCCGCGGATGCGCGCGCTCCTGCTCAGCAAGCAACCGCTTCATCTCGTGGCGCTGCGTCGGCATGCGAAAGCAGGCGGGGCAATTATCCAAGATTGTCGGGAAGTCGGCGCGCCTTGCAAAATCCGCGGTCTGCCGTTCGCGCACGTAGAGAAACGGGCGAATGACGCGCAAGTCACCGGCGTCCACGCGGTAGTGGGCCTTCATGGTGCGCAGCCGCCCATTGAAGAAAGCGCTCATCAGAAACGATTCGGCGAGATCGTCGAGATGCTGGGCGAGCGCCAGCACGCTGTAGCCTTCGCGCCGCGCCACGTCGTACAGAACCCCGCGCCGTATGCGGGCGCAATAGGCACAAAACGAGTCGCCATGCATGGTCTTGAGGGCGCGCTCCACGACTCGCTCTTGCCGATAGAAATAGGGCAAGCCAAGACGCGGGACATAGTCCTGCAAATAAGACGGATCGAAACCGTCGATTCCGGGGTCGACCGTCGCCGCGGCGAGCGCGAACTTGACCGGTGAACGCCGCTGTAGCGCGAGCAACACGTGCAACAAGCTCATGCTGTCCTTGCCGCCCGACAGCGCCAGCAGTACCCGATCGCCGGGGTGAATCATGTCGAATTCCATGATCGCGCGGCCGGTGAGACGTAGTAACGTCTTGGGCGGACGAATCGGCACGGACGCGGCGGCGGGTGGGTTGGGTTGCGCAGCTTGCGGGGACATAATAGGACAAGTATGCACTAGGCGTCCGCGCGACGGGCGAGGTGGATCATGACTGAGAAGATAAAGACCTTAACACCCCAGGAGGCATTCAAGTTTCTCCAGGATCACGCCAATGCCTTACTCGTGGACGTCCGCTCCAACATGGAGTATCTGTTCGTCGGCCATCCGGCTGGGGCAATTCACATTCCGTGGATCGAAGAGCCGGACTGGACGGTAAACCCACACTTTGTTACTCAGGTCCGCCAGGCGATGCTTGGCGGCGCCGGCGGGGCGGCCCCGGTCGTACTGATTTGTCGCAGCGGGGTAAGGTCGCTCGACGCTGGCAGGGCCCTGGTCGCCGGGGGTGTAAAGGATGTTTACAACGTTGCGGAAGGATTCGAGGGGCAGCTCGATGATAAGCATCACCGCAGCAGCGTTGGGGGCTGGCGCTTTCATGGACTGCCTTGGGAGCAGTGTTAGTCAGCGGATCAGTCGACAGCCGGTGGCCTAGAGGTTTCGCGGTGCCGCCTGCCCGATCGACGCCGAACAAGGTCACGACGAGGCAGGCACTTCGGCGGCAGCGCGGGCGTCGATAATATGGCGCCAATCGAGGTGAAAGTTCAAAGACGAATTGTTAGACTGCGCCGCTTTGCGGGTTCCACGCGGGAGTAACCATGTCGAATAGCTTCCTTTTTACGTCTGAGTCCGTGTCCGAGGGTCATCCAGACAAGGTCTGCGACCAGGTGTCGGACGCCGTGCTCGATGCCATCTTGGCAAGTCACAAGACGGCGCGTGTAGCCTGCGAGACGCTGGTGAAGAACAACCTGATCGTCCTGGCCGGCGAGATAACGACCACCGCGAGCATCGACTTCGACAAGGTCGCGCGCCAAGTGGTGCGCGACATCGGCTACAGCGATGAGATGGGTTTCGGGCCGGACACCTGTACGGTGTTGACCGCCATCGGCCAACAGTCGCCGCACATAGCACAGGGCGTGAATGAAGGCAGCGGTCTCGACCTCGAGCAGGGCGCGGGCGATCAGGGCCTGATGTTCGGCTACGCCACCAACGAAACCGACGTGCTCATGCCGATGCCAATCACGCTGTCCCACCGCCTGGTGAAGCGCCAAGCCGAGGTGCGCAAGAGCGGCAAGCTCAAGTGGCTGCGCCCGGACGCCAAGTCGCAGGTTACCGTGAAGTACGTCGACAACCAGCCGGCCGGCATTGATGCGGTAGTGCTTTCCACCCAGCACGCCCCGGGCATCAAGTACGAGACCCTCAAGGAAGCGGTGATCGAGGAAATCGTGAAGCCGGTGCTGCCGAAGGAGTGGATCTCGAAGGACATCAAATATTTCATCAATCCGACCGGCACCTTCGAAATCGGCGGCCCGGTGGGCGACGCCGGCCTTACCGGTCGCAAGATCATCGTTGACACCTACGGCGGCATGGCGCGCCATGGGGGCGGCGCCTTCTCCGGCAAGGATCCGTCCAAGGTCGACCGCT
>CP070641.1:1832285-1850790 GCA_020354085.1 Pseudomonadota bacterium
GCCCATCGGGTCCTCGTCGGGGCAGCCATGAATGTAGATGTAGCGCCGCATGGTATCGACCGTACCGAGCCGATTTCGACCCTTTTCCTGGCCGCAAAGCCAGAGGATGCGCGTCAGTATCCAGTCGCGATCAGGAAAGGCTGCCCGCAGAGCCGGGCTGTAGATCTCGCCGGTCGGACGGCGTGACACCAGTACTGCATTGGCCGGCAGCCCGGCACCGATCTTGGCGCGCACGTAATGCCGCCCGCGCGGGGTTTTTTCGCTTCCGTACTGCTCACCGACGCCATTGCGGGCGGTGGAGACTCTCATGCGCGATATCTCCTGCCCCGTTTGATCAAGAAGCGTGACCGTCTGGGACGGAATATCTACCGCGAGGCGATAGGGCGACGGGTCGGGCATGATCAAGATTGTACGAACAGCGCCATCGATTCGACATGGCTGGTATGCGGAAACATATCGAGCACGCCGGCGCTCGCCAGACGATAGCCCAAGACGTGTACAAGATATGCGGCGTCACGAGCCAGGGTTGCGGGATTGCAGGACACATAGACAATCCGTCCTGGTAGCGGCGTGGTCAGACGCTTGATCGCCTCCAGCGCGCCCGTGCGGGGCGGATCAAGCAAGAGCTTGTCGCAGCGAAACTCAGCCCAAGGGGCTACCGCGCTAGCCTCGTCATAGAGGTTGGCCACGCGGAATTCCGCATTGAAAATGGCGTTGTGCTCTGCGTTGTCGCGAGCACGGGCCGCTGCTTGCGCATCGACCTCTAGGCCAAGCACCCGTGCTGCGCGCCGCGCCAGGGGTAGGGAGAAGTTGCCCAATCCACAAAACAAATCAAGAACTGTCTCGTGCGGCTGCGGATCGAGCAGCGCCAGCGCCTGGCTCACCATGACACGATTAACCTCGTGATTGACCTGCACGAACTCGGTCGGTGCGAATTGGATCACCACGTCGAACTCGGGCAAGCGATAGTAAAGCGGTTGCGGCTCGGATGGAGTAAGCGGCGACGCTGTGTTAGGCGCGCCCGGCTGCAGCCAAATTTGGAGGTCATGCCGCACGCCAAATTCGGCCAGCCGTGCTTTATCCTCGGCGGTCAGCGAGACCAAATGGCGTATTACCAAGGCGGTGGCGTTGTCGCCTGCGGCAAGCTCGATCTGCGGCACGCGATCCGGATGCGACAGGCGCTCCAGACAGTCACGCAGCGCGGGCAACAGTGCCGAAATGGTGGGTGGCAGCACCGGGCAGGTATGAAGCGGTGTGATGAAGCTACGGCGGCGTTCGCGAAATCCAAGCAACAGCCCGCCCTTCTTGGGAACCATGCGGGCGCCCACGCGCGCCCGCCGACGATATCCCCAGACGGGGCCAATCAGCGGCGGCAGCCACCCCGCAGGCTGCAGCTTCCCGATATGGGTAAGGCTGTCGGCCAGGACCTGCTGTTTGGCGGCGAGCTGCGCCCCAGGGTCGAGGTGTTGCAGCGCACAACCGCCGCAAATACCGAAGTGTGGACAGCGTGGTTCTACACGCTCCATGCTCGGCTGCACAATCTCGGTAACGATCCCGCTGTCAAAGCGGTCATGTTTATTGACATAGCGGAAGCGCACGGTTTCACCCGGCAGTGCGCCGTCGATAAACGTTACCTTGCCCGCGACCCGGGCCACACCGCGCGCGTCGTGATTGAGCGACTCGACCGTGGCCTCGGCCGTATCGGCACTCATGGATCGCCTAGTCTTGCCCATTGCCGGCGAGCACGCTGCTAGGTCGGGCACGAGGACCACGCGGCCAAAAACTGTATAAGGTGGGGCTTGCCTGAAGTCTTCAAAGTATCGCGAACCATAACAAGCTCGCGCTCATGCTGCTTCTCATCGAGGTTGCCGCGCATCATCTCGAAACGGAGGTACACGAGATAGGTGTTAAGCACGTCGGTCTCACAGTAGTCGCGAATCTCGGTGAAACGCCCGGCGCGGAACTTGTCCCATACCTCGCTGCCGTCGTGCCCCATCTTGCCCGGGAACCCCAGCATGAGCGCAACGTCGTCGAGCTTGGCAGTCGCACGCGGTTGATAGCCGGACAACACATCCATCAAGTCAGTGTGACGTTCGTGATAACGGCTTAAATAGTTATTCCAACGAAAGCTCTGGTCGTCGGCGCCCGTTTCCCAGTAACGTGGTGCGGCGATGCCATGTTTGAGCGCGCGATAGTGTAAAACTGGAAGATCGAACCCCGATCCATTCCAGGATACCAGCGTCGGCGTGTAGCGCTCGATGCCATCAAAGAAGCGGCGAATCAAATCGTCCTCGCTGGACCCCACATCGCCCAGTGACCAGACCTTCAATCCCTCGCCGCTGCGCAGCACGGCCGAGATGGCAACCACGCGGTGCAGGTGATGGCGCAAGAATTCGGATTCGCCGGTTTCCTCGCGCCGCTTCATGAACATCACGCGCGCCACGTCCTCGTCGCTGAGGTCCACCAACTGGTACAGCCGGCGACCGGCGTCCGCGTCCGGCACGGTCTCGATGTCGAAAGTGAGGATATTCACCGTCAGTTGGCTGCTCCGGCCTTCCCTGGCACGTGCCGCACTGACGCGTCCTGTACATCGGGAAACACGCCGGTGGACAGATAACGGTCTCCACGATCGCAAATAATCACGGCAATTACGGCGCCGGTGAGCTCCTGCGCGAGGCGCAGTGCGGCAGCCGTGGCACCGCCGGACGAAATTCCACAGAAGATGCCTTCGTCGCGCGCCAGCTGACGCGTCATGTCTTCGGCCTCCGCCTGCGAGACGTCGATAATGCGATCAACCAGCGACGGATCATAGATCTTGGGCAGGTACTCCTTGGGCCAGCGCCGAATGCCGGGGATGCTGGAGCCCTCGGAGGGCTGCACGCCGACTATCTGTACATTGGGATTGACCTCGCGCAGGAACGTACCGACGCCCATGACGGTTCCCGTGGTCCCCATCGAACTCACAAAATGGGTGAGCTTCTCGTCGGTGTCGCGCCACAGCTCAGGGCCCGTGCCTTCGTAGTGCGCGCGTGGGTTGTCGGGGTTGGCAAATTGGTTGAGCACCCTGCCCTTGCCCTCGCGCTCCATCTGGTCAGCCAGATCACGCGCGCCTTCCATGCTGGCCGCCTTGCTGACCAACACGATCTCGGCGCCGAACGCCTTCATGACCGCGCGGCGCTCGACGCTCATGTGCTCGGGCATAACCAATACCATGCGGTAGCCCTTGGTGGCGGCGGCCATCGCCAGGGCGATACCGGTGTTGCCGGATGTGGCCTCGATTAGGGTATCGCCGGGCTTGATCTCGCCGCGTTCCTCGGCGTGTCTGATCATCGACAGCGCCGGACGGTCCTTAACCGAACCCGCCGGGTTATTTCCCTCGAGCTTTGCCAGCACGGTGTTACGGTCTGTCCCCGGTAACCGCTGCAGGCGTACCAAGGGCGTGTTGCCGATGAAATCTTCTAGTGTTTTCAGTTGCATGGGCGGACATTGTAACGGAAGCTCACTCCGAGCGGCACGGGACCGAAAGGGGTTGGCGCGACCGCCAGTGACTGCGGCATGGCAAGTCCGCGTGTTGAGGCACACACGCCGGTGTCTCGGCTGGCCATAGAGCCAGAGTGCCCTTGTAGGGCGATGGGCTGCCGTCTGGCGGCCACACCCGGCCCCAAGCACCAGTCGGGTGCATTCGATAACCAACTGTTCACATGATCCTTTTATCCGCTCAAAGACAACGCATATCGGTTCTTGAGGCGGGCACAGATCTTGCCATCTAGGACTGCCAAGCCCCAAGGACCCACGAAGTGTCCAATTCAACCAACGCCCAACCGCGCGTCGATAGCGAGCTCGTCCCCGGTACGCGCATCGACGACTACACCATTGAGAAGAAGATCGGCGAAGGCGGCATGGCGTTGCTATATTTGGCTGTCGATGCGGCCGGCCATAAGCGAGTGCTCAAGATCCCGCGCGGCAGCGCCGACGCCGATCCCGCCAGTCTCGTCGCTTTTGAAAACGAACTGCGCCTCGCGCCCTATTTGAAGGATTTCCCCTACGCGCACATGCCGGTTGTGCGCGAAAGCAGTCGGGGGCATTACCTGGTGATGGACTATATCGAAGGCGTCGACCTGTGGACGCATCTGCGCGACAAGGGCTGTGCCTCCGAACGCGAGGCCATCGCAATGGCCAAGAAGATTGTCCGCGCACTCGCCGAGCTGCACGCACGGCGTATCGTGCACCTTGATATCAAGCTCTCGAATATCATGATTAGCCCGAACGGCGATGTACGGCTCATCGACTTCGGCATTGCCAATCACCTTGACCTTCCGGACCACATTTACGAATCGTTCCAAGAACCCAAGGGCACACCGGCCTACATCGCCCCCGAGCAGTTTTACGGTGTACGCGACGAGCCACGCAGTGACCTATTCTCGATCGGCGCCTTGTTGTTCGAGATGACGACATCGCGCCTGCCCTATATCGATGCCCAAACTGCGCTTGATGTCGTCAAGCGCATACGTCGCACGCCGGTATCGCCGCGTCGCTATCGCCCCGAATTGAGCGAAGGCTTCGAGTCGATAGTGCTGACGTGCTTGGAAAACTTGCCCAACCGCCGATACGCGAGCATGCAAAACCTGTTAGAGGCGTTAGAGGCGCTCGAGTCGGATCAGAGGATTGTTCCCACCGCGACACCCAGCCCGGCAAAGATGGATGAGGTCCTACCTTACGCAGACCATCGCGGCGTATTGTTGCGTTTCCTGCGGCGCGCACCCGGTGAACGCGTCGATCGCCTTGACGACCTCAAGCGATGGATAAAGGAACATCGCCAACAGCGCGCTGCCCTGCCGTATCGAATCGTCGTGGCGCTCGACATCACCGAAGACAATGAACGGGTAAATGCCCTCAATCATCGAATCTTGTGCGAGGCCATGCGTTTTGCCCAGATGCAGCGCTCCATGATCACCGCGCTGGCGGTGTTGCCGTCCCAAGATGTCGGCATGGCCTCAGGCGAGAAAGAGATGCAGATTCAAAACGCCGCTTACCAACAGGCACGCGCGCGTCTCACCGACGTGATGCGCGCAGTGGGCGTGCCACAAGGGTCCTATGGCATCAACGTCCGCATCGGCGAGACGGTCGACGCCATCTCCGGCTGCGTCAGCGATTACGCGGCCGATTTACTAATTATTGGCGCTCGTGAGCGCAGCGCGCTCAGCCGTTTCATCCTCGGCAGCACCGCGTATCGGGTACTGACGACGATCGAGTGCCCGACCTTCGTGGTACAGGAACGTGCGCTGTCCAAGCGGTCGGGACAGGCGGTAGCGGACACGGGTCCTCCGCCCGCGCGCGGCACCAGCGCCAGCTACGTCGCGAACTAATTCCTTGTTGCTTCGGTTGCCGGGTAGGCGCTCCCAGAGGTGCGCGCATCGCCACGGCTATTGCCCAAGCGCCAGGCGCTCGGCGTAGAACTCGTGTAAGCCGGCGCGCCGAATCTTGGCGGCAGTGCGGGTGAATTCATAGCGTACGCGTTCGAAGGCAATGGTACGCGCCACTGAATCGTAGACGACGAAGCATGCGGCGTTGTCACCATCGCGCGGCTGGCCGACCGAACCGACGTTGACCAGACAGCGACTGCCCGCAGGTAATACATAACAGCGCTCGGCCGGCGGTTCGATCTCCAGAATCTCGCTGTCACCCGTGACCTCGAAGATCAACGGCACGTGTACGTGGCCGAGAAACAGTGCTGCGATGTCGGGGATGGCGGTAAAACAGCGCTTGGCCTGCCGGACATCAACGACGTAGGTCCAGCTATTCGGGAAATCAAAGGTAGCATGCGCAAACGCCGCACCGTGCGCGTACTGCACGTAGGGCAGATCCTGCAAGTAGGCGATGTGATGCGGCTGCAGTTGCTGACGCGTCCACGCAGCCGCCCGTTCGATCTCGGATGACGACGACCAATTCGGTGCCAGGAACATGCCTTCATCGTGGTTGCCAAGCACCGCCAGCAAACCCGGAGTCTCAATGATGCGATCCAGAGTGGCGCTCGGGTCCGGGCCATAGTTAACGATATCCCCGAGACAGACATAGCCGTCCACACCGATTTCCCCGGCGCGTAGTAGACAAGCATCCAGGGCTTCGATATTGCTGTGGATATCCGAAATTACAGCGAGCTTCACGACGGCTTTCTGACGATGCGAACTCGAGTGGTGCTGGACTCAGTATAGTATTGCCTTCATCCTCAGGTGATCGCCACAAGGTGCTCAATTATCAGCTGCAGTGAGCGATTGCCCCGGTATTCGTTGACATCGAGCCGATACGCGGCCTGCAGCTGCTTGGCTGATAGCGGTTGGCCCGTGGGCGCGGCGTTGAATGCGATGGCGTCGAGCGAAACATCGGCGTGCCGCAGCCCGAGTTTTAGGTGCCGAGCGCCGACCACGCGCTGGCTCACGATGTCGAAACGCCCGTCGAAGACTGGCTCGGGAAAACCTTGCCCCCAGGGTCCACCGCTCCGCAGCTGCTCGGCCAAGTCGAGCGAAAATTCCTGGGCCGTCAGTTCCCCGTCGGTCCATACCTTGCCCTGTAAATCATCGTCGCTAACGTGACGGGCCACCTCGGCGTCAAAGGCCACACGAAATTCCTCCAGATGCACGCGTCGTAGCGTGAGACCCGCGGCCATGGCGTGGCCACCAAACCTTTGCAGTAGTTGCGGATGGCGGGCCGCGACTGCGTCCAGCACATCGCGCACATGCAGGCCCGGTATCGAGCGTGCGGAGCCCTTAAGCTCCGTGTCGCTCGCAGGCGCGAAGGCGATAACCGGCCGATGCACGCGTTCCTTTATGCGTGCCGCCACCAGGCCGATCACGCCCTGATGCCAGGACTCATCGAACAGACACAGACCGCGCGGCATTTCCGCGTCCGCCAGTCGTAGCTGCCCGACCGCCGCCAACGCCTGTGTCTGCATGTCGGCTTCAACTTCCCGCCGCTCGCGATTGAGCGCATCGAGCGCGCGCGCCAGCTCCTTGGCACGCGCGTCGCCATCTTGCAGGAGGCACTCGATACCAACCGACATGTCGGACAAGCGCCCCGCTGCATTCAACCGCGGGCCGGCGATGAATCCAAGATCCGTCGCCGTCGCTCGTGCGCAATCACGGCCGGCTACCTCGAGCAGCGCGCGTATGCCGGCGCAACAGTGCCCCGCGTTGATGCGCGCCAAGCCTTGCGCCACGAGAATCCGATTATTGTGATCGAGCGGCACTACATCCGCCACGGTGCCGAGTGCAACCAAGTCGAGCAGGTTCGCAAGCTTCGGTTCCGGCAAGGACTGTTCGCGGAACCAATCGAGCTCGCGCAACCGAGCGCGAAGACCAAGCATGACATAAAACGCCACGCCAACGCCCGCCAGGGTCTTGCTCGCGAACGTATCGTTCGGCTGATTGGGATTGACGATAGCATTGGCCGGTGGCAGTGCTGAGCCGGGCAAGTGATGATCGGTAATCAACACCGCCATACCAGCCGCACGGGCCGCACGCACACCGTCGATACTCGATATGCCGTTGTCAACCGTGATCAGCAAATCCGGGCGCTGCTGCGCGGCCAAGGCGACAATCTCCGGCGTCAGTCCATAGCCGTACGTGAAGCGGTTCGGAACCAGATAGTGCACGTCCCCAAATCCCATGGAACGCAAGGCGCGCATCATCAATGCGCAGCTGGTGGCGCCGTCGGCATCAAAGTCCGCCACGATGAGAATGCGCTTGCGCGTCTGCAGAGACTCGACCAGAAGCGCCAAGGCCGCATCCATACCCTCTAGTCCTTGCGGTGACAATAACCGATCGAGCGAGCTATCCAACTCGCTACCGTCGACGACGTTGCGAGCGCGGTAGATGCGTGCCAACACCGGATGGAGTTCAACGTTGGGGATCGGCTGATCCGGCTGTGGACGGCGCACGATGCGTTTTTCGAACATCGCGCTCACGCTCGGTAGTGTGCCAATGACCGGCGCCAACGCCACCATCGCCGCGCACTCTGGGGCGTCAGCACGTAGACACTGCCGAGCTCATCCATCAACGAAATTCGATCGATGCTGCCTTGCCGCAGGGCGGCCAACGCCGGTGCTATCCAGTTCGTCTCAAGATCCTGCACAGCCGTCGCCCAGGCGGGCCAGTCACCGTAGGCGACGCTGGCGCGCGGAGCGTCGTGCACGACCAGATGACGGCCCCGTCGCGCTTGGTGCTTCCAATCGAGAAAGTTCGCGGGTACCGGCGCCGATGGAATTTCGCACAAGCGTGCTAGTGCCCGGCTGACCGATTCCGTACTCCAAACGGAGAGCCAATCGGCTGGCTGCATCTTGGGAAGCCGCCCGCCGCCCCAAAACCATAGGCTGTTGATGGGCGGCTTGCCGGTCGCTTCACGTTTGCTGTTCACGCCGGCGGTGTGCAGCAGAATTTGCATCTCATTGAGCAGGGTATGCCAGGCCTTGCCGTCTGCGCCTTGCGGCAGGTACGGATGGATGTCACGCCCCACGATCATCGCGAGTGGCGTTGTGGTGAGCTGTGGTGCCTTTGGTGGTTTGAGGTACCAACGTCCCGGGTGCGGGGCCTTGAGCGACCATCCATCAGTGCCATAGGCTTCCATGATCTCGGCGACCAGACCGTTGGCTTCCTCTTGCGACAGGTCCAATGTCTGACTGTCACCCAAAATCAGCCGATCACGATCCGGAACTAAATTTATCGGATCCGCACGGACCCACCAGCCCGAGTCGATCACACCAAGATCCAGCGCCCGTGTAACCGCGGCGACCGGCAAGTCGACGCCCTCTTCGACCGGCACGCCAAAGAGCCCGAACAGCCGCGCCTCCAGGCCGGTTAGTTCGTTGGCAGTGCGGTCAGCGCGTGCCAGGAACGTCTCGAGCGCAGGCAGGGAGATGCCGTCGGTTGGTGCTTGTTCGCTGGGGCAGCACGGTGACCCAAACATCCCTGGCATTACCAGCACCAGTTCGCAACCGCCGCGATCAGACATGGCGGAGAATTATACTGCCTCGGGTCGGGTTCGGCGGCAGCCTACGAACCGCCTACCCTGCCTTCATTTCGCCGCCCCCGCATCCGTGCATACGTGCGGAACAAAGCGTCAGCTAGTATGCCGACCGAGGTTGTCGATGATGGCTTTCTTGACATCCGCAAGCACCGCTTTGACTTTGAGGAGCGGAGCCGTGCTCTGCTTGATGGCGGTGTCCGGATCCTTAAGGCCATGCCCGGTAAGGGTACAGACAATGTGGCTACCCTCGCGGATCTTACCGTTCTTGATGTCGCGCAATGCACCGGCAATCGATGTTGCTGAGGCCGGCTCGCAAAAAATGCCTTCGTGCTGGGCAAGCAGCTTCTGCGCCTGCAGGATCTCGTCATCGTTGCAGGCGTCGAACCAACCCTTCGACTCCTTTTGTGCCGCCCAGGCCTTATCCCATGACTGCGGATGACCGATGCGAATCGCGGTGGCGATGGTCTCAGGGTTATCGACCATTGTCTTGGTGATGAATGGCGCGGCGCCGGCGGCCTGATAGCCCACCATCATCGGGCGGTTGTTGACAATGCCGTGATCCGCGTATTCGCAGTAACCCATCCAGTGCGCGGTGATGTTACCGGCGTTGCCAACGGGCAAGCAGTGGTAGTCGGGGGCGGCGCCGAGCTCCTCGATGATCTCGAAGGCCGCGGTCTTCTGCCCTTGCAGGCGAAACGGATTGATTGAGTTCACAATCGTTACGGGCGCTTCCTTGCCCACCTCTTTGACGAGCTGCATGCCGGCGTCGAAATTGCCTTCGATCTGGATCACCACCGCGCCATGGATCATCGCCTGCGCGAGCTTGCCGAGCGCGATCTTGCCTTCCGGAATCAGCACGAAGCAGGTGATGCCGGCACGGGCGGCATAGGCGGCCGCTGAAGCCGAGGTGTTGCCGGTCGACGCACAGATGATTGCCCGGCTACCCTCCTCCACCGCCTTAGTAACTGCCATGGTCATGCCGCGGTCCTTAAACGAGCCGGTGGGATTCAGGCCCTCGAACTTGACGTAGAAGTCGACGTTCTTGCCGAGCTGACGTGGAATATTGCTTAGACGTATGAGCGGAGTTGCGCCCTCGCCGAGTGAGATGACGCGCGTGTCGTCACGGACGGGAAGACGATCACGATAGCGGTCGATCAGTCCGGTATAGCGGGTACCGAGAGTCATGGTCACGTCCAGTTTGACTGCAGGTGTTCCAAGCGAATACGCGTTACCTGGCCGTGGATCGCATCGAGTGCCTCGATCCGCGCGATCGCCTGGTTCATGTTCTTTTCCACCACGCGCTGCGTAAGAATAATGACCGGCACCACGCTTTCGCCCGCGGCCGGCTCTTTCTGCAAGATCGCTTCGATGCTAATGCCGAGATCGGCAAGGATACGAGTCACGTCAGCCAACACGCCCGGGCGATCCTGCGCCTGCAAGCGCAAATAGTACGACGTGCGCACTTCCTCCATCGGGAGAATCGGCAAATCTGCGATGGCGTCGGGTTGGAAGGCCAGATGCGGCACGCGATTGGTGGGGTCCGTGGTCAGTGTGCGCACCACGTCGACGAGATCGGCCACTACCGCCGAAGCGGTCGGCTCCGCGCCAGCGCCCGCGCCATAGAACATCGTCGGCCCGACGGCATCGCCCTTAACCAGCACGGCATTCATGGCCCCGTCGACATTAGCGATCAGCCGGCGCTCAGGAATCAGCGTCGGATGCACTCGCAGCTCAATGTTGCCGTCGGTACGCCGCGCGATGCCGAGGAGCTTCAGGCGGTACCCAAGCTCTTCGGCATAGGCGACATCAGCGCGCGTGACATGCGCGACGCCTTCGACATAGGCCTTGTTGAATTGTAGCGGGATGCCGAAGGCGATGGCCGCGAGGATCGTAAGCTTATGGGCGGCGTCGATTCCCTCCACATCGAAGGTGGGATCGGCCTCGGCGTAACCTCGCCGCTGCGCCTCCTTCAAGACCTGCGCGAACTCGGCGCCTTTGTCGCGCATCTCGGTCAAGATGAAGTTGCTGGTGCCGTTGATGATGCCTGCGACCCACTCGATACGGTTGCCCGTGAGGCCCTCGCGGATGGTCTTGATAATCGGCACACCGCCTGCCACCGCAGCCTCGAACGCCACCATCACGCCCTACTTTAGCGCGGCAGCGAAGATCACGATGCCATGCAAGGCGATGAGCGCCTTGTTGGCCGTAACGACATGCTTGCCATTGGCGATCGCCTCGAGCACCAACGTGCGCGCCGGCTCGTAACCGCCCATTAGCTCGACCACGATGTCGACGTCTGGATTGCGCACCACCGTCTGCGGGTCGGCGATGAGCGCAATCCCGGTCGTCGGGCAGGCACGTGGTTTGTTGAGGTCGCGCGCAGCCGCCTGCACGACCGTAATCTCCCGCCCGGCGCGGCGCGCGATCTCCTCGCGATTTCGCGCCAAGACGTTTACCGTGCCGCAGCCGACCGTGCCGAGCCCGAGAATGCCGATGCGAACCGGTTTCAAGCCTCTTTCCTTTGCTCAAAAACCTTGTCGCGCCGGAACATCTCGCGTATCGAACGAGTCGCTTGCCGACTGCGGTGCTCGTTTTCGATCAGGCTGAAGCGTACGTACTCGTTTCCGTATTCACCGAAGCCCACGCCCGGCGACACCGCAACCTTGGCCTCGGTCAGCAGCTTCTTCGAGAATTCGAGCGACCCGAGATGTTGATAGGCCTCCGGGATGCGCGCCCACAGGAACATCGTCGCCTTGGGCTTCTCGACCACCCAGCCGGCAGAATACAGACCGTGGCACAGAACATCGCGCCGCTTTTGGTAGATCTGGCGGATTTCTTCGAGACAATCCTGTGGGCCATCGAGCGCGAGGATGGCGGCGACCTGGATGGGCGTGAACATGCCGTAGTCGAAATACGACTTGAGCCGTCCGAGGGCCGCCACCAATTTCCGGTTGCCGCACATGAACCCGACACGCCAGCCTGGCATGTTGTAGCTCTTGGACAAGGTGAAGAACTCAACCGCGACCTCCTTCGCCCCCGGCACTTGGAGAATCGACGGGGCCACGTAACCGTCGAACACAATATCAGCGTAGGCGAGATCGTGGATGACCCAAACGCCGTGCTCACGCGCAAAGGCGATGACCTTCTCGAAGAAACTGAGATCCACGCACATGGCCGTGGGGTTGGACGGAAAATTGAGCACCAGGAACTTCGGCTTCGGCCACGAATCGCGCACTGCGCGCTCCAACTCGCTGAAGAAATCCAAGCCGGGCAGGAGCGGTACATGACGAATATCCGCGCCGGCGATTACGAAACCGTAGGTATGGATTGGATAGGTTGGGTTCGGCACCAACACAGCGTCGCCGCGATCAACGGTCGCGAGCGCCAAGTGCGATAATCCTTCCTTGGAGCCGATGGTGACGATCGCTTCATGATCCATATCGACATCGACGTTGTAGCGCCGTCCGTACCACTGACAAATGGCGCGTCGCAGTCGCGGGATGCCGCGCGACACCGAGTAGCGGTGGGTGTCTTCGCGTTGCGCGGCCTCGACCAACTTGGCAACGATATGTTTTGGCGTGGCGCCGTCCGGGTTGCCCATCCCGAAATCGATAATGTCTTCGCCGCGCTTACGCGCGTTGGCCTTCAACTCGTTGACGATGTTGAAGACGTATGGCGGCAGACGCTTGATGCGGGAGAAATCGTCGTCGGGCTGTGACATTGAAGGCGGTTGGGCGGTATAGTTACCGCACCCAAGATATTGAATACGCGCGCATTATATGGCTTTCAGTGAGGGGCGCCAACTTCTCGCGCGAGCTAGATAACACCGCGGTACGCACATGAAGCTCCATCTCGAAACCGGGGCCGGCCGGAACCTGATCCGTTCGTATCAGGTCGGCGCCGTGACCATCAATCAGCATGTGTTCGCCAAAAGCCTGCTGGTTACCCCGCACAGCATAGTCGAGTGGGCACCGCAACACTTCGTCGACATTGCGCCGATCCACTTCGAGACCATCGCCGAGCTGCGACCGGAACTTGTGGTACTCGGTACTGGTCAGCGCCTGCGCTTTCCCTCCCCCGCCCATACCCGTGCGTTGGTGGAGCGCGGCATTGGACTTGAGGTCATGGATACCGGCGCCGCCTGCCGCACGTATAACATCCTGATGGGCGAAGGTCGGCGGGTACTCGCCGCGTTATTGATGATCGAGGCGTAATCGACCCCGTAGTGTCCGGGTCACGCGACGCACGTTGCGCTGGATCGGAATTAAGGAAGAACTAGAGCGACCCCACGGTATAGCCGGCGCGTTCGAGCAACACCCGCAGCCGGCGCAAGGCCTCCACCTGGATCTGACGCACGCGCTCGCGCGTGACACCGATATCGGCGCCCACCTCTTCAAGCGTGGAGATTTCGCGGTTGTTCAGGCCAAAGCGCCGCTCTACGACTTCACGCTGCTTGTCGTTGAGCTCACTGAGCCACTCCTGAATAACCATCTGCAGGTCTTCGCGCTGCATTAGATGTTCCGGGTCGGGGGTGCGCTCATCGGCAATCGCATCCAGCAGCGAACGGTCCGGGTCATCGTCAAGTGGCGCATCTACGGAGGCCACGCGTTCGGTGAGGCCCAACATCTGCTTCACGTCCTCGACTGGTTTGTCCAGGAGGCTTGCCACTTCTTCAGGCGACGGTTCGTGATCAAGCTTCTGTGCGAGATAACGCGCGGCGCGCTGGTAGATGTTGATTTCCTTCAGCACGTGCACCGGCAGGCGTATGGTGCGCGTCTGATTCATGATGCCACGCTCGATGGTCTGCCGTATCCACCACGTGGCATAGGTTGAGAAACGGAAGCCGCGCTCTGGATCGAATTTCTCCACCGCTCGAATCAAACCGAGGTTGCCTTCTTCAATAAGGTCGAGGAGCGATAACCCGCGGTTCATGTAGCGACGCGAAATCTTCACCACCAAGCGCAGATTGCTCTCAATCATGCGCTTCCGCGCTGCCTCTTCGCCTTTTTGCGCGCGGCGCGCGAAGTGAACCTCTTCCTCCGCTGTCAACAGGGGGGAGAAACCAATCTCACGCAGATAGAGACGCGTAGCGTCGGCGTGCGAGTAGTAATCGTCGCGGGCACTTGACTCACTATCCGATTCCGCCGCGGCCTCTTCTTCCGCTTCGGCAGTGACGCTATCCTTTTCTTCCTCGTTTTCCTCCCCACCACCGGAGATTTCCTCTTCGGTCAGTTCCGGGATTTCTTGGCCTCCCTTGCGAGCTGCGCCGCGCGTGCGCGGTTCGACCTTGCCCTTCTCGGCAACTAGGGGGGTTCTGGTCTTCTCGGCTTTGCTCGGCGCCGCCTTCTTAGCGGGCTTCTTGGTGGGAGTCGGTTTGCGCGGCGGCATAATGAACTAATTGGGCAGATACTGGAGCGGATCCACCGGATTGCCGCGATAACGAATTTCGAAATGCAGCTTGGGCCGATCCGTGCCCGTGCTACCCATGTCTGCGATGCGCTGCCCGCGTTTCACTACGTCCCCTTCCTTGACGTAAGTCTTGTTGGCGTGGGCGTAAGCGCTGAGAAATTCTGCATTGTGTTTCACGATGATAAGCTCTCCGTAACCGCGAAGTCCACTGCCCTTGTAGACCACGCGTCCGTCCGACGACGCGACGATCGGCTGCCCCTTCTTGCCCCCGATGTCGATGCCTTTGCTACTACCGAAGCGCGCGATCACGGCGCCCTGTGTCGGCCAAATCCATGTGCCCTTGCCCACGGGTTTTTTGGTCGCCGATTTACTTAACGCCGATGACTCCGACGGCGGTTTGCTTGTCTCGCTACGCGCACGCGGCGCACTCTCCGTTGCCTTCGCCGACTTCGTTTGTCGAGGATCCACATCCGCCTCTCCGCCCTCCCTGCTCGCACCGGCCGGCGGCTGAAGACGAAGGCGCTGGCCGATTCGCAACAAGTAAGGCGGCGAAATATTGTTCCAGGCGGCAAGCTCGCCGGGGCTCACACCTGCCTCCGTTGCTATGCGATAGAGGGTATCGCCGGCACGCACCACCCGTACATCGCTCGACTTGCTGCTCGCCGGCGGGTCTTTGGGCGCATGAAGCCGAATCTTCTCGCCGGGCCGTATGACATATGGATATGGGATTTGGTTCCAAGCTGCCAGCTCGCGATAATCGCGGCCGGATTCCCAGGCGATGCTGTAGAGCGTGTCGCCCGACACTACTTCGCGATACTCGCTTTCGGGTTCGCGAGTGGAACCGCTGCGATCATGCACCGGAGCGGGTAGGTGCGACGCGCAACTGGCCACGAAAAACACCAGGGCAAACGCGGTCCCAGGTACGGGCCACCGGACCGGACTAACGGCCATTCCAACAAATTGCCGTCGGCATCATGTCTGACCGGCGACCAGCGGCACAAATACCACCTTTTCGATCCGCTCGGACTTGACGCCGGACTCGTCCCGCTCGACGACCAACAAGTCTTGCCCGCGGCTACCGCCAACCGGGATGATCATGCGCCCGCCGGGGGCTAATTGATCGATGAGCGCTGGCGGCACCGCCGCCGGTGCTGCTGTTACCAAGATTCCGTCATACGGCGCATGTTCGGGCCAGCCGCCGCTGCCGTCGGCAAGCCTGAAATGAACGTTGCGATGGCCACGACCGCGAAGATGGCGACGCGCCTGTTTGAGCAGTGGATCGACCCGCTCCACCGAGTAGACCTCGGGCACCAAGCGCGCGAGCACGGCAGTTTGATAACCGGAGCCGGTACCCACCTCGAGCACTCTACGCGGATTGTTGGCCAGCAGCGCCTGGGTCATGAGCGCGACCACATACGGCTGGGAAATGGTTTGACCGAAGCCGATCGGCAGTGCCGTGTCTTCATAGGCGCGGTGCGCCAAGGCCTCGTCGACGAACAGGTGGCGCGGCACCCGCGCTATGGCCTCGAGCACGCGGGCATCGCGTATCCCTTCTTCGCGGAGTCGCTCAACCAAACGGGAGCGCGTACGCAGGGACGTCATGCCGATGCCCTGAATGTTTTCTTTCATGACGCCGGGAACTTCAAATCCTTTAGCCAGGTTGCGGCAGGATCGAGCGCAGTATACCGAGTCAGGTCGACATGCAAAGGGGTAACTGAGATGTAACTACGCTTGATGGCGAAGAAATCCGTACCCGGTCCAGCATCGGCCTCAGCGCCCGCTGCGCCGACCCAATAGATGGGATTGCCGTAAGGATCGCTGGCCTTGATAACCGGTTCAGCCTTATGACGATGTCCGAGCCGTGTTACCTCCACTCCAACGACGTCTGTCAGCGCGACGTTCGGCACGTTGACGTTGAGTATTGTGTCGGCCGGCAACTGGTGTGTGCGTAGGTGCCGAAGGAGTTGTACGATAAAGGCGCCGGCCGTGTCGAAATGCGTCGCAACTTTGTCGGCCAGAGAAACGGCCACCGCTGGCAGACCGAGGAACCGACCCTCCATCGCCGCCGCCACAGTGCCAGAGTAAATTACGTCATCGCCCAGATTTGCACCGCGATTGATGCCGGCGATGACCATATCGGGCAACCGATCCATGAGACCAGTGATGGCGATGTGCACACAGTCGGTGGGCGTCCCGTCGACATACATGAATCCATTCTCGCCTTGGCGCACGCGCAGCGGCCGATCCAGTGTCAAGGAGTTGCTCGCGCCACTACGGTCGCGCTCCGGCGCGACAACATCAACCTCGGCGACCGATCGCACGGCGCGCGCCAGCGCCGCCAAGCCGGGCGCGAGATAGCCGTCATCATTACTCAGCAGAATACGCATGTCGGTGTCGCTGTTTACAGGAATTGGTCGTCAATGACTAGATCGTGTCGTCCGATCAATCCCTCGACATGTGTGAGCTGTCCTCCGATCATTCCGCTGGAGGCGGCTGGCTGCACCCGCGACGGAGTGTAGTCGAACCGTCAAGCTGTGTGCTGTCGGACCCTGCTCTACCGGAGATCAGAACGAATCCAGCGGGAAAGTTTGGTCGGGGCGAGAGGATTTGAACCTCCGACCACCACCACCCCAAGGTGGTGCGCTACCAGGCTGCGCTACGCCCCGAATGTCGTTTGTTGAAAGGGAGCGATACCGCACGCGCGAGATGGCGGGGACATGCGAATGCGCGCTTCGCCCAACGAGCGACTAATGATATCAGAGGCCGTCGTCTTAGGAACCCTTGAGCATACGCAAGACGTCTTCCAGCTCCTGGATCAGCGCCTTGACCGCATGTTGGCGGTCACCATCCAGCGGCGCAGGGTTGTCGATCGCGAGCTTGTTGCGTGCGCCGCTGATCGTGAAGCCTTCGACGTAAAGCAGCGCTCGAATCTGGCGAATCAGTACCACGTCATGGCGCTGATAATAGCGGCGATTGCCGCGACGCTTGACCGGTTTCAGCTGTGGGAACTCCTGCTCCCAGTAGCGCAGGACATGCGGCTTAACCGCGCACAGCTCGCTCACTTCACCGATCGTGAAGTAGCGCTTGCTGGGTATGGGTGGTAGCTCTAGGTTTTCGGACGAATCAAGCATTCGCTTCCGCCGATTGCTTCAGCTTGTCAGCATGCAGGCGGGCGTTTTGCTCGACCCGTTCTTTGAGCTTGTGGCTGGCGCGAAACGTTACCACCCGCCGGGCGGTGATAGGGATCTCCTGTCCGGTCTTGGGATTGCGTCCCGGCCGGGAGTTCTTCTGGCGCAAGCCGAAATTGCCGAACCCAGAAAGCTTTACTTGCTTGCCGCCGGCCAGGGCTCCACGGATCTGCTCGAAGAACAGCTCGACAAATTCCTTTGCCTCCCGTTTGTTGAGCCCCAACTCATTGAACAAGCTTTCCGCCATATCTGCTTTGGTCAGCGCCATAAGATTGTTCCTTATGTTTATTCTGGGACGCTAACTCCGCAGCTGCGCCCCGAGTTCGGACTCAAGGGTAGAAAGCACTCGAGCCATTATGGCCTCTACCTCGTCATCTTTAAGAGTGCGCGAAGAGTGCTGCAAGGTCAAGCCCAAACTCAAACTTTTTCTTCCGGAATCAATACCTTTGCCGCGATATTGGTCAAACAGCTCTAGATCAATAAGCAATTTCCCAGCCACCCTCGAGGTTGCGTCGAGGACCGCCTGCGCCGGAATTTTGTCGGTCACAACCACGGAGATATCGCGCCGAATTGAAGGAAACCGCGAGACTTCGTGAAAGGTGGGCAGCCGAATCTGTTCCAACGGCTCAAGCTCAAGCTCGAACAGGTAGACCGCTCCATCGACACTGATTTCAGCCTGTGCAACCGGATGCAAGAGACCCACTATACCGATCGGCCGCCCGTCGTCCTGGACGATTGCCGCCGTCTGGCCCGGATGGAGCGCTGGATGTTCTGTCGGCGAGAAGCGGATCGGCCGGCCGGTCAGTCCAAGCAAGGCCTGAAGGTCGCCCTTAATGTCAAAAAAGTCTGCTGCACGCGCTGCTTGGTCCCAGTGGGCCGCCAGCGCTGGA
>CP070641.1:1850890-1870077 GCA_020354085.1 Pseudomonadota bacterium
GTGTGCGGATCTCGGCGGCAGTCGCCTCCAGCGCCTCGCGTGTGCGCGCCACGATGGTGAGGTTCACGCCTTCGCGCGCGAGCGCCACCGCACAACCCTTGCCGAGCCCTTTGCTGGCAGCGCATACCAGCGCCTGCTTTCCGCGGATGCCAAAGTCCATTGCGCCTCCTTTTGGTTAACCGTCACGCTAACACAGCCGCGCTAGGTCGACACTCCCCGGCGCGCGTATGATGGTGACGTACGAAAGGGAAACAAAATCAATGCACGCTGATTCGCGTTCCTACCGCGCACTGCGCCGAGTGGTGGCGGCCGAACCGCAGGAGGTGAAGGCGCTTCTGTGGTCGTTCGGATACTTCTTTTGCCTGCTCTGCGGTTACTACATCCTGCGCCCGTTGCGCGAAGAGATGGGGATCGCCGGCGGCATCAAGAATCTGCCCTGGGTGTTCACCGGTACTTTCCTTGCCATGCTCGCCGCGGTGCCGCTGTTTGGGGCGCTCACCGCGCTCTTTCCGCGTCGCAAGTTTCTGCCGACGGTCTACCTCTTCTTCATCGTCAACATCCTGATTTTCTACGCGCTGTTTCAGTCATCGCTTGACCGCGCGATTGTCGCGCGCGCTTTCTTTATCTGGGTGAGTGTCTTTAACCTTTTTGTGGTTTCCGTGTTCTGGAGTTTCATGGTCGACCTCTATGCCGAGGCGCAGGCGCGCCGTCTCTTTGGCTTCATCGCGGCCGGCGGCAGCGCGGGCGCGATTACCGGCCCGACCATCACCGCCCTGCTCGCCGCACCGGTCGGTCCGATCAATCTGCTACTGCTGTCGGCCGGCTTCTTGGCGGGCGCGGTCATTTGCATCCGTGCGCTGATCCAATGGGACCATTCACTTCCGGAGCGTGCCGAATCCGCGCGCAGTGCCGAGCAACCGCTCGGCGGCGGCGTTTTCGCCGGGGTAACGCTGTTGCTGCGCTCGGTGTATCTGCTCGGTATCGCACTGTTCATTTTCTTGCTCACCATGCTTGGTACCTTCGCCTACTTCGAGCAGGCGCACATCGTCGCAGCGCGTTACACCGATCCAGCAGGCCGCACCGCGCTGTTTGCCGCGATCGACCTCGGCGTGAACGCCCTCACCATCACTATCCAGTTGCTGATTACGGGTCGCTTACTTACGCGCTTCGGATTAGGGGTGACGTTAACCACCGTGCCGGTGATCACGGCCATTGGCTTCATCGGGTTGGGCGTGGCGCCGATCCTGCCGGTGTTGGTCGCGTTTCAAATTTCGCGGCGCGCCGGCGAATACGCCATCACGCGCCCGGCGCGCGAGGTGCTGTTCACCGTGGTAGGGCGCGAGGTCAAATACAAGACCAAGAACTTCATCGATACCGTGGTATTCCGCGGCGGTGATGCCGTGAGCGCCTGGATCTTCGCCGGGGTCAAGGGCTTGGGACTCACGCTCGCCGGCATCGCCTGGCTGGCGGTACCGGTGGCCGGGATCTACATCGCCACGGCACTGTGGCTCGCCGGCCGCGAACGCGAGCTGCGCAATCACGCAAACACCGAAGCCGAACCGCCGCACCGACATGAAACTGTCACGCCGTAACACCCTGAAATTCTTGCTGGCCACGGGCGCCAGCGTCGCGGCGCCGCAAGCCCTTTCAGTCACACCGCGCCCGCAACTGCGCCGGCCTATTCCACGCAGCAACGAGCAACTGCCGGTTGTGGGCCTCGGTACCTGGCAGACCTTCGACGTCGGCGGGAGTGACGCCGATCATGCGCCGCTGCGCGAGGTACTACGCGAGTTCGTAAGGCTCGGCGGCAGTGTCATCGATTCCTCGCCGATGTACGGCACGGCCGAAGAAGTAGTTGGCGATCTGGCGAACGAACTCGATGTTCGCAGTCGGCTGTGGCTCGCGACCAAGGTATGGACCACGGGACGGGCGGCTGGCATCCGCCAGATGGAAAGCTCCCTTTCACTCTTGCGCGTAAAGCGCATCGATCTGATGCAGGTGCACAATCTGGTCGACTGGCAGACACACATCAAGACGCTGCGCGTCTGGAAGGAACAAGGTCGCGTGCGTTACATCGGCATCACCCACTATCACAGCGGCGCCTATGACGAGCTGGAGCGCGTGATGAAGGAAGCCGATCCGGACTTTGTGCAGCTCAATTACTCCATCGTCTCACGCGAAGCCGAGCGCCGTCTGTTGCCGCTCGCGGCCGAGCGACGTATGGCCGTATTGATCAATCGGCCGTTTGAGACCGGTGGCTTGTTCGGCAAGGTACGCGCACAGCCCCTACCGGCGTGGGCCGCAGACTTCGACTGTGCGAGCTGGGCGCAGTTCTTCTTGAAGTTCATCCTCGCCCACCCGGCCGTTACCTGCGTGATCCCCGCGACCTCCAAGGTCAAGCACCTTAGTGACAACATGCGGGCCGGCTTTGGGCGCCTGCCCGATTCCGACACACGCGAGAAAATGGCTGCCTGGATAGCGCGGCTGTGAGGCCATGGTTTAGGTCCGTTGGACTACAGTTCGGAGTATGAAAGCCCCTGCGCTGGTGGCACACCGCGGTTACCCCCAGCACTATCCGGAAAACACCTTGATCGGTTTTGAGGCGGCGCTCGCGGCCGGCGTGCGCCATCTTGAAACCGACGTGCAGCTCACGGCCGATCAGGTGCCGGTACTGTTCCATGATCGCACGCTCGCGCGCCTGTGCGGCGTGCCGGGCGCCATTCATGATTTTACCGCCGAGCAACTGCGTCAATGCCCGGCGCGCGATTTCGAGCGCTTCGGCTACCGTTTCGCCAACGAACCCATCCCGACGCTGAGCACCTTCGTCGACCTGCTCGCGCGCCATCCCGAGGTCACGGCATTCGTCGAAGTAAAGCGCATTGCCGTGCATCGCTTCGGCAGCGCGGTGGTATTGAATCGCGTGCTGCGTGATCTTAAACCGGTGCTGCGCCAATGCGTCCTGATCTCCTACTCGCTCGAAACAATGCTGCACGCCCGTCGTCAGGGCTGGTCGCGGCTCGGCATCGTCATTGACCGTTGGCGCGAGCGCACGCAGCCGATCGTGCGCGAGATTCAGCCGGAATATCTGTTTTGCTCCATCGAAGGGTTACCCCGCTTCGGCAGGCTGGCCTTCGAGCAGGCGCAAATCGTCGTGTTCGAGGTCGCCGCGGCCGATGTCGCGATGCGGCTTGCGCGCCGTGGCGTGCCGTTGATCGAAAGTTTCGCAGTCGGCGAGCTGCAGCCGCAACTGGAGCTGCTGCGCACGCAATGACGTCTAACTACGACGTAGTCGTGGTGGGCGCGGGCATCCAGGGCGTCGGCGTCGCGCAAGCCGCCGCGGCCAGCGGCTACTCCGTGCTGGTGCTGGAGAAACGTGCCGTGGCCTGGGCCACCTCGAGCCGTTCGAGCAAACTCATTCATGGCGGATTGCGCTACTTGGAGTCCGCGCAGTTCAGGCTGGTGCGCGAGTCCCTGCGCGAGCGCGCGTTGCTCCTGCGCAACGCGCCTGACCTCGTGCGGCTGGTGCCGTTTCATATTCCCGTCTATCGCCATACCAAGCGCCGGCCGTGGCAGTTGCGTGTTGGTCTGTCGTTGTACGCGCTATTGGGCGGGCTCGACGCTAGCGCGCGTTTCCGCATGCTACCGCGTTCACAGTGGCGGGAGCTGGACGGGCTCGACACGAACGGTCTGCAAGCGGTGTTTCGCTACTACGACGCGCAGACCGACGACGCGCGTCTGACCGCGGCTGTACTGCGTTCCGCGCAAAACCTTGGGGCGCAGCTCGCTTGCCCGGCAGAGTTTCGCGCGGCGCTTTGGGAGCGTGACGCCTGGACGATTCGGTATCATCACGCCGAGCGGGATCACGAATGCCGTGGGCGCGCCCTCGTCAACGCCGCCGGCCCCTGGGTCAACGACGTGCTTAAGCATGTGGTTCCCGTTCAACCGCCACTCGCTGTCGACCTCATTCAGGGCGCGCACGTCGTGCTGCCGGGCAAACTCGAGCGCGGCATCTACTATGTCGAGGCGCCGCAAGACCGGCGCGCGGTGTTTCTCATGCCGTGGCCCGAGGGCGTGCTGGTTGGTACGACCGAGTCACCATTTCACGGCGACCCGAGCAAGGTGGAACCGTTGCCGAGTGAAATCGCCTATCTCGCCGAGACCGCGCAGCGCTACTTCCCGGCGATCGCGACGCAGCCGACCAGCGCGTTTGCTGGTCTGCGCGTGTTGCCCCAGCATGCCGCTGGGGTGTTTCACCGCCCACGCGATACGCACATCGCCGGCAGTGAGCGCACCGCCCCCGGTCTCCTCACAGTCTGCGGTGGTAAGCTAACCGGTTACCGTGCCACGGCGGACAAGGTCATGGCGCGGCTTGCCGCGCGACTGCCGGCGCACACGCCGCGCGCGCAAACAGAGCATCTGAAACTCTCGGCGCCCAATTGATATGCGTTTTCAAGATCGCCAAGAAGCGGCAGGAAAGCTCGTACAAGCGCTCGCTGGTTACCGCGGCCAGAACCCGCTGGTGCTGGCGGTCCCGCGGGGCGCGGTACCGATGGGCCGCGTGATCGCAGACGCGCTCGACGGCGAACTCGACGTGGTGCTGGTGCGCAAGCTCGGTGCCCCCGGCAATCCCGAACTGGCGGTCGGCTCGGTGGACGAAGGTGGTCACATGTACATCGCCGAGCATGCCCGCGCCATGGGCATCAGCGATTCCTATCTGGAGCACGAGAAGCAGGCACAGATCGAAACCATGCGCCAGCGCCGGGCGCAGTACACGCCGGTGCGCGCGCCAATCAATCCCGCCGGGCGCGTGGTGATCGTTGTGGACGACGGCCTTGCCACCGGCTCGACCATGATCGCGGCGCTGCGGGCGGTGCGCGCGCGCAAACCGAAGAAACTCATCGCCGCGGTCGCGGTCGCACCGCCCGAAACGCTCGTGCGCATGCGCCCCGAGGCCGATGATGTCGTGTGCCTGCACGCGCCGGAGTCGTTTTACGCGGTCGGCCAATTCTTCGTCGATTTTCCCCAGGTGTCCGACACGGAAGTCATAGCGACCCTCCAATCGGGTGACGCCAACTAACCCATCGACTGCGCGCGCCGGCGCGCCGCTCCGCGGGTGTCTGGGCGGCTGACCGCTCGTCAGCGCCCGCCCTTATGCAAACACAATGCCGAAAACGGCGCCCGCTGCGTGTGGCGGGAAATCGGCTGACGCTCGAGGGCGCGTCGGATAAACGGTGAGCCGCGAAAAAATCTTTTGTGTAACAACCGCTTTTTCGCGCGGCTTGCCTTTTCGTCTTTCTTGGTCGAAAACTCCAGTATGCCCATCAAATTTTGATAGGGCAGATGTAATAGCTGTTAACAACAAGCATTCTGGGCAGGAGGGTAGAGAATGAATATTTTTATCGGCAATCTTTCCAAGACGGTCACGGCAGACGATCTGCGCCGGGCATTCGCTGGGTACGGAACCGTCGTCAATGCGATCGTGATGAAGGATTCGGCGAGCGGCAAACCGCTCGGCTGCGCGCAGGTGCAGGTCGAGCCCGCCGTCGCCGGCAAGGAAGCGATTGTCGATTTGGATTTTGCGCCCCTCAAGGGCCAGCCCATTCACACACGCGAGTGCGTGCCGCGCGACAAGCGCGACCGGCGCGCTCGCGCCCTGTCCTACCGAGGCACTGAGCGCCGCCGCGCCGAGCGCCGGCGACTCAAGGGATAATCCAGCGCCGCTGTCACAGCACGCGCTCGACAGTCCAGTACAGCCCTACCAGCGCCACCAGTGCCGAGGCCGGGATCACCACCCGGCTTCGGTACCAGCTCTTTTCCTTGAACCAGTGGCCGACCGCTGCATAAGCGAGCGCGATCACCGCGAGTTGCCCAAGCTCCACGCCGACATTGAAGGACAGCAGCCCGGTCACGAACTCCGACCGCGGTAGCCCCACCTCTTCCAGCACGCCGGCGAACCCCAGGCCGTGCAGTAGGCCAAAACCGAACACCACGAATGGCCGCCAGGCATGCAGTCGTGGCGTGAGGATATTCTCGACCGCGACGTAAACGATGGATGCCGCGATCAGCGGCTCCACAATGGTCGGTGACATCGACACGACGCCGTAGATCGACAAGGCGAGCGTGATGGTGTGCGCGACCGTGAAAGCGGTTACCTGAATGAGCAGGGGCTTGAGCTTGAGGCTCAATAGAAACAGTCCCAACACGAACAGTATGTGATCGAGCCCGAGCGGCAGGATGTGCGTGAAACCGAGCGCCGCGTATTGCCCGATCACGGTAAATCGTGTGGGTTTCTCCAGCCCGAGGCCGATGATATAGGGCTCGCTCTTGCGCCCGTCCTTGAGCCATAGCGCCTCGAAGCTGCCGTCCGCCGTCGGAAAACGCACAATGGCCCCACCGAATTCGGCGGCATAGGCGAAGCGCAATAAGCGCGCATCGGACGGAAGTGCCCCCGCAAGCTGCACGCGCGAGAGGCGCGAGCGCGACAGGTCGCCAACTTCGGGCACATCGAGCGTGGTTACCGTTGGCGCCGTGCGTTGCCCGTCGACCTCAAGTGCTACGCCGGCGAGAAACATCTTTTCGAATTGCGCGAAGTGCGCCTTGAACTGATCTGGCGGCAACGCACGTAGTGAGTCGTAGACCTTGGCATTGGGCGACTCCTGTGTGTCGCTGTGCTTGGGGCTGACGCCCGCGATGAGGGCCTCGAGGTTGGCACTGATGTCGATCTCATACGCCTGCGGCGTAAAACTTATGGTGACGATCGCCGGTCGTATCTCGTGTGCCCAGGCAGTCGCTGCTATCAACCACGACAGAAAAAACACGGACAACCCAAAATGCCACCGCCGATGGTGATGCGCCATGCTATCCTTCACCGTCATCGAACTGCCCTCCCCCAATGTTATTGACACCCTGGCGCTCGCAGTCGCGCGAGTGTAATCGAGTCCGTCGTGCCCTGCTCGCGCTCGTCGCCATAGCGCAATGGGGCAGCGTGGCGAGTGCGCAGGCGCATGATTACTGGATCGAACCTGCGACCTTCCGACCGGCGCCGAACACGACGGTTCCCCTGCGGCTGTATGTCGGCGAACATCTCAAAGGCGAGTCACAAATCTATTTTCCCGAAATATTCGAACGGTACGTGGGGGTCGGCCCCAGCGGCGAGCAGGCGATCGGCGGTACCCCCGGGGACGATCCGGCTGGCATGCTCAAGGTGCGTGACGCCGGCGTGCATGTCATTGGCTACCGGAGCACCAAAAGCTCGGTGCGTT
The DNA here is from genome assembly GCA_020354085.1 of Pseudomonadota bacterium. Classification (GTDB taxonomy): domain Bacteria; phylum Pseudomonadota; class Gammaproteobacteria; order Acidiferrobacterales; family Sulfurifustaceae. The sequence goes on from CP070641.1 coordinate 1,858,153, forward strand.
TCGACGACCTGGCCGAATTCGAGCGTTACCTGAATATAGAAGGTCTAGAACAGCACCGGGAACAGGCTGCCAAGGTCTTCAAGCGCAAGGGCACGGTCCTGGAATACTACTCGCGTTGCGCCAAGGCGTTGGTGTCCACGAACCCGCCGGCGCCCAATCAACCCGCCGATCGTATCTTGGGGTTTCCGCTCGAATTGATCGCGCGCAATGATCCGTACGCGCTGCGCGCTGGCGGCGAGCTTGGCGTACAGTTGCTGTATCAAGGCAACCCATTGGCGGGAAACCTGGTGATTGCGTTCAATCGCGACCGGCCCAAGGAAAAGATCAGGGCGCGTACGGATGCCGACGGGCGCGTGACGCTCAAACTGACGCGCGCGGGTGTGTGGCTGGTGACGTCGGTACATCTAAAACCGGCCGGATTATTTTCACGTGCCGACTGGGAGAGCCTGTGGGCATCGCTTACTTTTGAAGTCCCATGAGAATTAGTCAATGTTGACGGCGATCAGCGCGGAACAGCTCAAGGCGCTCGAGCAGACGTTGCACCGCGAGATACCGCTGACCCTGGCCATGGGAATCACGGTAGTAGGCTTCGATGAACATGGGCTCACGCTCGCTGCACCGCTCGCTTCAAATCTTAACGACAAACGCACCGCGTTCGGCGGCAGCCTTGCGGCCCTTGCTACCCTCGCGGGGTGGGGATTGGTGCATCTGGTGCTACGCGATCATGGGCCAGCCACCGTCGTTATCCGCGAATGCAACGTGAGCTACCTGCGTCCAGTAACGCGAGATATCGTGGCGACGTGCTCACCCCCGACGCCTACCGAGCTTGAGAAGTTTCTGCGCACGTTCGAGCGCCGCGGCATGGCGCGCATCGAGTTGGACGTGACGATCAAGGCCAATGGTGAGGACGCCGTGCGCTATCACGGCGTATATGTGGCGCTCGACAAGGCGCGCCATCCCGAGGCGGAGTCGATTTAAGACCATGCCGCGCCGCTCGCAACTCGCCACGCTGCCCAATCTCGGAGCGACAACCGAACGGTGGTTCAACACGGTTGGTATCTACAGCGCGCGTGACCTGCAACGCGTTGGTTCGGTCAACGCCTATCGTCTGCTCAAGGGTCACGGCTACAACGCCACACTCAATCTCGTGTACGCCATCGAAGGCGCGCTGCGCGGGCTCGACTGGAAGCGACTGCCTGCGACACTCAAGACCCAACTCAAGGCGCGTGTGGCGGAGGCTATGAAGCCGCGCTGTGCGTGGTGCGGAACCGACCCGTTATACGTGCGCTATCACGACAAGGAATGGGGCGTGCCGGTGCACGATGACCGCAAACACTTTGAGTTCCTGATTCTGGAAGGCGCGCAGGCAGGCTTGAGTTGGTCGACCATTCTCAAGAAGCGCGAGAACTACCGTAAGGCCTTCGCTAGTTTTGACCCGCGCAAGGTTGCACGCTTCGACGCGCGCATGATCAAGACGCTGCTGCGCGACCCCGGCATCGTGCGGAACCACCTCAAGGTCGCGGCCGCCGTGACCAACGCGCGCGCCTTTCTCGCCGTGCAAAAAGAATTCGGCAGTTTCGACAACTATGTCTGGCGCTTTGTTGGCGGTCGGCCAATCGTCAATCGCTGGGTGACGATGAAAGAGATACCGGCCCGTACCGCGGAGTCCGATACGCTCAGCAAGGATCTAATAAAGCGCGGCTTTCGCTTCGTCGGCTCGACCATCATCTATGCGCACATGCAGGCAGTCGGGATGGTCAACGACCACGTGGTCGACTGCTTTCGCTACCGGAAACTGAAAGCGCGGCGCTAGTTCCTCCCGCTTGCACGAAGCGTTATTAGTGCTTCGGCAGGGTTCCTTCCGGGTGCTTGGAATAGAACGTCAGGTCGATGTCCCGCACCTCGACCGTGATCTGAAGCGCCAGTTTGGCGACGGAATCGGCAAACCACTCCTTGAGTAATGCCAGCGCGCGGGCACCGAGTTGCTTCTTGGCCTCCGCCGTTCGTCCGACGAGCAACCGAATATCGAGATGCACAAAGGCATGCGATGTCGCACCGTCGGCGACATAGAACTGCTCGGCGGCGCGCGCGCGGCTCTTGCAGCTCAGCCGCGTAGCCCCGGCAACCTCTTCCAGGACGGTGTGCAGACGCGAGAACAGCTCAGAAAAGTCCTTATTCTCGCGGACGTTGGCCGAATACTCGAGGGTCAAATGGGGCATGCGATTGCTCTCGTTTCAGGTGATTAACCAGCCGCCATGGGCCGATCCAGGTAGCGACGGCAGCGAAGAGCATCGCGAAGCGCTCCGAGGCCGTCAAGCGCGGTGCCGAACGCGGTAGCTCCGTCGGAACCAGCCACCTACACTTGGGTCATAAATCACGGGTCGTGCCGGATAAGGCACACAGGGCGGGAGTACAACACCGGTGCTTGGGCGGGCCTTGCTAGCCAGGTCGCTGCCTTTCTATAGTGCCACCCTAGCGCTCAATCTTGCTTGTACCTGCGCGACAAGTGCCAGGCCGAACCCTTGGCGTGAATGGAGTTGCTCGATAGTGCATTGTTTACGACGGCCGACGGCTTGGATACATAGCACGGTGCTGGCGGGCGCATTGTTGAGCGTGGCGGCGCACGGGGGGCAGGCCTTGACGCTCGATGACTACTACGCCGCGGCGCTACAGCGCAGCGAGGTCATCGCCACGCAATCCGAACTGATCCGTCAGGCCGAGGAGCGCTACCAGCAGGCCAGCGCCGCGCTGCGCCCGACGGTCGATGGCGTGGCCTCATACACCTGGATCGACAGCGGCGCGCGTGATACGACCGCCAACCCGACGCGCCAACCGCATGCGCGCATTGCCGCGACGCAACCGCTGTTTCGCGGTTTCCGCGAGCTGGCGACCATACGTCAGACGCAGGCCCTGGTCGGCGCACAACAAGACGATTACCACAACGCACGTGTGCAGCTGTTCAAGGACGTCGTGCGCAATTTTTATGATGTGGTGTCGATCGAACGCGACCTCGTTAACCTGGAAGAGCAGATCAACCAGAACCTGCAACGCGAGCAGGAATTGCAGGCACGTGTGCGCATCGGCCGCTCGCGTGTGGGCGAGGTGCTCACGGTGCAGGCGCGGATCAGCACGCTGCGCGCGGAGATCGAACAACTCAATGCGCAGCTCAGCGTGGCGCGCGACGTGTTCGCATTCCAGAGCGGTCGGCTCGCTACCACCGCGCTGCGCGACGCCGAGGCCTTGCCCAACGACATCGACGGGCTCGATCGTTACCTGGAACGCGTCGCCGTACGCCCAGACGTGAAGGCCGCGCGCGCGCGACTCAAGGCAACGGAGGAGAACATCACGGTGGCGCGCGGCGGGCACCTGCCGTCGCTCGACCTCAACGCCAACCGTTACCTGGAGCGCACCGGCAACCTCGAGAATGTCGACTGGGACGTGCAGCTCGCCCTTACCATCCCGCTGTACGCCGGTGGCAGCGTCAACTCACAAGTGCGCGAGGCGGTGTCGCAAAACACGCAGGCCGAACTGGAGGTGTCGCGTGTGCAACGCCTGGCCGATCAGGAGATCCGCTCGTTGCATCAGACGGTGTTGTTGGATCGCAAGCAATTGCAGGCTTTGGAAACCGCCGCGCAGGCGGCGAAGAAGAACTACGAAACGCAGCAGCGCGATTACAAACTTGGCCTAGTGACCAATCTCGACGTTCTGCAGGCGCTGACGTCCTACCAGGAGAACCTGCGCGCCCTTGATCGCGCGCGCTATACCGCGAAGGTCAACTTCCTGCGTCTGGAGGCCGCCACGGTGCGGTATCCTGCGATCGCCACCGAAAACGTGCCATGAATCTTCCTGAAATCGCCATTCGCCGCCCGGTGTTCGCCTGGATGATGATGGCGGCATTGATCCTGTTCGGTCTTATCTCCGCCGATCGCATGGGCGTGAGTCAGTTGCCGGATGTCGATTTCCCGGTGGTCACGGTGAATGTCGTGTGGCCGGGCGCGGCTCCCGAGGTGGTCGAAACCAACGTGGTGGACGTCATCGAGGACGCGGTCATGACGGTCGAGGGAGTGCGCAGCGTCAACTCGACCTCGCGCTACGCCGCAGCCTCGATCAGCATCGAGTTCGAGCTGTCGCGCAATATTTCGGATGCGCTGCAGGAGGTACAGAACAAGGTCGGGGCTGCGGCGCGTTACCTGCCGGCTGACATGGAGCCGCCAATCATCAGCAAGACCAATCCCGAGGACCAGCCGATCCTGTGGATGTCGCTCACCAGCGATCGCCATTCGCTGCGCGAGTTGATGCGTTACGTAAAGGACACGCTCAAGGACCGGTTCTCATCGGTATCGGGCGTGGGCGAGCTGGCCTATGGCGGCTATGTCGAGCCCAACCTGCGCGTCTGGGTATCGGGCAAAGCGCTGGCGCGCTACGACCTGGCGGTCACCGACGTGCTCGACGCGATCAAGAGCGAGCACTCGGAGCTGCCGGCCGGGCAGTTGAGCCTGGGGCGCAAGGAATACGACGTACGCACCTTGGGCGAGCTCAAGACCGCCAAGGAATTCGGTCATATCGTCATCAACCAGCGTGGCGGCCAGCCGATCTACGCGCGCATCCTGCTCAACCAGGTGGCGGAGATCGAGGACGGGCTGGACGACATTCGTCGCATTGGACGCGCCAACGGTGAGCCCGCGGTCGGCATCGGCATCCGCAAGCAACGTGGCTCCAACACCGTGGAAGTGGCGCATGCCGTCAAGGCGCGCATGGCCGAGGTACGCAAGCAGCTCCCGGAAGGCATGGCGATCGACGTCAATTTCGACAGCACGCAATTCATCGAGGACTCGGTGAACGAATTCAAGTTCGCCTTGGTGCTCTCGGTGTTGGTCACCTCGCTGGTTTGCTGGCTGTTCCTCGGCAGTTGGACCGCGACCTTCAACGTCTTGTTGGCGATTCCCACCTCAATCATCGGTACGTTCATCGTGCTGTACTTCTTCGGCTTCACGCTCAATACCTTCACGCTGCTTGGGCTAAGTCTCGCGGTCGGCATCGTGGTCGACGACGCCATCATGGTGCTGGAGAACATCGTGCGTCACCAGGAAAAGGGTGAGAACCGCGTCGAGGCGGCCCTGCTCGGCGCACGCCAGATTACGTTTGCCGCGATTGCCGCCACGCTCGCCGTGGTCGCGATCTTCCTGCCGGTGGCGTTCATGACCGGCGTGATCGGCAAGTTCTTCTTTCAGTTCGGCATCACCATGACGGTTGCGGTGTTGCTATCGCTGCTCGAGGCGCTGACGCTGACACCGATGCGCGCCTCGCAATTCGTCGAGGCCGGCGGCCGCACGACGCGCCTCGGGCGTGCGGTGGATTTCGTGTTTCGTGGCGTAGCAGCGCTCTATCATCGGCTGCTGCAGATCGCACTGCGCTACCCGTGGTGGGTGATCGTCGGCTCCATGCTGTTTTTCGCTGGCTCGTTCTGGACGCTCAATTTCATCAACAAGGAATTCATGCCGGTGCAGGACCAGTCGAGCTTCATCATACGCATGCAAACGCCGGTGGATTCCTCTATGGCGTACACCGACGCCAAGACGCGCGAGGCGGAGAAGTTCTTGACATCGCGGTCGGAGGTGCGGCGTTACATGGCAGCGGTCGGCGGCTTCGGCATGGGCGGCCAATCGAACCTGGTGAATATCTTCGTCAGCATGAAACCCAAGGGTGAGCGTGGTATCGATCCCGAAACCGGCCGCGAACTGAGTCAACAAGAGTTGATGGGGGTCACACGAAAGGCCCTGCGCAAGATGGGCTTCAAAGTCTCGATCCAGGATTTGTCGCAGCGCGGCTTCACCGCCTCGCGCGGCTTTCCCGTGGAGTTTGCCATCCAGGGCCGCGATTGGGACAAGCTTGTCGAATACTCCGAGACCATCATCGACAAGCTAAACGCCACCGGCCTCGTCACCGACACCGACAGCGACTATCTGCTCGGCAAACCCGAAATCCAGATCGTTCCCGATCGAGCGCGCGCCGCGGAGCGCGGCGTGAGCATCCAGGCGATTTCCCAGACCATGAATGCCATGGTCGGCGGCATCGTGGCCGGGCAGTACTCCGCCGAGGGCCGGCGCTATGACGTGCGGCTGCGGCTGCGCGAGCAGGAGCTCGACCGTGTCGATCAGCTTAAAAGTCTATACGTGCGCAACAATCGCGGCGAGCGCATTCCGCTTTCCGAGGTGGTGCGGATTCACGAAGGCCAAGCCCTGGCGCAGATCCACCGCCATGACCGCGAGCGCTCGATCAAGATCTTTGCCAATGTCGCGAGCGGCAAGTCGCAGCAGGAAGCGCTCAACCAGGCGCGTGCCATCGCGCGTAACGTGTTACCGCCCGATTACCGGCTACGCTTCGTCGGCGGCGCGCAAGCCTTCCAGGAGTCCTTCGCCAGTCTGTGGTTCGTGCTGATCCTAGGAATCGTGGTCGCGTACATGGTGCTGGCTTCGCAGTTCAACAGCTTCGTGCATCCGTTCACGGTCTTGATGGCGCTGCCGTTCAGCGTATCGGGTGCGTTTCTTACGCTGCTCGCGTTCGGCCACTCGATCAACATATTCAGCTTCATCGGGCTGATCCTGCTCATGGGCATCGCCAAGAAGAACTCGATTCTCCTGGTGGACTTCACTAATCAGGTGCGCGACCGCGGCGGTGTCACGGTACGCGCCGCGCTCCTCGAGGCCTGCCCGATCCGCCTGCGTCCGATCCTCATGACCTCGTTCGCCACCATCGCCGCGGCGCTGCCGCTGGCGCTCGCGTTCGGCCCCGGCGCGGAGCTGCGTGCGCCGATGGCAATCGCGGTGATCGGCGGTGTGCTGGTATCGACGCTGCTCACGCTGTTCGTGGTGCCGTGCGTGTACGAACTGCTGGCGGGCTTCGAGAAGGACCGCAAGGCCGTGGAGCGCCGCCAGCGCGAGATCGCCGAGGCCGCGCGCGAATCGACCTGAGGTTGCAGCGTGCGCCTAGGGCAGCACGCGATACGGCCGCATCATCTCGTGGTCCTCGTGTTCGAGGATGTGGCAGTGCCACACGAATAGCCCGGCGAGATCGAAGGTTGCGGCCAGGCGCACAAGCTCGCCTGGCAGCACCATCACCGTATCCTTCCAGCCGCTCTCGTTCGGTTCCGCCGGCCGCGGCCTGCCGAGGAGCTTGAGCGTATCGGGCTTACCGGGCTCAAATGCCTTGCTGTCGAACTTCTGGCGATCGAGTACGCGGAACTGCACTAGGTGCAAATGCACCGGATGCGCGTCTTCGGTGGCATTGACGATGCGCCACACCTCGGTCGCGCCGAGGCGCGGGCTTTCCGAGATCGGCGCATCCCAACCCAGCGCACCGTCGGCCAGCGTGCCGAGCATCGGCTTCACGCGCCCGAATTCGTCTTCCAGCTCGGCAAGCAGCACGGTGCGCTCATTTTGCGCGCGTGGCATCGCGATCGGCGGCCGGAGTGTCGACGGTAGCCGGCTATCTGCGACCTGGGAACGCGGGCGCGTCACGCGAAATGCCATGATGCGTCCCGTGGTCGCGGGATCGATTTCGTCGCCGTTTGGGTACGGAGTCTTGGCGTCGTTGCGCAGAACAATAGCCTTGCCCTTGAGCGCGGGATCCGAGAAGTCCACGATCACATCGGCGCGCTCGGCCGGCGCGAGCGTAAGGTCCTTGAGCGCCACCGGCTTGGGCAAAAGGCCGCCATCGCCGCCGATCTGGTGCAGGGTCTGACCCGAGTCGAGCCACAGATGGTAAAAGCGCGCATTCGAGCCGTTGAGCAGGCGCAAACGATACTGGCGCGGCTCGACCTCCAGCACCGGCCAGAGCTTGCCGTTGACCAGGATCATATCGCCGAAGAACTCCGGCTCGATCGACGCGGTTGGGGCGCCGGTGAGCGGATCGCGCGGCATTTTCTTCGGCGCCTCGCCCGGTCGCTCTTGCGCTTCCGGCCGGCGCTCCGCTTCCCCGGCCTCTTGCGCGTAGAACAGCGAGCCGTCGCTTAAGAACGCGCGGTCCTGAATAAGCACCGGGATTTCAAACGCGCGATCCGGCAGCAGGCCCTCACGCTGCAAGCGCGCCTCGTTGTCGTCGCGTAGTAAATAGAAACCGGCGAGACCGGCGTACACGTTCAGGCGCGTGATGCCCATGGCGTGATCGTGATACCAGAGGGTCGCGGCCTCCTGATCGTTCGGGTAGTCGTAGACCTCACGGCTGAACAGCGGGCCGCGCTCGCGAAAGCCCGGCGAGAACCAGGCCTCGGGATAACCGTCGCTATGATCGGGGACGCGGCCGCCGTGCAGGTGTACGACCGTGCGCACGAACGGCCGGCAGTGCGAGTGCGCCTGCTTGGCGCTCGGGCCGCAGTGCACCGTGGTATCGACCGGCAGCAGATGCTTTTCCGGTAGCGCGCTCTCCCACAGTGCCTTCACCGGGCGTCCGGTACGCGCCTCGATCGTCGGGCCCGGATAGGTCGCGCGCCCGTCGCCGGCGGCGAAACCCCAAACGCGCGTGAAGAGCGGCTTGCCGCTGCGCGGATCGATGAGCCCGAGATCCTGCTCAACCTGCTCCATGCGCACGCCGTAGTAGTCCGTGCCGGGAAAGCGCATGGTGTCGGGCGTCGCGGCCGCGGGCAGGGGTAAGACGTTGACGAACTGCGGCTGGCTCGCCGCATCGAGCCGCGACACGGCGCGCGGCGCCACCGCGGTCACACACGCGCCTAATACTACAGGCACAAGTGCCGTGATCAGCATGAACTTGAAAAGATTCAGGTGCTTTGGCATCGACGGTAGCAACGTAGTTCCCGAACTACGTGAAGGCAGTTTTTACTCTGACCCCGGACTTTCAAGTTTGCTCGTGGTGGGTGTTTTGCACCACTTAGCGCCGTTTCTTAAGTATTCGTCAAGCGTTTTCGAAAGTGAGTTGCCAGTTTCAAACTGGATATTGGCAATAACCCATCTGTCCCGGTATTGATTCATGACAAGCTCATCAGTCCACGTGTGCACTCGATACGGATGGGACTTTGGAAACCGAGAGTCAACGGAGAACAGACGCGATTTCACTATCGCGGTCTTACCTTCGTTTCGTGCTTTACCGACCACTATTTCTGTAGCTCCTTCGTAATTGCCAACCAGAATGTTGCCTTCAATTATGTAAGGTTTGTCGCCGGGTGTGTTGTTTTGAATACAGCGCTTCTCCATGACTGTTGCGCTATCAAGAAGTTGCAAGAGCGTAGGTGAGAGCAGCTCAGCGAGGTGCTCTCGCTCCTTTGCTGCGGGGAGACCGGACCCCGTGCCCGGCACGGAAAGAAGCCAGGCATAAAAGTCATGCGCCAAATTTTCAGGAGACGCGGCATCGACTGCGACCGGATGAGCCAATGAAAATACAGCCGCAAAAGTGATTGTTGTTATGCGCATTGGTTGCACCTAACTATAAACATACGGCCTAGCACCCAGAGCCAAACGAGAGATTCCTAGTATATGGGAACCCGGTACTAGAATTAGGAACTGCCCCGGATACTACCTATAGTACTGCACAACCAATTGCTCCGAGCGGAGGGAGCAGGAATGGGCACGAGAGCATGTATCGGCATGGCAACGTGGTTCGCCCTGTTCCCCGTTGTAACGCCCGTATCGGGCGCCGACTTCGTTGGGCCAGTTGGCCAAGAAAGGAATATCGAGGCGCGCAGTATCGAAAAGATACTCCGCGAGAACCCGCTCGCGCCGGGCGAGAATGTCAAGCCGATTCCACTGCACCGCAGTGCGCACACGGCGCACTTGCTCGTGCAGGTGCGCGGCCGGGAGCCCGCGCACTACCACGCCGATTCCGACATCACGGTGCTGATGGTGCGTGGCCATGGATCTATTCACGTCGGCGAGCAAAAACTTCCCGCCAAGAGCGGCGACACGTTGTTCGTCGCGCGCGGTGTGGTCCATTACTTCGTCAACGAGGGCAAGGAACCGGCGGTGGCGCTGGTGATCTACAGCCCGCCACCGGGACCTAATGACCGTGTCTTGGTTGAACCAAAGTCACGCTAGTCGCCGCAAGAATCGGGTTGGCGAGCGCGCTGGGCTCGCCTAGGATGGCCGAGTCAATCCGAAACTAAGCGGACAGCATGGCGGCGAGCGATTACCAGCGCATCGAGAGGGCAATCGAGTACTTAAGCGCACACTACCGCGAGCAGCCGAACCTCAAGCGCGTGGCTGCCGCTTCGGGCCTGAGCGAATTCCACTTCCAGCGCCTGTTCCAACGTTGGGCGGGCGTGAGCCCGAAGCGCTTCGTGCAATACCTCACCGCGGCGCATGCGCGCGCTTTACTCGAACGTTCCGCGAACGTGCTCGACGCAACCGACGACGTCGGGCTTTCAAGCGCCGGGCGGCTGCACGATCTCATGGTCACGGTACACGCCGCGACGCCGGGTGACATTCGACGCGGCGGCGCGGGGCTGGCGATACGGCACGGCATACACGCCACACCATTCGGTGACTTCTTCGTCGCACTGACGGATAAAGGCGTGTGCGCGTTGGAATTCGTGGCGAGCAAGGGCGCAGCACTGGACTTGCTTCACGCGCAATGGCCCAAGGCCAAATTCCGGCGCGCGCCTGCGGAGACCGCTGCCGTCGCCGCCCGCTTGTTCCGCAACGCGCCGCGCGCCGCCGCGCCGTTGTCCGTCTACGTCAAAGGAACGAACTTTCAACTGCGCGTCTGGGAGGCGTTGCTGCATATCCCTCCCGGCGCGCTCGTGACCTATGAAGACGTCGCCCATCACATCGGTGACGGCCGGGCCGTGCGCGCGGTCGCCAATGCCGTCGCCCGCAACCCCGTGGCACTGCTGATTCCTTGCCATCGTGTCATCCGCAAGTCCGGCGCACTCGGCGGCTACCGTTGGGGCGAGGCGCGCAAACAGGCACTGCTCGCCTGGGAAGCGGCGCGCTATGCCGTCGACGACACAGCCGCGTCCATGAGCGCGCGCCAGCGCGCGTAGCGCTCGTGCAGCGGCGTGTTCGGCAGCGGCCGGAAATCGGTGACCGGCGGCCTTGGCCAGTCGCGCGGCCGCCCGGCAAGCAAGAAGGCGAGACCCATGCCGGTGGCCTCGGGCTCGGCCGATCGCGACAACGGCAATCCATTCAGGTCCGCGAGGCGCTGGCACAAGGCGGATGATTGCGCGAGACCGCCGCTCGCCACGATGCGCGAGAACGTGACACCCGAGCGCGCGAACTCATCCAAGTTCGCCTGAAGCAGAAAGACAATCGATTCCGCGACCGCGACCACTTGTTGCTCGGCGGTGCCTTGTCCTTCGAAGCGCGACGCGAAATCCGCCATCCAAAATGGCGCGCCAAGGCCGGAGATGCCGTTTAGGAACAACGGTGGTGCCGATTCTTGTTTCATCCACTCGTCGAGCTTACGCTCGACATTCTCAATATCGAGCGTCTCGCCAATCCACACGAGTGCGCTGCCTGCGCCGTTGACCGTGCCTTCCAGTAGATAGGTCGCACCACGGTCGTCGCTATAGGCAATGCTCGATAACAAACGGTCAGACGTGGGTCGCTGGGATGCGGCGTGCAATACGAATGCGCCGGTGCCGATGTTGATGTAGGCCGTTTTCGAATCGGGTGCGCCCGCGGCGAACAACGCCGCCGATTGATCGCCATTCATGATTGTCACGGGCACATCGCGGCTACCGGGGCGCAACGTGCCGTAAGCGTGACGCGTCGGCACGCACGCCGGCAACAACGCGCGCTCGATGCCGAACAGCGCGAGCAGATGTTCGTCCCAATCGCGCGCGGCGAGATTCCAAACCAAGGTGCGGCCGGCGTTCGACGGGTCGACCAGCAGTTGCCGCGCATCGAGCAAGCGAAACAATAGGAAACTCGCGAGCGGACCGCAGGCGAGCGTACCCGCGGCCGCCGCACGCTGCAC
>CP070641.1:1870177-1873281 GCA_020354085.1 Pseudomonadota bacterium
GGCTTGATCAGCCGGTGCATCCGCACATGCTGCGCCATTCCTTCGCCACGCACTTACTCGAATCGAGCGGCGATCTGCGCGCGGTGCAAGAGCTGCTCGGGCACGCCAATATCTCGACGACCCAGGTGTATACGCATCTCGACTTCCAGCACCTCGCCAAGGTCTACGACGATGCCCATCCGCGTGCCAAACGCGCCCGTGCCCGCGGTAAGCGCGACGCCAGTTCGGGCTAGCGGGACGTCTTTCTCGGTTTCCATGACGGACTGATCGGGCAGTTGTGCCGCCCGTCGGTCGGCGCAGTAGCACGTGTGGTCCAGCTCTTGCAGCCCACATTGAGCTGGGCGGCTGAATTTTCGCTCGCGCAGTGGGAAAATGCCGGAATCATGTCGACGGTGCATTACTACAGCATGCGGCAACTGTCACCCTACCAGGGGACTGTGCAGATCGTCGAGTTGCCGGGGTTCCGCGCCATGAGCATCGACGGCGGGACGTGGCAGGTGCAGGCGCTGCGCCAGCCATCGCGCTTCGCGGTCTACGGCGTGTGGCGTGCGGGCGCGAGCCAGATCATCGACAACGAGCACACGCACGCACTGCTCGCGGCGCTCGAGAACCATCCGCCCTTGCCCTTCGCCCTGGCCGACCAGCTCGAGCTGTGGCTGCTCGATGCCACCGAGGAGCATTTGCCGCTCGCGCTGCTCGCGAGCACGCTCCCGCAACGCTCGCCACCGCGCGTCACGCAAGCCGTGTGGCACCCGACGCTTGAGGGGGACACGAGTTTCGTCGCGCCGAGCCTGAGCGCATTTTCTGTCGCGGCATTGCCGCACCGCGATTTGATCGCTCAGCGTGTGCGGGAGGCTGCGGGCCCGCTGGCATGCGCACAATGGTTTGCGCGCGACGCCGACGGTCATGGCTTGGGTCGCCACGGGTTGCGCATTGGCGAGTCGTTCATCGGCCGACATCTCGACACCGACTGGTTTCCAGAGTTGCTGGTAAGCGAAGACTGGGACGCCGCGCGCGACCGCGACCTGGTGCGTGATTTTCATGACTGGCAGGCGCCGCAACTGCTGACCCATCCGAATCTCAGTCGCACCACGCGTGCACGTCTCGAGCGCGCGGCCTGCCGGCAGGCGGAGAAGCTCTACGCGTTGCGGGCATTGCTGCCGGAGGTGATCGAGCATGACCGGGTGCAGACCGCGTTCGTGGAGGCGGTGATTCGGCGCTCCGCGCGCCCGATGGCGGTGAGCGCGTGAGCCCACTTGGCACGCGTGATTTCGTGCTTTTTCGGCTTGCGGCCTAGAATAGCGCCATGAGCGACACAATCTTGCGTGAGCGGATCGTAGATGCTGCACTGCTGCTTGCCGAGCACCGAGGCTGGGAGGCGGTGCGCCTGCACGATGTCGCGACTGAACTCGGCATCACGCTCGAGCAGATTCGCGGCGAGTTCCGTGAGAAAGAAGAGATCGTCGATGCTTGGTTCGACCGCGCCGACCGCGCCATGCTTGAGGCCGGCGCTGCACCGGGGTTGGCGTCACTCACGCCGCGCGAACGCATTGTTTTGCTTCTGATGACCTGGCTCGCCGCCTTGCACGTGCATCGACGCCCCACACGCCAGATGATCGTCAACAAGCTCGAGTTCGGGCACGTGCATTACCAGTTCATCGGCCTGCTGCGGGTATCGCGTACCGTGCAGTGGCTGCGCGAGGCAGCGCATCGCGACGCCGTCCTTCCTTGGCGGGCGCTGGAGGAAACCGCCCTGACCGCGATCTATCTCACCACCTTTGCTTACTGGATGCAGGATGACTCCACCGACAGCGCGCGTACGCGCGAGTTGCTCAACGGGCTGCTGCGTCGCGCAGAACGCTTTGCCCGTCTCGTGCCCGGTTTCAGGCACGCCGCTTAAGGAGTTCCTATGGTCGGTTCGCGTCGTTCAATCCCCATTGTTTCTGCGGACGCCATCGCGATTCCAAGCGAAACCAGCGGCTGCGCGGCCGCTGAGCCGTTTGCGTTGCGCGTCATTGGCGACAGCATGGCGCCGGAGTTTGTCGACGGCCACATTGTGATTGTCGATCCAGTAATGCCGCTTGAGTCCGGGGCCTACGTGGTCGCCGACTACGACGGTGAAACGGTGTTCCGACAGTACTGGGTCGAGGGTGCGCACCGATTTCTCAAGCCACTGAACGCCGATTACGCGACCGTCGAAGTGGTGAGAGAGTTACGCGTGCGCGGCGTGGTGGTACAGCGCGCCGGGCGTCGTCGAAGGGAGCATAAGCACTACTATTGAACAGTCGCGCCAACAAAACCGCGCTGGAACAGGGGCGGACCGAGGAGTGGTTTTCCCCCAGTTAGGCATAGTCCTGTCAGACGCGAAACTCGAGCCTACCGCGCCTTGCACGGACAGCGTTAGCTGTAGAGATGCGCGCGCGACCAGGCAAGCTCGTTGTTGGTGCCGCGCGTAAACAACACCTGAAAGAGCTGGAGCGAACTGGTGGTAAACGCGGCGATCGATCCCGCGAGATACAGTCGCCAAGCTCGTAGAAACACGGCATCGTACATGCGCTCGACGGTTGGCGCGTGCTGATCGAAACGCGCGAGCCAATGTTCCAAGGTCTTGGCATAATGCAGGCGCAGGTTTTCGACATCGAGCACGGAGAATTCGGCCGGCTCGAAGATATCCATCATCTCGCGTAGCGTCGGCGGATAAGCACCGGGGAATATGCGCTTTTCCACCCAGGAGTTCATCTTCTCCGGGCGGTTGCGGCCAATGGAGTGAATGAGTCCGCGGCCCGCGGGCGTGAGACAGCGGTCGGCAACCGCACCCAACTGGCTAAAGTGGTCGCGGCCGACATGCTCGAGCATGCCGACCGAGACGAACACGTCATACTCGCCGTCGATCTCACGGTAATCATCTTCGATGTATTCGACTTGGCCCGTGAGGCCTAGCGCCTTGGCGCTCTCGCACGCATAGACGATCTGTTCGTGAGAAATATTGTACGAGCGCACCTTGGCGCCGTAGGCCTTGGCCATATGCAGCGCCAGCCCGCCCCAGCCGCAGCCTGCTTCGACCACGCGATCACCGGGCCTTAGTTGGAGCTTCTTACACACGT
>CP070641.1:1873381-1881075 GCA_020354085.1 Pseudomonadota bacterium
CGATGGCCTTGCGCCGAATCGTCTCGAGGTGAAGCCCGGCACCGTCGTCGGAGAAGCGAATGACGATTTCGCTGCCTTCTTGTGAGGTCGCGATGGTAATGCGACCCACCTCGGACTTGCCGGCGCGCTTGCGTCCAGCCTCCGACTCCAGACCGTGATCGAGGCTGTTGCGAATCATGTGCTCGAACGGACCTATCATACGCTCGAGCACCGTGCGGTCGAGCTCCACGTCGGCGCCGATCAGTTCCAGTTCGGCGCGCTTGCCGAGCTCGCGCGCGGTTTGGCGCACCATGTGGCGCAAGCGTCCAGCCTGGGTGGCGAAACTCACCATGCGCGTGCGCATCAGGCCTTCTTGCAGCTCGGTATTGATGCGCGCCTGTTGTTGCAAGACCGACTCGGCCTCGCCGATGAAGTTGCCGAGGCTGCCCTGAATCGTAGTCAAGTCGTGCAGGCTTTCAGCGAGCTGGCGCGAGAGCTGTTGCAGGCGTGAGAAGCGGTCGAACTCGAGCGGGTCGAAGTCGCCGGCACGCAGACTGCTCGTTGTCTGATGTTCCAGACGATACAAGATTTGCGATTCAGACTGAATTTCGAGCTCACGGATCTGGTCGCGGAAACGGGTGATGTTGCGCGAGAGCTCACCCAGGTTGTCGCGGAACCCATAGACCTGCTGCTCCATACGCGAACGCGCGATACTGACTTCACCGGCATAGTTGACAAGATTATTCAGCAGCTGGGTATTGACGCGAATCTGGCCGCGCCGCTCGCCGCGCTCCGGCCAGAGCTTGCCGGTGTCTTCGTCGCCGTCGCGACGATCGTACTGTTCGGCGAGCGCAACCGCCCCGTGCTCAACGGCCTCAGGCGCCGTCATGGAGCTATCGATCGCATCAGTGGCGACGGATTCGGTGCCTTCCGTCGCTGCGGCCGGCTCGCTCGCGTCGAAGCGCAAGTCCGGCAATTCCTCAATCACCTCGAATCCCGCCATCGCCGAGCCAGCATCGGTGTCGGGCACATCGAGCGCCGCTTCGCCTACTGATTCATCGAGCACGGGGAATTCATCGATCATGCTGGGTGGCGGCGAGGCAGCCGCGGCATCAACCGCTGGCAGTGGTTCCCCGCGCATCAATGCCTGCATGCGCGTGTTCAAACTGTTGGCAGTAGGCACCGGCTCGCCGGCCTGTAGCTTGCGCACCATGTGGGCAAGCGTGTCATGCGCTTCAATCAAGAGCTCAAACAAATCGGCATCGGGTTCGGCGCGCCGATCCTCAAAACTCTTTAGCAAGCTCTCGGTATTGTGCGCGAGCGTACCGACGGTCGTGGCACCGGCCATGCGCGCGCCACCTTTGAGCGTATGCAACACGCGCTTGAGCTCTTGCAGTGCCTCATTGTCGTCTGGCGCCGACCGCCATTGCGCGACTTGGCTATCAATTGCGCTCAGCAGATCGACAGCCTCTTCGTGAAAGATTTCAAGCAGCTCGGGGTCGACTCGTTCGACCACCGTCTCCGACTCTGGCGCGGACCTCGGTGGCGGCACCGTCGGCACCCGTGCTGCCGGTGGCGTGGCGGCTGCCGGCGCGGTCGCGCCCGGCCAGGGGACCACGCGGGCGGAGGGCGGCGGCGTCGTCGACGCTTTGACGACCGATGGCGTCGGCGTCGCGGTATCGCCTTCCGAAAGATGCTGGTGCGCGGCATGGGCCTCGGCGCCGATCGCGCCAAAGCGCTGCGGCACGGTCGAGGCGATCGCGGCGTCTCCATTGAGCGCGGCGATCAGGTCTTCAACGGTATCGGCGAGCTGTGCCAGCAAATCGAGATGCGTCGTGTGCATCGGTTCCTGTTGTGCACGCATCGCATTCAACAGCTTTTCCGTTTCCATGCAGGCGCCCGCCATTACCACAATGCCGAGCGAACGCGCGTTACCAAGCAGCGTATGGGTCGCGCGGAACAAGGCGTCTGGCACGAGCCGCACCTCGCCGGCCTCACGCGCGCTGGCGATTTCGTTGCGCACCGTCGCCACGTGCCCGCGCGCCTCACTGGCGAAAATTTCGAGCAACACGCCGTCGAGTCGCGGCAGACCGGCCAGTACTGGTTCGGTCTGTGCCGCAGGTTGCACAGCAGGCGAAGCAGCGGGTGTCGACCTCGCATCGGTCGCACCCTGGGCGAGCGCGTTGGCGGCCTCGCGCAGCGCGGCATAGTCGATGGTCGGCGCCGGCCCGCCCTCGAGCTGGCCGATAAGCTGCGGGATCGCGTGCTCGGCACGCGCCAGCAAGTCGATCATGGCGTCCGAGAGCGGAATCTTGCCGTCGCGACGGCGGTTGAGCATGTTCTCGATCGCCCATGCGAACTCGGCAATCTCGGAGGCGCCCACCATACGACCGCTGCCCTTGATGGTGTGATAGCCACGGCGCAGGTCGGTCAGTGCGTTCTGATTGTCCGGATCGGCGCGCCAAACCTCGAATTCGCGACGAATGTTCTTCAGTACGTCGCGTGCGTCCTCGATGAAGATCTGCATGATCTCTTCATCGCCCTCGCCCGCGGCCGGCGCTGGCGGGGGTGGCGGTGCAGCGGGCGTCGCACGCTTCTCAACCGGAGGCGGTGCAGCGGCAGCAGCTGGCTTGAGTTGCCGGGTCACCAACGCGCCGAGCGCGGCGAGCGATTGCTCCAGTGTCGCGCGAACCTTGCGCGTGAGTTGGCTCGGGTCTTCGGCCACGGCATCGAGCGCGCGCGCCATCTCGCTGGCGATGCGCTCCATCTTGTCCAGACCTTGCGATTGGGCCGCGTTACGCAGCGCCTGTAGCGCGGTGCGCAAACTGGCGGCATTGGCGGAATTGGGTTCCGCCACCCAGTTGTCGTAGGTCTGTTTCGTTTCGGCGGCCAACGCCTCCGGATCTGTCGAAGCCTGAACCCCATGCACTGCCGCGCGCAACTCTTGCTCAGCTGCGACCAACAATTCATCCAGGTTGCGCCGACCGGTATGCAGCCCCTCGACAAACGCACCTACGGTTCCGATGCTGACTGCCAGACCATCGAGTACCGCGCTGTCCGGCGCGAGCTGACCGGTACGAACGTCCTCCACGTACTTGTGGGTGGACTCGAGCAGACGCGCGGCGCGCTCCTGCCCGAGAATTTGCAATGCGCCCTGGATCTGGCTGACCAATCCCGACACATCATCGAGCTGTGCGCGCTTGTCGGTGTCGGCGGCGAACCCCTCAAGCGCCTCCTCGATCTTGGCCAGATTGGCGTTGACCTCGCCTGATACCACACCCAGGAGTTGGCGAAACTCGGCCTCGGTGAGCTGTGCTTCGCCGACTTCGATCCCTTCGGTCGCCGGTCGCGGCTGCGGTGAACGCAACGCCTGCAGACGTTGGATGTTGCTCTCGATCTGGTTGCGCCAGGCGCCGGCAGAGTGCGAAACGTCGCGCGCGCTGTTCTCCACCAACAACAGCGCCTGCGCCATCGGCATCGCAGCCGCGTCGGCGTTGGCGAGGCGACTGTCCTGCAGGGCACGCGCGACCTCGGCGATCTCGTCGGTTAGGCGCTTGAGCGCCGGCACACCGACCATCTCGAGCGTACCCGACATCTTGCGCAAGATGTCGTCGAGGGGCGCAAGTGCATTCGCGTCGCGCGACTGTCCCGGCTCGAAGTAGGCCGACAGAATGTCTTGTGCCTGTTCGAGTTCCTTGGCGAGCGCCTGTGCCACCGACTGGAGCACTTCCGGCGTCGGCAGCTCGGTGGCCTCCAAGTCCGGGGTTGCGGCAATCCCGAGCAGTGAATCGAGCTCGTAGGCTTGTTTGAGTTGCTTGACGCGCGCGCCTTGCGGGTGCGGGGCCGCACGACCCACTTCCAGCAACAGACCCTTGATCACTGGTTCGGCGGTCTTGCGCAGGCTCGCGCGATCGTCGCCGTCGACCAGGCGACGCAAGAACTGATCGATGCGCGCGAAGAATTTCTTGCGGTCGGCGGTGCCTTCGAGGCTGCCATCCGCCATCGCTTCTACCAGACCGCCCGCCACCCAGAACAGCTGCTCGGCGGCAGGCAGCCCCGAGTAGCCCTGAAGTTGCTTAAACGTCTCGCCAATCTCGCGCAGCGCGTCGTGGTCGTCCGACTCACGCAACCAGCGTAACAACGCGCCATGAAATGCCGGGCGTAAGCGCCGCGCCAAGGCGCGGTACTCGTCATCGGAAAGTTTCTCAAGTCCGCCTTCCACGCGCGGTGGACGCACCGAGAGATCCGGCTCGAATACCTCGGCTTCTGGCAGCGCGTCGACCCGCCTCGCCGCGCGCATCTCATTGATAAGCGGCAACTGTCGAATGACCACGTCGGACTGGCCCAACTGCAGTCGCGCGAGGTAGTCAGGCAGGGTCAAAATCGCACGCGTCAGCACGTCCAACGACGAATTATCGGTGGACACCTTGCCTTGCAGGATCGCCTCGGCCAGCGCCTCGGTCTCACGCGCCAACATGGCCGCGCCATCCAGCTCGACCATGAGCAGCGTGCCCACGACTTGGTGCAGGTGGGTAATGCAAAAGCGAAGGCGCGTCTTGTCCGCGGGGTTATCCGCGAACGCCTCCAGCTCGAGACGCGCCTGCTTGAGCGTTTCGTCGATTTCAGTCTTTACCCAGCCGAGAGTGCTGGGATCAACCTTGGTGCTCGTGCTCATGCTCTGCCCAGAGACTCAGGCCCACCCGCGCCGAACGTAATCGGCTCGCGCCGGCGCAGGTTATGCTTCCCCATCACCACGCGCGGTTTAGGCCGGCAGCTTGAAGCCCGCCACGGACGCCTGAAGTTCGCGCGCCAGATCCGAGAGCTTGCTGATCGACTCGGCCGTTTGCCGCGTGCCGGTCGAGGTTAGCGTGGTGGCTTCCTGAATCTTGGTCATGTTGACCGAGATGTCGGTCGCCGATTCCGACTGCCGGTGGGCGTCGCGCGCGATGTTGACGATCAGGCTCGACAGCTGCTCAGACACCGATTGAATCTCACCGAGCGCCTGACCGGCGGCGTCCGCCAGTCGCGTGGCTTCGACCACGCCGTTGGTTGCCTGCTCCATCGAGGCCACCGCTTCGTTGGTGTCGGCCTGAATGGTTTTCACCAAGTCGGAGATCTGCTTGGTTGCCTCGGCAGACCGTTCGGCCAGTCGCTGCACTTCGTCCGCGACCACCGCGAAGCCGCGGCCCGCCTCACCGGCCATGGCCGCTTGGATCGCCGCGTTAAGCGACAGGATGTTCGTCTGCTCGGCAATGTCGTTAATAAGCTCGACGATTTCGCCGATCTGTTGTGACGACTCGCCGAGACGCTTAATACGCTTCGCGGTTTCCTGAATCTGCTCGCGCATTTCGTCCATGCCTCGGATCGTGTCTTGCACGGCCTGGGCGCCGCGCTTCGCGGTCGTCACCGAGCCCTGCGCGACTTCCGCCGAGCGCTCGGCGGACTTCGACATGTCGTCCATCGAGCGCGCCATCGCGGTCATCTTGCCGGTCGCCTCGGTAATCTGGGCGGCCTGACGCAACGCGGCCTCGGTCAACTCGGTCGCTGTCTGGCGTGAGTGCTCGGACGCCACCGCCACCTGTTGCGCCGCGTTCTTGATGCGGTAGACCAGGTTGCGCATTTCGCGCACGGCGTAGTTGATAGAGTCGGCGATCGCGCCCGTGATCTGTTCGGTCACCTCCGGCTGAATGGTGAGGTCACCGTCGGCGAGGTCGCCCATTTCATCGAGCAGCTTGAGAATCGCGTCCTGCGTTGTGCGGTTCTGGTCGGCACTGGAGCGCGCGCGATCGCGTGCGTCGACGACCAGCTTGCGGGCCAACATCAGCAGGAAGAAGATCGACGCCGCGCCCAATCCCGCGATGGCGGTGCGCATCCAGCCGCGGGCCTCGCCCAAGGCCGAGTAGGACTCTACCAGCGCGCGCGAGGCGCGCAGCAGCGGGTCGGACTGCTCGAATACCTGCTGGCTCGCGCGTTGCGAGACGAACAACTCCGCCGCGTTGCCGAGAATGCCTTCGACGTGGGCGTTGATTTCCGCGAAGATCGCCGAGGCCTCATCGAGCTTGGGCAGCAAGCCCTTGGGCGCGATTTTGCGTAGGGTGGATTCCGTCTGACGGAAGAGCTTCGCGTCCTTACCGAACTGCGCGGCCGCCACCGCCGCTTCGTTGCCGCCCTGCGAGAACAGGTTGACGTCCTTGGCGATGCGCTGTGACAGCATGCCTTGGCGACCGGCCACGTACAGGTCCTGTTGCTTCATGCCGAGCTCAGCGCCCTTCTCCACGATTTCGTCGGAAACGGCGAGTAGCAGCGGACTCGTCTGGTTGATGGCGAGCACATGGTCGTGCATCGAGAACAGAGCCTTTTCCTGCGACAGAATCTGGTCGACCTGCGCGCGCGTCCCTTCATTGGCCTTCGGCGCCCACAGCTTGATGACGCCTTGCAGCGAATCACCAGCCGCCGTACCACGTTCCGTACCCGGGATGCCGAGCTGGGCGCTGCCGTCGCGCAGATTGGTCACGATCGAGTCGAAGCGCTCACGCGATTCCTTGAGCGTCTTGAACGCCCCCGCCTGACCGAGCACCGCCTCGCGCGCGTCCTTCGCCAAACGTTGCGAAAGCATGAGCAACTGCGAGGATTGCTCGATGTATTTCGACTCGCGTTCGGAGCGTTGCGTGTTGACCGCCAGCAGCCACACGACTGCGATGATCGACAACACCATTCCGACCAAGAGGAACGGCAGACCCGTCAACAAGGACGACAGGTTGGACGGCAAGAACGAACGCTTGCCGCGCCCGACGTCGACAAAGTCGCCGCCTGCCTGTGCGATCTGCTCGTCGGCGAGATCGATGAGATCTTCCGACGGCTGATCGATTTGCGATTGTTTTCTCTTCGCCATAGTTATCTACCTCGACGCATCGTTACTGCGTTACCCAACGAAAACAAACCCACGTGGCCACGAAAGACTGGTCGTGCCCACACTCACTTCACGCCGCCACGTGCCTAAACGTCATGCTGTCGGCGAGCGACTTCATATCGAACACGCCCCACAAGGACTCACCCTGCAGAAACGCGCCACTTAAATGCGCCAGCACCGGGTCATCCAGACCACTCAAGTCCTGGCGTTCGAGCTCTTCGTCGAAGTGTCGGAGACCCAACACCTCATGCACCATGAGCGCGGTATGCAGACCCGGAATGTTCAGCAACAGAATGCGCGCCTTATCGTCTGCATAAACCGAGGTCTTGCCGAAATACTCCGCCATGTCGATGATCGTGATCAGGTTGCCGCGCACGTTGGCCACACCCTTCAACCACGGTTTGGTGCCCGGCACCGGCGTCATGGACGGGCACGGCAACACTTCGGATACCTGATCGAGCGGCGAGACGAGCCTGAGCTCGTCGAGCCGAAACCCCACGCCCGACCACAGCACCGCCGCCTCAATTTCCTGCGGCAGCTTGGGTGCAGTAGCCATGCTGCGCTGCTGCAATTGGCGCAGCAGGGCGATGGGATCTTGTAGAGCACGGGTCATCGCCTCACAGTCCGCGAATCTTCTCGAGCAGGACCTTCTCGGTAATCGGTTTCACGATGTAGTCCTTGGCACCCTGCCGCAGACCCCAAGACTTATCGGTCTCTTGCCCCTTGGTCGAGCAGATGATCACCGGGATGGAAGAGGTCTCGGCGTTCTTGCTGATGGCGCGCGTAGCCTCGAATCCGCTCATAC
>CP070641.1:1881175-1889620 GCA_020354085.1 Pseudomonadota bacterium
ATCCGCCCCGCCATGGTCAATGGCAAGCCGTCGCTCGAAGTGGATGAAAAGAAGTGCATCTGCTGCGGCGCCTGCTTCCCGCCCTGCCCACCGATGCAGATTAACGACCCCGAGCACACCAAACTCGCCATCTGGGTCGGCGGCAAGAACTCGAACGCCCGTTCCAAGCCGATGTTCCACAAGCTCGTGGCCGCCGGCATCCCCAACAACCCGCCGCGTTGGCCGGAGGCCGGCGCCATCGTGAAGAAGATTCTGCGCGTCTACAAAGAAGACGCAAAGGATTGGGAACGCGTGGGCGACTGGGTAGAGCGCATTGGCTGGCCGCGGTTCTTTGAATTGACGGAACTGCCGTTTACCAAGTTCCACGTCGACAACTGGCGCGGATCGCGTTACACGCTAAACGCCTCGGCGCACATCCGCTTCTAAGCGGGTGGGCCGACACTAGAACAACGGGGGCGATCCATGAAGTTGGCAGTACTCGTAAATGAGGGGCCGTACACACATCAGGCGTCGGATTCGGCCTATCAATTCACGAAGGCGGCGCTTGAGAAGGGCCATGAGATTTTTCGAGTGTTCTTCTATCACGACGGCGTCAACAACGGCACGCGGCTTACTGTGCCACCACAAGACGAACGCAACATCGTCAAGCGCTGGTCGGAGCTGGCGGAGAAGCACAAGCTCGATCTCGTCATCTGCATCGCCGCGGCCCAGCGCCGGGGTTTACTCGATGAGGGTGAGATGAAGCGCCACGGCAAAGACGCCAGCAATATCGCCTCCGGCTTCCGCATTTCCGGTCTCGGGCAACTGATTGAAGCCGGAATCCAGGCCGAGCGCCTGGTGACCTTTGGCGATTGATAGCGGGGGCGACGATGGAAGAAGAGATGATGGAAGGCGGTGGCGTGCAGAAGAAATTCATGTTCGTCAACCGCAAGGCTCCGTACGGGACAATTTATGCCCTCGAGTCGCTCGAAGTGGTATTGATCGCCGCGGCGTTCGAACAGGACGTGTCGCTCGCATTTCTGGACGACGGTGTGTACCAGCTCATCAAGGGCCAGAACACCAAGGCCAGCGACATGAAGAACTTCTCGCCGACTTACCGTGCGCTGGAAGGCTACGACGTCGAGAAGCTCTACGTATCGAAAGAAGCGCTCGCCGCCCGCGGACTGACCGAGGCCGATCTGGTCGTGCCGGTGCAGGTGCTATCGGCCGCCGAGATGGCGGACATGATGGAAAGCCAAGACGTGGTATTGAGCTTCTAAGGGGAAAGATCGTGGCACTACTCCATACCGTGAATAAGTCACCCTTCGAACGCAACGCGTTCGATGCCTGTCTGGCCAACGCCAAGTCGGGCAGCGCCGTTTTGCTGATGGAGGACGGCGTGTATGCGGCCGTGAAAGGCACACCCGCCGCCAAGAAGCTGGGCGATGCCATGAAATCCGTGAAGGTGTACGTACTGGGTCCTGATGTTGATGCGCGTGGAATGACCGGCAAGCTGATCGACGGCGTGCAGTCGGTCGACTACGGCGGCTTCGTGGACTTGGTAACCCAACACAATGCGGTAGAATCCTGGCTCTAGGCTGAGCCTGTTTCCAAACTCTGTTGAGGAGAAAGCAATATGCCAATCGAAGTGAATGGAAAGTCTTTTGAAACCGACGAGGAAGGCTACCTCGTCAACCGTTCCGACTGGAACGAGGACGTTGCCAAGGCGATGGCCAAGGCCGACAACTGCGACCTGTCCGACAACCACTGGGAAGTGATCAACTTCCTGCGTGAGTACTACGACGAATATCAGATCGCGCCGGCCGTACGCGTGCTGACCAAGGCGATCGGCAAGAAGCTCGGCGCCGACAAGGGCAACTCGAAATACCTCTACGAGCTGTTCCCATATGGCCCAGCCAAGCAGGCGTGCAAATACGCCGGCCTGCCGAAGCCGACCGGCTGCGTCTAACACGCATGCAAATCGATCATCGGGGCGGCGCAAGCTGCTCCGATGAGGCCACCGGCACGTTGGAATAAGCAATGTCGGCCATGTCCATTATCTACGCACTGCTGTTTTACGTGGCGACGTTCATCTTCGTCGCGGGCGTGGGATATAAGATTTATGTTTTCGCCAGGACCCCGCAGCCACTGAAGATACCGACCACCCCGGCGCCCATCACCTATACGGGCGTGGCGCTGCGTATGGTGCGTGAGGTCACGTTGTTCGAAAGCCTGTTCAAGTCCAACAAGTGGACTTGGCTGTTCGGCTGGATATTCCATCTTTCACTGCTGCTCGCCTTCATTCGCCACCTGCGTTACGTGCTCACGCCCGACAACGTACTGTGGCCGATCATTAATCTCGAGTTGGTGCAAACCGCCGGCAAGTACGCCGGTTACGCCATGCTCTTGGGATTGGCGGGCTTGCTCGCGCGTCGCTTCGTGGTCGACCGCGTGCGCTACATTTCGAGCCCGTCTGACTACTTGATGCTATTGCTGTTGTTGACGATCGCCGGCAGTGGCCTGCTCATGACCTTTGTCTCGCACGTTGACATCATCGCCCTCAAGGGTTTCGTGCTCGGCCTGCTCCTATTCGAATGGCAGCTATTGCCGGCGAGCCCCTTCTTGCTGATTCATCTCACGCTCGTAGCGCTACTGATGATTATCTTTCCATTTTCCAAGCTGCTGCATGCACCGGGCGTGTTCTTTAGTCCGACGCGCAATCAGCGCGACAATCCACGTGAGCAGCGGCACGTCGCCGGCTGGTCGGCCCAAATCGACAACACCAAATCGGCGGACGCGGGGTAAGCAATGGCTGACGTACAGGCACCAGTTCTCGGCGAGTACCAAGTCATTCCGCACATTCAGCCCGACGCGATGGCGGGATCGAAGCCATACGTCGCCAAGCCGGACCACAACAAGCCGCTCGGCTTCCCCGGCGAGTTGGTTGAAAACTGGGAGCAAAAGGCGGTTGCCAAGCTCGGTGAGTTGGTGAACAACTCGCGCGCCCTGCAGGTGTTCTTGGATTCGTGCGTGAAGTGCGGCGCCTGCACCGACAAGTGCCACTATTACCTCGGCACCTCCGATCCCAAGAACATGCCGGTTGCGCGCCAAGATCTGCTGCGCTCCGTCTACCGCCGCTACTACACCCTGCCCGGCAAGCTGTTCCCGTCACTCGTCGGCGCGCGTGACATGACCAAAGAAGTGCTGGACGAGTGGTACAGCTACTTCCACCAGTGCTCACAGTGCCGCCGCTGCTCGGTATTCTGCCCGTATGGCATCGACACCGCAGAAATCTCCATGGCCGCGCGCGAGATCATGGACTCGGTCGGTCAGGGACAGAAGTACTGCAATGAAATTCTGGCCAAGGTCCACAGGATCGGTAACAACCTAGGCCTGCCAGGACCCGCGCTCGAGGATACCCTGCTCGGTCTCGAAGAGGATGTGAAGGAGGAAACCGGCATCGACGTAAAGTACCCGGTCGATGTCAAGGGCGCCGATGTTCTGCTGGTCACGCCCTCGGCCGACTTTTTCGCCGAGCCACATATCGACGGCCTGATCGGTTATGGCAAGGTGTTTCACGCCGCCGGCATTTCTTGGACGCTGTCCTCGCACGCCTCGGAGGCCGGCAACTTCGGCATGTTCGTGGGCTCGTCCGAAAACTTACACAAAGTCGCCAAGCGCATTCGCGAGGCGGCGTTGGATCTGGGCGTCAAGCGCATCGTCGTCGGCGAGTGCGGTCACGCCTGGCGTGTGGCATACAGTTTTTGGAACACGCTGATTGGCCCGTTCGATTTTCTCGATCGGCGCTATCCCGTACCGCAGCATATCTGCGAGTTCACCTACGACCTGATCCAGCAGGGCGCGCTCAAGTTTGACAAGTCCGCGAACGACGACAAGGTCGTGACCTTTCACGATTCGTGCAACGTCGCGCGCGCCTCGCGTATGGGCAGCATGCCGGGTGGGCAGTTCATTATTCCGCGCGCGGTGGTCAAGGCCTCGGTCAACAAGTTCGTCGACATGGCGCCCGAAACCATTTTTGAAAGCACTTATTGCTGTGGCGGTGGCGGCGGCGTGCTGACCGATGAACTAATTGACTTGCGCGTCAAGGGCACGCAACCGCGCATGCTGGCGCTACGCGATGTCGTGGAATCACACGGCGTCACGCACGTTGCAGCGATCTGCGCAATTTGCAAGGCGCAATTCAGCAAGGTGCTGCCCTACTACAAATTCCCGATGGACATGATTCAGAGCGTGCATGGGCTGGTGAGCAAAGCTATCCAGCTCGGCCCGGTCAATCAATAAGAGTTCGGATAACTAGCAAACGCGGTTAATTTGGAGACCCAACAGATGGCAACTCCCGCAGATAAGGCGAAATCCAGTGGCCACCCAGGCCACACTTTCCGTCGCTACAAAGACGGAGATCATACGTGGGGCTCGAAGCAGGAAATGATTTTCACGGCGGACGCCACCGACAAGTGCCCAACCTATGTGCACAAGACCCCGCCCTGCCAGGCGAGCTGCCCGGCCGGCGAGGACATCCGCGGCTGGCTCAACATCGTGCGCGGTATCGAGAAGCCGCCCAAGGATGTGAAGTGGCAGGATTACGCCTTCGCGCGCTCGACCGACTCCAATCCATTTCCGTCGATGATGGGACGCGTGTGTCCGGCGCCATGCCAGACCGGCTGCAACCGCAATTCCGTCGAGGACTACGTCGGCATCAACTCGGTTGAGCAGTTCATCGGCGACTGGGGACTGCAGAATAAGATGGCGTTCAAGGCAGCCGAAAAATCGACCGGCAAGAAGGTAGCGGTCATTGGGGGTGGTCCGGCCGGTCTGGCGGCGGCATATCAGCTGCGCCGCAAGGGCCACGCCGTGACGATCTTTGAGAAATACGCCGAGCTCGGCGGCATGGCCAAGTACGGCGTGCCCGGTTATCGTCTACCGCGCGACGTGCTCGACGGCGAGATCAATCGCATCGTTGCCATGGGCGTGGAAGTGCGTGCGAACACACGTGTCGGTAAAGATGTTCTCCTCAAGGATCTGGAACGCGACTTCGACGCGGTGTTGTTCGCCATCGGCTGCCAGTCGGGCCGCGCCCTTCCGATCCCGGGCGCCGAGGCGTCCAATTGCATCACTGGCGTCGCCTTCCTCGAGGCCTTCAACCAGGGTCGCCTCCAGGCAGTCGCCGGGCGCGTGGTTGTGGTCGGCGGTGGCGATACGTCTATCGACGTCGCGTCGGTAGCTCGCCGCCTCGGTTACATCAAGGAGATGAAGGAAACCGAACGTCCAGAATACATTGTGCTCGGTCAGACCGCGCATGATGTGGCAGTGACGGCCAAGAAGGAAGGCGCGGACGTATTGCTTATCTCGCGTCAACCAGTCGAAAAGATGACCGCCGCCAAGCACGAGATTGACGATGCACAGCGCGAAGGCGTGTCGATTCGCGGCGGGCTGCAACCGGTCAAGGTGATCTTGGACGACCAAGGCCGCGCCAAGGCGTTACGCGTTGTTGAAATCGACTACTCGAGCGGCAAGCCGGTCGAAAAGCCGGGCACCGAGATGGATCTGGAATGCGATCTGGTCGTGTCCGCCATCGGCCAGCAGGGCAACTTCGAAGGCATGGAGGAGTTCAACAACGGCAAGGGTCTCATCGCCGCCGATAAGTTCTACCAGGTCCCCAGCAAGCCTGGTTATTTCGTGTGCGGCGATATTATCCGGCCGCACCTGCTCACGACCGTTATCGGTCAGGCGTCCGTCGCGGCGGACACGATCGACCATTACCTAAATAAGAAAGACCTCGCGAAGCGTCCCAAGGTCGACGTGCATCACTTCAACCTGCTCGACAAGCTGCGCGAGGCCGGACTCGAGCCGAAGAAATTTGAAACCTCTGAGGCCGAGGGGCCACGTCCGATCGACCAGGGCCTACGTGGCACCTCACTCGCCGGCAAGGGAGTCGGCGGCTACGCGGTCCACAACTACGAAGACCGTTCGGCGTCCGAAGTCTGCCAGACCGATGAATTGTTCCTTGGCCACTTCCCGCATATCGCCCGCAACCTCCGTACCGAAAAGGTGCCGGATGCGAACGAGGTGCTCGGTCACTTCCAGGAGCGCATGGTTGGTCTTGACGAGCAGCAGACCGTGGCCGAGGCCAAGCGCTGCATGAGTTGCGGCATGTGCTTCGAGTGTGACAACTGCGTGATCTACTGCCCGCAGACCGCGGTCAAGCGCTCTCCCAAAGCTGAGGCAACCATGGGCCGCTACGTGTATACCGACTATGACCTGTGCATCGGTTGCCACATCTGCGCCGATGTATGTCCGACCGGTTACATCAAAATGGGCATGGGGGATCACTAGGTCAGTTTCGAGTCTCGCGTTACGAGTTTCGGGTTGAGAAGCGTGAAAACAGCAAGACTGATCGGGGTATTGGTTGTTACGATGGTCACGGCGACGGCCATGGCGGCCGAGCCAAAGAAGCCGTCGCGCGTGCAGATGCCCGTGGTGCAGACCAAGGCGGGCGAGAAATGCGTCGAGCCCACCGACGTCATGCGCCGCGATCACATGAAGTTCATCCTGCACCAGCGCGATGAAACCATGCACCGCGGCATCCGCACTGTGAAGCACAGCTTCAAGAACTGCGTGAACTGCCACGCCGACGCCAAGACTAACAGCGTGCTCGGCAAGGATGGCTTCTGCCAGAGTTGCCACACCCACGCCGCGGTCAAGATTGATTGCTTCGAGTGCCACACCGCCGCTCCCGAACCGTCCAAGGCAGCTGCGGCCACGAAGCCTGCGGCAGGTAACTGAGCCATGGACATGAACCGTCGCCAATTCCTGACCTTCGGTGGTGCCGCGGTCGCCGGTATCGCGGCGGTACCGAGCCTGCGCCTGGTCGAGCTGGCCCAGGCACGTTCGTCGGAACAAGCGGTTTCGTCACTGCAGCGCTGGGGCTTGCTCATCGATATCGCCAAGTGCACCGACTGCGAGGCTTGTGTCACCGCCTGTCACGAAGAAAACGGTGTCGTGGGTCACAATCGTCCGACCACCGATGCGCAGTGGATCCGCAAGGTGTCGCTCAAGGACAAGCAGACTGGTTATGTGCAGACTCTGCCACTCATGTGTCAGCACTGCGAGCACCCTCCCTGTGTGGATGTCTGTCCCACCGGCGCCTCGTTCAAACGAGCCGACGGTATCGTGCTGGTCGACAAACACATCTGCATCGGCTGTCGTTATTGCATGATGGCTTGTCCCTACAAGGCGCGATCGTTTGTTCACGAGGTCACGACCAATCAAAAAGCCCATGCGCCCCGCGGCAAAGGGACAGTGGAGTCCTGCACGCTATGCGTGCACCGCGTCGATGAGGGACGTATTCCGGCCTGCGTCGAGGCCTGCAATAAGGATGGTGGCAAGGCAATGGTGTTCGGCGATCTCAACGACAAATCGAGCGAGATTCGCCAGCAACTCGCTGCTGCCGCCTCTACCCAACTGCGCCCGGATCTCAATCTCAATACCGGCGTGCGTTACCGGGGACTCTAAGCAATGGCAAGCGTACGCTACAGCGAAATCGAAGGCCGCGGCGGTTTCCTTTTCCTGCTCGCGCTGCTCGGCGCGATCGCGCTGGCCGGTGCCGGCGCCTCTTGGTACATGGAACACAACGGCCACTGGATCACCGGCATGAGCAACCAGATCATCTGGGGCCTACCGCACGTGTTTGCTGTGTTCCTGATCGTCGCGGCATCGGGCGCGCTGAACGTCGCCTCGATCGCCTCGGTATTCGGACGCGCGATGTACAAACCGCTGTCGCGCCTGTCGGCATTGCTTTCCATCGCGCTGCTGGCCGGTGGCCTGGCCGTATTGGTGCTGGACCTCGGTCGGCCGGACCGGCTGATCGTGGCGATGACTTACTACAATTTCAAATCGATCTTTGCGTGGAATATTTTCCTCTATACGGGCTTCTTCGCCATCGTGATCGTCTACCTATGGATGATGATGGAGCGGCGCATGCAAGCCTACTCCAAGCCGGTTGGGATGTTCGCTTTCGTCTGGCGCCTGATACTCACCACTGGTACCGGATCGATCTTTGGTTTCCTAGTCGCGCGCGATGCCTATGACACCGCCCTGCTCGCACCGATGTTCATCGTTTTTTCCTTCGCCTACGGCCTAGCCATCTTTCTTCTGGTGATCATGGCGAGCATGCGTTGGACCGGACGTGAATTCGGTGACGCCGTGTTCGGTCGCCTGCGTAACCTGCTCGGGGTCTTTGTCGCCGCCTCCCTCTACTTCGTCACGGTTTACCATCTGACTAATCTTTACATCACGCAGCGTCATGGCGTCGAAGCCTTCATACTGCTTGAAGGCGGCGTTTACACCAAGATGTTCTGGGTGGGCCAAGTCATGATCGGTGGCGTCATTCCGCTGATCATCTGCTTCCACTCCGCGCTTGGTAAGTCGCGCGCCTTGGTTGCCCTT
>CP070641.1:1889720-1902855 GCA_020354085.1 Pseudomonadota bacterium
TATCAGGAACGGGGCACGGTGTGCGGGATCCCGCTTCCCACAGGCCTGCGCCAGGCCGATCGGCTTCCGGAGCCGATCTTTACGCCCTCGACCAAGGCCGCCAAGGGTGAGCACGACGAAAATATCTCTTTCGCACGCGCGGCCGAGATCCTGGGCGCCGACCTGGCTGAGCGCGTGCGCCGGGCGACACTCACGATATATAAGGAATGCGCCGACTACGCGCGCACGCGCGGGATTATTATTGCCGATACCAAATTCGAGTTCGGGCTGGACGAGGCCGGCACGCTAACGCTCATTGACGAGGTGCTGACGCCCGACTCCTCGCGCTTTTGGCCGGCCGATCAATACCGACCGGGTATGAGCCCGCCGAGCTTCGATAAGCAATTCGTGCGCGACTACCTCGAGACGCTCGACTGGAACAAGAAGCCCCCGGCGCCAAAACTGCCACCGGATGTGATCGCCAAGACTGCCGAGAAATATCGTGAGGCGTTGCGCCGCCTGACCGGCGCGTGACGTGGATGCCGGATCAACGCTCGAATTTGTACAAGAGGTCGATGCCGGTATATTCGCCGGAGTTCGTTTCAAGCTGCCAGCGGTCGGTGATGTCGTAGCGTAATCGCAGGCTGTTGCCGGTCTCGAACAGCCCCATTCCGTAGGAAACATACAGGCCGGGCGACAGATAGGTACCGAGTACGACACTGGCTGATCCGGTCGCGCTGGTGTCGATGTATACGTCTTCAATCCCGACGGCGCCGCCGACGCCGCGTGCCGCGTGTTCTCCGCCTGCGACGGTGAGCGCCGTAAGTGTTTGCGACAGCCACGCGCTTTCATCCTCGCCGCTTTCCTGCGCCGCGGTGCCGAACACAATGTACGAGAGAATATCGGTTTGACCGAGCGTTGGCTCGGAGAACAGCGTGATCTCGGGCCTCTTCATGCGACCACGTACTTGTACGCCCGCCGTGACGCTCTGCACGCGGCGTGCGGCGCGCACGTCGATCTCCGGGTCATCGACCGGACCGCCGGTGAAGGTCAGGCGTCCGCGCTCGACGTTGAGATCGCGGCCATAGATACGGTAGGTACCGGTGGTGACGCGCAATTCGCCAGTCGCGCGGGTGGGATTGCCGGGTTCATCCATCACGGTGACGTCGCCTTCGACTTCAACTTTGAAATCCGGTGTCGACACGCGTACTTGTTTGCTCAAGACTGTGCGGATCTTGCTGGTCACTTTCCATGGCCGTTCCCGGACCGTCTCGCCAACGATGACGACGTCCGGCGAGTGTTGCGCGCTGCGGCGCAGACCGTAGGGCGCGATCGATGCGCGGTCAATAAACACCGTGCCCTCAATATCGAGCGCTCGCGGTCGCAGGCGTATCTGCAAATCTGGCGATCCAATCAAGTGATACTGCGCCGTGCGTACGGCTTCCACGCCCTGGCCGCGCACCGTCAATTGCGCGCGCCAACGATCTTCGCCCGCGAAATCGAGATCGCCGTCGAGCTTGATATCGCCGTCGCCGGAACGCGCGTGCGCCTCCAAGCTAACATGCCTGCCGCCGTCACTGCGCGCCTGGACTGCGATATCGCGCAACGTAATGCCGAGCGCCATGATACCGGTGCTCGCATCCTCCAGGCTTGCCTCGCCGCGAATCTGCGGGGTGTCGGCGTCACCGGCGAGGGTCGCCGCCAGGCGCAAGCGCCCGCGCGGCTGCACCAATTGCGGCACGAGCCGGGCGAACGCGCCGATATCGGGGATCGCCGCATCCAGCGTGCCGCGCAGGCTTCGCTCAAGCGCACGCACCGCGCGAAACGGCGCATAAGGAAAGCTCAGCTCGGCGCGCGCCTGGCCAGCGTTGCTCGCAAGCTGCAAATCGCCTCGGGCGTCGATTCGATCTTGCGTGCTGCGCGCGTGTAACTGCGCGCTTTCCAGGGCCAGGACCGTTTCGCGGCGCTTGCCATCGCCGACTGTCCAAGTACTTCTGCCTAGGGCGAGCGCGAGCTCACCCGTCAAAGCCGCGTCCTCGGCGACACGGATAGTAGCAGTGCCGTTCAGTTCGCCTTCTAGCGTCGCGTCGGCGGGAAGCCAGGGATCGAGCAAGGTGAGCGGCAGAGCTTCGGCCTTGGCGGCAAACTGCCAGCCGCTTCTTGCGCGCCATCCGCCGCGCGCGCAAAGCTGCCGCGAACCTTGTCGCAGGCAGGATTCGTCCAATTCGAAATCAGTGCGCGCAATGCTGAGCCGAGCTGATTGCGCGCTGCGCCACTGCCCGGCATGGACTGTCGCGAGCCCGACGTCTTGCAGCACGCCGGTCCAACGCGCGTCGCGCCAGGCGCCCACCAGCGCTACGTCTGCGTCCAGCCCTT
Source organism: Pseudomonadota bacterium (assembly GCA_020354085.1). Classification (GTDB taxonomy): domain Bacteria; phylum Pseudomonadota; class Gammaproteobacteria; order Acidiferrobacterales; family Sulfurifustaceae. The sequence continues at coordinate 1,892,076 of CP070641.1, forward strand.
CGCGCTTCGCCGTCAGGTCAATGCGATGGTCGCTGAATCGGCCGCCGGCGGAGAAGATCAAATTGTCTGCGGTGAAGCCGCGTACTTTCAAGCCGTCCAGCTGCAGGCGTGCCTGGGAGGTGCGCGTGTCGGTGAGATCCAGGTCAATCTCGGCAGCGAGCGCGCCCAAGGCATCATTTCCGTAGGCAAGCTCGCTCGCCTTGATTTGTGCGTGCACGTGTGGCTGTGCTCGCGTTCCCTCGATCGTTCCGGAACTACTCAGTGCTCCCGCCGCCCGTGGCAAGAGCTTAGAGAAATCATTGACCGACAATTGCCAGCTGAGACGCCAGCGCTGCGCGATCTCACCGTCCAGGGTCGCGCTGGACGCGCCAGCGGCAAGCGCAAGTCGATCGAATCTATAGTGTTCGCCTTCGAGCGCGACACCACCGGTCAGACGCCAGGTCTCGCCGCGCACGGGGCCGGCAAACTCGGCAATATCGAGCGAGGCTTGCAGCTGCTTCGCGTATTGGCCTTGGCTGCGGGCGCGCAGTGTCAGACGCCCGGGCCATTCCGCATACAGCACGCCCGGATCGAGATCGCGTCCGTGCAGATTCAACTGCCACGCTGGTGTCGGCGCCCAGGCGACGCGTCCGCTCGCATCGAATTTACCGTCAAGCCACGTGGCCTGAATGCTCAGGTCATCCAGCGCTTCGCGGTTGCCGAGACCATGGCCAGTGAACTCGACAGTCCCGACCGTCGACGCACGCACGCTTGCGGTAACAGTAATACGGTAACGATCCAGCGAACCGCTCGCGCTCAACTCGCCGCGCGGGCTTTCTACTGACGCGCGCTCATTTGGCGCCCAGCGCAGGGCGCGCCAATCTGCTGTTACCGTAATCGGTTCTGCCGTCTTTGGCCGCCAGGCGCCGCTGGCCCGCAGCCTCGCCTCGCTCGTGGGCTCGGTAACGATCAATTCCTCGACCCGCACCTCATTGATCGCCGCAGACAGGCGGAATCCGGCAGCGAGTTGTTGTCGACCGTAGCCAATCCCCGCGGTGCCGGTCGCGCGTGCACTGCTGCTGTCGCCCTCGGCCTCGATTGCGGTGCGCAACGCAACCTCAGGCCAGCCAGACACCCAGCGTGCCGCGTTCATGGACTCGCTTGTCAGGCGCGCACGCCAGCGCAGTTCGCCGGTTATATCGTTGAGTGTGGCTTCGATGGACGCGCCCCACGGGTCACGGGTGGTCTGTTTGATGACGAGTGCACGCGTGTCGCCGTGCAGTGTGCCGCTGCCTGCGAGCGGCGCAACCGTGCCGGGACGCAGCGACCAGTCAGTATGCAGGTCGAGCGCATAGGGTGGCGCCAGGCTGACTGTGCCGCCACTCTGCAATGCAAAATCCTCGGCCTCGATCTCAGCGCGTGCAAGCATCAGTCGGCTGCCAAGCATGGAACCGCTGAGCCCGATACGCGTGATGACCACGGGTTTACCATCGCCGATGGCGACGCGTAACGGCGCGAGCTCGAGCGCGTCGACCTCAATCGCGAGCGGGGCGATCAGGCGAAGTGATTCACCGCCGTCTTCGGTCGATGCACGCTGTCGCACCTCCACGTTCAAGACGTCGAGGCGCTGGATGTGTAGCGTGCCGCGCAGCAAGGCGCGTGGGCGCCAATCGAGCGTGACGTTCTCGATTCGGACCTGACTATCAATCTCCCGGTAGGTGATGCCGCGCGCCTCGATGGGACCAAGCAGCCGACCATGCAGGTCCTCGATCGTGAGTGTGCGCGGGGCAAGCATCTGCACCGCCCAGCGCAGTCCGGTTTCGGAGTTGAGCAGCCAGGCAGAAGCGAGTGCGACCGCGAGCAGAGCGGTGAGCACGATCGCGACGAAGACGTAAGTGCGTCTCATAGGTCAGGACCAATGACCACATGGATTCGCCATGGCCGGTCGTCGAGCGACAGGGCCCAGGCGATATCGAAGCGTATTAGCCCGACTGGCGAGAACCAGCGCACGCCGACACCGGCGCCACGTTTGAGTGGATCGCTAAAAGCATTTAGCGCGTTACCGTGGTCGACGAAGACGGCGGTACCCCAGTTTCCGTACAGATGCTGCTCGTACTCAAGGCTGCCGGTTAGCAGATAGGGGCCTCCAATAACCTCGCCGGTCGGATCTGTCGGACCGAGGGAGTTGTATTTGTAGCCGCGCACGCTCACGTCACCGCCGGCATAGAAACGCACGCTTGAGGGCAGCACACTAAAATCCTCGGTCCAGGTGCCGCCGATTTCAGCTCGCACGATAAACCGACCGCCCCTGCCTAAGGAGTAGATCAGCTTGCCGTCCGCGCGCGCCTGGGTGAATGACACATCGGAGGCGAAGTTGTTGCTCGCACCGCGCCCACTCAGTTGCGTGCGCCAGCCGTGGCTTGGCACCAGTCGACTATCCGTGTTGAGGTAAAGCCAACGTACGCCCGGCATGGTCAAGATACTGCGCCCGCTTTCGCTACCGGTTTCCCAATTCTCACGTTCGTGATCGATGGTGTAACTCATGTTCCAACCGGCGATGCGCCCCTCGGCAAGTCGCCACTGACCGCCCGCATGCGTGTAAGCGACGCCGACGAGGTTACGTACGCTACGGCTGGTTTCGGGATACTCGGCAATGACACCGGCGTACCACGAAACCTCGTCGGTGCGGGGATTGCCGACCGGTATGCGATAGCGCGCCGTCAAGTCGCTGCGCACTTGCGAGGCGTTGAGCTCAGTCAGCAGGCGGTGTCCAGCCTCGTTTATCGGGCGGCGCTCCCAGCGCGCCTTGCCGCGCACGCCGGTATCCGTACCGTAACCGAGACCGAGGTTGTACTTGTTGGGCAGTCGGGGCTCCAGTGTCACCAGAATCGGTACTTCATTGCCGACGGCCAGATCGCGGCGTGGTGTGATGTCGATGCGACTGAAGTAGTCGGCATCGACCAGCCCGCGGCGCAGCTCCAGGATTTCCTGGTTGTCGAAGGGCTGACCCGGGAAAAACGGTACGTAGCGCTCGAGCAGCTCCAACTCGATACCGCTGCCCGGTGCGAACTCAACCCCACCGAAGCGGTAGCGGGGTCCGGTGTCGTAGTGCAGTGCGACGTTGGCGGTGTAGACATTGAGGTCAATCTCCACCGTGTGCCGATTGAGCACTGCGTCGAAGTAGCCGCGATCCGCGCCGAGTGTGAGTAGGCGCTGCTTGGCGACTTCATATTGCTCATGGTCGAACACGGCGCCTTGGTGCAGCGGAAACTTGGTCATGAATTCGGCGAACGGGGGATCATTCAGGCCCGCACCGGTCACGCGCAAATCAAGTGACGTGATGCGCAGTGCCGGGCCGATGGCAACGCGATAGTGTGCGTGCCAATCCTGCTCGCGGCGCTCGAGCGTCGCCTGCACCGTGGCTCGATAGTAGCCACGCGGTTCGAGTGCGGTGCGAATCTCCTGCGCCGCGCGCGCGTGCAGCGCGCGCATCGCAGTCGGGCTCAGGTCCTCGTCGGTCTTTTGTTGTTCGATGCTGAGCTCGGCGAGCACCGACTCGCGCAACGCCGGCGGCAGGCCCTCGACCACGACCTCCAATGCGGTTGCCGGACTGGCCACCAAGAGCAAAAGGCTCCCCAACCAGCGCCATATGTGCCGTGCGGTGCGTTCTTGTTGCTTGGCGCTCGTGTGCATACGCATACGTTACCGCGCATGCGCGGTAACGCAGGTCGTTAAGTGTTGCACGATAGATTGTACTAGGGGTGGATCAACAAATGCTGTGCAACGGACTCGGCGACCTTCATGCCGTCGACCGCCGCCGACATGATACCGCCCGCGTGACCGGCGCCTTCGCCGGCGGGGTAGAGCCCGCGCAGTGTGGTGCTTTCGAGCGATCCTCCGTCGCGTCCGATGCGGATGGGGGAAGACGTGCGCGTCTCGACGCCGGTCAGGACGGCATCCGGTAGCGCGAAACCTTTGAGCTCGCGGTCGAATGCGGGTAGCGCCTCGCGTATCGCGTCGATCGCGTAACCAGGCAACGCGCCCGACAGGTCGGTCCAGGTGACGCCCGGTGTGTAGGATGGTTGCACCGCGCCGGGTCCGGTCGACGGCCGACTGGCCAAAAAATCCTCTACACGTTGCGCTGGGGCGTTGTAGTTGCCGCCGCCGAGCTCGAAGGCGCGCGCTTCCAGTTCGCGCTGCAAGCTGATGCCGGCGAGCGGATGATCCGACCCAAAGTCCGCTGGCGTAATGCCGACCACGATACCGGCGTTGGCGTTGCGATCGGCACGCGAATAGTGGCTCATGCCGTTGGTGACGACCTGACCGACCTCCGAATTCGCGGCTACCACTTGGCCGCCGGGACACATGCAAAAGCTGTAGACCGAGCGGCCATTCGAGCCGTGGTGCACGAGCTTGTAGTCAGCTGCGCCCAACAACGGGTTGCCGGCATGGTGCCCAAGGCGCGCGCGATCGATGAGCGCCTGCGGGTGCTCGATACGAAAGCCGATCGAAAACGGTTTGGCTTCGATCGGGGCGCCACGGGCGTACAACATCTCAAAGGTATCGCGCGCGCTATGTCCCACCGCCAGAATGACGTGGGTGGCGGCAATGCGCTCGCCGCTCGCCAGCGTCACCCCATGCACCTGCCCGCTGTCAACGTCGAGGTCGGTGACCTGACTACCAAAGCGCAACTCTCCACCGAGTGATTCAACGGTGCGGCGCAAGTTCTCTACCACCTTGACCAGGCGCAAGGTGCCGACGTGCGGTTTCGATATATAAAGAATCTCGGGCGGCGCACCGAACTCGACCAGATCTTTGAGAATCTGGCGCATGTGATGGCCCCGATCTTTGATGCCGGTATGCAGCTTGCCATCGGAAAACGTGCCGGCGCCGCCCTCGCCAAATTGCACATTCGATTCGGGTTGAAATTCGCCCTGCCGCCAAAAGCGCCACACGTCCTGCGTGCGTTCACGCACCGGCTGACCGCGCTCGAGCACGATTGGTCGAAAACCCATGCGCGCGAGTGACAGCGCCGCGAACAAACCGCACGGTCCGCTGCCGATTACGACCGGACGCTCGCGCAGTCCTCGCGGCGCGCGCACCGGATAACGGTAAGTCTCATCCGGCGCAGGTCCGATGTGGCGGCTGCCGCGCAGGCGCGCAAGCAATACCGGCTCATTGCGCACCTCGACGTCGAGGGTGTAGACGAACTGAATGTCGTTCTTGCGCGCATCGTACCCGCGCCGACGAATGCAAAGGTTAAGCAATTCGCTGGCCGGGATGCCGAGGCTGCGCAGGACGGCTTCTTGGAGTGCCGCTTGATCATGATCAAGCGGCAGGCGAATTTCGGTGAGGCGCAGCATTGGAAGTACGGTGCAAAAATGGCCGCGCAGTATATCACCCCAACCGAGTCACTTAGGGCGGTAGCGACTCACCCAGCGTTCGGGATAATGTGAGCGATGCGCCATCAGCGTGCGCGGATGGCGTGACGAATTTCGGATCACTCGCAGATGGACAATGACCATGGGCGCCGCCGAGGACGCTGAGGCTACCGAACATCGTTGGTACCGGTTGACCGTCGAGGAGACCGGCCAACAGCTGCAATCGCAGCTTGAAAGCGGTCTGACGGCTCTCGAGGTCGCCGCGCGCCATCGTCGCCACGGGCCGAACGAAATCCAGGAGGGTCGGCGGCATGGGCCATTTGCGATGTTCCTCGGCCAGTTCACGGATTTCATGATACTGGTCCTGATCGCGGCGGCTATCATTTCGGGGCTGATCGGCGACATGGTCGACACGCTTGCGATCCTCGCCATCATCATTCTCAACGCCATCATCGGTTTCGTGCAGGAGTACCGTGCCGAGCGCGCCATCGCCGCACTCAAGCAGATGGCCGCGCTCACCGCGCAGGTCGTGCGCGATAACCAGCCGCAGGTCGTGCCCGCGACGGAGTTGGTGCCCGGAGACGTCGTGCTATTGGACGCCGGGCAGGCGGTGCCGGCGGACCTGCGCCTGACCGAAGTCGCTCAACTCAAGATCGAAGAGGCCGCCCTCACGGGTGAGTCCCAACCGGTTGAGAAGTCCACCGAGGCCATAGACGAGATCGATCTGGCTTTAGGGGATCGGCGCAACCTGGCCCACAAAGGCACGCTCGTCACCTATGGGCGTGGTCGTGGTGTGGTCGTGGCAACCGGGATGAAAACCGAACTGGGACGCATCGCGGAGCTGTTGCGCGGGGAAGAAGAGGGCAAGACGCCGCTGCAAAAGCGCCTCGCGCGCTTCGGCCGCAGCCTCGCGATCGCAGTGCTGGTGATCTGTGCCATCGTTTTCACCACCGGGATACTGCGCGGCGAGCCGATGATGCTGATGCTGCTTACGGCGATCTCGCTCGCGGTCGCGGCCATCCCCGAAGCGCTGCCGGCGGTGGTGTCGGTGTCGCTCGCGCTCGGCGCGCGCAAGATGGCGGCGCGCAATGCGCTCATCCGCAAGCTGCCGGCGGTGGAGACGCTCGGCTCGGTTACCTTCATCTGCTCGGACAAGACCGGGACCCTCACCGAAAATCGCATGCGCGTCGAAGAAATCTACTGCGCGGGGACGATCATGCGCGAGATCCAACACGAGGCGACGCAAATCGAGCCCTTGCGCTCGTTGTTGTGGGCGCTGGCGCTGTCAAACGACGCCAGACCGGACGCCAACGGCAAGACCCTCGGCGATCCCACGGAGGTGGCGCTGTTCCAGGCCGCCAAGGTGGCGGGGTTCGACAAGACAGCCCTGGAAAGCGAAATGCCGCGCGTGGGCGAGTTGCCGTTCGATTCGGAACGGGCGCGCATGACTACCTTGCATAAAGTGGGTGCGGAGGCGCTGGCGTTTACCAAGGGTGCGCCGGAGCGGATGTTGCTGCTCTGCCAAAACGTATTAACGCCTGATGGCGTGGCGGCGATTGACCGCGATGAACTCGAGCGCGCCGCCGAGCGCATGGCGTCGGACGGACTACGGGTGCTTGCCATCGCGCAGCGCCGTTGGTTGAAGCTGCCCGCCGAGCCGACGCCCGAGGGCGTCGAAACCGGACTGACGCTGGTCGGGCTGGTCGGCCTTCTCGATCCGCCGCGCGCCGAGGCGCTGGAGGCGGTGAAGCTCTGCAAGGGCGCGGGCATCACGCCGGTGATGATCACCGGCGATCATCCCGCAACCGCGCGTGCCATCGCCAAACGCCTGGGTATCATCGACGGCGCCGATGAAGTCATAACCGGTCCGGAGCTGGCGCGCATGGACATGCGCGAGTTCGAGGAGCATGTCGAGCGTGTGCGCGTTTACGCGCGCGTGGCGCCCGAGCAGAAGATCAAGATCGTCAGGGCGCTGCAGGACAAGGGCGAGTTCGTGGCCATGACCGGTGATGGCGTGAACGACGCGCCGGCGCTCAAGCGCGCCGACATCGGTGTCGCCATGGGCATCACCGGCACGGATGTGGCGAAGGAGGCCGGGCACATGATTCTGCTTGATGACAACTTCGCCACCATCGTCTCGGCGGTGCGCGAAGGCCGGCGCATCTTCGACAACATCCGCAAGTTCATCAAATACACCATGACCAGCAATTCGGGCGAGATCTGGACCATTTTTCTCGCGCCCTTTCTCGGTCTGCCGATTCCGTTGCTGCCGATTCATATTCTGTGGATCAATCTCGTGACCGATGGCCTGCCGGGGCTCGCGCTCGCCGCCGAAAGGGAGGAACGCGGCGTCATGCAGCGCCGGCCGCGCCCGCCGAACGAGAGCATCTTCGCCCACGGCATGTGGCAGCACATCTTGTGGGTCGGCCTGCTGATGGGTGCGGCCTCGCTGTTTACCCAGGCGTGGGCGATCGCGACCGACCACGGCCACTGGCAGACGATGGTGTTCACGGTGCTCACGCTCTCGCAGCTTGGCCACGTGCTTGCGATCCGATCCGACGCCGATTCCCTGTTTACGCAGGGCGTGTTCTCCAACCGGCCGCTGATCGGCGCGGTGCTGCTCACCTTCGGCTTGCAGATGGCGACGATCTACGTGCCGGTCCTGAACTCTATCTTCAAGACCGAACCGCTGACGCTCGAAGAGTTGCTGTTCTGTCTCGCCATGTCGTCGGTGGTGTTCATCGGGGTGGAGATCGAGAAGTGGGCGGTGCGCCGCGGCTGGTTGTATGCGCCCACAAGCCGGTCGCCTATGTAGTTCGCGCCATTGCGGTTGATGGTTTAATTGAAAAACCTTCGGGAACCCAAGGGGTATTTACCGGTCACAGCGTTTGTCACCACCCTTGATTCTGTTAGATTAACCGCATGCCCCGAAACCGTGGACCTCTACGACGCCTGCTTGCGTTGCTACTGGCGTGGATGCTGTTGGCTGCGCCGTTTGCGTCGCTCGCCGCAGGGCCGATGCATAAGTCCGTGGGCGCCGCTGATGTTGTGGTCGCGCACGCGGAACATGGCGGCCACATGAACCACGCACAGGTTGCCGACAAGGAAGCCCCGTCGAATAAGTGCGAGAAACACGAATCCTGCAACGGATCCTGTTGCGCGAGCTGCGCGCAGTGTTCGGTCACGGTGCCGGCAATTTCTGCCGACGCCTCGATTTACCATCCTCCTTATGCGCTCAGTGGCGCAAGTACCTTTCGATCCTACCTAAGCTTTTTCCTCAGTCGACCGCCGCAGGCGGCCTAGTTCTCCTTCGTTTCTTGTTCGGTGGCCCATTGGGCGCCGCCGTTGTTGTGCATCTTTTCGGGAGAGCTTTATGACGACACGACGTGATTTCTTGAAAGCCGCGGCCGGTACGGTTGCGGGTGGTATCGCCGTAGGCGGTGCTGCGGCCGCAACGCGACCAGGGCCGGAGGCCTATGGCGTGAGTTCGCCGCACGCCTATCAAAGTGGGCAGGGCTCGATGATGTACATGCCTGGGCATTCCATGCATGGTGCGCGCACCGAGCCGCCGGGGGCGCCTGCCGACAATGAAGTCGAATACAAAGAGTTCGATCTGACCTTCGATGTTGTTGAGCATGAGCTGCTACCGGGCGTGAAGTTTCCGGTATTCGCATTCAACGGCATGGTGCCGGGACCGCTATTTCGCGTGCAAGAAAACGACTGGGTCAAGATCAACGTCAAGAACCACACCGAGGAGATGCACACCATCCATTGGCATGGGGTCGATCTGATCTACACGATGGACGGCGTGCCGATGGTTAACCAGGACCCGATCCATCCGGATGAGGTGTTCGTCTATCGTTTCCAGGCGCGCCCGATGGGCACGCGCTTCTACCATTGCCATTGGTCGACGCCGCTGCACGCGATGAGTGCGCTGCACGGCGGCTTCATCATCGATTCGCCCAACGATCCGATCCGCAAGCAATTCCCGTACACGCGTGAGTACGTGCTGGCGCTCGAGGCCTTCGACGTGAACTTCACCCGCAAGCACATGGAAGAGCTGTTGAAGGGCATGAAGCGCGTCAACAAACTGATGGCCGATCAGCGTCTCACACCGCTTACCCACGGCTTCTTCCAGCGCTATGAGCATTTCTTGAAGGCGATGCAAGATGGCTGGCGCCCGCCGTATACGCGCGGCAACGCTGAGGTCACAAGCATCAAACCGACGTTCTTTGCCCTGAACGGCAAGAGTTTCCCCGCCACGATCGGCGAGCACGGTCACATCAAGATCAAGCGCGGCGAATACATTCGCATCCGCTTGATCTCCGGTTCCTGGTTCCAGCATTCCATGCACCTGCATGGACATCAGTTCTGGGTGGTGGCAGAGGATGGCAACGTGCTGCCGTACTTCAAGCGCGCCAACACCATTCACGTCGCGCCTGGCAAGACCTTCGACATCATTGTTTACGGTGACAACCCGGGGTTCTGGGATTTCCACGATCACAACGAGTTGCACACAATGAACAACGGGGTCTATCCGGGCGGCATGATCACCATGCTCGAGTACGAGGACATGGGGCCGCCGCCCTACGTGCCATCGTACTCGGTGAACCAATAGGAGGCCGCCATGAAACGACTATTGACCATCGCTTCATCCAGCCTGTTGCTGGCCAGCGGCTACGCCTTCGCCCTCGAGATCGATCCCGCGGTGCCGCCTGAGATAAACGTCGGCGGGCGCATTATCGCCACAGCCAAGTACGCACGTGACGAGGATCCGGCGGGTGAACGTGACGCGCACAGCACCACCGACATCGCCGATTCGAGCCTGCTGTTCGGGTTCTCCAAGTACCTGTTCGACAGCGAGTCCTACGGCTTTGGCACGTTCGGGCTGAAGCTGCCCGAGGACGGCACTGACCTCAAAGACGATATTTACGTGCATCAAGCGTATGTGGGCGTCGGCGGGCGGCGCTACGAAGTCAAACTCGGACGCTCGAACCTCGGCAACACGCTGCTTGCGTTCCCGACGCTACGCGACGACGACCTGCTCGACTTCACGCATGTGCCGAACGGTTCCAGCGCGGCGGAGGCCGAGGAGTACCAGATCTTCGGCAACGTCATCGAGGGCCGCTGGTGGTTCACGCCGAAGCTTGGCCTGGATGCGGCATTCACGGCGCGTACGCGTACCGATGCCACCGGCGACCGCATCTCGGGTGAGCAGTTCAACGGCGCCCGCATCGGATTGAGCTACGACGTTCCGGAGTCGATCAAGTTCGCGCGTGGATTGCGCTACGCCGGCGTGCGGCTCGATGCGCAACGCGTCAATGACCAGGGTCCGGGATTGCCGCGCGATCGGATGAACTCCTGGATTGCCGCCGCGGCGTTGAACCTGTCAGACAATCCCGAGGCCACGTGGAATCTAG
>CP070641.1:1902955-1905515 GCA_020354085.1 Pseudomonadota bacterium
AGTCAACTCCGTGGTGATAAAAAAAGGAGTGATCTTCAGCCGCTAAAATGCCCTTGATCAGGATGTCGGGTACTTCCTCAATCTTGACCGGAACGCGCTTCTCCTCACCGAACTCCGCCACTAGGTCGCCATCCGCCGTGTAGACGCGCATCGGAACCTTGAGGCGTTGATCGCCTATTTCCTGGATAGCGGGCAGGGTCGGAGTAAGCGCCAAGGCGACGACGGTCAGCAGCACCACAAGTGCGGCGGCACTGGCAAACAAGCCGACCAAGGCCAGCTGCCATGGATTTCTCGGCAGATGGTCACGAAACAGACGGCGCAGGATTCCGGGGGACTCCTCAGTCATGCGCGGCGAAAGGCGGAAATGTTGCGGTTCGGCAGGTAAGAAACGGGCGAGCGCGGCAGTATAAACTAAAATTCCTGCTCTATTTTATTGATTTGTCAGTCTCGTTCGCGATGGTCTATAGTTGCCTATACGTCTTCATCTACATTATATTTGTACGATATAACAGTCTGAATTAAAAAGGAATAATTGCTGTGTTGAGCCTTGAGGGGCTGTTAGAGAAGAAGCGCCCACCGTTGGTGGGCGTGGACATTAGCTCGTCCGCGGTAAAAGTGCTCGAGTTGAGCAAAGCGGGCGAGCAGGTTCGCGTCGAGCGATATGCGGTCGAACCGCTGCCGCAAAATGCGGTCGTCGAGCATCAAATCACCGAGGTCGAGCAGGTGGCCGATGCCGTCGAGCGCGCCATTAAGCGCTCAGGGACCAAGTGCAAGAATGTAGCAGTGGCGGTCCCGGCGGCGCACGTGATCACCAAGACCATCAAGATGGTGGCTGGCCTGTCGGATCAGGATCGTCATACGCAAATCGAGATGGAAGCCGATCACTACATCCCCTATCCGCTCGATGAGGTGAACCTCGACTACCAGGTGCTCGGTCCGAGTGAAACCAACCCGGAAGAAGTCGACGTTCTGTTGGCGGCGTGTCGCAAGGAGATCGTCGATGATTACTTGGCCGTCGTTCAGGGGCCAGGCCTGCAGCCGCTGGTGGTGGACGTCGAGACCTACGCCATGGAGAACGCTTACTCACTTATCGCCAGTCATATGCCGGGTGGGGGGCTTGAGAAGACGGTCGCTGTTCTCGACGTGGGCGCTACGGCGACCAACATCAACGCAATTCATAACAATCGCTCGATCTACACACGCGATCATACATTCGGCGGACGCCAACTGACTGAGGAAATTCAACGCCGCTACGGCTTGTCCTATGAAGAGGCGGGACTGGCTAAGAAGCAAGGCGGATTACCGGACAATTACCAGACCGACGTGCTGCGCCCGTTCATGGAGGCGATGTGCCAGGAAATCATGCGCGCGCTGCAGTTCTTCTATTCCTCCACGCCGTTTAACAGCGTCGATCAAATCTTGCTCGCGGGCGGTTGTGCGCAGATCCCGGGTATCGATGAATTGGTGGCCGGCGCGTATCGGGGTACCGACTATCGTGGCGAACCCGTTCGCCAGCATGGCGCTCTCATCGCGCGTCAAGCCCCAGTTGCTCGCCAACGACGCACCATCGTTGATGATCAGCTGCGGATTGGCGTTACGGAGTTTCGACGCATGACGACGCGCCTGAATTTGTTGCCATGGCGCGAGATGCGCCGCAAAGAGCAAGATCGCCAGTTGCTCACTATCGCGATTGGTGCGTGGATTTTGATGGCGGTCATCGTGTTTTACGCCCATCTGCACGTGACCGGCTGGATTGAGGCGCAGGACCGGCGCAATCAGTTCTTGGACGGTGAGATAAAGAAAGTCGAAGAAGAGATCAAGGAGATCGCGGAGCTCAAGAAGCAGCGTCAGGATCTTATTGCGCGCATGAACGTCATCTATCAATTGCAGAGCGACCGTTCGCGCGTTGTGCGCGTGTTCGACGAGCTGGTGCGCAAGTTACCGGAGGGAGTGCATCTGACAACTGTCAAGCATACCGGTCTGTCTTCCGCGCTAACCGGGGTCGCGCAGTCAAATGCGCGCGTGTCGGCGCTTATGCGCAATCTTTCGTCGTCGGAGTGGTTCACGTCACCCGAACTCGACGTGATCAATGTCAAAGAAAAGGGCGCGGATCGGGTTAGCGAATTCTCCATGAAAGTCAAACAGGTACCTAAGCAGAAGCAGATCACGGATACCGGGCAATGAAGCTAGACGACTTAAAGAACATCAACGTCAACGACATCGGGTCGTGGCCCTTGCCGGTCAAGCTCGTGGGCATCGCGGTGACATGCGTATTCATAGTCGCCGCCGGTTACTTCGTGTTCATTCAAGGGGAGCTGGATGTGTACGCGGCCGCTAAAGACAAGGAAGTAAGGTTGCGCGAAACCTATCTCACTAAAAAAGCGCTGGCGATCAACTTGCCCGCGTACAAACAACAGATGGAGGAAATGCAGCAGACTTTCGGCACGTTGGTGCGCCAGCTGCCTAACACGACTGAGATCCCCGATCTGCTGGTGGATATCACCCAAGCGGGGCTTGGGCGCGGATTGGAATTCGTTCTATTCAAGCCCGAAAACGAAAT
>CP070641.1:1905615-1909109 GCA_020354085.1 Pseudomonadota bacterium
TGCGGGTCGCGGGAGCCCAAGGCGAGCACGCCGCGCGGACGGCTCGCGCCGATGGGGATGAGCGCCGCCGAGCGCATCTCGCTCGTACTCGGCGTGAACACGAATCCCATGAGATCGGACTCGAAGCGCCCGCCGCACAGCGGTTTGCCATCACTGAGGTGCTCGAGCAGCGCTCGCATGCGCGCGTCGTCAGCCGCAAGATATTCCGGTCGCCGCTTGGCCAGATCGGCCTCGACCGCGAGCAGAATCACCGCCGCGTCGAGCCTGAATTCCTGACGCAAGAGGTCGCGCGCCGTATCCAGGACCTCATCGCGTGTGGTCGCCTCCAGCATGGCGAGCGCAAAGCGGTGCAGCCGCGCCGTGACTACGTCGTTCTCGCGCGCGATACCAACCAGCTCCCGCAGTTGGCGTTGCACGCTGGTGTGCTGGTCGCGCAACACCTGTACCTGACGCTCGATCAGCGATACCGCGCGACCGTCAGTAGTGTGATTCAGTGTGAAAGATGTCAGCAGCTCAGGATGGCGATCGAAGTAGTTTGGGTTCTGTTCGAGATAACGTGAAACCGCCTCCTCCCACGACAACTCGTCTTTCTGCTCTTCGCTGGTTTGCTTTTTGTTCATAGGTCCTCGAGATCGATGCTGCCTTCAAACACCGTGGCGGCCGGTCCCGTCATCCACACCGGCTGCCCCTCTCCGTGCCAAGCGATTTCAAGATCGCCGCCTGGCAGACTTACTCGCACGCGCTCATCCAGCAACCCGCGCAGCCGCCCCACCACTACTGCCGCGCAAGCACCGGTGCCACAGGCGAGGGTCTCGCCCACCCCGCGTTCGAAAACGCGCAAGCGAATATGACCACGATCGATGACCTGCATGAAACCCGCGTTCACGTGCTTGGGAAAGCGCGGATGGCGCTCGATCACTGCGCCCTGCGTGATCACGGGGGCGCGCGCTACGTCTTCTACAACTTGCACGGCGTGTGGATTTCCCATCGACAAGACGCTCACAGCCAGGGTCTGCCCGTCGACGTTCAAGTCGTAGGTCGGCTGGCGCTTGGGCGCGTCGAACGGCACCTCGCGCGGTTCCAGACGTGGGACACCCATGTCCACGGTCACCTGGCCATTCGCTTCGATGCGCGGATGGACAAGCCCGGCCAGCGTCTCCACCGCAATCTCGTCCTTGCTCGTCAGGCGCTTGTCGTGCACGAAACGCGCGAAGCAGCGTGCGCCGTTGCCACATTGCTCGACCTCGGCGCCATCGGCGTTGAAAATTCGGTAACGAAAGTCGGCGTCATGGCCGTGCGCGCGCTCGACCAACAAAACTTGGTCGCAACCGACGCCGAAACGACGATCGGCAATACGCTGCACGCGCGCCGGCGTCAGCACCACCGGGCGCGTGACGGCGTCGAAAACCACGAAATCATTGCCCAATCCGTGCATTTTGGTGAAGGGGACAGGCATGCAGTAAGCTTAGCGCCTGCCCGACACGAAATAAACGCCAGCAGCGGGGCATATGAAAGAGTACGTCACGCGGAATTTCCATGCCCTGAAGAAGACCGAGCGCGTCTGGCTGCGCAAGACCGTTGGCATTGCCTTGGTCATCGGCGGCATCCTGGGCTTCCTGCCGGTACTGGGTTATTGGATGTTTCCGCTTGGTCTCGCCTTGCTGTCGGTTGACTCGCCAACCGCACGCCGTTACTACCGACGCATGTACGTTTGGACTGGGCGCCAGACGCAGATTTGGCGGGCGCGGTTCGGGCGTGCGGCACGGCCCAGTACCGTGCGTGCGCGCGGCACGCCGCGCGATTCATAGCTGCCCACTTACCAACACGTGTCGGTCGCTTACGACCTCGACACGCAGCGCTAAACCTGCCTCAGCAAGCTGCGCGACAATCTCCGTCGGCGTAAATGCGGCGCTGAGCGAATTGGCGAAGTCACGCCGCAGCACATCGGGCGCATCGCTCGCATACGCCTCGACCAAGTGCAAGACGGCCGAACGTGACGGCGGGCGCATCAGATCCATGACCTGCACCACCGCACCGGACACCGCCAACGCATGAACCGTGCGCCATAACACCAGCGGGTCATGAAGGTGATGCAGCAAGCTGTTGCTGATTAGGGTATCACGGTCGTGCCCGACACTGCTTAAGTCAGGCAATGAACGCTGCACGAGCGTCACGCGTTCGAGCATCTGTGCACCTGCCAATAGCGCGTGCGCCTGTGCCAACATCGGCTCCGAACCATCGAGCGCTAAGATCTGGCAGTCGGGATAGGCGCGTGCGAAGCGCACGGTGACATCGCACGGGCCACAGCCGAGATCGACAACACGTTGCGGCCTGTGCCGCGGAAAGCGTTCTTGGAAGTATGTGACGAAGGCCTGGTGCGGCTCGGCAAAGTCGGCCTCGGCGTAGGCGCGCGCCTGCTCGGCGTCGTCCATCAGCTCGGGTTCGGGGACGCGTTGCACGCGCGCGAAGTCAATTCGCCTCTGGCGGCAGGGCCTCGAACGCGAGCAGCTCCTCGAGGGTCTCGCGCCGGCGCACGACGTGGAAGCGCGCGCCGTCCACCATGACTTCCGCGGCACGCGGTCGGGTATTGTAGTTGCTGCTCATCGACGCGCCATAGGCGCCGGCTGAGGCGATCACCAGCAAATCACCCGGCGCCACACCTAGTTCGCGGTTGCGGCCAAGAAAGTCACCGCTCTCGCACACCGGGCCGACCACATCGTAGACGCGCCGTTCGCGCGGTGCGTCGACCCGCACCGGAGCGATATCGTGCCAGGCGTCGTAGAGCGACGGGCGCATCAGGTCGTTCATCGCAGCGTCGATCACGGCGAAATGCTTGGTCTCGCCCAGCTTCAAGTACAACACCTGCGACACCAGCAGTCCGCCATTACCGACGATGGCACGCCCTGGCTCGATCAGAATGCGCAGCTTCTGGTAACGCGTACCATGTGTTTGCAAGGCGTCGAGCAGCGCCAGCACGTAGTCGTCCGGCTCGGGCGGACGCTCTTCGTTATAGCTGATGCCGAGCCCGCCGCCGAGGTCGAGGTGGCTCAACTCGATGCCGGCGTCGGCGAGCTCGCCAACCAGTGCCACCACGCGCTCGAGCGCATCGATGAAAGGCGTGAGCGTGGTGAGCTGCGAGCCAATGTGGCAAGCCACGCCGCGCAACTCGATGTTGGGCAGGGCGCGCGCTTTTTGGTACACGGCGAGCGCACTCTCGATCGGGATGCCAAACTTGCTTTCCTTGAGGCCGGTTGAGATATAAGGGTGGGTGGCCGGGTCGACGTCGGGATTAACGCGCAGGCTGACCGGCGCGCGCTTATCGAGCGCGGCCGCCTCCGCATCGAGAGCAGCAAGCTCCGACTCCGACTCAACGTTGAAACAACAGATGCCGACCTCGAGTGCGCGCTTGAGCTCGGCCGCCGTCTTGCCGACGCCGGAGAACACGACCTTGCCCGGGTCGCCGCCGGCACGCAGCACCCGCTCGAGCTCGCCGC
>CP070641.1:1909209-1912066 GCA_020354085.1 Pseudomonadota bacterium
CGCCGCGGGCCTGGGCGACAAACTTGCCACCGTGCTATGGCAAATGCCGCCGAACTTTCACAAGCATCTTGACCGACTGAAAGGCTTCTTGCGCGCGCTCAGGCGCTGGAGTCAACCGCGCCACGCCATCGAATTTCGCCACGAATCCTGGTTCGACGATGAAGTCGCAGACTGCCTGCGCACTTATCATGTTGCCATCTGCCAGTCGGACGCCGCCGACTGGCCGCTGTGGGATGCCGTGATCGCTGACATGGTGTACGTGCGCCTGCACGGCCACGAAGCGACTTATGCCTCCGGTTATACCGATCTCCGGCTACGCGCCTGGGCGAGGAAAATACGCCTCTGGCAGCGCCAGCGGAACGACGTGCACGTGTACTTTGACAACGATGCGTTTGGCCACGCGCCACAGGACGCATTGCGGCTCATCGAGATGGTTTGCTGACGACCAGCGTTATGGATCGTGATATCCCAAAAGCAGTCACTCGGAATGGCAGCTACCGGCCAGTAGCAGACGGTCGCGGTATCCCGGAAGCGGGCGTTTAATGCGATTTAAATCTGAGCCTGCCATGAGATACCAGAGGTATTCGAGCTTGGCCCCTTTACTTATCGGCGGGCACACCCCACCACTCACGCCATCAGGCTCAACGCCTGGTACCACAGCGGAAGCGTGAGAAACGATAACGGGATGCCCACGCCCACCATCAGGGTCACGAGCTGCGGATCAAGGTCGTGCTCCATCGCCACTATGGCGGCGCCGATTTGCGGCGGCATGGCAGCTTCGAAGATGGTAATTTGTGTGATTTCGCCGCGCCCGCCGAACAGGCCCGCGTAGATCACACCGATCACCAACGGCGCGAGCAGCAATTTGAAACCGAGACCGATCGACAACTCCGTTACGCGTCCCTGCATCTCGCCGAACTGTATTTGGTAGCCGACGGACACAAGCGCAAGCGGTACCAATGTGCCGCCCAGGCGATCCAGCAGACCCACAGCCCACGGCGGATAATGCACTGGCATGAGCACAAGCGCGAGCAGAAACGCGAGAAACGGCACGAAGGTGAATACCCGCTTCGCCGCTGCCCGCACCGTGGGCTTGCCTCCTTGTGAGTAGATCGTGGCAATGAGCATCCCCATAGTAGACAGGACCAGATAGGTACCTGCTTGGTCGATCAGGATCCCAAGGCCAATACCACGGTGTCCGAAATAAGCCTCGATCATCGGTACGCCGATAAACGACGTGTTTGCGAGTGATCCGGTCAACATGAGCGCACCGGTAGTCGCGCGCCGCCAGCGCATGACGCGACCGACCCACCAGAAAAACGCACAGCCCAAACCAAACATCACCCACGCCATAGCGGCCGGCGCCAACAATGTCTTGTCGAAGGTCAGCCGGTGGATCGATATAAGCGTGAGCGCCGGAAGGGAAACGTGGATGATGAAACTGTTCAGTACGGTGTGCGCGTTGGGTGGCATTCGCCCGCTGCGGCGCAGCAACATGCCGACAACAAAACAGACCATCAACAGAATTACGCTGCTCACGAACCTCTCCCGCGGGTCACTCCGGCCGATTTCCTGCGCGTAACCAAGTTGCGCAGTTAATCAGGCGCATCATAATCTGGAAACCGCTCACCGCGTAACGTCGGCGTGCGTCGCATCCAGGTTATTCCACGACTGGTCGTGAAAGGACTTATCCTTTAAACTGAATATTTCTACGTAGAGAACCGTTGCGTGAAGCCCGCCGCCGCCACCAACGTAACCGACGCCGACGTGGCCGCCTTTCTGGCAACCGGCCCGGACATCACAGGAACCGCTCGCCACCTATCCATTCCGGGGTGGGGTGAGGCCGAATGGTCGATCCTATTTTCCTACACAACCGCCACTGAACTTCAGGCGGGTGAGGTGCTAATAAAGCAGAACGCTCCGGATCGCTCGCTGTTTTTCGCTACATCGGGGAAGCTGAAGGTTGCCGTCGTCGACGAAGCGGACAACAGTGTAAGCGAAATAGCAACGATCGCACCTGGATCGGTAGTCGGTGAATTCGCTTTCTTCGATGGCGGTCCACGATCAGCCAAGGTGTGGGCTGTGACTCACAGCCGCCTGCTCCAGCTCACCCTTCATGATTTTGAGCGTTTCCAGCAAACGCACTTGGAGAAAGCAGCCGCCTTTCTGTTCGCCATGGCGAGACTGCTCGCCATCCGCGTTCGCCGCTCCAACGAACGACCCTAGTTGACACGGGCGATACCGGCATCAGGCAAGTATCAACGTTCCCACCCCTTTGTCGGTGAAGACGTCGAGCAGCACCGCGTGCGGCACACGCCCGTCAATTATGTGTGTAGGCTTCAAGCTGCTCGCCACCGCATTGAGCGCGACCGCGCCGCGGGTCTGGGCGATAAACTCGCCGTTGTCGTCTGGCAACTACCGCACAACTTCAAAAAAACCTTGAGCGGCTGGAACAATTCGCCCGCGCGCTCAACGCTTGGCGGCGCGTGCGCCACACGATCGAGCTTCGTCACCAATCCTGGTTCGATGACGAGGTCTTGAATTGCCTTAAAACGCACCGCATCGTCGTATGCCAGTCCGACGCCGCCGATTGGCCGTTGTGGAATGCCGTCAGCACCGATCTTGTGTATCTGCGACTGCACGGACACGCGGACACCTATGCATCGCGCTATGGCCGTCGTGGGCTTGCGCCATGGGTGAAACGCATTCGCCGCTGGTTGCGCGAAGGGCGCGAGGTGCACTGCTATTTCGACAACGATGCCCTGGGTGCGGCGCCTCAGGATGCGGAGTTGTTTCTGCAACTCTTAGGGCGTTCGCGTAAGCATGATTAGAGCGTTTACGGCCCACAGCTGGATAA
>CP070641.1:1912166-1915656 GCA_020354085.1 Pseudomonadota bacterium
TTTCCGTGAGCTCGTCCCACCAGCCGAGTTTCTTGAGGAAGGTGTGATCGAACTCCGGATAGCCGGTGGTGATTTCACTGCCCACCGAATGCGATCCGTCGGCAGCCAGCAAGCTGACGCCGTCCCTGACGACACCGTAGCGCGCGCGGAACGTGCCGCCGCCATCCATCACTGACTTGGACGTGTCGTACAGATTCGGCGTGCCCGGGTGCTTGACCTCCGGGCTGCCCCAGCACGGCCACGGCAGGCCGAAGTAATCCCCGGTAAGGTCGTAGCCGGTCTCCTTGTCCTTTCCGCCCTTCGCGCGCAGCGTCTTCACGTCGAACACATGCATGTTGCGCATATGCGCCTTGAGGCGCTCCGGCGACTGCCCCGTATAACCGATGGTCCACGTCCCGCTATTGACTTCGCGCAGCGTGTCTTCCATCTCGGGTTCATCCATCCCGCCTTTGCCCTTGACCAGCTTGATGTTCTGCTTGCCATTGCCCTTTCCGACCAGCTGGTCTGCAAAACCGAGCTTCTGGGCGAGCTGGTACATGATCATGTGGTCCGTGCGCGACTCGAACAGGGGCTCGATCACCCGTTCGCGCCACTGGATCGAGCGGTTCGACGCCGTCACGCTTCCGGCGCACTCGAATTGCGTGGCCGCCGGCAGCAGGTAGGCGCCCTCCTTTCGCGCCATGGCGAACATCGCCGCGCTCGCCGATGGATAAGGGTCAATGACCACCATCAAATCGAGCTTCTTCATCGCCTCGACCTGGTCGGGGCCGCGCGTCTGCGAGTTCGGCGCGTGGCCCCAGAATATGACGGCGCGCAGGTTCGTGTCCTGGTCGATGTTTTCCTTCTTCTCCAGCACGGCATCGTGCCAGCGCGCGACCGTAAAACCGAACTTGCCCATCATCTTTTCGTTCGGGAAGCGCTTCTGCAACCAGTCGAGATCCACGTTCCATACCCGCGCCCAATGCTTCCAGGCGCCCGCGGAGAGCCCGTAATAGCCGGGAAGCGACTGCGCGTTCGGGCCGATATCGGTCGCGCCCTGCACGTTGTCGTGGCCGCGGTATATGTTGCAGCCGCCGCCGGTGCGTCCGGCATTTCCCAGCGCCAGCATGAGCACGGCGCTCGCGCGAGTAATCGAGTTGCCATTCGTGTGCTGCGTCTGACCCATCGCCCAGATGATGAATCCCGGGCGGTTGTCGGAGAGCATCTTGGCCGTCTCGTACATTTCCTTCTCGGGCACGCCGGTGACTTCCTCAACCGCGGCCGGCGTGTACTTGGCCATCACCTCGTTCTTGACCTCTTCCATACCGTAGACGCGCGCGTTGATGTACTCCTTGTCCTCCCAGCCATTCTTGAAGATGTGATAGAGCAGGCCGAAAAGAAACGCGACGTCGCCCCCCGAACGCATGCGCACATACTTGTCGGCTCTCGCCGCGGTGCGCGTAAAGCGCGGGTCGGCCACGATCACTTTGGCGCCGTTTTCCTTGGCGTGCAGCGTGTGCAGCATCGACACCGGGTGCGCTTCGGCCGCATTGGAGCCGAGAAAGAACAGGCACTTCGAGTTCTGCTCATCGTTGTAGGAGTTGGTCATCGCCCCGTAACCCCAGGTGTTGGCGATGCCGGCGACCGTGGTCGAGTGGCAGATCCGCGCCTGGTGGTCGATGTTGTTAGAGCCCCAGAGCGCGATCCATTTTCGCAGCAGGTACGACTGTTCGTTGTTGTGCTTGGACGAGCCCAGCACGAACATCGCGTCGGGTCCGCTCTCCTTGCGGATGGCAAGCAGCTTGTCGCTGATCTCCTGGTAGGCCTGGTCCCACGAGAGCCGCTTCCACTTGCCGCCCTCGAGCTTCATCGGATACTTGAGGCGGTGCGAATCGTGCGTCATGCCGTGCTCGCGCACCGAGGCGCCTTTTGCGCAATGTGCGCCGAGATTGATCGGGGAATCGAACACGGGCTCCTGGCGCACCCAGACGCCGTTTTCAACGATCGCGTCAATCGCGCACCCGACCGAACAGTGCGTGCACACCGTGCGCCGCACCTCGGTCTTGCCTCCGGTCATCGGTTGCGCGGCTTCAGCCTTCTCCACGATGTTGAAAGGCAATTGCGACGCGACCGCGCCGGCGCCGAGCGTAACGCCCGATTGCTTGAGGAAATCGCGCCGCCCGATCGTTTTGCCGACCATGCCTACGACACTGCGAGCCAGCCGGTTGCGGGCCGGAGATACGCCGTTTGATGTCTTCGTGAGTAACATGCGGGCGCTCCTCGTCAAACCTTGGTGGTGCGATAGTAATTCTGAACGTGCTCCGTAAGCCGGTAGCCCTTACCCGTCTCGCTCTTCGCGGAGTGGCCGGCGTCCGACTTGGTCTCTTTGGATACCAGCGCAACCGTTGCGGACGCTCCGCCTGCACCCAGTCCGATCAGGAAGTTTCGGCGGGAAAGTTTACGGTCTGCATTCTTCATTGGACGCTCCTCGAAAGGGATCGGTGTGCGCACGTCGCGGACCTTGTCTAACATGAAGCCAATTTACCTTGCGTCACCAACGCAATCAACCGCGACGTGAGTTGGGCGACTCGTCCGGGATATCTCGCACGTCCGGTTTCGCGGCTTTTTGTTTGCAGATGCGCATTTGCAAGGCCCTGTCTAGGACGAAACAGGGAGTCGCCAACCGACGGCTAGCCGTCCTCCATGTCGAACGCCGTTTTCTCGAGGGCCAGGAAGGCGAGCGTGAATTGTGCAACGCAACGATAGAATGACGCGTTCGGAGATTTCCCGATGGCCTCGCAGAACGGCACCAGCCCCGGGTACACAAACTCGCTGAAAAACAGATTTTGTTCATCAAGCGAACGGCTATCGACTACCAGAAGCCGCATCACGTCGCAGAGACCGGACACGTGATCTTCGGATTCCGTTTGTGCGCCGCGTTTTTCCAGGCGCCATGACTCGAGCACCTGGCGCAACCGCACAAGGTGGCGGTCCGGCGCCGCCTCTTTCACGTAATGGGAACTGAAGGGCGTGATTTCACATTTACCCACGCCGGCGAAAAGGTTATCGAATTCCCGCCGGATAGCCCCCGGGTCAGCCGTCCCACAGGTCCCGCGCAACTCGCGCCAGGCGCGAGCCAGCGCTCCGCTCTCCGCGTCGTCCTCACCGCCGCCTCGAGCGATCGCCGCGACCAATGACTCGTCAGGCGCGTCGTAAAAAAAACGCCCGATGATCGCGTAGACATTTGCCCGCGCCTCGTCCTGGGCCCGAAGCGCATCGTCGCGCGCGGTGTTCGCATACGGGCCCGTCACGCGCGGCCCTTTCCGCCCGGCTCGAAATAGTCAAAAACGCTCGTCTCGCCTTTGTTCTCCATCATGTCGATGACACGGCAGTCCGCGCACATCTGCAGACGCTGCTGAGCACCCGCCGTCGCGAACATGGAATGCGAGGCCAGCCGGCCAAGCATGTTGTCGATCATCTGGCGGGTTGCAAATGGCTTGCCGCAACGCAC
>CP070641.1:1915756-1922540 GCA_020354085.1 Pseudomonadota bacterium
TTGGTACGGCGACCCAGGCAATTACCAGTAGGGTGGATAATACGGATAGCGGTATGGCCAACCCCAAGGATAGCCCGGGTAACCCCAATAGGGATCCCAATAGTATGGAGGCAGCGGCGGCGGACGCGGTGCCCACAAGTGCAGATATTCAACGCGCACGATTGGGTAGCGATACGGGAAATCACCGATCATTGCGTCACTGACGCCATCGATCACGCCGCGCACCGTCACCTCGCGGCCGGTTGCATACAAGGCGGGGTCGAGGAAGCCAGCGGCCTTGGCCAAGAAGCGTCCAGCGCTCTTGTCCTCCTCGCGCGGCTGACCACTGCTGTCGAGGCGGCGCGCCACAATTTCCAACACCGTGCTGTCGCGCTCGTTGCGCACCGACTGGATGGCGCCGCCCCAACGTACGGTGGTACCGCGGAAACGCTCGGGATCGAGACGCGCCTCGGCCACTTGAACGTCGCCAGGTGGTGCGCTCTTGATCGGCTCCGGCACCGTGGTGCAGGCGCCGAGCGCAGTCGCCAGCGTTATGATCCACCATTGCTTGCTCATGCTGTGCATTTTATCCCTTAGCCCTCGTACCGGCACGTTTGCAGAATTAGACCGCGCCAGCGGCTTAGCGATCCCGGGCGGGCGGCGGTGAGGAGGCGGCGCTAAAAGCGTCGTGCGATCAGATCGAAAGCGATCTCGACGCGGTCCTGGACCTGGAGCGCCCCGCCCAAAATGCTCAATGGCGTGATGCCAAAATCGGTTTGCAGAAGGGCGAAATGGCCCTGTGCCCGCAGTTCGTCGCCTCCCGTGTCGATGGTAACCGGCACTTCCTGACGGTGGATCCTGCCGTGCAGTTCGATGTTCGCTTGTAGGCGCAGAACCGGCAGATCCCCCGCGGCGTTGCGCAGTTGTATCACCGCAAAGGGAAAGTGATGAGCGACGAGCGTCTTATCGAGCATGTTGCGGCGCGTGCCGGCGATATCGTCGGCCGTCGGCGTGGTCTCGAAGCCTGCTTGCGCGCGCAAGCCCGCTTCGTCGACGCTGAGCGTGTTCAGCACGACATAGAGATCGGCGCGTGCGTCAGTCAGATCGGGCGGGAACAGCACGTATCCGTGAATATCGCGGCTCGCCACCACATGGTCGTGACCGAAGAGGGCCAGCCGTCCGCCGCGGTAGACGTGGACGACCACCAGCGATCGTTCCGGGTCGAGGCGCAGCACAGGTTGGCCGCGCGCGTGCGCGGCACGATAGTGTGCGTGCGGAAATTCGGCCGGCACCGTCGGTCGAACCGCACCGGGTTCAAGCGGCGGCGTGGTGCAGGCGCTGAAAACACCCGCGAGCAAGAGTGCGAGTGTTCGCCAGGCGGACGGCACCGAGGGGTCGCGTGTGGTTGTGCGCTGGAACTTGGTGGTCGCGGTTGGCATGTGCGTTGCCGTGTGTGCGAGCGCAAGGTTACCGCCGTCATGGCGCGGTGCAATGCTTGGTGCCGATGGCGCTGTTTCGCACGCTACACGGTGCCCCGGCCCGGGCCTGCGCGCCCCGGCGGGCGGGTGCACCGTTTCGGCACTGGATCGATCCCCCGGGGCGCCCTACCGGCCCCGGGGCGGTGCCATCCCGCTTTGTGTGCGGGCGCAATCCGCGTACTATGTTCCGCCAAGGTACGGGGATGTAGGGGTCCTTGTGCCGAAAACCAGTCCGCTGGATGTAACGGTCTGTGCACGGTCGTGGCGCCCCCTGGAGTGCGGGTGGGCGCGGCAAGTTCCCGGTCACGGTGCGGCTGTCGGTCACTACTAGAATCGGTCAGGAGCAAGCGATGAAGATTTTTGTTGGTGGTTTATCCCGTGACGCAACAGAGGACGACGTACGCGACGCATTCAGCGCACACGGCACGGTCATGAGCGTTGCAGTTTTGAAGGACAAGTTCACCGGAGAGCCGCGCGGTTTTGGATTCGTTGAGATGGAATCCAAGGCCGAAGGCGAGGCGGCGATCAACGCATTGAATGGTACGCAGCTGAAGGGTCGCACCCTGACGGTTAACGAGGCGCGCCCCAAGACTGACCGTCCGCGCGGCGGCGGGTTCGGCGGCGGCGGTGGTGGCGGCGGTCGCGGCGGTTACGGTGGGGGTGGCGGCCGCGGCGGTCCTGGCGGTGGCGGCCGCGGTCGGGGCGGTTTCGGCCGAGGCTAGACGAAAGTCGTCGAAGTTTGAACGAAGACCCTGCCAGTGCGGCGGGGTCTTCGCGTTTATGGCAGCGAGTTCGCCCGTTCGTTGTCCGGCGAACC
Organism: Pseudomonadota bacterium; assembly: GCA_020354085.1. GTDB lineage: Bacteria > Pseudomonadota > Gammaproteobacteria > Acidiferrobacterales > Sulfurifustaceae. The sequence continues at coordinate 1,918,031 of CP070641.1, forward strand.
AAGTCGCCTCTTACAGGCGCGCGGCGATCGAGTTAATCAGATTCGTGTGCGCAGTTGGATCGATTTCGCGCTCCAGGATCTTTGCTGCACCCGCCACCGAGAGGCTGGCTACCGCCGCACGCAATTGCTCATGAGCGCGGTTCATATCTCCGTTTATCTCCTCGCGCGCCGCGATGATCAAGCGCTGGCCTTCGGCACGCGCCTGACGTTTGGCATCTTCAATCACGAGCAGCGCTTGGTGCTCGGCCTGTGCCAGTAATTCGGATGCCTCGGCGCGCGCCTTCTTCATTGTTTCAATGGCCTTGGCCTGCATCAGTTCCAGCTCGTGATGGCCGCGTTCGGCGGCCGCCAATCCGTCTTGTACACGGCGCGCGCGTTCCTCGAGAAGGCGCGTAAGCGGCCCCCACAGGAAACGCCAGATAAAGAAGATCAGCACCGCGAAGGTGCCCATTTGTCCAAGCAGCGTAAGATTCATCGGACGTTCTCCCGGTTCCGTTTACGGCCCACCAATGCCGCGAATCGCTTCGAGTGCCGCGCCGACGAAGGGGTTGGCAAAAGTGAAGTACATGGCGAAGGCCACCATGATGAAGGGGAAGGATTCCATCAGGCCCGCCGTGATGAACATCTGCACGCGCAACACGGGCAGCATTTCCGGTTGTCGCGAAATGCCCTCCATGAACTTGGCGCAAATGAGCCCCCAGCCGAGCGCCGAGCCGAGACCGGCCGCCGCCAGCACCAGGCCCACGCCGAGCGCGGTCGATGCGTAGATGGAGCTGATGGTGCTGATCAGATTGACATCTACTGACATGAAGATTCCTCCCGTTTGATTGGATTTACACGTCCGCGTCATGGCTTTCGTGTGCCATGGCGAGGTACATGATGGTGAGCATCATGAAAATGAAGGCCTGTAGTGTGATCACGAGAATATGGAACACCGCCCAACCGCCACCGGGCAGCCACTGAATCCACCATGGCAGCAACGCGATCAACAAGAACACCAGTTCGCCCGCGAACATGTTGCCGAACAGCCGCAGCCCGAGGCTCAAGGGCTTGGAGATCTCTTCGATCAGCATCATCACGACGTTGACGGGCGCGAGCCAAATGCCGAAGGGGTAGCGCAGGAAATCGAGCAAGTATTCGAGGCCCTTGACCTTGACGTTGTAGAACTGCACCAACAGAAACACCGTAAGCGCCAAACCTAGCGTGGTGTTGGGGTCGGCGGTCGGTACCCCCTTGAAGTTCTCGACGCCGAATAGCGACAGAATCCAGGGCAACAGATCGACCGGAATCAGGTCCATGGCGTTCATGAAGAACACCCACAGGAACACGGTGAGCGCGAGCGGACCGATCAGATGGCTGCGACCAGGAAAGATGCTGCGAATCTGCTGGTCGACGAACTCGAGCACCGATTCGAGCACGTTTTGCAGGCCACGCGGTTGCGCCAGGCTCAGACGGCGGCCGACGTAGTAGCTCACGACGATGAGCATCGTCGCGATCACCCAGCTGACGATCAGCGTATCGAGATGCACTGCCATCACGCCCTCGCCGACCCGCAGGTTGGCAAGGTGATGCGTGATGTACTCGACCGGGCTCGATCCCGCGGCCATAGCAGTGTTGCGCGCCGCCCTAGGCGCTCAACAACGTGGCGAAGAATCCAAGCTTGGCGGTGGAGAAACCGATGATGAGCGCTGGTGCCGCCAGTTCCAGTCCGCCGATGCCCAGAGCGAGCAGCCCCAGGACGACGACAAATCGGACCGAGGCCATGGCATAGATGGCGAGCTTGCCGCCCATGCCGGTGGCGCTGGGGGTGACATCGGCGCGGCGTACTTGCCGCCCAAGCCACCAACTGGCGAATACCGTGATGGCGCCGCCGTATAAGGCGGCGAGGACATCGTGCCAGTCGCTTGCCAGGAAGAACGCGGCGGCGACAGCGGCGGCGATGATGATCTGGACGACTACAACACGACGTACACTGCGGTGAAGCACTTCAGCAGCAACTGACATTTTCCTCTCTCCTCTTGTGGTCGGTAGGAGCGCGCCGCCGTCCAGCGCTTATTTTGCCGTCTACGTGTCGTTACTGGCCCGTGACGATTTCTTTTGTGTGAAGCGATCCGCAAGATTCCGGAACTGTGCGCGCGAATCAATAGATCAAAGATTCTTCGTCGCCCATAAGAATGCGCCTGGTGGCTCGTCCGACAGCGCGCCGCCATAGGGTGTGTTAATAGAAGAACAAATTCGCACTCGACGGGCGCTCGCTAACATTCTGAATCGCCGATGGGAAATTTTGCGCGCGCGACGGGAAATCGAAATCACCCGCATTCTGTATTAGCGATCAGTAATGTTCTTAAAAAATTCGGGTTATCGCGCAATCCAAAAATACAATCGTTGCCGCGGCAATTTGGCGCCCCGCAAGCCGCGCGACGTGGCGAGCGCAACCGCCCAGGAGCGATTGCTGAGCAGGAATCATGTTTTGTCGGGAACGCGTAGCGTGAATTTCCTCATGCGCAAGTTGGTGGCCTGGCCGGCAAACAGGACAGCGACGTAAGTCGCGTTTCCACATCTGAGACCGCGGCGGACGCCCCGGGGGCCGCTGGGCATTGGCGCCTAAGTGGGGCGGAACGTGCTAGAAGAATAGGGGGCGGCGTGAACCTCTTAAGCGCGTGCCGATCCAACTGCCTGGCGCGCGAACCACGCCAAAAATTACTGCATACGGAACCTTAATGTTCGTCGCTGCCTATCGCTGGTTGGATCGCAACGTCTTCGAGCTTGGGCGGGAGTTGCGTTTTTCCTACCTGCCGCCGCTCATGGTTTACATGGCGGCCGGCATCTCGGGCCTGACCGGGATCGTCGGCACCTTCTTCGTCAAAGAGTATTTGGGTCTTTCCGCGGCGTTCTTGGCGGCCCTGGGCTTTTGGGCCGGCATCCCGTGGGCGCTCAAGATGCCGCTTGGTCATCTGGTCGATCTGATCTGGCGTTGGAAGAGCTGGCTGGTATGGCTGGGCGCGGGGCTGATCACCGTGAGCCTGCTTATTATGGTGGCGCTCATTGGTGACCGGGAGGCCATGGTCGCCATCATGCCGGCCGAGGCCTGGTACGTGGTGGCCGTGTTGCTCGCGCCGGTCGGTTACGTCGTGCAGGACGCGGTCGCTGATGCGATGACGGTTGAGGCCGTCCCGCGCGTCGACGCCAACGGTCAACCGCTCGATCCGGCCACGCGCAAGCTCATGCATACCACCATGCAGACCCTGGGGCGTGTGGCCATCATCGGCGGTACCGTACTCGTCGCGCTGATCAATCTCTATCTCTTTTCCGGCGCGCGAAACCTTCCGCAAGAACAGATCGCGGAAATCTATCGAAATGTTTATTTGATGGCGCTCGCCATTCCCGTGATCTCGGTGCTCGGCGTGGTACTGGCGGGAATTATCAAGGTACGCGACCGGCGTCGGCTGTTGCGCCGGGGATTGTCGGCCGCGCAAGTAACGGAGCTCATGTACGAACGTGTCGAGTCGACCGCGCCCAACTGGTGGATCTTGGGTGGCAGCTTGTTATTCGTCGTATTCACGCTCACGGTTGGCCTCAACGGGGTTCCGTACAGCGAAGAGATCGTGTTCGCCGGGTCATTTGCGATCGTTACGTTCCTGATCGTGCGTCTGACGCGTGCGCTCGACGCCGACGCGCGCGCCACCTTGGTCGGTACCGCTGTGGTGATATTCGTGTTTCGCGCCATTCCCGGGCCTGGCCCCGGCGTGACCTGGTGGATGATCGACGAGCTCAAGTTCGACCAGCACTTCCTCTCCGTGCTTTCGCTGATTGGCAGCACGCTCACGCTCTTCGGCATGTTCCTGTTTCGCCGTTTCATGGCCGAGCGCTCCATCGCCTATGTGGTCGGCTTTCTCACGCTTGCCGGCTTTTTTCTGGCGCTACCTATCGTCGGGATGTATTACGGCCTGCATGAGTGGGCCGCCGCGCGCACGGGTGGCGTGATGGACGCGCGCTTTATCGCGCTCGTCGATACCGCGCTCGAATCGCCGCTTGGCCAGATTGCCATGATCCCGATGCTTGCGTGGATCGCCAATTCAGCGCCGGCCAATCTCAAGGCGACTTACTTCGCAGTCATGGCCTCGTTCACCAATTTGGCGTTGTCGCTTTCGCAGCTCGGTACCAAGTATCTCAATCAGTTTTACATTGTTACGCGCGAGGTACGCGATCGCACCAATGGCATCGTGCAGACACCGGCCGATTACGGTCAGTTGGGTGATCTGCTCATCGTGCAGACGCTCATCGCGTTGGCCCTGCCTTTCGCTGCGATTCTCGTTGCCCGCCTGGCAAAATTCCGCAGCGGTTGATCGACTGCGCTATTCGAATCGGTAGCCGCGTTCGATCTGCTCGCGCGTGAGCACGCCATAGATACGCGCCGCGCCGCTCGCCGCAACACCCGTTACGTAGACCGCATCGCTGTTCGATTTGTCGAGCATATCGAGCGCCTCATGCAGCGTTGCCTGCAGCTCGA
>CP070641.1:1922640-1925444 GCA_020354085.1 Pseudomonadota bacterium
CGCAGCCTTGCAGGCGCGCCTCGACGTGCGCCGTGGTGGTGCCGATATCGGTGAGGAATCCCAAACGTACCGCGCCGTTGCTGAAAACGAACTGCGCTGGTTCACGCGCATCGTGCGGCACCGGAAACGGATTGAGCTCGATGTCGCCGATCGCGAACGGCTCGTGCGGGGTGAAGAAGCGCACCGCCTCCGCGGGCGGCGTCTCGTTGCCGAGTGCGCGGTGGCTGCCGCGCGTCATCCACACGGGCGCATCGAGTCGGCGCGCGCAAGCCCGTACACCGCTTGCATGATCGGCGTGCTCATGGGTTAGCACGATGGCGCTAACATCCTCTGGGGTAACACCAAAGCGTTCGAGCCGCGCGACGGTTTCACGCGCCGAAAATCCGCAGTCCAGCAAGATTACCGTGTCGCCACACTGAATCACTGCGGCGTTGCCACTACTACCGCTACCCAATATGCAGAAGCGCAATCGCCCTGCGGCAGTGCGGGCGGGGCGAATCGAAGGTTGCAGTGGTCGCCTGCCTTATTTGAGTTGCTGATACAGCAAATTGAGTATACGTTCTCCGGCGCCACTGCGTTCCGGCTCGCCGCCGCGGTCCAGCACAGCAACCTGCGTACCGGCGCTGGCGCTGGTCAGTGCAATCTGGTACTGGCTGTCGTCCTTCTTGGTTTCGCTACTGAACCAACTCTTCTTTTTCTCCTTCTCCGGGTCGTTGTAACGAACGTAGTAGACCCCTTTCGAGCGATCGCGATCCTCGACCGTAAACCCGAGCCGATCGAGCGACAGGCCGACTCGACGCCAAGCACGGTCGAGATTCTCTTGCAAGCTCAGAAGATTGCGGCCTTCTTCATCGCGCGTGAGCTTTGCGCGATCGGGTGCCTTTTGAATCTTGGCGACCTGTTGGCTCGCGTCCTCCGGCGTGACGCCCAAATGCACCATTAACAGGCGCAGCATCTCGACTTCGAGTTCCGGATCGGATGGCCGCGGCTCCCAAACGAAACGCACATTATTATTGCTCTCCGTGTAGACCTCTTCTTCCATCTTATGGTGAGCGATCAGGATGTCCGTCGTGCCGGGTTGCTCGCCGCGCACCAAGCGCACACGATAGCGGTCGCGCACGCCGGTCGAATACACGCTGCCCAGATACTTGGCCATTGCGCGCTGAAAGGCACCGCCGACGTTAGCGCGATTCTCTGCCCAGTCTGTTTCCAAAACGCCAGTCTGCGGATTCTCTTTCGCAATCAACAAGCCCGTGCTGAGCAGGAACGACTGAACCTGCGGCCACAGCTCCTCGGGTGTGCCGTCGACGATCAGCCAATGTTGATTACCGCCGCGCACCAGGCGCATGTTTTCGAACGTCGGCAGGACCGCAACCGCCGCCTTGGTCTCGCGCGGGCGATTGGCCTCGGCGCTATACGCGGAATACGAGGTAACGCCGCCCGGCGCACGCTCGGCAGCAGGCGCGGAAGCGATGTCGGGCGGCAGCGAAAGATCCTTCGGCACCTCCAGCGGCGGCAGACTGCGCGCCGATTTGTAATCGATTTTGCGTTTCTCATCGAGCGTGCTGCAAGCACCGAGCACGAGCAGCGCTGCCGCCGCAACTCCCGTTGCCAAAATACGCATGAGCCCTGCTACTTCGAATGGATACATCTTCGACAACATATTCAGTTGGTAATCCCCGCCTGGCGCATGGCCTTGCGTACGGTTTCATGAAACTTGTCGGCAAGCGGGGTAAGCGGCAGCCGGATCCCGCCACGAATCAGCTTCATCTCCCGCAATGCCCACTTCACCGGAATTGGATTGGCCTCGCAGAACAGATCCTTGTGCAGGCCCATCAGCTTGTCATTAATGGCACGTGCCGGCGCCGCCTTCCCTTCGAGCGCGAGCATGCACATCTCATGCATCTGGCGCGGCGCGACGTTGGCCGTAACCGAGATGTCACCGCGCCCGCCGAGTAGAATACAGTCGAGCGCGGTCGCGTCATCACCGGAATACAGCTCAAACTCCTTGCCGCAACGGCGCAAAATCTCACGTGCGCGATCCAAATTGCCGGTCGCTTCCTTGATACCAATGATATTGGGCACCTTCGCCAGACGCTCGACAGTTTCCGGTTGCATATCGACCGCGGTGCGACCGGGCACGTTATATAGAATCTGCGGTATCGCCACAGCCTCTGCAATTGCCTTGTGGTGCCGGTACAGCCCCTCTTGCGTGGGCTTGTTGTAATACGGCGTTACCAGTAGACAGGCCTGGGCGCCGGCTTGTTCCGCGCAGCGCGTCAGCTCGATCGCCTCGCTGGTGGAATTGGCGCCGGTGCCCGCGATTACGGGGATGCGGCCGCGCACGTACTCGACTGTGCGGCGAATAACTCCACAATGCTCGTCCATGTCGAGCGTCGGCGATTCGCCGGTCGTGCCGACCGAAACGATGGCATCGGTACCGTTTTCAACATGGAATTCGACGAGGCGCTTGAGCGCATCAAAATCGAGCGACCCGTCGTCGTTCATCGGGGTGACCAAGGCCACCATACTTCCACGGAACATAGCGTTGAGCCCTTGCAGGCGAGAGACTTGCGGAGTGCGCATGGTACTTTTCGCGCCGCGCCCTGACAAGGCGCGGCCCGCAGGTTTATGGCCAAATCAGCGGTTTTTGCTGGCTTTTCACGTTGCGTGAAGGGTAGATTGAAGCGCGAGCCTCACGGAGCCAAACCATGACCCAGGAAGTCAAGAATGTGCGCGAAATCCGCATCAACCCGATCGTGCCAAGCGAATCGGTGCTGGTCGCGACCGCGCGCTCAATGCGC
>CP070641.1:1925544-1937336 GCA_020354085.1 Pseudomonadota bacterium
CGAACTCGGACTTGGTGAAACGATGGTTCTGGGTGCCGTGGCGCTCGATCTTGATCGTACCCATGAGTGAGGCAATGCGGCCGGTGGTTTCCCAATCGAGATTGTTGTGTAGCCCGTAGAGCAAGCCGGCACGGAAGGCGTCGCCGCAGCCGGTCGGGTCGTTGATGGCATTGGGCTTGGCCGCGGGAATCTCCACTACACGCCCATCGGTGTAGATACGCGAGCCCTTCGCGCCCAGCGTGACGATCAGGGCCTTCACCTTCTTCGCCAAATCCTCGAGTTTCTTTCCGGTGCGTTCTTGCAGCAGCTGGGCTTCGTAGTCGTTGACCGTAACCCAAGTGGCCTGGTCGACGAAGCGCGCTAGCTCCTCGCCGTTGAACAGAATCAACCCCTGACCTGGGTCAAAGATGAAGGGCACGCCGTCGGCGGCGAAGTCGCGCGCGTGCGCAAGCATACCCTCGCGCCCGTCGGGCGCCACCATACCGACCTTGACGCCGTTCACGCCCTTAACGCTCGCCTCGTGCGATCGATTCATAGCGCCCGGGTGAAAGGCGGTGATCTGGTTGTCCGCCATATCGGTAGTGATGAAGGCCTGCGCCGTATAGGTGTCTTCGCACACTTTGATGTGCGTGAGTGGAATGTCCTGCTTCGCCATCCACTCGGCGTACGGCGCGAAATCTTTGCCGACGGTACCGAGCGGCAATGGCGCGCCACCCAGCAGTTTCAGGTTATAGGCGATGTTGCCGGCGCAGCCGCCAAACTCGCGGCGCATGGTCGGGACTTGGAACGAGACGTTGAGGATATGCACCTTGTCGGGAAGAATGTGATTCTTGAAGTGATCTTGAAACACCATGATGGTGTCGTAGGCGAACGAGCCGCAGATGAGTGCCGACATGGGAGAAATCCTAATTGTTGTACAAGTAACGAGCCGCACACTGCGGCCCGCGCGCGGCAATCATTCTGGCACAAAAGCGTGGCCTGATTGAAGGCGACGCCAACGGCCTATTGCAGCGGCGCCGTGCTCCAGGGCGAGGTTTTCAGCCAGTGTGTGAATTCATCTGCCGGCAGTGGGCGGCTGATGTGAAAGCCCTGAGCTCCGTCGCAACCGAGTACCCAAAGCAGATCCCAGGCCTCCTTGGTCTCGACGCCCTCGGCCACCACCTGACGGCCGAGGTTGTGGGCGAGATCGATGGTTGAACGCACGATCACCGCGTCGTTTTCGTCATTGTGCATGTCGATGATGAACGACTTGTAGATCTTGAGGGTGTGCAGCGGCAATTGCTTGAGGTAGGCGAGCGAGGAATAACCAGTGCCGAAGTCGTCGATGGCGATGGTGATGCCGAGTTCGGTGAGATCACGCAAGACCTTCGCTACTAAACCGGTGTCGGACATAAGCACGTTCTCAGTGATTTCAATCTCCAGACACTCCGGCGCGGCGCTTAAGCCCAACAGCGCGCTGCTGACGTTGCCCACCAGGGACGGGTCTTGGAACGCGCGCCCCGGCACATTGACGGCCACGCGCAGCCGATGGCCCGCGTCGTGCCACTGACGGCATTGCTTGATGGTGCTATGAATCACCCAATCGGTAATCGGCTTGATAAGCCCTGCACGCTCGGCGAGCGGGATGAACATTTCGGGCAGAAGAATTCCTAGTTGCGGGTGGCGCCAGCGAATCAAGGCTTCGGCGCCGACCACGCCGCCGGTGCGTAAATCGATCTTCGGCTGGTAGTAAAGCATCAACTCATCGCGTGCCAAGGCGTGGCGCAGATCAGCCGATAGCTGTAGGTGTTTTTGGGCATTGGGGTCCAGAACCGGCGCGTAGAACATGAACCCCGGGTCCTTGTTCTTGGTGCTATACATCGCCACGTCCGCACGGCTCATGAGCGTATCGATGTCGGTGCCGTGTTCCGGGTAGATCACGATGCCGATGGATGTCCCGAGGAAAAGCTCGTTGTGCGCGACGCGAAACGGCGCATGGAAGCATTGCAGGACTTTCCGCGCCACCCGTTCGGCGGTGCTGCGACCATGGGCGATATCCGGCAATACCAGCGCAAACTCGTCACCACCCAGGCGCGCCAGCGTATCGGTGTCGCGCAGCGTTCCGCGCAGGCGCTGCGCCACCAGGGTCAGGACCTCGTCGCCGGCGCTGTGGCCCAAGGTGTCGTTGATTTCCTTGAAGTGGTTGAGGTCCATCAGCATCAGTACGATCTGCTTTTGCCCGTCGCGCTGCGCGGCGGCGATTGCTTGAATCAATCGATCGTTGAGCAAGGTGCGGTTGGGCAAGCCCGTAAGGGCGTCGGTGGTGGCGAGCGTATGCAGCCGCTGGATCATGGTCTTGGCGTTGGTCGTATCCTCCATGAGACCGTCGATGCGCACCACACGACCGCTGCCATCCGCATACGGGTAAAACACGCGTCGGAACCAGCGCAACTCCCCATTGGGACGCTGTACCCGCGTTTCAATTTCCACCTGGTTACCAGTGAGCGCCTGCTCCCACGCCGCACGTACGAGCGGCTTGTCTTCAGGCACCGTCCAGTCGAGACACGGTATCGGCGTACTGATGTCCAGGCTGCAGATCTCCTAGGCGACCGGGCTTACATAGAGCGGTCGATTATTCACGACGTCCACGGACCATAAGACCTGCGGAATGTTGGCCAGCAGGCCGGTCATTTGATCCTGAAGGTCGGCTACCGTTTGAGTTTGGCTGGTTACCGCGCCGCGCGCGGCGTCCCAATAGCCTTCCAACATCAGTCCCATGTCGCGAAACAGCAGCTTCAGTACGGTCGTCTCAAGCGCGGTCCGGTCGGCGTCCTTGATGTGGGCGCTGGTGCGCAGCACCGTCAGCAGGTGGTTTTGATAGAGCAGGTAGGCTCCCATGATCCACACCGGCTCGATGCGGTGCTGATAGTGCAGTTGTCCGACACGTTCCATGTGTAGGACCGATTCGGTGCCGATATGGCCGGCGAGAAAACCGAAGAGATGTTGCGTCTGCTTGCGAACCAGGTCGTCAATGGTGCCGCCGCGTGCGTGGTAGTCTTCCAGCACCTGCGCGGTGACTGGGTAGGTCAGGAGGTAGCGATAAAAGACCTGGGCGAATTCCTCGGCGCCGACCATGAGCGCGTCATGATAGGAACGCAGTAGCGTGATCTCAGCGGGTGAGATCTGCAGGAATTCGTTGAAGGCGTGGTTAAGGTCTTGGCTGGTATATCGCGCTCGCGGCGTGTCGTGATCGTTCTCGGCTGTCGTGCTCGCCATTCGGCGCTCCCCCGTTTGTGGATTCTTGCGCGCGACTGCAAATCGACTGCGTATTTAGTAACAATAGTCGAGGAATTGGAATGTGTCTGACCAATCCTGCCTATGCCCGCTGTGCCCCTTCGTCAGCCTCGACGCACTATATAGTAAGTAGCACGGCATTCCACACGGCCGCGTCCCGCTGGCCACGGTAGAAACCCCCCGCAAAAGTAGGCCAACCGCCGCACAGGATATTGACAAATGTCATCCGTCCGCGTAATAGTTAACCAGATGGTTAACTATGAAGCCGCCCTCGACCTTACCTTCGCTGCGCTCGCGGACCGGACGCGGCGCGCAATTCTCGCGCGCCTGGCGCACGGTGAGGCCTCAGTCACCGAACTCGCACAGCCGTTCGACATGTCATTGCCGGCCGTTTCCAAGCACCTGCGCGTGCTCGAGGAGGCGGGTTTGCTCGCGCGCACGCGCGATGGGCGCGTGCATCGCCTGCGCGTGGCGGCCGCTCCGATGAAGCAGGCCACCGAGTGGATGGAGCGGTACCGCGCGTTCTGGGAAGCGCGCCTCGATGCACTCGATCGCTATCTCACCGAATCCAAACAGGAGGTGTCACCATGGCCCAACCGCAAGCCAAGCAAGACTACGTCCTCGAGATCCGCCGCACCTTCAACACCACGCGCGAAACAGTCTTCCGCGCCTGGACCGACCCGCAAGCGCTGAGCGCCTGGTTTGCGCCGTCGGATGCGATGACCACGCCGGTGGTTGAAATCGATTTGCGCGTCGGGGGTGCCTACCGCATCGAGATGCAAGAGCCGGATGGCAAACGCCACTGCGTGGCCGGTGTTTATCGCGAGGTGAAGGAGCCCGAGCGCCTGGTGTTTACTTGGTCTGGAACCGGCTGCACGGCCGAACCGCTGGATACGCTAGTCACGGTTGAACTCTTCGCCCGCGGCACGCAGACCGAGATGGTGCTGACCCATGAGGGCTTCAGCAACGCACAGGATCGCGACGCCCACGATCAGGGTTGGACAGGTTGCCTCGCCCAGCTCGCCAAGCATCTGTAGCCAGTTGCAGTGGCCACCGCTGTCAGTAATACACCAGGTCCGACCGAGGAGGCATCTCTGGGTCGGGTGCTGTTGACCACCGCGATTGCCGGTGTGGCCCTCCAGGCTGTAACAGCGGCGCTGTGGATGAACCCGTTGACCACACGCGTGATTCTCACGCCCGAATTCGGGCAGAGCCAGAAGCTCATTGACGTTTGGACCGTATGGGAACCCCTGCCGCGCATTGCGCTGATGCCGAATGCAGCCATGATCAGCGGCTTCTTCTTGTTCACGCTGCTGCACGTTTTGGTCTACCGTCGATTCGCCGCACTGCTGCCCGGTCAAAGCTGGATCGGTAAAGGCCTGGCGCTGGCGGCGGGGATCTTCATTTTTCAGTACGGCTACTTCGAGTTCTTTACACCCTTCAATCAGTTCCACGAGCCGCTCCATCTGATCGCCTACGAGTTGCTGCTGCAAGGGATGATGGCCACGGTCGAAGCACTGATCATCGCGCGCATGATTGGGGTGGCTCGGGGATCTTGAGGTAGCGACCCCCACCGACGGGGTGCGTCCGTTACATCGGTGCGCCGGCAGCGCCAATTCTGTGCCCCGTATCTGCGTACGGGTGGCGCAAGAATGGCAAGTGGGCGTAGGATGCCCACGGGCCGCGATCGTCACTGTGCGGCTGAACGTCTAATCGACCAGGAGACCAGGCATGGACACCAATCGTTGGGCCGTTGCTAGTGTCGCAGTCGCCGTAGTCGTAGCAGTCGTGGAGATGGTGATTCACGGAGCGCTGTTGCAGGAGACCTATCAACAGACCGCCACCGTGTGGCGGCCGATGAGCGAATCGCGCTCGATCATGCCGCTCATGTGGCTGGGCTATGCGATCTTTGCGCCGTTTTTCGTGTACATCTACGCCAAGGGTCTGGAGCCGGGCAAACCGCCGCTTGAGCAGGGCATGCGCTTCGGCATTATCTTCGGCACCGGTCTGTCGGCGATGAATTCTCTCATCTGGTACGTGGTGTTGCCGATTCCGGTTGCGCTTGCCTGGGCCTGGTTCATCGCCGGGATCGTCGTGTTTCTCGCCGCCGGCGTCGCCGCAGGATTGACCTACAAGCCGGAGGGCCCGGCGCGTGCGCAACCTGACAAGAAGGCCGCCAAGAAGCGCCGTGGTCGACGATAGCTATAAGCACTATATCGAAGACCAGTTGCAGGCGTTGGGCGCGGTCGAGCTGCGGCGGATGTTCGGCGGTTATGGCGTCTACCAGGATGCAAGGTTCTTTGGCATCTGCCATGACCAGCGGCTCTACTTCAAGACTGACGCCGCCAGCCGCGCGGAATATGCCGCGCGTGGCATGCAACCGTTTCAGCCGAATCCGCGCCAGACGCTCAAGAGTTACTACGAGGTGCCGGCAGAGGTCGTTGAAGACTCTGATTTGTTGGCTGCCTGGGCACGGCGCGCGCTTGGTGCTGCCGCGTGCGCAGGCCATAGACGGCCGATAGCCGCTGCAAAGGTGCGCTGAGACCGGGTGAGCATGGAAGCCCAGCGCGTCCGCATGCGCGCAACGAGATGAGCCGCGCCGCCGCACCGCTTTTGCGCTATCTTGGCGCCGCCCTGGCGACTGCGGCGGTCGGGGCGCTCGGATACGGCGGTTACTATCTATGGCAGCTGGCCGGCATCGCGACGGGTCACGCCGCCAAGACGCTGTGCTCCGCGGTGTTCATCGCACAACGCGACCCGCAGGTGGTAGTGGCCAGCGAGCTGTCGCCGGACCTGCACCCGGCGTTTCGTTTCATCGATTCGCATGTTGATCACAAGGCGCAGAGGGCCGAGGCGAGCCTGTTTGGCCTGCGCACGCGGCAGGCACGTCATCGTCAGGGGCTTGGTTGCGCATTGGCCTATCCCGACACACGTTTCCAAGCTGTCGCTTCCGTCCCGCTGTCGTCGTCCCTTCGAGGGCGCGCGCACGCCGAGTGGCCGCAAGGCGAGCGCGTAGCGGCGCGCCCCCAACCGCGGTGGCAAGCGCTGCTTGATTGGGCCTTCGCCGAGACCGATGGCAGGCCGGCCGCCCGTACGCGCGCGGTCGTGGTCGTGCACCGAGGGCGAATCGTGGCAGAGGGTTACGCGGATGGCGTCTCGGCGCAGACGCCGCTTCTGGGGTGGTCCATGACCAAGAGCGTGATGAACGCCTTGGTCGGCATCCTCGTGCGCGAAGGGCGTGTCGCGCTCGCCGATCCGGCGCCGATACCGGAATGGCAATCACCCGGCGATCCGCGTGGGCGCATCACCATCGGTCAGTTGTTACACATGAGCAGCGGCCTTGAGTTCGAAGAGCGCTATCGAAATCCGCTGGGCGACGTGACGCGCATGCTGCTTGCCACGCCCAACATGGCGGCTTTTGCTGCGCTCAAGCCGCTGCGCTTTGAGCCGGGCACGCGCTTCGCGTATTCGAGCGGTACCAGCAATCTTCTGGCGCGCGTCGTGCGCGAGACCTTGGGCGAGAAACACTACCTCGACTTTCCACGCCGCGAATTATTTTTCCCGGTCGGCATGGACAGCGCCGTGCTCGAGGCCGACGCCTCCGGGACCTTTGTCGGATCGTCCTACATGTACGCGAGCGCGCGCGATTGGGCGCGGTTCGGGCTACTGTACCTGCGCGACGGTGTTTGGCATGGCAAGCGGCTGCTGCCAGCCGGCTGGGTCGCATTTTCGCGCACGCCGTCGCCCGCTGACCCCGAGGCGCGATTCGGCGCGCATTTTTGGTTGAAGCTGCCTAGAGAGTATGCCGGCCCCGAGCCAAGACCGAGTCTACCGCCCGACAGCTTTCACGCAGTGGGCCACGAAGGCCAGTTCGTCACCATCGTTCCCTCCCACGACCTGGTGTTGGTACGGTTTGGCCTCACGCGCAGCGCCAACGGTTGGAACCATTCGGCGTTCGTGGCACGTGCGCTGGCGGCGATCACCGCGAAGTGAAGACGGAGTGTCCCGCAAGAATTACGATGTCAATCGACCGCATCAGGTCATCGACGAGATGAGCGAAAACCTCGACCGCCGCACTTTCCTGCGCGCGTTAGGCGCCTGTGCGCTCGCGCCGGCAGCGGGATCGGTGAGTTGCGCCACCGCCCCGCGCTTCACGGCTGATCCCTTCACACTGGGCGTTGCCTCTGGCTCGCCCCTGCCCGATGGCGTCGTGCTGTGGACGCGGTTGGCGCCCGATCCGCTCGCCGACGGCGGCCTCGACCCGATTGCGATTCCGGTTCGTTGGGAAGTCGCTATGGATGAGTCCTTCCGCAAGATCGCGCGCCGGGGTAATGCGGTCGCCGAGCCAGCGTTTGGGCACAGCGTGCACGTCGAAGTCGACGGTCTCGAGCCGGACCGCTGGTATTTCTATCGTTTCCTGGTAGGCGACGCCGTAAGTCCGGTGGGGCGTACGCGCACGGCACCACCGCCCGATGCGCTCGGCCGATGGCGCTTCGCGTTCGCCTCCTGTCAGCAGTACGAGCAGGGGTTCTATGCCGCGCACCGCCACATGGCCGCCGAAGAGCTTGATCTTGTCGTGTTTCTCGGCGACTACACTTACGAATCGTCCTGGGGCAAGAAGCATGTGCGCAAGCATGAAGGTCCGGAACCCTACACGCTCGCGCAGTACCGCAACCGCTATGCGCGCTACAAGACCGATCCGGATTTGCAGCGTTGCCACGCGAGCTTTCCGTGGATCGTGACCTGGGACGATCACGAGGTCGACAACGACTACGCCAACGATCGCAGCGAGGATCTCGACCCCGATTTTCTCGTCCGCCGCGCCGCCGCCTATCAGGCATTTTACGAGCACATGCCGCTGCGCGCGGCCAGCCGTCCGCAGGGACCCAGCATGCGGATCTACGGCCGCCATGATTTCGGCCGCTTGGCGCGTTTTTATGTGCTCGACGACCGCCAATACCGCACTCACCAGGCATGTCCGCGGCCGGGGCGCGGCGGCTCGAATCGTGTCGATGAATGTGACGAGCGCTTGGATGAAGACCGCACGATGCTCGGTTTCGAACAGGAGGCCTGGCTGGGCCAGCGCTTGGCCGACTCCGGCGCGCGCTGGAATGTCATCGCGCAGCAGACGCTCATGGCGCAGGTCGATCGCGCGCCGGGGCCGGAGAAGGGCTATTGGACCGATGGTTGGGATGGTTACCCGGCGGCACGCCGACGCCTGCTGACCGAGATCGCCAAGCGCAAGGTCGCCAATCCGCTCGTGATCGGTGGCGATGTGCACGCCTATTGGGTTTGCGACCTCGTCACCGACTTCGATGATTCAAACTCGCCGGTGGTCGCGACAGAAATATGCGGCACCTCGATCAGCTCACAGGGCGCGTCGCAGAAGCGCATCGAGAGCTGGCGCGCGGAGGCGCCGCATGCCAAGTACGCGCGCAGCGACCGGCGAGGTTACACCACCGTCGAGCTCAACGGGCGTCAGGCGCGCGTGCGGCTGCGCGCCATCGACAGCGAGAAGGACGCGAATTCTAAGATCAGAACCATCGCCACCTTCCTGGTCGCCGATGGCAAGGCGGGGGCAGAACGTGATTAGGGCGGTGGCTCATTTCGCGTTTATCGGCGCGCGGACCTTTTGCGCATTCATTCGCAATTGCCGCAATTGGCGGCGGAATTAACAGCATTCCGAGCTTTCGCCGCGTGCACTCGGGAGACGTGTTATAGTCCGGCTCAGTCGTGGTCGGAGCCGCTTAGGCTGCTGAGGTACATCAATCACGACGAACGCGACCGTTTGCCTTTCGCTGTCCCCTGTTTCGCCCGCGCATCGGTCCGAAATGAACAAGGAAACGGCGTGATCATGCCGAACCGTATTTAGTTCCTGCGCCGCCCAGCGCGGGTCGTCCCCGTTCCCACGGGCCCACTAACCGAAACGAGGACTCGCATGCTGACCATCTTTGTAGGCAATCTTTCCCCCGATACGCGTGAAGCCGAATTACGCGAGCTGTTTGAGCCGTACGGAACCGTGCGCTCGCTGCGGCTCGTCGCGGATGTTTTTTCCGGCAAGTGCCGCGGTATCGGTTTCGTCGAGATGGAGGGCCACGAGGCACGCGCCGCAATGGCCGCGTTGGACGGAAGGACATTCAAGGAGCGGTCGCTCAAAGTGAACCAAGAGCAACCGCGTGCGAGGCGCGGCGCCGGTCGGGCAAGGTGATAGACCGATGAAACCACCGATCGGTCCAATCGTCCCCGTGGTCGCGGGCACGGCGCCCACTTCGCCGCACTTCTTCCATGTGGCTTGCGTGGAGAAAACCCACGCGCCCGACGGCGGGCATGGTCAGAACTGGTATCGCTACGTTCTGAAGAGTCGCGGCTCCACCATAACCGGGCATCGGTGTGGATCGCGCAAAGATGTGCACGCCTACGCCGCCGAATGCGCGCAACAGCTGAACCTGCGCGCGGCGACGAGCCAATCCATGTGGAACCCGCGTGGCCGAAAACCGGCACCCCCTACCGGTTAGCAAGGCAAGCTCGCTCGCTTCTGCCGTTTCCAACAAGCGCGCGCAACCGGCGGTAAACTGTTATCCGTGCACGCCAGCAAGAGGGCAGCTGGCGCTCGGCTCAAGCTATGTCAAATACGGTTAGATCCTAAGCGGCGTACGCCACGTGGTTATCCATGACCCCGCACAGCGCTGGCATCCTGCTCTTTAAATTCGTTGACGGCCAATTACATTTGATGCTGGCGCACCCCGGCGGACCATTCTGGGCAAACAAGGATGACGGCGCCTGGACGATGCCCAAGGGCTTGATCGAGCCAGATGAAGACCCGTTAGCGGCGGCGCAGCGCGAGTTTGCCGAAGAAACCGGCATTGCGGTCGACGGGGCGTTCATCGCACTCGGCAAGCGCAAGCAGCCAAGCGGCAAGATCGTGCACGCCTGGGCGCTGGAACACGACCTCGACGTGACGAAAGTCGCGAGCAATGTCATCTCAATCGAGTGGCCACGCCATTCCGGCCGGTTCATCGAGATTCCGGAGATAGATCAGGCGCGATGGTTTGACATTGCCGAGGCGCGCGTGAAGATCGCCAAGGGCCAGCTGCCATTCATCGATGCGCTCATCGCGCACCTCGGTCGGCCAAAAATCTAGGGTGAGGGTGGCCGTGCCTGATTGGCGACGGCGCGCGCCGCCGCCTGCACCTTGGCTTCGTCTGCCAAATAGTAATGCTTCGTCACGCGTTCGCCATCGTCGAACTCGTAAACGAGCGGGATGCCGGTCGGGATGTTGAGTCCCATGATGGCTTCATCCGAGATGCCGTCGAGATGTTTGATGAGCGCACGGATGCTGTTGCCGTGTGCGGATATCAGAATACGCTTTCCCGTGCGCAGCTGCGGCTGGATGGCCTCACCCCAACATTCGAGCACTCGCACCAAGGTATCGGCCAAGGACTCGCACGCCGGCAGCCGCTCGGGAGGCAGGGAAGCGTAGCGTTCATCGAAACGCGGATGACGCGGGTCGTCCGCCTCGAGTGCCGGCGGGCGTACGCGATAGCCTCGGCGCCACTGATGGACCTGGTCGGCGCCGTACTTCGTGCTGGTCTCGGCCTTGTTGAGACCCTGTAGCGCACCGTAGTGACGCTCGTTCAGCCGCCAATCGTTCACGACCGGCAACCACATGCAATCCATCGCGTCTTGCACGATCCACGTGGTGCGGATCGCGCGACGCAGGACGGAGTTGAAGATTACGTCGAAATGGTAGCCTTCCGCGCGCAGCCGCTTGCCGGCCTCGCGTGCCTCCTCGGCGCCCTTGGGCGACAGATCCACGTCCGTCCACCCGGTGAAGCGGTTCTCCCGATTCCAGGTGCTCTCGCCGTGGCGTAGTAAAACGAGCTTTTGCATGGGTCCTCGTATCGCCGCGCGGCCGAGTCGCCCGCGCCGATGCGGCGTGACATCGGTATCTTCGCACTGTAAGGGCCGTACAGCAAAAAAACGCGGCCCGTTTCCGGGCCGCGGCATGACAGCTATCGCACGAGCTTACGCGCGCGCCAAGCGAGCGGGAGAGGGCTCTTTTACATTGCCGATCGCGTAGGCGCCGTCGCCGAGCAGCGCCTGCGCGATGACCGCGACGGCGAGAAACACCGGATACTCCCAGCCGCCGTTGGGCGCGCTAAACACCCAACCGTTCGGGACATGCACCCAGGCCGCGCCGAGCAAGATCGGCAACGACACCAGCGCGGCGATGCGCGATTGGTAGCCGACGATCAATAGCGCGCCAACGCCGAGTTCCACCAGTACTGTGACGTAGGCAAGAAAGCCCGGCAGACCCACGGATTGGAAGAATTGCACCGTGCCCGGCATCGTGAACACCATGACCTTCAATAGCCCGTGCGCAACGAACATCACGCCGAGCGCCACGCGCAGCACCAACGCGCCGTATTGTGTAGCGTTTGTTTTCATACTGTTTCTCCTTCGATAAGTTGAATGGGTTTACGCCGCCGTATCGCAGGCGCAGTCGAAGCCTTCGATCG
>CP070641.1:1937436-1947885 GCA_020354085.1 Pseudomonadota bacterium
AATCGAAGGTGTACTTGTGAGTGATGGCTGCGAATACCAGGTACCCGCCAGTGGTGTGCAACACGCCCTTGGGCTTACCGGTCGAACCGGACGTATAGAGAATGAACATTGGGTCTTCAGCGTCCATCTCCTCGATCGCGCAGTCGCTCGATGCCTTAGCGATTTCGTCCTGATAGACGATGTCGCGCTTGTCCTTCATGGCGACCTTGCCACCGGTGCGCTTGTACACCACCACCGTGTGCACGTTCGGGCATTTCTCCAACGCCGCATCCGTGTTGGCCTTGAGCGGGATCTTCTTGCCGCCGCGCACGCCCTCGTCCGCCGTGATCACCACGCGGCAATCGGAATCGAGAATGCGGTCGGAAAGCGACTGCGGCGAAAAGCCGCCGAACACCACCGAGTGGATAGCGCCGATACGGGTGCAGGCCAGCATGGCGACGGCCGCGGCGGGAACCATCGGCATGTAGATACACACGCGGTCACCCCTCTTGACGCCGCGGCTCTTTAGCACATTGGCGAACTTGCACACCTCGGCGTGCAGCTCGCGGTAGGTGATCTTCTTGTCGTCCTTGGGATCGTCGCCTTCCCAGATGATCGCGACCTGGTCGCCGCGCTTGGCGAGATGGCGGTCGAGGCAGTTATAGGAAACGTTGAGCTTGCCGCCGATGAACCACTTGATGTAGAGATTCTTGGCGTCGAAGCTCCAATCATTCACCTTGGTCCACGGCTTGGACCAAGTTACGAACGCTTGCGCTTGCTCGCCCCAAAATCCGTCGGGGTCCTTAATTGAGCGCGCGTACATCTCGTTGTACTTGGCCTCGTTGATGTGAGCTTGGCCGGCGACTGCGGCGGGGACGTCATAGACACGTGCTTCAGACATGCGCCTGTCTCCTTCTGCTTGTGCCCTCTTTCCACGTCGGCGTGGAGTTCAGGTTCGTGTGACTTACCCTCCGGAGGCGGGCGTCGCTGCCGCTCGCCGACTATGACCTGTCCGTCCCGGAGCCTGAGATCCTTCTAAGAAACCTCGTTCCAGATTCGGGAAATCGCCTTGGCGTTTTAGCAGCTGCGGCGCAGCGGCCGGTGGGCAATTGCCGAAAATAAGCGCTGACAACGAGAGAAGACCATTTTTCTACCCACAAATACCAATGTCAACGCCGACACATTTCATATGCGGAGAAAATTGCTCGGAAACGGGGCTGCGTGCGTGAGCGTGAAGAGCGAGCACCTCGGGTCCGGCCGTCAGCGAATTGTCAAAGCGAATCACAGTGTGCACGCGGCCGCGGGGTGTCGGTTCGCTATCACACGGGAGACGATTCTGCTAACTCATTCTCGCGCTGGTGGCCATCACGCAGGAATGGTACAAGGCGTTCTACGTAGCAGGCCATCGCAGACACGCAATACCCAGGAATCATGCGCAACCAAACACGACGGGCCGGTCGGTCGGCAAGATGGGCAACTGACCTGTGGCGAGGGCTGCGCGACTATTTTGGCTCACTCGGCCGACGTCGCGACGAACCAGTCAATGACCTTGCCGCGCTGCGGCACTTTCTCGAGACCCGTGCCAGCTACGTGGCGCAGACTTCGCTGTACGGATACCTGCGCACGCGTGCCGGCATGATCTACCCGCAGTTGTTCGACAACGATGAGTACGTGCGTTCGATCAACATCGCCAAATGGCACGTCTGGCTTGCCTGCCTGTCGGATCTGACCGTGTATGCCGGCGGATTGTTGATGCAGGATCCACAAGGCTCGGCGTCCAAAGTCGGTACGCTCATGCAGGTCGTGTTGGCTGAGATTCTCAATGCAACCGGCACTCCCAACGATGCGGATCAGGAGTTTCCGCTACACGCCAAACGCGTGCAGGCACGCGTGGCTGGTTGCGATTGGGTGCGCGTTACCGACGACGAGACGCCGTTTTCCGAAAGTCCGACGGCCCTGATCCGCTGGGCGCCGATTGTCGAGAATCTAAAGGAGCTCGATGAGGGGATCGTCAGGAATTCGGTGCGCTTCCGCTGGCAGGAGATCCGCCGCGATTTGCGCCGCAATCTCGATGCGGCGGCCGTTCTGCAATCCGCCGCTTGATCTACACGCGCGACGGTCGGACCAAAACGTCGCTCAACGAGCAATCTAGTTGACGATCTTACCGATGAGGTAGGCGATGGCGCGCGCCAATTCACTTTCCAGCGGAAACGACAGCATACCCATCACTGAATAGCCGAGCAGCCAGGGCATCAAATAAAAGCGTGCCATGAAAAAGAACCACGCCACGTAGAGCGGCACAATGGGCGGGATCAGAAACGAAGGCGTTATCGGGGCAAACAGCTTGAGCAGCGGGTTGGTCACCCTGATGAAGAACTGACTGAAGAAAAACTTGCTTTCCTCGGGGAGGAACAGGCGCATGCCAAAGCGCCCGATCAGCGTCCACATGATCACGCCCAGAACGTAGTCGACTACGATCGCCCAAAGGGGAATGGTCTCGGTCATCGTGTAGTTCCGGTTTTAGGCAGCATCGCAGGGCCAAGAAAAAAGAAGCCGGGGCGAGCTCGCGCCCCGGCTGTGAATGATACTAGCCACCGTCTCTCGAGGCGATCACCCCTTCTGAGACGGAGACCATGGCGCCCACAAATACAAGGCCCCTTGCAACTACAGCGCCCAGTGCCGAAGGAGCATTCCCCTCGGGCACCGGGCACTGCCCCCTCTAGTGTGATGAGCCTAGAATCGTCTCGCCCCGTGGGATGCGAACCTCGTCGACCATGGCCTGCGTCTCCTTGTCGGGCGCCTTGGTCATGAGCGACACCACGATCATCGCGACCAGGCTGACGGAAGCACCGATGATACCGAAGCGCAGGTCATCCATACCCCACCACGGTTTCATCCCGCCCCACTTCACCATGTACAGATACCACGTACCCGCGGTCAGACCGAGCACCATACCGGCGATCGCTCCCGCCCGGTTGGCGCGCTTCCACCACACGCCGAGCACCAATGGGAAAAACAGCCCGGACATGGCGAAGCAGAATGCCCACGCCACCGCGCCGAGGATACCCGTGAGCTTGAAGCTCGCGACGATCGCACCGAGCGCACCGATGAAGAGCAATAACACGCGGGCAACGATCAGGCGCTTCCTCGTCTCGGCCTTCGGATCGATGATCTTGTAATACAGATCATGCGAGAGCGCGTTGGCGATCGCGAGCAGCAGACCGTCGGCCGTCGACATCGCCGCCGCCATGCCACCGGCGGCCACCAGGCCTGAGATCACGTACGGAAGGCCCGCTATTTCCGGCGTCGCCAGCACCACGATATCCCCACGGATGAAGAACTCGTTGATCTGCAGGATGCCGTCGCCGTTGAAGTCCTTGAGCGCCACCATGCCGATCGAGGCCCAGTTCTTGATCCACGCCAGCGCCGAGACCTCCTCGAACGACTTGCCGATGATGCTGGTGGCAAGACTCGGATCGAGCAACTGCAGCTTGGTGAAGGTCGCGAGCGCCGGTGCCGTGAAGTACAGCAGGAAGATAAAGAACAGCGACCAGGCCACCGAAGTGCGCGCCGCGCGTACCGACGGTGTCGTGAAGTAGCGCATCAGGATGTGCGGAAGTGAAGCGGTGCCGACCATCATGCACGCCACCAGTGTTACGAAGCGCCAGGAGGCGATAAAGCCTTCACCCGGCGTGGCATGCAGCACGGTTAACGCCTTGAGGCCAGGGAACTGTCCAGCGATATCACCCGTGGGCTTTAGCACGCCCACCTGGTGCACAACTTCGAGTTCCATGATCTTCTGCACCGCCTCACCGTACACGAGGTGCGGGAACGCTCCAAAGCCCTGCTTTGTCGACATCCAGAAAACCGGAATGAGGTAGGCGATGATGAGCACAATGTACTGCGCCACCTGCGTCCAGGTCACCGCACGCATGCCCCCGAGCATCGAACAGAGCAGGATGCCCAAGAGACCGAACCACACACCGACCTCAAACGGGACGTGCAGTGCGCGTGCCGCGATGGTGCCCGTGGCGTTGATTTGCGCGGTCACGTAGGTGAATGACGCGATCACCAACACGATCACGGCGCAAAAACGCGTCAGGTTGCCACCGTAGCGCGTGCCGATGAAGTCCGGCACGGTATAGCAGCCGAACTTGCGCAGGTAGGGCGCCATCAGGGTTGCCACCAACACATAGCCGCCGGTCCACCCGACCACGAAGGCGAGGTAGGCATGACCACCCAGGTAGATGCCGCCCGCCATGGCGACGAACGAGGCGCCCGACATCCAGTCGGCCGCTGTCGCCATGCCATTGAAGACCGGCGGTACCTGCCGGCCGGCGACGTAGTAGGCGTCGACCTGCATGGTGCGCGACAGCCAGCCGATGACGGCGTAAATGACCACCGTGAAACCTACGAACAGGATGCCGATGGTGTCGGCCTTCATGCCGAGGGTTTCAAACCACGCCATCAACGCGAAGAACAGCAGGAAGCCTCCGGTATAGAGGCCGTAGATCTTGGGGAGGTTCTCGACGAACGTCGTCCCCTTCTTGAATAGTGGCATGATCTAGTCCTCCTTAGTCTTCTTCGGCCACGCCGAACTCGCGGTCGATTTTGTCTTGCTGTTTCGCGAAAACGAACAGCTGCACGACAAAGACGACCAGCGAACCCTGGGCCGCGAAATAAAAGCCGAGTGGGAAATTCAGGAAGCTGATCTTGTTCAGCCCCGGTGCGAACCAGTGCACCAGGTACGAAAAGACGAACCAGATCACCAAGTGAACGATCATCAGGTTGCGCGTTCGATGCCAGTGCGCTTCCCGTTGTGCAGTATCGGTTGCCATCGACAATCCTCCAGTCTGCTAAATCTTCTTAGGTTAGTGAATTACGGATTGTTTGCTTTGCCTGGGCAGCTAGGGCTCAGGCCTCCTTATCATGCTCTCGCATGACCAAAACGCGCGGGGGATCCCGCTCGTGTAGACCGCTTTTTTCCCGATCGCAAGCAATCTGGCAGTGGGCAGCGCACCACCCTTCTTGCCGGCAGTACTCGCGGTGCCGCTCGGTCATTCGCATGTGCTCCTCCTGTCTGCGTTATTTGCCACTAAAGCATTTCTCGACTTCACGCGAGTCCCTTCAACCAACGTCCCACCCCGAATTTCGAATCTTGTCGTGTTGCCTCCTTTTGCGTCGTTGATCTAGGTCAGCTACCTAAACCGTTTCTAGCTGCCGACGACTAGGCGCCGCCAGCGCCGGCACCCATCATCGTATGCTGCTGAGATTCGGCGGCGGCCAACAAGGCACCAACAGTATCGAGCCCACGGGCCCGCGCTCGCTTCAGTAGAATCAACAGCAGCTCGCCGGTGGCCAATACGTCATCCACAGCGCGATGCCGGGCGCGTACGTAAATGTTGAAGCGCGACAACCAGTCATCAAGACGCTGGCGCGCGGCAAGCGCGCCTCCGGGTACAGAGCAGGCGCGAGGTGCGCCAGGTCCAGCCACCGGTGCGGGAGGCGCACCCCCAATACTTCGCGCGTGGCGCGGTCAAGCATGGTGCGATCGAACCACGCATGGTACGCGACCAACACATGCTTGCTGGCGAACTCCAGGAAATCGAGCAGCGCATGCTCGGCCGGGAGCCCACTCGCCTGCTCGCCCGGTGCGATGCCATGTACCAGGATGTTCTCTTTGCTGGTCGCCTCGGCTTGATAGACGATGCGCTCGAAACCGGCGCCCGCCAGCAACCGCTCATGGCGCAGCGCGCAGGCACCGATTGCCAACACCCGATCGCGACGTGCATCCAGTCCGGAGGTTTCGACATCCACCACCACCAGCTTGGCGTCGGCCAGCGCCACCTGCTCGCTGTCTTCGACCAGCCCGCGCCAAGCGGCGAGGCGCGTCGTCAGGTCTTCCGGTAACTCGACCGCGGGTCCAAACAGGCGCGCGACCCAGCTCATAGTTGGTAGTCCAACGCCATGCGCGATTGCACCTTGCGCGCCTGGCGAAACGCTTCCTTGAGAATCCGCCGGTCGAGATCATTGAGCTCGTCGGGATTGACATAGTTGTCGAGCGGCTCGCCCTTGGCGTCCTGTGCCCGATGACGCCGCAGACGCAACAATTGAATGAAGTCATAGGCATCGCACCACGCATCGACCTCGCTGGCCGACACGATCCCCGCCTTCGCGAGCGCGCGCAGTCGCGCATTGGTATTGGTCTCCTCGATTCCGTGCGCGAGCGCGAATAAGCGCGCGCCGTCGACAAACGGCATGGTGCCGCGGCGCTTGAGATCAATGGCGTGTGCGTGTTCCCCTTCGGTTTCGACCAGAAAGTCACGTACCAAACCAAGCGGTGGCTGGTTGCGCAAGGCGCTCTCGGCCAGCATCCGCAGGAAACGAGACGTCGAGGCTGTGCGGCGTAGCACGGCGGCACGCAACCGCTTTGCCTTGTCGTCCGCGCCGTAGAGCACACGCAAGTCGAAATAGATGCTGGCCTTGAGCAGATCTTCCGGGCTGCCTTGGTCGATCCAACGCGCAAAGCGACTCTCCCATTCGCTCTCGCTGAGACAACACTCCGGATTGCTCGCCATGATCTTGCCCACGCACAACGGATAGCCACAGGCATCGAGCGCCTCGTTGATCACGCGCGCCAGCGGCAGGAGCTGCTCGCGAACTTGCTCGGCGGTCTGCCCGGCGGGGACCGAAAACACGATGCCGTTGTCCTGGTCGGTCTTGAGCGTCTGCTCAAGGCGGCCCTCGCTGCCAAAGGCGAGCCAGGTGAATTCGACGGGCGGCGCGCCATGCTCGGCGAGCGAAAGCTCGATCACGCGCCGCGTGATGTGGTCGTTGAGCAAGGTGATGATTTGCGTGAGCTGGTGAACCGACGCGCCCTGCGCCAGCATCTGCGCCACCAGTCGGTGCACGTCGCGCCCGAGCCGAATGAGCGATTCGAGATCCGGCGCATGCTTGATCGAACGCGACAGATTCACCAGGCCGACGCGTTGCAGCGAGAACAAGTCGCGCTCCGATACCACCCCCACCAGCCGCCCGTCGTCCACGACGCACAGATGGCCGATGCCGCGACTGGCCATGACCATCGCCGCCTCATGCGCGAACGCGCTCGGTGGCAAGGCCTGGGGCTCGCGCGACATGACGCGCTCAATCGGGGTGCCGAGGTCGAGACCGGCCACGATCACGCGCGAGAGCAGGTCGTGCAGCGTGAATACGCCGAGCGGATGGCGCTTGTCATCGGCCACGACGATGCTACCAATGCGCTCGCGGTTCATGGCGTCGAGCGCCGCATGGATCGTCGTCGACGGCAAACAGGTAACCGGCGGCCGTCGCACCAGGGCCTTGAGCGGCGTATTGAGGGCGCTGTCGCCGGTGACCTCGGTGGCGAGGTCCGCCTGCATGGTGCGCACCGCATGCGCCAGCAGCGTCGCCAATCGGCTGGTGCAGAAACCTTTGAAGACCACGCTTTTCTCAAGCAGGGTTTCAAAATCTTCCCGCGACAGCTCAAAACAGAAAGTGTCGTCGACGGCGCGATGGCGCGTGGTGGTCGCGCGATGCGCGATGAGCGCACCGATCGGAAAGCATTCGCCCACCACCAGTTCCCAGGCCTCGGCACGGTGGCGCGGCGACTCCCCGCGCACCCGTCCCTGCTTGATGATGTAGAAGGTCTCGGCGACTGCTCCGCCCGGCTCAACGATGGCCTCGTCTTTGGCGTAGAAACCGAGCGTGACATGCTCGGCGAGCCATTCGACATGCTCAGCCAGCATGTGATCAAAGGGTGCGTGTTTTAGAAGAAACTCCACGATCGGCGCGGTTGGGGGTCGCGCCCTGTTCTCGCTCGCTTGCTTGCTGTCGGTTGCTGAGTTCATTCCGGTGCTCACATCCGGTAACGCTCTTGCTCACTGCGCCATGCGCGCGTCCGAGACAGCCATCCTGGCGCCTGCCGGCGTATAGCCGTCGGCGACATCAAGCGCCCGCGCGCCGTAGCGCAGGCGATTCCGCACTTCTTTCTGGGTGCGGGCGTGGTGAGGTTAACAGGAACCGTTACATCAGGGGAACACAGCTGATGGTCAAGATTGCTTTCCGATCCAACTGCTTAGACCGCATCTATTGCCACGATGTGAAACATCGGTCATATCTGCATGATCTCCGCCAACAGCCGCGCTTGTCGCGCGTGTTCAGCCGCATGGCGCGGCGTGTCAAAAAACACGGACGCGTGCGGCCCGTCCCAGGCGGCAAGCTTTTCGAACAACTCGCGTTGCGCGCGCGGCTGACCGGCGCGGCCCAGCGCCACCAAGAAACGCCCCCCGGCGGCGGGCGAATCGTCGCGCTCGCAATTCCAGCACAGCGCGGCGTGATGGCTCCCCAAGGTGGCAAGGTTTTCAGGTGTACGCCACCGTACTGGCAGGTCCACACACACCGGAAAGTGTTCGCCCAAGGCCTTCAGCAACGGCTCTAACCAAACCTTCTGTGGTTTCGTGGACTCAAGGACACGTAATAGGAGTCCTACCGTGCGTGCGCGGATGGGCTCGATGGTTTTGAAGAAGTCGACCAGCAAATGCTGGATCGTCGATAGGCGCTGCGGCGCGCTCAATTCGTGCGGTAACTCCAGAACAAAACGAAAGCCTTCATCGCAATCCTCGGACCAGGCACGCACGACCTCCAGATCGGCGGCATCCCAAGCCTCGGTCGGCACCAGCACCGCGCGCAGCAGATTCGAGTAGTACGTCAGGCGCCATCCGGGTGGCAGGTCCTCCGGATAAAAGCCACCGGCCCAGCCGTCCAGGTCCCAGCCGCGCGCGCCCACAAGAATGGATTGCTCCTGCGCCATAGCGAACAGGCTACCGAAAACTGGTGCGCCGGGCGAGCGCCATGCTTCAATGGCTGCGTCCGACCTGAAGAAGAAGGCGTCATGGGTGATGTAGTCCGTTTCAGGAAGCCAAAGCTGCGGCAACGCGCCGACGGCAAGACTCTGTGCCAGAGCGGTTTCCACAAGTGGCGCATCGTGACCGAGCGTCAGTTCGACGTCAAACAGGGTCGGCTCGTTACGCTCGAACGCTGCACGCGTTGCGGGGAGCAACGCACCAAGCTGCTGTAAACGACTAACCGCGTGGTCTTAGTGTCGCGCTTAGCGGCCGATGCGCAAATGAATCGGCCAACGCACCGTACGCACATCCGCAGGTGCCCCCCAAGCCTCCGCCAGTTGCGGCGCGAGCGCGGCGAGTGGATCGTGACCTTGCGCGCGTTGGAACGCCTTGGTCGCTGACCAAGTGTGCAGATAGCCGACAAAGTCCTGTAAGTTCCATCGTTGTTCCATCTGCAGATCGCGCACAAGTTCCTCGGCGAACGGAAACGCCAATGTCGCATAGCACTCGTCGATATAGCGACGCTCCGGCGGCCAATACGGTCCGACCACGTCACGGTAGTAGTGCGCGACGAGCCGATCGACGTCGTGACAAACTGCACTCAAGCCGTAACACCAGATCGCGATGGCACCGTGCGGTTTGAGCACACGAGCCACTTCACCATAGAACGCGGGCAAATCGAACCAGTGCGCAGCCTGCGCGGCGGTAACGAGGTCCACGCTGCCGGCTGGCAAATCCACGGCCACGTCCGACGCTACCCCGTATTGCACGCGCGCATGCAGGATAGCGTTGGTGATCTGCTGACGACTCGGATCGGTCGCCACAACGCGGGCGAAGTGCTTGGCCAGACCAACGGCTGCCTGACCGTTGCCCGTGCCGCAATCCCAGGCGAGTTCGCGCACCGGAACGATCGACGCCAGATAGGCGAACAATGCATCCGGATAGGCGGGACGATACTTTGCGTAGTCGCCGGCATGGCCCGAAAAATGGTCCTTGAAGCTCATGGGCACGCAGCGCGGCTTCAGCCTTCGAGAAGAATCTTCTCCGCCTGCTCGAGCGCCTCCGGCGCACCGAACAACACGACCACGTCGCCGGCCGTAAGCTTGGTTTCGGGCGCCGGCTCCGGCCCGCGGATGCCGCCGCGCCGCACTGCGCTCACCTGCACGCCGATCTCCTCGAAGTGCAGATCGGCGATCTGTCGGCCGACGGCGACCGCGCCCTCCGGCAAGATCACCGAGTGCAGGCGCTCCTGGTAGGCGTCCCCTCTTTCGTCTTCGTTCTCGTACACGCCGTGGAAGAAGCCGCGCAACATGCGATAGCGGTCCCGCCGTACCTCGCGCACCTGCTGCACGATCTTCGCCACCGGCACCCCGAGCAGCAGCAACATGTGCGAGCCCATCATTAGGCTGCCCTCCAGGCTTTCCGGCACCACCTCAGTCGCGCCGGCCGCGCGTAACGACTCGAGCCGGGCATCGTCCATGGTGCGCACGATCACCGGCATGTCCGGACGAATCGCGCGCGTCACTTCCAATATCCTGAGCGCCGAGCTGACGTCGTTGAAGCTCACCGCCAAGGCGCGAGCACGATGAAGTCCGGCGGCCTCCAA
>CP070641.1:1947985-1960272 GCA_020354085.1 Pseudomonadota bacterium
ATGAGATCGGCCGCGGCGGCCTCGCCGCGCAAGTGCCGCAACCCGTAAAGGCGCACGCGCGGCGCGAGCCGCCGGCACAATTCGGCCTCCGCCGCGCGATCGGTCCCGGGCGCGGCCTGCGCCACGCGTCGTGCCAGCGTGGCGTCATCGGGCCGTTGGTCGGGGTCTGACTCGAGCATGCCAGCAGCATATTAACCCCTCCTTGCCAAAGGAAGTGTAACGACCGGCCGTTTCGTTACACATCCTCGGTGAACTCAACCCACAGGAGGTCCGCGTGATAACCAACAAGCAGGCTGGCACCAACGTCCAGGAAATCGCAGATGGCATCTACCGCATCAACACCCCCGTGCAACTGCCGGTAGGGGCCTTCAGTTTCAACCAATACTTGATCGTTGATGAAAAGCCCATGCTCTTTCACACCGGCCCGCGGCGCATGTTCCCGCTGGTGCAGGAGGCGATCGCCGCGATATTGCCCGTCGCGCGGCTGACGTATATCGGCTTTTCCCATGTCGAGGCCGACGAATGCGGCGCCCTCAATGAGTTTCTCGCTGCCGCGCCGAATTCCGCGCCCGTCTGTGGGCAGGTCGCGGCACTGGTGTCGGTGAACGACATTGCCGATCGCGCGCCGCACACGCTGGCCGATGGCGAGACGCTGCATCTCGGGCGCCATCGGCTCCGCTGGTTCGACACCCCGCATCTGCCGCACGGCTGGGAAACCGGCCTGATGTTCGATGACGCCACCCGCACGTTTCTGTGCGGCGATCTCTTCACCCAGGGAGGGGATGGCAAAGCGGCGCTTGTCGAGAGCGACATCCTCGCACCGAGCGAAGGATTTCGTGGCGCGATGGACTACTACGCGCACGCCCCGAACACCCGCGCCATGCTCGAGCGCCTCGCCCAGCAGTCCCCCACCACGCTGGCCTGCATGCACGGCAGCGCCTGGCGCGGTGATGGCGCTGCCCTGCTACGCGCTCTGGCGGGCTCTCTCGAGCAGCGTCGCGACAAAGCCGCGTAGCAACGCTCGCCGACTGTGGAACAAGAAAAGTAGCGGAGGGATTGCAGCGCAATCCCTCCGGAGGGCCAAGTGAAATTGGACATTCGTGGCGCGGCGCGCATTATTTGCTCATTGTCTTCGTTACCTGCTATGGTCTTGCCCGCAATTGCCAGCAGTTCCCGACAATCGTGGCGGTGGTGTTTTGTGTCGCCGCAAAGAAATACTAGGGGTGAAAAAAACGATGCCAAGATTCCTCATTGAAGTTCCGCACGATTCGACCGGCGACGCATGCATCAAGGCCATCGACGCCATATGCAGAACCGGTTCACATTTCTTCAATCATGCCGATTGGGGCTGCAAGGATGGGGAGCACAAGGCGTGGCTCATCGTTGATGTCAGCAGCAAGGACGAGGCGCGCGGCATTGTGCCGGTGTCGTTTCGCGGTAAGGCAAAGATTGTTCAGCTTAATGGGTTTACCGAACAAGAGGTCAAAGACGCCCTGCGTCAGCACGCGCCGTAGCCGCGTGCAGCGGCACTAATCAAAGGCGCGACGCCATCTTTCGGACGGCCAAATAGAAAGTGGTGTTCAGCATCCTGCGGATCTCGACACCGAGTTCCTAAGAAGCGCAAAAGGAACTTGCGGTGAATAGCCCTTTGCAGCTGTGACCGTCTAGTTCTTCCCGCCGGCCGACAGCAGAAAGGGTTCTCGCTCAGGATGCGGCGCAGCGAAATTGCTGCAGCGGTAAAGGGTACTGACCCCTTTTTGCCGGCGACGACACTCCTTTGATCCTAGCGCAGTCGCACACCGAGTCAGGCGGCAAGACACAAAAAAACCGGGTTGAAGCCCCGGTTTCTTTGTATTCCTGCCTCACGCCTGGAATCTAGCGATAGCCTTCTGGCACCAGCCGGATGTGGTGAATCCACAACCCGCCATCTCCACGCGGGGCAACCCAGATTTCATGATGCTTGTTGCGTACGACACGGACACCCATTGGCGGCACGTCCACGCCGTTCTTGTTGCAGCCCTTTCCGGGAGGTGCCGTGCACCCCGCACTGTCGCCACCACCCGTGCCATCGTCGTAGCTGTTGTAGGAATCGGGATGTGCGTAGCTCGCCAGCAACTGATCATAGTCATGCTGATTGGGCCACTGGCTCGCCGGATCCGACGAGTAGTCCATGCAGGTCTGCTGGCTGCTGCCATCCTCGCTGGTATGTCCAAGACCAAAGACGTGGCCAATCTCCTGGCAGACGACGTGATTCTTTTCCTCATAGGTCCAGTACGATGAGTAGCTGTCGTTCATCTTGGCGGTCCCACGATCGATGTGCCCGCTGCTGTTGATACCGATGGTCGCCAAGCCGAGCCAGCCGTTGAAACCATAGGCGGCATTGCACACGCGCATCTGCCCGTTCACCATCGGGCAGCGCTTGCGCGTCTTGGCGGAGTCGTCAACGGATGCGATTTGCGCATCCAATGCAGCGGACAACGACCAGCGCGCGAGCGATTCCGCGAGATGACTGTCCCAATCCGGTGTCATGCTGTCGACGGTCTTGAGCGTGAATGACGCCGTCGTGCGCGCCCAGTGGTAATTGCTCCAGGAATGATCGGCAAGCACGCTCGTTGCAAACAGGGCGCCCGCGGACACGACCGATACACGAATCAACCGCTGAATACGCATGAACGAAATCCCCCTTTGGGTACGGTTCGTTTAGTCCGGTCACCCGGTTGGGCGCCATGAGTTGTTATTTTCGGAACAGGATGCCAGAACCCGGGATGACCGCCAATGGACAAAAAATTGACACGCCCGGATGTCCCACCAACCTCGCCTTCAGCTGGACCTCAATGCCCGGGGACAAATGGGTGTCAGAGAGCAATTGTTGCTCATATTCGCGATTAATCCTCTCTGATCCCGATTTTCGGTTAACAAGGGCTTAATCGACATTACTTGCTGTGTGTCCACGCTCGACCAATCGAGTCTGACTCGATTGGTTTTGTTACCGCTCGCAACAGCGTTGGGTGTTTCGCGCCAGTCAGGCGGGCGGCCAACCACACCGGCGTCGAGAACACGACGACAAAACCGACCAGAAAGATGACAGCCGGCAAGCCTATTAGAACGAAATCCATCTGTGCTCCAGGTGAGAAATACAGATCCGAGAACAATCTCCGCGCATATCAGCAACAATTGGTCTCTGACCCGGGTTTTCTCTCTTGCGCGGACTCACGAGGCCATTACCATAGTGGCCAAGAAAACAGGATTACGCGAGGAAACGCATGAAGAAAATAATTCTTATCTCTTCTTTTGTACTCATCGCCGTGATCGGCGCCGCGCTTTACTATGTCTTCACCAACCTGGACGCCATCGTAAAGGCCGTTATCGAGAAGGCCGGCTCGCAAACCACGCAAACGGCCGTACGCGTGGATAAAGTGAAAATCGTCTTGACCGACGGCGCCGGCACCATCAACGGACTCTCTATCGCCAACCCCAAGGGTTTTGAGACCCGCCATGCGTTTCGGCTGGGCGCGGTCGAGACCAAAATCGATATTAAGAGCCTGACGAAGGAGCCCTACATCATCGAGAAGGTCATCATTCGGAAACCGCAAGTGTTTTACGAAATGAACAAAGACCGACAAGGCAATCTGAACATCCTTTACGACAATATCGCCGCCGCCACTGCCGGCAGCGGCAGCGCGAGCAAGCCCGCCACCAAAAGCGCCGAGCCTAAACTCATCATTCGCCACTTTCTGTTCGCCGACGCCACGGTGGAAGCCAAGGTCGTACCGTTGAACAACAAAGAATACACCCTCAAGTTGCCGACCATCGATCTGAAAGATCTTGGCGGGAAAAACGGCGCCACCCCATCTGAAATCTCGCAGCAGGTGCTTCGCGCCGTCACTGAACGCGCACTCGCCGAGGTGAAACGGGCGGGAATTGACGAAAAAGTGCAAGCTCTCAAATCCGAAGCACAAGAGAAGTTGGATACCAAAAAAAGCGAGCTTGAAGGTAAAGCCGGAGAAAAGCTCAAAAACCTGCTGAAGAAATAAAAACTCAGAGCGTCTTATTGGAGAACGTGAATATCAGAAGTAATTGCTCTCTGGTACGGTTTTTCTTGCAGTCGAATAGTTTTTACACTGGCCCCAAATATCCGAGCTGGTTAAACAGTTGGCGTACGATACAGCGATGCCACCAGTGATATATCTCACCGCACATGAAGAGTGGGAGTTACTCAGGCAAGGCATTGATACACCACACACGGTAGCAGATCGAAATGGCGTCTTTGCGCAGGGTAATCGGTGAGGAAGGCTCAAGATTATGGGTACAGGCACACATCGCGCCTGCCGCACATTGGAAAACACTCAAGAGCGGGAGTAGTCCGACAAGATCAAGCGCAACTTGGCCTGTATCTGAAATAACCCGGGAAGATTTCCTTCCGCTTCCTGTTTAAGGTTACCAGTCCAGATCGCGACGCGGATTTTGGCTTGTTGCCAATCACGCACCGTTTGTGCCATTGAAATCGCGATCCCGCGCTACCAACCAGTATCCTGAACACTTGAGTGTTGAGGACGCAACCCATGGGCGCATTTCTGCACGTCATCCGCGATGAGGACATACCAGTCAAGGCATGCGGGCGTGCGTGCCCGGACATGGAGCCCTCGTCACGCCCGATCCTGCCACCCTCGCCCCCGCTCTCGCTGCTGGCACTGCAACGCGAACGTTCGGAGCTGGTGTTTCCGCCGGAATGGCTCGAGGCCATGGAAACCAGCGAAACCATTCATTGATCAACATCCCCACGGCGACGTCGCGCCTCCGGCCCACGTGTTCCCGGGACTCGTGCCGCAAGGCGCGCGCTTTCAGACATTGATCAGGATCGCCGCATAGTGGCTGAGGCTGCAGGCGAACGGCCAGTAGAACCCCGCGCATACATCCCAAGCGACCGATATCCCTGCCGTCTCAGCCCGAAGCTTCCTCATGGCGCGGATCCGCCGCAGCCCACCACCTCAGGAGCGCGAGACCGACGAGCGCGGAAAACACCGACGAAAAGAAGATTCCAAGCTTGGCGCTATCGATCAGTGCCTTGTCGTAGGCCAGGTTGGCAATGAACAGCGCCATCGTGAAGCCAATTCCGGCGAGCAACCCGCCGCCCGCGAGCAGCTTCCACCCGAGTTCCGGCGGCCGAATCGCGATGTTGGCGCGCACCGCCAACCAGCTGAAGCCAAGCACGCCAATCGGTTTGCCCAGCACAAAGCCAATGAATACCGCCAGTGTGACGGAATTTCCGAAGTCTCTCGCTGACAGCGGCAACCCGGCATTGGCGAGCGCGAAGAGCGGCATGATGATGAAACTGACCCACGGTTGGAGTGCGATCTCCAGCCGTTCCACCGGTGACAGCGTTTCCCGCACCGCAAACTCCGCCGCCTGCAACGTCTCGCGATCCCTGGTATCGCCTCTGCCTTCGGTTCTCGTGGGATGCGCCACCACTTGCCCCAGAATGGCGTACAGACGCTCGTCGCTGACCCAACGGCGGGCCGGCGTCATCATTCCGAGGATGACGCCGGTAATCGTGGCGTGAATTCCGGAAGCATCGACGGCGAGCCAGATGCAAATACCTGCCACGAAGTAGACGGGAAAACGCCGGAAGCCGGCGAGCGCCGCGGCGCGCACGATCCCGGCCCCCACTGCCGCCAGCGCAAGCGCGCCCCAAGCAATGTGGCTGCTGTAACCGATGGCCACCACCAGAATGGCGCCAATATCATCGACAATGGCGAGCGAAAGCATGAACACCCGCAGACTTTGGGGAATGCGCGTTCCGAGAAGCGCGAGGCAACCAATGACAAAGGCGGTGTCCGTGGACATGACCGTGCCCCAACCGTACTGTCCGGGCTGTCCCCACTGCAGCGTGGCGTACAACGCGGCCGGCACGAGCATGCCCCCCAGAGCGGCGGCGATGGACAGCGCCGCCATGCGCGGATTGTTGAGTTCCCCCAGAATCAGCTCGCGCTTGAGCTCCAGTGCTACCAGAAAAAAGAACAACGTCATCAAACCGTCGTTGATCCAGTGGCGCAGGGAGCGGGCAAATTCGAACGAGCCAAATTGAAGGCCTAGCGATGTCTCCCAGAAATGCTCATAGAGATGAACCCAGGGTGAGTTCGATAGCACCAGCGCGACGCAGGTAGCCAGCAACAGCACAACGCCGGCGGCCGACTCAATGCGCAGGAACCGCGCGAACGGCTTCGTCAAATGATCGACGAGCCCTTCGGGCAATCCGGTGAACTCGGTACGAACCTGAGGTTCTTCATTCATAGGAACACATCCTTCGCGGCCCTTCCTGGGCGGCTGCGCTTTGCGGCAGTCTGGAATCTAGGACGACATCGCGGGCTTGATTCCGCCCACGCCCGGGTGACCCACGGTTCCGACAACCCTGGCGACGATGAGCGCTCGCCATCACGAGGCCGGTCGGGCACGCACGAAAGAAAGTGAACGGAATTCCGGTGGAGGCTTTCGCGGGCCTGATGTCTGGCCCAGCGCGGAGGTTAGTCCCTATAAGGCCCGGGAGCAAACTCTTCGGACCCGGGCCGAACTTGCGTCGCCTTGCCGGCACTATGCCGCGCTCTTTACCTGCTGCGCCGCCTCGCGATAGGAAACCATGCGCTGGTGATCCGCGTCCCACAGGCTTGCCCGGAAACAATCAATAATTTCACGCGGGCTGAGCGTGGTCGTCACCGGTGACTGCAGTTCCGGAATCGCCGCCATGGCCTCGGGCAGTCGATAGAACGGGATGCGCACATTCAGGTGATGGATGTGATGAAAACCGATGTTGCCCGTAAACCATTGCATGATCCTGTTGAGCCGCATGTAGCTCGACGACACCAGCGCCGCCCGATAGAACGTCCAGACCTCCGGCGAGAGAACAATCATGCGCTTGAAGCTGTGTTGGGCAAAGAACAGATAGCTGCCCAGCGCCGCGGCAATAAACATCGGCAGCAACACCACGAAAAACGCCACGTCGAATCCGCCGAATACCCACAGCACGGCAATCAGCCCGCCGTGCGCGAGCAGCGACAGGGCCGAATCCCAGTGCCTCGTGGGCGCCCGCAGCAACGGTAAAAGACAAATGTTCAACAAAAAGATCGTGGCATACCCGGTCAACACCGTCAGCGGGTGGCGCTCCATCCGGTAACGCGCACGCAACGCGGGCGAGGCCGCATGCCACATTCGCGTGGTCATGAGCGGGAAGGCACCGATGCTGGCCGCCGAGATCTGGCCGACGTGGCCGTGATGATAATTGTGGCTCTTCTTCCAGGAGCGCGGTGGCGTAAGCCCGAGCGCCGCATAGGCATTGAACAGCACTCGCGCGAGGCGCGAACCAGACAGTATCGCCCCGTGCATGTAATCGTGGTAGGTGATGAAAGCCCGCACAATCAGGAGCGCGCCAAGAATCGACAGCAATAAGCGCAGCGGCCACCACGGCGCCAAGCCGGCCCCGGCGAGCGCCGTGACCAG
Organism: Pseudomonadota bacterium; assembly: GCA_020354085.1. Lineage (GTDB taxonomy): Bacteria > Pseudomonadota > Gammaproteobacteria > Acidiferrobacterales > Sulfurifustaceae. Next base: position 1,955,477 of record CP070641.1, read on the forward strand.
CAGCATGAACGTGGTGCCGACCTCCCACCAGCTCCTTGCCACCGATTCGGTCGCATAGGGCGCAGTCGCCTTCAGCACTTCACGGCCGATACGCACATTGGCGCTGGTCGTCGGGAGATCCGCTTCTCGCTGGAGGATATCCGGGTTCATAAAGGGCGACAGCGCTCAACCGTTGAACATGGGCGTCCCGTCAATATGTCGGATAGACCGGCAATTTAATTCTGAAGAAGTGCTCCGCGGCTTTCAAATCTGCTTTATTGGCCGAGCCTGGCACTCAAGATTGCGGCAAGAGAAAAAGTCTCAACACCAGGAGCAACCGTGGTTCCCCGATCGGTATTTCCTGCTTCCAAATCACCGTTCAATGTCGAGCCGGTGGGCCTTGCGGCCGCCGCGTTCGGTTTTGCCTTCCGCGGCCTGGTGGTCCAACAGCATGCGCGCCATGTTCACCTGCCGGCGGACCAGCTCGCGCGCGCCGCGCCGCAGTTCCTCGCTGTGCATGATGTGTTGCACATTGCGCTCCATATCCTCGGCGGACCAGCCGCGCGAATGCGCAATGTAGGGAAACGGTGGAAACATGAACCCCAGTTCCGAGAAGAAGCCCATCAGATGGCCGGCCACGTCCTGCACATTGTCCTGGCCGCCAATGATAATGAAACCCGCCACCTTGTTGCGAATCAGCACGTTGTCCTTGATGGTAATCTGGTTCTGCACACAATTCAGTCGCTCGGCCATGCGGTAGTAGAGCGCGCTGGAAGCGCCCCAGCGAATGGGCGTGGCCAGTAACACGACATCCGCCCAGTGCACGAACAGCTCGTAGACCTTCTCCATCTCGTCTTCGCTATCCATCTGGGTAATGGAACACGGCCAGGTGCAGGCACGCGCGCTCTTGGAATAGTAACCCTCGCAATTTCGTATATGCAGCTCATCCAGGCGCAACAGGCGCGTTTCGCAACCCAGCGCACTGCCCGCATGTTCGAGCGCGACTTCCAGCAGTGCTTCGGATCCCGAGTAACGCGGATTGGCGCGATCCATGTGAGTGGTTGAGATGCCGGCCACACGGATCGGTCCCGCGGCCCGTTCAATCGGGCGCGACAATGGGTGCGGTGCATGCGGCTTCTTGCGCCGTTGCGTGGCGGATTGCAGATTCACCAGCAGCGTGCCCTGCTCTACCCGGCAGGCATAACTGGGCACCGCGTCGTCTTCGTAGCCGGGCTCACCCAACCCCGTGCGGCAGTGAAACTTCCAGTGGTGCCACGGACACACCACATACTCGCCGTCCAGCCCGCCTTGCCCGAGTGGACCCCCGACATGGTTGCAGAGGCCCGAGATCACACCAAACTCACCGTTCTGCCAGGTGACGGCCAATTTCAGGCCATTCACACTGACTTCAGTAACGGCCGCCTTCCTGAACTGCTCAACAGGCCCAAGCGGGTGCCATGGTTCTTTTGTCATCACAGCCTCCTGCGTATAAACGACACAAGGAATTTCCGGTACTGCCAGCACCGGGTAATAACTGTACGCAAAAACCCCGGGCAAAAGAATTTTGTGGCTCGCCTGCCGGAAGACCCGGGCCAGAATGAGCTGGCCGCATTTTTTGCTGGCGTGGGAAGTGCAGACCGCTAACAGGGGGACTCTATGAGAAACTCCTTGCTGCGTGTCCTGGCTCGACCAATCGAGCCTGACCCAATTGGTTTACGCCAACTATCCATACAGCGCCACGCGCGCTATGCACAGGTCGGCGGTGAAGGCACGGCCGATGGCGACGAAACCGATGCGCTTCAAGCGGCGCAGGTTAAGCGGAATGTCGGTACGGTGGGGCGCAAAGTCCGCGAACGCCAGGCGCTGCGTCTGCCACCGCAGCGCTGCCTGGAAGCACGCGCGGTACGATTGCTGGACCTGCACGAGATCGGCCGTGCGCAGGTGCAAGTTGTAGGTCTCGCCGTTGCCGCACACATCTATTTCAACGCCGAGGTAGCCGGCGGCATCCACCGCTGCGTCCGCGCCGAGATCAAGACTCGCCTGAATAAAGCCGCCGTTGTTCTCCAGGCGGACATCGCCGGTCAGATGCAGGCACGGCCGCCCGTGCACCGTGTCGAGCACGAGCCTTCCTTGCGAGACGCCGCCCATGACGGTATCCGAGACCACACGCCAGCGCGTCCCCAGGTTGGAGGTGTAATCACCGCTCGCGCGGTCGTCGATGATGAGGAAATCGGCGCTCATGGCAGCCCAGGATACGCGCAAGCCTCGGCCAGCGCCTGCGGTCGTATCCCGTTACGGCCCGTTGGTGATTTCGATCAGCACTTCGTTGCGCCGCAGGAACCAGAGGGAGAAGGGTGAATTGTATCGGGCGAACGTCGGCTGGCCCGTGGTCTTGAGGCCAGCCTGCGCCACCGCCTGGAGCAACGCAGCTTCCTGCGCGCGGTAACGCGACTCGCTCCAGGTGCCGGAGTAGCGCCGCGCGGCCATGAGCCGCTCCGGCACCTCCAGAATGTGCACGCGCGCATCGACCGGCTCCGGCAGGGTCGCGCGCGTATAGCGCGCGGGCATGACAAAGCTGAAGACATAGGTGCCGCGCTCGCCGGCTCCCGCCTTGGGCGTCATCGTCACCGGGGCGGTCATGTTGATCTTCTCGCCCTCGCCGGCCGGCTGCATGGCCACGGGTGCGGTCATGGAGATCTTCTCCTTGGCCTTGTTATTGCCGAAGATGAAATCTGCGAGGACGCGAAAAGCCTGGTTGCCCGCCTCCCCGAACTCGCCGGTGACCTCGGTCTGCGCCCGCAACTGCGGGGCATAACGACGCAGCTCGAACGCCTCGTACTGCTTCACCACCTCGTACGTCGGCTCCTCAGTCGCCAAGGCCGTTCCTCCCACCAGGTTGAAAACGATGCCAGTCAGTATCAGCCGCAGGCTCATGTGGGAATTATCGCAAATATGCCAATCGATGTGGCACACGCCGCGTTCTTCCTTGACGCACGGCCCGATCGGGAAATTCGGATGTCCGATAAGCCTGTCTGACCGGACATTTGGCAATGTCCGCTAACAAGGGCATACCGGTCACGAAGTTTTTGCCACCGGCGCATCCAACCTTGCGGATGTCAGCAGTTCCACGAGTTCGACCAATTCTTCCGCATCATCAGCTTGGCATTCTTCAGTATGTGGGTGAGGCGATTGAAAGATGTGACGTGTTAACGGTATAGACCCGGATACCGACCTCGTCCACTTTTGCCATTGTGGCCAAGGCACGCCTTGCACGATCTCAAAAGAAGACTCGCAGGCGCACGCCAATTACCAGGATGTTGTCGGTTTGCGGATCGTAGGCAGGGTTAACGACGTACTGAATTTGTGGTGTGAGCTGGAGGAAACCGGTCATGTCGTAACGATAGAACGCCTCCAATGTATATTGATTACGCGAATTGTCTGGCGCACGTCCCCAATCCACACCGATGCCGGCGAGATCCTTCCCGCCGCGCGCATCGTAGCCCAGGCCAACACTGACCGCCCGTTCAAGGATCGCGCCACCGCCCTCGGCATGTCCGGCGCGAAAAAAAGGTCGCCAATTGTGAATTCGCGCACTGGCTGCAAAGGAAACACCATGTCCATCTTCCACGCCCGCGTCCTTACGCTCGTCCATCTGCCAGACCGTCAGTTGCACCAACTGATTGGGGCGGTCGCCCCAATCAGGAGACCAGCCAATCGCCAGATGCTTGAATGTCTCGCCGGTATCAAACAGCGTTTTCGCACTTTCCCATGGATCGGACGGGTCGGCGTTGGCATCGGCGAAACCGCCCAGCACTGCCCAGTTGTCGTTGAGCCGCCATTGCAACGCGGCCCCCAATCCCTGCGAAGGCCCGGGATAGGTCGACTGATGTTCAAAAGCAAGATTCGTAAACGCGGTCCATGGGCTGGCGAGACTGTTGACGTTCACATAGTCGTAGGTGTCGACCTGGCCGATCACGAAGCTCCCGCGTCCTCCAGCAAACCGCTGGCGCCAATAGAAATTCGTCAGAATCAGGCCGGCGTCACTGTAGGTAGAGGCGAACGTACCTGCATAGCCAAGTGATGGGCCCAGTTGCTGCGTCGATATGCGATCGCCAATGGCGGTGCGGTACTCAACCTTGAAGACCAACGCCCCATTATCGGGTTTACCCTGCCCGAATGCCGTCCAGGTTCCATAGAACCGGGTCACGTTGGACGCTGCATCCGACGGTGATTTGTCGGAATTCGTGTCGAGATATTGCGTGTGATTATCGAAGCCGTAGGTCAGGCCGGTTCTCGCTTCAAGCGTTACCTTATGAGCCCTGATCTCCGCCAAAAATCCTTCACGCTGCCGCTCGGCCGTATCAGTGAGCGTGCCCTCTACGCTTCTGGGCGAGGAAAAGCCGAGCGGACTTGTCTCAGATTGCTCAGCGGCATCGGTGCTTGCAGGTTCTGCATAAGCCGTGACCCCACAACTGGTCATGAGCACTACGAAAAGCCGCAATAGGCCACGGTGGACGCGCGGATGTCGTCCACCGAGAAATGAATGATGCCCACAGATTGGTGCAGTGCCGAAGGCATGCTTTATGGTCTGTGCGACGACGCTCATATAATTTGGGACCGCGTAAATTCATTTACTTTTTCAGCATGTGCCCGGCACCGGTATCATCCATACCATGCATGTCAGGTACATTGATGGTGTGCTCGCCTAACCACTTATTTTTGTCTAGCGGTTCGTAGCGACCCTTCGCTTCCACCGGGAAACGGATCGGCTGGCCGGGTTTGACGGGTAAGACTTTTCCTTTATCGACGACAATCGT
>CP070641.1:1960372-1967393 GCA_020354085.1 Pseudomonadota bacterium
TCATCGCACGCAAGGACGCAGCCGACAAGCTCGCCGGCACGCGGGCCGCAGCGGTGATCGCGCCGCGCGCCGTATTGCTACAAGGCGCGCGCGCCGGGCTGTGCGTGCTCGCGGCCGATGATCCGGAGATCGCCTTCATTCGCAGCCTAGAGCTGCTCTATCCGGTAGCCACGTATACGGCGGGCGTCGAGCCTGGCGCACATGTCGATGCGAGCGCGCAGGTCGGTGCCGGTAGCCGTATTGCTGCCGGAGCCACTTTGGGCCAGCGTGTCAAAGTTGGCCGCGAGTGCGTCATCCACGCAGGTTGCTACCTCGGCGATGACGTCGAGGTCGGTGACCGTTGCACGCTGCACCCTAACGTCGTTCTCTATCACGGTACCGTACTGCGCGAGAACGTGGTGGTTCACGCCGGCAGCGTCATCGGCGCGGATGGCTACGGTTACAAGCAACGCCAAGGTGTGCACGTGAAGTTTCCGCAAGTCGGGCGGGTGCTGATCGAGCGCGACGTCGAGATCGGCGCCAACACTTGCATCGATCGCGCCGCGCTCGGTTACACGGTGATCGGCGAGGGCACCAAGATCGACAACCACGTGCACATCGCGCACAACGTCAAGGTCGGCAAGGGCGTATTGATCCTCGGCCAGACCGGCATCGGCGGCTCGGCGGTGATCGAGGACTACGCGATCCTCGCGTCGCAATCGGGGATTTCCGATCACGTGCGCATCGGCAGCCGCGCCGTGGTCTTGGCCCAGGCCGGCGTGATCGGCGACATTGCACCGGGGGCCCAGGTGATCGGCTTTCCGGCCGCCGACCGGCGCGAAGCACTCAAAGAGATGGCTACCCTGCGGCGTTTGGCGGAACTCTACAAGCCGCTCAAGGCGCTTGTAGATCGATCGAAGTAGGAAAGCGCTAGATCACCCGATCATTGCCGCCATCGACGGGAATCTGCGCCCCAGTGGTCTTGGAAAATAGCGGCCCGCAAAGCTCCGCGGCCAGCTCGGCCACGTCGCGACTCGTGACCTCGGTACGCAACAGGTTCTTGGTCTTGTATTGCGCCACGTTCATACCGTAGTGCGCGGCGCGCGCCGCCAGTACCTCCTCGGTCCACACACCGGTGTCGAATACCGCGTCGGGGTGCAGCGTATTGACCCGGATGCGGTCCGCGCCCCACTCGAGGGCCGCGACGCGCCCCAACTGGGTAAGCGCCGCTTTCGACGCGGAATAGGCCGCCGCACCCGGACCGGGTGCCGGGACGTTCTTGGAACCCATGATGACGATACGAGCGCCGTGTACGGCGAGCCTGAGCAGCGGATGCGCCGCGCGCAGCAAGGCGAGGTTCGCGTTCAAATTGACGTCGAGTACACGTTGCCATTCGTTGTCGGTAAGCTCGGCAATGCGTTTACCGCCGGGAAAGATACCGGCATTAAGAATCAGCATATCGAGGCCGCCGAAGGCCGAGACCGTGCGCTGCAGGGCGTTCATCAGCTGTTTTCTATCCGTGACGTCACAGACAGTGCCGCAGTAGTCAGGCCGACGATGCAAAGACTTGATTGCCGGGTTGACGTCGAGCGCAGCCACCGCCGCGCCGCGTGCCAGCAATGACTCGACACAGGCCTTGCCGATGCCGGAGGCAGCCCCGGTAATCAGCGCCACCTCGCCCAAGAACATCGGCGGTCTGCCACTCTTGCGCAGCTTGGCCTGTTCCAGATCCCAATACTCCATATCAAAGACGTCTCGCGCCGCAATCGGCCGATAACCGCCGAGCGCTTCGGCGCGCAGGATGATGTCGATCGTGTGGTCGTAGATGTCGCGCACGATGTGAGCGTCCTTGGCACTGTTGCCGGCGACCAGCAGCCCCAGCTCTGCGTCCAGAATCACGCGTGGTGCCGGATCGAGCATGGTCTTGGATTCACGCGCTCGCGGCGCATGTTGATCAAAGTAGACGCGGTAACGATCGCTATAGGCCGCGACGTCACGGCCCACCAACGGCCAAGGCTTGGTGCGGATCACATGGTCAGGTGTGGCCGGACCCTGTTGTGAAATCTTCGCCACGTCGGTGCGCCGGCAAAAGCCCGTCGCCTTTCCGCTTGTTTCCTGTGTCAAGATTAATGGGCGGCCGGCGGCGCGCGACAATTCGCCGCGCAAGCTCGCGATCATCAGGCTTGCCGCGTCTGTCGGGCCCGCCGGGCTAGCAGTCGGCACCACGTCCCAGGCCTTATGCGTCTTAAGGTAGTCCTCGGCCTTGGTCACGAGCGCGATCATGCGTTCATAGGATTCGCGCGCGCTCGCGCCGAATGAGAAGATGCCGTGATTGAGCAGCACCATGCCGATGGTTTGCGGCCCGGCTTCACGCGCGAACTGTTCGGCACAATGTCGGGCAAGATCGAAACCCGGCATGATGTAGGGCACGACGACTACACTGTCGCCATAAATCTCGCGCACGCGCGCTTCACCATTGGGTGTGTTGGTGACAGTGACCACGGCATCAGCGTGGGTGTGATCGACATAATGGTGCGGCAAGATCGCGTGCAGAATCGCCTCGACCGAGGGCGTCGGTGCGGACATCTTCGTCATGTGGGTGCGCAACTCGTTGACCATTTGCGGATCGGATAGCTGCGGGAGCTTGGCGAGTGCGAGCAGATGGGCCATGCGTACCGGCGCGAAGCCGGCGCGATCGATGGTTTCCAAATCCCAGCCGCTGCCTTTTACATAGAGGATGTCCTCCTCGTCACCCAGGACGCTGCGCTCGCGCAGCTTCACCGAAGTGTTGCCACCGCCGTGAAGGACCAGGCGAGGTTCGCGCCCGAGCAGCCGCGAAGTGTAGACACGTAACCCAAGCTCGTCGGAGAACTCGGCAGCTTCCTTGTCATTCCAGAGGCTTTGCATCGTCGTGCAGCTGGTCGGCGGAGCGATGATGCTAGCCTAGCATCGGCGTGCACTTGGAACCAATGACGGTGTTCCGCGGGCAGTGTCTTTGCATTGATCTTTCGTCGCCTGGTATGGTTTCATCCGCCAATGGCGAAGCACACCAACCCAAGCGGATTGGTCATCGAAGACCTGGTCGTCGGCAGCGGTCAGGAAGCGATGGGTCCCGGCCAGTTCATCACCGTGCACTACACGGGTTGGCTCGAAGACGGACGTGAGTTCGATTCCAGCCGTCGCCATGGCGAGCCGTTCGGGTTTCCATTGGGCTGCGGCTATGTCATTCCGGGATGGGACGAGGGCATTGTCGGCATGCGCATCGGCGGCAAGCGCCGTCTAACGCTGCCGCCTAACCTCGGTTACGGTGACACCGGTGCCGGCCGTGCGGTCCCGCCCAACGCCACGCTGACCTTCGAGATCGAGCTGCTCGAGATCAGCGAGTAGCGATCGATCGGACCGTCGGGTCGTATGCCTCTCGCCACGCTTGTGCGCCGGCGGGCCCGCGCAACTTGAAATTTCTCCCTCGATCCCTACATAATTCGCATCCATTAGAGAACGCTAATATACTCATTGTTTCCTTGGAGAAAGCCGTATGTACTGGAACGTAAAAGAGATTGATGCCCCGCAACTCGCAAGCTGGTTGCAAAACAAGGCCGATGACATCCATGTGATCGACGTGCGCCACATGAACGAGATCGCCATGGGCACTGTGCCGGGTGCGCGGCCCGTGCCGCTGCATACCCTGCCGCTCAAGCTCAGCGAGTTGGACCGCGCCAAGGATTTGGTGGTGATCTGTCGCAGCGGTGCCCGCTCGGCACAGGCGGCGGCCTTCTTGCAACAACAGGGATTCGAAAACGTTTACAACCTGCGCGGCGGCATGATCGGTTGGGCTCAGAGTGGATTGCCGGCACGTGCCCCAGCGCTCAACTAGTCCTTCGCTGACACTCGTACTCTCAGAATAGCCCGGCAACGCCGGGCTGTTTTGTTTGGCCGCCTTCGTTGTCGATCCCATTCGCTGTACAGTCGCGCGATGCGACTCGATCGCTATCTAAGTCACGTCACCGACCTTACCCGAGCGCAAGCGCAGCGTTCGATTCGCTCCGGTGCCGTGATCGTCGACGGTGTCACCACCACTGATCCGGCTAGGCATTTGACGCCGAGCAATGCCGTCGTTCATAAAGGCGAGCGCCTATCGTGGCCGCAGCCCCGCTATTTCATGCTCCACAAACCGTCCGGTTACGTCTGTACGGCACGTGATGCGCGCCATCGCAGCGCGGTCGATCTGCTGGATGAGCCGCGTAAGCGCGATTTGCACTGCGTCGGCCGATTGGATCTCGACACAACCGGCCTTGTGCTCATCACCGACGATGGCGAATGGTCGCACGGCATCACCGCGCCGCGCCGTGCGGTCGAGAAGGTCTATCGTGTGACGCTCGCCGACATCTTGACCAAAGAAGCGGCACAGGTTTTATGTAGTGGTGTGCAACTGCGCGGAGAGCCGCAACCCTGTCGACCGGCCAAACTTGAAGCCTGCGGTCAAACGGAATGGCGAGTCACCCTCACGGAAGGCAAGTACCATGAGGTCAAGCGTCTGTTTGCGGCGGTCGGAAACCACGTGCTGAGCCTGCACCGCGAGCGCATTGGTGCCGTACAACTCGACTCCGGGCTTGACGCTGGTGGCTACCGTCCGTTGGCTGCGCATGAAGTCGAGTGTTTGCGAGCAAAGTCCTGAAAGCTATTTCGAGGCGTTGAGCCCGATGTTGCGCAGAAACTGAAGCCGAGCGGTTTGCACAGCAGCAGTCGGTTCGTTTGCGTTGGCCAGCGAAATAGCCCTTAGGCAGTCGGCGTGGTGCTCAGCTAATGCGGCACGCACCGCTTGGGCGTCGATTGCTTCCTGGGGTGGCCCGGATGCCACGAGGAGGCTCGGGCCAAGCGGTGTAATCCGTGCCGAGTGCGGAATCATGCGCAGCTGGCCGCTGCGCTCGTCGTGTGCCGAAACCGGCCCGAGCTTACCGTAGATGCTTCCATCGAATTAGAAACGCTAACCGATCAGCAGCTGCGGAAACTTCAAGAATCCTTCCTCTCGTAAAAACGCGGCGAGTCAGATGCCGCCTGCGCTTTGAGTTCGGCGGCGAGATTTGGTCCAAGATGGACGTCGATCAAACGGCGCATGAGATAAATGACAGGAATCAGCGCTATAGCCGCCGAGAGCTTGTAGCCATAGTTGACCGTACCGACGGCCATGAACAAGTCCGTCGGCCATTGCTGCGGGCCGATGACAAATGCGATGTACAGCACCACGTAGCTGTCGACGAATTGCGAGATCGCGGTTGAGCCGGTGGCGCGCAACCAGACGTAGCGTTCGCCGGTGCGCCGCCGAATGTGGTGAAAAATGCTGACATCGATCAACTGACCGATCAAGAAAGCAGTGAGCGAACCACCGATGGTCCACAGCCCCTGCCCGAAGACGTAGGCGAACGCGGTTTGCATGTTAGGTACGCCGTCTCGTGCGCCGATCTCGGTCCACCAGCCGGCCGGCGCTAACAGGATCGCCGCATAGGCGAAAACGAAGGCATAGACGATGAGACCGACGGTCAGGAACGAAATGGCGCGCACGCCGCGCCGGCCGAAGTACTCGTTGATCACGTCGGTCATGATGAACACCACCGGCCACAGGAGTACGCCCGCAGTAAAGTTGAGCGAACCCTGTTGGCCGAACAACTGCCAGTTGAATGGCGGCAATCCAAGCGTGTCTTCGAGCGCGAAGATCTTGACGCCGATGAACTCAGCCATGATGGCGTTGCAGATAAAGAAGCCAGCCAACACCATGAGCAGCCGCGTCGCTCGGTTGTTTGTGGCTCCGGCCGGTTCGTAGGGGGACCAGGACATGGCGCTATGGCACGGTCGATTGGCCAACGTCGTGAAATCGGGCGACGGCGACCGACTGGGCCCCTACATGAGAGGTGTTTTGCACGGCGTCCCGAGTATACCGCCGCATCCCGGGCCGATCGTCCCGGTACACACTTTGGGGTTCGTACCCGGCGCCGGCCGGTCCCGCGCGGGACTGACGACGCGCCATGGTTAGGTGGTGCGCGCGACCCACGGTCGTACTGTCAGAATTGCAGATTTATGCAGGACCAAGATGTTCTTATGGTCACAATGCGTCGGAAGAGCTTACGAAACACGGCAGACGTCAAACTCCTGACTGGGCGTTCTCTCCTTAAGTCACTGATGCACAAACAAACTGATCCTTGGCACATCGGTTGCTCTTCCACGGGACACACGGACGAGTGACCGAGCAGCGCGGCAGAAATCGCGACGGCCGGGATTAGGCAAGGGAATGTCGGCGGTACGAAACCCCTAACCAAAATCCTACACAGGCCAGAAACATGAGAAAGACGTCGTTTGTCGTAGTTTTTCTGCTATCGATTTTTGGGTTTGCGCAACCCGCTTTTGCCGCGGAACAGTTTCCGCACCGCGCGAAATTCAAGGAAGTGCGCATCATCGAGCGCGACGCGCTGTACCGCGACCTCGATAGTTCAATCGTGATCGACGTGCGCTCCAAGTACGAATTTGACACGATGCACATCAAGGGGGCCACACACATTGCGCTGAACAGTCTCAAGTTCATCGACGAGGTGAAGAAGCTGCGTGCCGCTTCTACCAAGCCGATTGTGTTCTATTGCAACGGCGTTACCTGCAAGAAATCATACGAAGCCACGAAGAAGGCTATGGACGCGGGCATCACCAATTGTTTCGCCTATGACGCCGGCCTCTATGGTTGGGCGAAGTCCCACCCCGATCGCAGCGTCTTGCTCGGCAAGAGTCCGATGAACGCTGAAGACTTCATCGAGAAGAAGACCTACAAGGCCCGCGTTCTGTCCGCCGACGCCTTTGAGTCGCGCATCGGTCCTAATGCCATCGTGCTCGATATCCGCGATCTGCGGCAGCGCGACAACCAGCTGTTCCCGTTCCGCGAGCAGCGCGCCCAGCTCGACGAAGCCGAGAAAATCGCCACTGTCGTGCAGGAGGCGCGCACCAAGAACAAGGCGCTTCTTGTATATGACAAGACCGGCCGGCAGTCGCCTTGGTTCCAGTA
>CP070641.1:1967493-1971967 GCA_020354085.1 Pseudomonadota bacterium
CGTACGGCCTGCTGCTCGCCGGGCTGGGTGCCTGCACATCGATGACGCTGCGGATGTACGCTGAACGCAAGCGACTCCCGCTCGAGCGCGTTACTGTTCGGCTTCGTCACGACAAGGTACACGCCCGCGACTGCGCCGAGTGCGAGACCCGGGAAGGCAAGATCGACCGTATCGATCGCGAAATCGAGGTCCATGGAGCGCTCGATGAAGCGCAGCGCGCGAGGCTCCTGGAAATCGCCGACAAGTGCCCGGTACACCGCACGCTGCACGCGGAGGTCCGGGTTCAGACGCGCCTTGCCGGCTAGCGCGCCCGTGCCGGCGGTCGACGCCGGGCCTGCCACCATGCTGATCATCAGGGAAATCTGCAAGTCTTTTGGTGGGGCGCGTCCGCGCGAATTGCTCCGGCGCCTCTCACTCGAGGTCGGACGAGGCGAGTACGTTGCGATCCGGGGCGAGTCCGGTGTGGGCAAATCCACTTTGCTCAATATCGTCGCCGGACTCGATCAGCCAGACAGCGGGAGCATCGTGTTCGACGGCGCGGAGGTAACAAACCTCGACGACAATGCGCGCACCCTGATGCGGCGGCGCAAAATCGGTTTCGTTTTTCAGGCATTTCATCTGTTGCCCCACTTGACCGTGGCGCAGAACGTGGCGCTGCCCCTCGGACTCAATGGCATCGCAGCGGTCGAAACAATGCAGCGCGTCGAAGCCATCCTTGAGGCGATCAACCTGGCCAACGCCGCAGGCGTGTATCCGCGAGAGTTGTCCGGTGGCGAGATGCAGCGGGTGGCAATCGCCCGCGCGCTCGTCCACAGACCGTTGCTGCTCCTCGCCGACGAGCCGACGGGAAATCTCGATCCGGATACCGCCGTGCAGGTGTTATCGCTGTTACGCGAGCAGGTAAAAAGCGCAGGGGGAAGCGGCATTCTCGTGACCCATTCCGACCGCGCTGCGGCAACCGCGGACCGGGTGCTGGCGCTCACGGCCAACGGCCTGGAGGCGGCGACGCCATGAGCGCAATCGCGCGCCCGCTGCTGGCGCAACGGTTCATCCTGTTTCAGGCTCTCGTCGTCGGTCCACTACGCGAAAATCCCGGCCGCACCGCGCTGGCTGTCTTGGCAATCGCACTTGGCGTCGCCCTCGGCATCGCCGTGCATCTGGTCAACTCAAGTGCGCTGAACGAGTTCGAAGTGGCCGCGCGGCACCTGGCGGGGGAAGCCGATCTCGTAATCCGCGGTCCGCGCGATGGGTTCGACCAGGCGCTCTACCCCAAGCTGGCGCGGATGCCTCAGGTCGAGGCCGCAAATCCCGCCGTGGACCTGGAAGTCCCGCTGGTGGATCGCCCGGGCAGTCTGCGTATTATCGGCTTCGATCCGCTACAGGCCGCTCGTGTGCAGCCGTCGCTGGTGCCGGAAGAATACAGCATGTTAAGCGATCTCTTGGACGCCGATGCGGTCCTCCTCTCAGCGGCGGCGGCGGAATGGCTCGATCTCACGGCGGGCACCGAGCTGCGCGTGCGCGTGGGAACGCGTCCCGTCAGGTTGAAAGTCATCGGAGTAATGGCGGCGGGGGTCTACCGCCAACGTCTAGGGCTCATGGACATTGCGTCGGCTCAGTGGCGACTCGCGCAGCTCGGCCGCTTGAATCGAATCGCACTGCGGCTCAAGCCGGGAACTGATGTCCAGGTTTTCCGCCAGGAACTGGCAGCACTGTTGCCGGCCGGGGTCCACGCAGTGACACCCGACAGCGAGGGCGAGCATCGCGCCGCCCTCACCCGCGCCTATCGTCTAAACCTCGACATGCTAGCGCTCATCGCCCTGTTCACGGGCGCGTTTCTGGTGTTCTCGTCCCAGGTGCTGGCGCTGCTGCGCCGCCGCTCGCAGTTCGCGCTGCTGCGCGCGATGGGGGTGACTCGCGTCGGCCTCGCAGGATATCTCGTGACCGAAGGCGCCGCAGTCGGAGTGATTGGTGCAGCACTCGGGGTCCTGGCCGGTTATGCGCTCGCGCATGCCGCATTGCTACTGGTCGGCGCGGATCTCGGGGCAGGTTACTTCCGAAGCATAGTGGCGGACCTTGCTGTTAAGCCCGAAGTTCTGTGCGCGTTTTTCGCGCTCGGCGTGCTCTTTGCGGTGCTCGGCACCCTTGGGCCGGCGTGGGAAGCGGCCCATCGGGCACCTACGCGCGCCCTGCGCGCCGGCGATGAGGAGGAATCGCTCGAGCACACACGTTCGCCAGCCACAGGCGTAGGCGCCATCGCCGCCGGGTTGCTGCTGACGCTCGCCCCGGCTGTCAACGGGCTGCCCATCGCGGGTTATGCCGCGATCGCGCTCGTTCTGCTTGGCACCGTTCTGTTAATGCCGAGCTTCGCAGCGGCGTTGTTCAGTCGACTGCCAGTGCCCGCCAGTGCACCGTCTGCTGTTGCCATCGCCCAGCTCAAAGCCACGCCACGGCGTTCCGCCATCAGCATCGCTGCCATTGTCATCAGCTTCAGCTTCATGGTCTCGATGCTGATCATGGTGAGCTCGTTCCGCGTTTCGCTGGAAGCCTGGCTCGGCCGCATGCTTCCCGCCGACCTTTACCTTCGCGCAGCCCGCTCCGGCGAAACGGCGTTCCTGACCCCGGAAGAACAGAGGCGCATCGAGTCGATACCGGGCGTCGAGCGTGTGCAGTTTCTCCGCGCCCAGACCGTGCTGCTCACGCCGGAGCGTCCCCCCGTGAACCTGCACGCGAGGCCGATCGAAGCCGCCGCCCCTGACAAGATACTGCCGCTCATCGCTCCTCCGCTCGTGCCGCCCGCGAACGCGCCGCCGCCGGTGTGGATCTCCGAGGTCGCTTCCGACCTGCATGGCCTGCGCCAGGGTGACACCCTTCGCTTACCGCTCGGTGGAAAATCAGTTCTATGCACGGTCGCGGGAATCTGGCGTGATTACGCAAGACAAAATGGGGCCATCGTCATCGATCGCGGCATCTATATCCGCGCCACCGGCGACCGGCTCGCCAACGATGCGGCGATATGGTTGCGCGACGGTATCGATATTGACGAAGCGCAAGAAACGCTGCGTGACGCGCTGCCGCCAGAAGCAATCGTCGAAATCACCCCGACGCGCGAAGTCCGCGCGGCGTCGCTACGAATCTTTGACCGCACATTCGCGATCACCTACGCGCTGGAGATCGCCGCGATCGTGATCGGGCTGTTTGGCGTGGGAGCAAGCTTTGGCGCGCAGGCACTCGCCCGCCGCCGCGAGTATGGCGTGCTGCGCCACCTTGGCATGACGCGGCAGCAAATCGGCGCGATGCTGAGCCAGGAAGGCGCGGTTGTCGCCGCGCTTGGCGTCGCGGCCGGGCTCGCGGTGGGCTGGGTCGTGGGGCTGATCCTCATTCACGTGATCAATCGCCAGTCCTTCCACTGGAGCATGGATCTGCATATGCCATGGGCGCCTCTCGCAGTACTCGCAGCGCTCATCGTTGCGGCCGCTGCCCTCACCGCCGTGTGGAGCGGTCGGGCAGCGATGAAGCAGGACGTCGTTCGCGCCGTCCGCGAGGACTGGTAACCAGTGACCCGTAATCGCCCACAAAGTTTCTTTGCGAAGCGCAGAACTCTGGCGTGGTTAGCCGGCTTGCTCGCTGCACCCGCAACCTCAGCACCGGTCACAGGCCGCCGGTCACAGGTCACCGCGTTTGCGCCAGTGGTGCCGGGATATCGCATGCGATTCCCGCGGGACACCGGAAGCCATCCCGAATTTCGCATCGAGTGGTGGTACATCACCGGCTGGCTGAACCAAACCAGCGAAAGGCCGCTCGGGTTTCAGATTACTTTCTTTCGCGGCCGGCCCAAACTGCAGCATGACAATCCCAGCGCGTTTACGCCGCACCAAGTGATCATTGCGCATGCCGCACTCTCCGATCCCGGCCAGGGGCGCCTGATCCACGCCCAAAGGGCAGCGCGCGCGGTGTTCGAACTTGCCGGCGCCGCGCAGGACGATACTCGGGTGTGGATTGACGACTGGATCCTCGATCGCCGGGACGGAGCCTATCGCGCGCGCATCCCGGCCAGCGAGCTGCAACTCGAGCTCGCGCTGGTGCCAACGCAACCGCCGCTGCTGCAAGGAGATCGCGGGATGAGCCGCAAGGGGCCGGCCCCGGAGTCGGCAAGCTACTACTACAGCGAGCCCCATCTCACGGTCAGCGGGACGGTATTGCGCGGCGACCGCCGGCTGCCGGTCACGGGTAGCGCCTGGCTGGACCATGAATGGTCGTCAACCTATCTGCATGAGGACGCATCCGGATGGGACTGGATGGGAATCAACCTCGCCGATGGCGGCGCGTTGATGGCTTTTCGCATGCGCGACAGACGGGGCGGCACCTTTTGGGCCGGCGGCACGCTGCGTCGGCCGGACGGCAACGTTGAGATCCAGTCACCATCCGATATCCGCTTTACCCCACGGCGCGAGTGGCGCTCGCCCCGCACGGGAAC
>CP070641.1:1972067-1975559 GCA_020354085.1 Pseudomonadota bacterium
TCGGAGCGTTTGCGCCTTGCCTGGCCTGCGTACTCTTGCAGCTTGTAGGCGCAGTCGAGATACGGTGCATCGGCGGAAGTGTCGAGATGCGTGCCGATGCCGAAGCCATCGATCGGCGCGCCGCGCCCGAGCAGCTCTTGGAGCTCATATTCATCAATGCCGCCGCTGGAAAAAATCGTGGTCGACTCAAGGCCACCGGCGTCGAGGATCTTGCGCACCTTCTTCGCGTGCTTGGCCAGGTCCCCGCTGTCGAGTCGCACGCCTTTGATCTGAATGCCGCGTTCGCGCAGACGCGGCGCAAGCCGCACGACCTTCTCAGCCGCCATCTCGGTATCGTAGGTATCGATGAGCAGTACTACATTCTTGGGTTGTGCATGCGCGAAGTGCTCGAACGCGAGCGCTTCGTCGGCATGTGCTTGCACGAACGAGTGCGCCATGGTGCCGAAAGAGGGGATGCCGTAGCGCGCGGCGGCCGCGACGTTCGAGGTGCCGTTGAATCCGACTGCGTAGCTGGCGCGCGCCGCAAACATGCCGGCCTCTGCCCCGTGTGCCCTCCGTAACCCGAAGTCGACCAAAAGCTTGCCGGGGGCAGCCAGCACGCAGCGCGCCGCCTTGCTCGCGATCAGCGTTTGCATATGCAGGATGTTGATCAGCCGCGTTTCGACCAGCTGTGCCTGGGGCATCGGTGCGGTGACGCGCAAGATCGGCTCGTTCTCGAAGAACACCGTGCCCTCCGGCATGGCGTGCACGTCGCCGCTGAAGTGAAGCCGCGCGAGCTCATCGGCGAACGACGCCGGAAAGAAGCCACTCTGGCGCACCCAATCCAGCTCTTCCTCGTTCACGTGCAGACTCTCTAAGAACTCCAGCACCTGCTCCAGACCGCAGGCGACAAGAAAAGCGCGTTGCGGAGGCAGGCGACGCACGAAAAACTCGAATACCGCCGTGTCACGCATTCCCTGCGCGAAGTAACCGTGCAGCATGGTGAGCTGATATAGGTCGGTGAGCAGGGCGCTGCGCGCCGGATCGATTCCGGGATGGAATCGAGGGCCACGCGACATGGGTGTCGCGTTTTTGGACTCTATCATGGGTGCAGGCTTTCTACCGTCGCGGGGTGAGCGCCCAAGAACCGCATCTCTGCTTCCGCCTTGGAGCCGTCTTCGGCGTGGACATTGACGGCGCGGATCGCGTCGGTGAGCAGCACGATCTCGTAGCCAAGGCGGGCGGCGTCGCGCACCGTGTTGAGTACGCAGTAATCGGTGGCGAGTCCGCCGACAAAAACGCGCGTGACCTTTTGCGCGCGCAGGCGCGCATCGAGATCCGTGCCCTGAAAGCCCGAATAGGCGTCTTCAGCTGCGCTGGTCGCCTTGGAGATGATCGTCGTGCTGGGCGGGAGTTGCAGCATGGACGAGAACTTCGCGCCGGGTGTGTCCGCCACGCAGTGCGGCGGCCACGGCCCGCCCTGGGCCTTGAACGAGCAGTGATCTGTGGGGTGCCAGTCGCGCGTGGCGTAGATCGGCATTCCCTTGCCGGCGAAGGTGGCAAGGTAGTAATTGAGGACCGGCACGACCGCGTCACCCTCGGGTACCGCCAGGCTGCCGCCCGGCAGAAAGTCGTTTTGCACGTCGACGACGATCAGGGCATCGCCGGGGCCGGGCGTGAATTTTTCGTTCGCCGTTGCCATCTTGTGTGCTCCGCTGGACCGCATTGAACCGCGCGCCTTAGGCGAAGGTTCCAACATGGTCACGTTTTGATTGTACGCCGAAGGAGCGGCTGTAACAGCTTGAGAGAGCGCGAATTGAGTACGTCTTTGGCTTCAAGCCATCCACGCCGCGCCTGTCCCACACCGTAGCGCAGGTTGTCGAAATCCGCGATGCCGTGCGCATCGCTGCTGATGGCTACCAATACACCCTCATCGCGCGCGAGTTGACAATGGATATCGAGCAAATCGAGGCGCTCAGGGTGGGCGTTGAGCTCGAGGAAACATCCACGCTCGCGCGCATGGCGCACGATCGTGAGCATGTCGACGTCGTACGGCTCACGCGTATCGAGCAGCCGCCCGCTCGGATGCGCGAGAATCGAGAAGTGCTTGTGGTCCATCGCCTTCAAGATACGCTTGGTCTGCTTGGCGCGCGGCAGGTTGAATTTGGAATGCACCGCGCCGACCACGAGATCGAGCTCGCTCAACACGTCGTCCGGCAGATCGAGCGCGCCATCTTCCAATATGTCGACCTCGATGCCTTTGAGCAGTTGAATGCCCTTGAGCTTGCTGTTCAACTCATCGATTTCGTCGCATTGCTTGCGCAGCCGCGCCGGGTCGAGACCGTGCGCCACGGTGAGGCGCCGTGAGTGCTCGGTGATGGCGAGATATTCGAACCCGTGGTCCTTGGCCGCCTGCGCCATCTCTTCAAGCGTGTGATGTCCGTCGGTGGCTTTGGTGTGGGTGTGCAGGTCGCCCTTTAAGTCCTTGGGCTCGACAAGCTTTGGCAGTTTTTTCGCCTTGGCAACTTCGATCTCGCCGCGGTTTTCGCGCAGTTCCGGCGGAATGAAAGGTAGCCCGACGGACTTGAAGACGGATTCCTCGGTTTTTCCATCTACTCGCTTCTCGCCCTTGAACACACCGTATTCATTGATCTTGAGCCCCTTCTTTTGCCCGAGACGACGAATCTCGATGTTGTGCGCCTTCGAGCCCGTGAAGTAGTGCAGCGCGGCGCCGAACGAGACGTTCTCAACGACGCGTAGATCGACTTGCAGGCCGCACTTGAGCACGACGGTCGAGCGCGTCTCACCCTTGGCGAGTATGCGTGCGACTTCGTCGTAAGCGACGAACTTGTCCATTACGACCGGTGCGGTTCTGGCCGTCACCAAGAGATCGAGGTCGCCCACGGTTTCCTTCGCGCGCCGGTAACTGCCGGCAATCACGGCATGCTGTACGCCGCCCACCTTGGCCAAGTAGTCGCGCAGCGGTTCGGCGTACTGCGCGGCGACCGCGAGCTTGAAACGCTGCGCTTCGCCCGCATGTGCCGCCAGCGCTTGGGCAACGGCTTCCTCGGTTTTGGGTCCGAAGCCTTCTAGCTTGCGCACCTTGCCACCCTTCAATGCCTTGGCGAGGTCGTCGGTCGTTTCGATCTTGAGCTCCTTGTAGAGCGTCTTGACGCGTTTTGGTCCGAGGCCGGGCAGCTTCAACAGCTCCGCGACCGTGGCCGGCACCTGCTGCTTCAATTTCTCCAATGCCTTGCAGGTTCCGGTCGCGACGATTTCTTCGATCTTGGCGGCGAGGTCATCGCCAATACCGGGCAGCTCGGTCAGGTCCTCGCCCTTGGCCACCATGTCCGCCGCCGGCACGCCCATCGCCTCCATCTGGCGCGCGGCGTTGCGGTAGGCGCGAATACGAAATGGATTTTCGCCCTGAATCTCCAGAAGATCGGCGATCTGTTCAAACACCGCGGCGATGTCAGCGTTGTGGACGGCCACGTACCTTAAGTTAGTGAAACT
>CP070641.1:1975659-1979538 GCA_020354085.1 Pseudomonadota bacterium
AATTGCGGTAGAGTTCAAGGGGCTCGATGTCCCCGACCGATACGTTTTCGGTTACGGAATGGATTACAAGGGATATCTACGCAATGCACCCGGAATCTATGCTGAGTCAGACCGGTGAAATGTACCGCGACTTTGGCATCGCATTTTCCCGGACAATCGTGACAACTGTCTGGTGAGTTGCCATGACTGGTATCGCAATTATTGGCGGTAGTGGCCTCACCCAGCTTCGTAATCTTGAAATTGTTCGCCGCGAGGTAGTGCGTACCCCCTATGGGGAACCCTCGGCGCCGATGGTGTACGGGCGACTGAGCGGACGTGAGGTGGTATTTCTGCCGCGTCATGGTCCAGGTCATACGATACCACCGCACGAGGTGAACTACCGCGCAAACATCTGGGCATTAAAACAAACAGGCGCTGAACGCGTTATCGCCGTCAACGCCGTGGGTGGAATCTCAAGTGACTACCTAGAGTCCATGGTGTTAGTGATTCCCGATCAGATCATCGACTACACGTGGGGCAGGGCACATACTTTTTTTGGTAGTGAACAGAAGAAGGTCACGCACGTTGACTTTAGTTTTCCCTACTGCGAGGCGTTGCGAGGTATTCTTATAGACGCTGCGACCCGCTCAAAGCTTCCTGTCCGCGATCGGGGCTGTTACGGCGCAACGCAGGGCCCGCGTTTCGAGACGGCGGCGGAGATTCAGCGCATGGAGCGCGATGGCGCCGATATCGTGGGGATGACAGGCATGCCGGAGGCCGGGCTCGCGCGCGAAGTGGATCTCTGCTATGCGTGCGTGGCTTTGGTAGTCAACCCCGCAGCGGGAAAGGTCGAGAAGCCGATTAGCCTTCGAGAAATCGAAGCGAATTTAGAATCCGGAATGGCGCGCGTGCGCCAGCTTCTCGAGCAGACCATACCGCTAATTTCCTGAGATTCTCGGATTTTCGGCTATCCTTACGATTTTCCGGCCTGCGTGATGCGAAGCAGCACACCGAACTTGGGATGATCGAAGTAATGCGTTTCCTGGGTTTTCACTCGTCGGTGTTCGCTTAAGTGATACACCAGTTCCTCGCTTGATTCCCCGCCTGCAGCATTCCTGAGCACGAGTTCCAAGTCCACATGCAGGAATCGGCTCAAATAAAATCGAAATATCCCGTCTAGCCGTTGGGTAGCGTCGGAGATCCGCACCGGCCTGGTAGCGGACTTCGCATCGGCAGTTTGTACCCAGCGTTTGTGCGTCAGCACCCGAAAACGATCATCTCGATTGATACGCTTGATAGCGTCGGCGAGACCGCCTTGCTCCGCGGCGTTCGTGCCGACATCGGCATTTGCCAATTCTGTGGCGAGTGAGGCAGGCGTTGGAACCGCCAGCGTCTCTGCTCCCTCAAGCTCTGGCAACGTGTTCTCGATTACAAGAATCTCGATATCGTATCCTGATGTCGGAGCGCCCCAGGCAGGCAGCGCGATGAAAAAGGCGAACAAGCTTGCGGCAAGAAATCGAGTCACGTCGTGCCTCCCGGGAGTTGTCCGGTATTATAGTATGGGGACGGTCGCAGCCGAATAGTGGGGTGACGTGAATGGCGGTTCGAAATGTTTTGAAGATGGGCGATTCTTTTCTATATCGGAAAGCAGAACCCGTTGCCGCCTTCAGTACGCAGGAGCTGGATACATTAGTCGCAGACATGTTCGAAACGATGGCGTCACTGAACGGTGCCGGACTTGCCGCCCCGCAGATCGGTGTATCGAAGCGGGTCGTAATATTCGGCGTAGAGGCGAATCCGCGGTATCCGAATGCGGACCCGGTGCCGACGACTGTGCTCGTAAACCCACGGTGGACGCCTATCGGGGAGGATATGGAAGAGGGTTGGGAGGGCTGTCTGAGCGTGCCCGGTCTGCGAGGTATGGTTAATCGATACAGAAACCTGCGTTACCAGGGGTTCGACCAAAACGGCCAATCGATCGATCGCACGGTTTCCGGTTTTCACGCCCGCGTCGTGCAGCACGAGTGCGACCATCTCGATGGCATCTTGTATCCGATGAGGCTCAAAGACATTCGTTTGTTGGGATACGAGGAGGCCTTGTTTCCAAACTTGTAAGCCCTCATCGCAAAACGCGATGGTGGGTGCGCGATTCGGGATGGGGCGAGAGCGCATCCAGAAACGCCATCAATACTTCGATTCGTTCCTCTGGTTTAGGCATTTCGCGCAAGATTCTGATGCGATTGGGTCCGTCGAGACGGTAGGTACGCGGAGCAGCCTGAAGCAACTTCAAGATTTGCCCGGGTTCGACGCGCGGATGCTCGATGAACTCAATGCGCGCGCCCTTTGGTCCTGCTTCAATCTTTGTCACGCCGATCTGCGTCGCCCGAACCTTTATCGCCGCGGCTTTGAAGAGGCGCTTTCCAGGTTCGGGCAGCGTTCCGAAACGGTCGACGATTTCCTCCTGCAGTTCCTGCAGGGCCTCTAATTCGTTCGCGGCGGCGATGCGCTTGTACAAGACCAATCGCATATGCACATCTGGCAGATAGTTGTCGGGAAATAAGGTGGGGGCATGTAAATTGATATCGGTACTGTGATTGGAGGCTGCGGCGAGTGGCTCACCCGCGCGCAGTGATTGGACGGCCCGTGCTAGCAATTCCGCGTAGAGACCAAAGCCCACTTCGTCGATGGCTCCGCTTTGAGCTTCGCCGAGCAACTCCCCGGCGCCACGAATCTCGAGATCGTGAGACGCCAGCGCAAAACCAGCGCCCAGGTCCTCCAGCGAGGCGATAGCCTCTAAACGTTTGCGGGCATCGGCACTTATGCTCCTCCAAGAGGGAATGAGAAGGTAGGCGTAGGCCCGATGGCGAGAGCGGCCAACGCGGCCACGCAACTGGTGCAGTTGCGCCAAGCCGAATTTATCCGCTCGCTCGATGATAATCGTGTTGGCGCTTGGTACGTCAATACCGGACTCAATAATGGTGGAGCACAGCAAGACGTTAAAGCGTTGATGATAGAAATCAAGCATAATGCGCTCCAGTTCACGCTCTGGCATTTGGCCGTGGGCTACGTTGATGCTGGCCTCCGGCAAGAGTTCGGCGATCTCGCGTGCACGCCGATCGATGGTGCGCACCTCGTTGTGCAGGAAGTACACTTGCCCTCCGCGATGAATCTCTCGCAGACAAGCCTCGCGCAGGATGTCGCGATCCCACTCATAGATAAAAGTCTTGATAGATAGGCGCCCTTCGGGCGGCTCAGCCATGATGGAGATGTCGCGCATTCCGGTGAGCGCCAAATTCAATGTGCGCGGAATAGGGGTGGCAGTCAGCGTTAGGATGTCGACCTCCGCACGTAGTTGCTTGAGACGTTCTTTCTGGCGCACGCCGAAGCGATGCTCTTCGTCTAGGATGACGAGCCCGAGGTTCTTGAAGCGCACGTCTGGCTGCAACAGTCGGTGTGTGCCGACCACAATGTCGACGGAACCGTCTGCCAGCCCGGAAAGTGCTGCGTCTTCCTCGCGCTCTGTGCGAAAGCGCGAGAGTAGCTCGATGCGGTAAGGCAGCGCAGGCTCCGGTAGATCGGGATTGTCGCGGGGCGATCGCGCTGCCGTGTCGGCGAATCGGTCGCGGAAGGTATGAAAGTGTTGTTGCGCGAGCAGCGTGGTTGGCACCAGCACAGCCACTTGCTTGCCATCGTGTACTGCAAGAAATGCCGCGCGCATGGCGACTTCGGTTTTACCGAAACCCACATCCCCGCAAACCAGGCGATCCATCGGCCTGGCGGCTTCCATATCCGCGAGCGTGTCTTCAATGGCGCGCAATTGATCCGGCGTCTCTTCGAACGGAAACGCATCGGCGAACGCTTGGTAGTAATCGTTGCGTTTGGCGACAGCATGCCCCTGAC
>CP070641.1:1979638-1985892 GCA_020354085.1 Pseudomonadota bacterium
TGCCACCAGCTGCCCAAGGCCTCGACGTCTTCCGAGTACGACTGCAGCGGATGAATTGCCGGGTAGAAGCGGGCCTGCGCGCGCTTCACATCGAGCGCCCAAAAACTGCGAATGTAACGCTTGGTGTGCGAAGTGACGGGCTCGGAGAAATCGCCGGACGGCGGGCTGATCGAGCCCATGATCGTTATCGAACCCTCGTCACCCGCGAGCGTGCGCACGCGCCCGGCACGCTCGTAGAACTCCGCCAACCGACTGGACAGGTACGCCGGATACGCGCCCTCGCCCGGCAGCTCGCCCAGACGCCCGGACACTTCGCGCAGCGCCTCGGCCCAGCGGCTGGTGGAATCGGCCATGAGCGCGACGTGCTGGCCTTGATCGCGAAAGTACTCGGCCACCGTGATGCCGGTGTAGATGCTGGCCTCGCGTGCCGACACCGGCATGTTCGAGGTATTGGCAATGATGACAGTGCGCTCCATGAGTTTGCGGCCGGTGCGCGGGTCTTCGAGCTCGGGGAATTCCTCGAGCACGCCGGAGATCTCGTTGCCGCGCTCACCGCAGCCGACGTACACAATGACATCGGCGTTGCACCATTTGGCGAGCGTCTCCAACAGAATGGTCTTGCCGGTGCCGAACCCGCCGGGAATGGCGGCGCGCCCGCCGCGTGCGATGGGGAACACCGAATCGACGATGCGTTGGCCGGTGAGCAGCGGCTCGTCATTGCCGAGCCGCGCCTGACTCGGCCGCGGCTCGCGCACCGGCCAGCCATGACGCATCGCCACCTCGATCTCCGCGCCATCGGCCGTGCGGAGGCTCAGCACCGGCGTGTCCTCGTCATACGTACCGGCCACGCTGACCCGCGTCACCTCGCCACCCGCGTGCGGCGGCGCCAAGACCCGCTGCCGGCGCTCCGGGCCGAGCTCCACACTGCCGAACGCTGCTCCCGGCGTGAGCGTATCGCCCTCCTTCACCTCGGGAGTGAAGGGAAACTCAGCCGGCGCCGCCGGTCGCATCCCCGGTAACACGAATGCTTTGCCGGTACCGCGCAAGGGCCGGAGCAATCCATCGAACGTGTTTCCTATCAGTCCCGGGCCAAGGCCGATCGAAAGTGGGCCACCCGAGCCCTGTACCGGCGCGCCCGGGCGCAGTCCCGTGGTGTCCTCGTAGACCTGCACGGTGATCTGCTCGCCTTCGATGCGAATAACCTCACCGAGCAGATGCGCCTCGCCGACCTGCACGGCCTCGCGCATCTGAAACACGCCCTCGGCTTGCGCGCGCAACACCGGGCCACTGATCCACTTGATTCGTGCAGTGCCGCTCATTGTGCGAGCTTCGCCAGTAACTGCGCCTGAAGCGACGCGTGATCGCGCAACGTGCCTTCAAGCGTGCCGTCTAGGCAGGCACCCTCGCAACAGAGCTTGAGCCCGGCGCTGATCTTCGTCTCGGCGTGACACTGGGCGAGCGCACCGCTCGCCGACTTGAGCGCCTGCGCCAAGTGCTGCCGCTCGGCCTCGCTCAAATTCGCGGGGTGATGCACCTGCCAGGTTCCGCGCGGCAGCGCGGCACGCGCCTGCTCAATGAGCGCGTCGCACCACTGCCGACGGAGCGCCGGGTCTTGCCAACGCTTGCTCAATGCCGCGCGCAGGCGCGGCCAGCCGGATTCCAGCAAGGCGAAATCGCAACGTTGCTGATGCTGGCGCTTGGCGGTCTCGAGCGCGGCCTGCGCCTGATTCTGCTCGCGACGCATGAGTTGGCGGATTTCTGCCAAATTCTCGTGCATGCGCCGACGCGCCGCGCGGTGCGCGCCGTGGATCAGACCCTGCGCCTCCTCGTGCGCGCGTGCACCGATCGCTTCGCACTCCTTACGCTCTTGCTCGGCCACGAGCTTGAGCATCTCATCGAGCGCGGTTGGCGTGTCATTTTCCTCTGGCTTGTCCATGGTTGCTTGGCCTTGTGAGCGCGGTGGTTCTCAGCTCATGTTTCCATCCCGAGCTGTTTGCGCACCCGCTTGCCGAGATCGGGTGGTGCCTGGTGCGCACGCACGTCCGGTACAATCAACATCAACGGCTCGATCGCGGCCAGCGCGCGCTGCAGCGCCGCGTGAGGGATGCGCGCGGCGCATTCCGCCGTGATCAACACCAGCCCGGCGCGCGAGCGTACGGCCTCGAGCACCGCCGCCTCCTCGCCGCGTGCCGGCACGTATGCCTGGGCGCCGGCCAGCCGATAACCCGCGGCGCTGACTTCATCGCCGATGAATGCGACCACGTGCACCGCCACGCGCGGGTCGCGGGAGACCGGCAAATCGGGAGCGGCGCGTGCCATTAGCCGCCGGATCCCGAGGCGCAGCTCTTTCGGAGACGGCGGCAGGAGCGCCCAAGGAACGTTGGTTCACCGTGTCTGGCCACACCAATTCTCGTAGAAGCGTTCATATCGGGTGCTGGGCGCTAGCCGAGCCTATTCAGAATCAAAATCGACACGATCAAACCGTAGATGGCGATGCCCTCGGCGAGTCCAACAAGGATCAACAGGCGTCCGAACAGCTCTGGTTTTTCGGCGATGGCGCCGATGGCGGCGGCACCGACGTTGGCGACCGCCCAGCCCGCACCGAGCGCGGCGAGACCGGTGGCGACGGCGGCGCTGATGAAGCCCCAATTGAGCGCCTCGACCGGAATGGACGCGCCCGCGGCCGCCGGTGCCGCAAATGCCGGCGGCCACCACAGCAACACGCTGCCTGCGGCGGCCGCGACGGCGGACAAAACGGTCATGGCGATTGCCAACTTAAGCCGGTTTTTCATGCGAATCTCCTTGCAGAGTGGAACGGGGCGCGGAAAGCGGCCGGAACGCCCGCCCCTCGCCGCGCAAGAACCGAATGAAGAACTCGAACAGCACGAGACGTGTGGTTTGGATCGACACCACCAGTCCTTCGAGCACGATCACCACGAGATTGCCAACCACCATGATGATCATGGCCGTCACACCGGTACCCGCGGCATCGGCGAGCGCCACGATCGCCGACGACAAACCTGCGTGCGCCAAGGCAAAGGCACCGACGCGCGCAAACGACAGCGTATTGACCACCAGCTGAAATCCGTGCTCGATCGCCTCGCCCAGGCCGCCGAATAAGGCGCTGAGCTTGCGCTCGTAGAACGCGTGGCCGATCACGTACCAGCCGGCGCCGAGAGTGGCAAGCCAAAAAAATTCGGCATGCACGAGACCGAGCAGTGCGCCGAGATACAACACCAACATGCCGGCCTCGATCTCGAGCCAACGTGTGAGTTCTCCACGCCAATACGCCTCGACCCCGGCAAGTGCTAGCCCCAAGGCGAGCAAGACGGCGCCAGCCAACAGCGGCACGCCCAGCGTCGTCAATGGCTCGCTCATCGGATGCAGCCACAGTGCCGGGATCAGGTCCTCGCGCGTGAAGATGCTGCCAAACAGGAAGCCAAACACCGTGGCCGAGGCGCCGCCCGCGATGAACAACCGCGCCATGGCAAAGCGCTTCTTGAGCGCGAGACCAATAAGCACAAACACCAGTCCGTGTCCCACGTCGCCGAACATAAAACCAAACAGCAGCGGCACGATCACCGCCAGCAGTGGACTCGGATCGACCTCGGCCTGCGACGGTACGCCGATGGCGCGCGCGAACAGCTCGAATGGTTTCGCCCACCACGGGTTGGTCAACACGAGCGGCGCCACCATGTTCAGAGGGGGTTCCGGGAAGCGCAGCAGCGCGCGCACGGAGGCCGCGGCCAGCGCCGCCTTCAGGCGTTTTCCGTCGAAGTCATCGGTCCAACCGCTCAACCAGGCAAAGTAGTCCGTACCGGCCATGGCGCGCACTTCCGTTGCGAACCAACGTAGACGTTCGATCTCGGCCAGCACCCGCGGCAATTCGTGCTCTTCGCTCAATTGATCAAGCGCCGCGCGTTGCTTGCCGATCGCCGCGGTCACCTCCTCCTTGCGTGCCGCTACGCGCGGCTGATTGTCCGCCGGTCGACCTTCCAGCCAGTTGGGAATGCCGAGCCCGCTGCGCCGACCCTTGAGTGCAGTCGCTTGGCGATCGAGTTGCGCCACTGCCTCGGGTGGCCCCAGCACAATGACGCACGCCTGGTTTTGACACACCAAGCGCTGCGCCATGACCTCGGGCGGCAAAGGAAACACGACCTCAGGCGGAAAAACGTAGAGGCGGCGCGCGAGAATTCCGTCCGGACGGCGCAGCAAGCCAAGCTCGAGGCTGCTCGAATGCAAGCGCGCGAGCAGCTCCTGCCAAACCGCGAGCTCGCGATTCTCCTGCTCCAGTGCCTGTAACTCCTCGATCAGCGGTGCCGCCGCGGCATGCCAGGCCTTGAGGCGGCGCAAACCATCCACCAGCACGTCACGTGCGACGCCACTGCGCGCCGGTGCGCCCGCGGGCTTCGGCCAGTAGTAACCGTCACGCTGCGCAACCTCCGCGTAAGTATCAAGTAGTGGTTTCAGTTCACCCAGCGGTTCGGCCGTCGTGCGTTCGGCATGCACTTCAAGTTCGATCGCGCCGGTTCGCGCCAAGGCCTCGAGTGCGGCCGCCACGTCGTCTTGTGCCACCAATACCTCGAACCATCGTGCGGCGCGCGGGCGAAACATCAGGCGCTCTCCCGGCCGAACAATAGTCGGCTCACCAGCGCGCCGCGCACGCGTTCGAACTCAAGCGCCTGTAGGATCAAAAAGGCGAACACCGCGGTCGGCGCAAGAAATCCGTTGCGGAAATGTCGCCGCACCTTTCCTTCCAGCGCGCGGCGCAGGCCCCAGGCCGCGCGCGCTGATGTCGCCTCCTCACCGGCCGCCGCCGCAAACGCCGCCATGTGACCGTCCAGGGTTGCGAGTAAACGTTGCAGTTGCGCGGCCGGCGCTTTGGTGAGTCGGGGCATACGGGCTCGCCATTCGGCAAGCCAGCGCTCGGAGAGGCTGCCGTCGCCGCGCGCAAGCGGCGCATAGATAGTCGTGGCGAGCACATTTGCCCGCGCTTCGGGGTCGGCCGCGGCGATCGCTTTCAACTCTGCAGATTCCAGCATCCACGGCAATGTGATGGGGCGAGCCTCGTCGCCTGCGTGCGCGTGATCGTCGCCCCGCAACAGATAATCGATGGTCGGCAAATCGACCAACACATGCGTCCAGACGACCGCGCGCCGATACGCTGCCGGCAGCCAGCTTGCGACTTCCACGATGCGGCGCACGAACTCGGCGCGCAGCAGACGTTCGACTTCATGGTGTGCGCTGATCGGGCTCACGTTGGTGACCCACGGTCGCAGCGCGGTGGCGCGCAGTTGTTCGAGGAAGGCGCGATAATTACCGGTGGCGAGCAGCGGCTGCCACACTTCTTCCGGCGCCTGCATACCCAGGCGCGCCTGCAACCGCGCCTGAGCATAGGCAAGCGCGCTCGCCGAGATCATGACGCACCCCCGCTCAGTTCGGCGGCGAGATCTTCGATGGCTTGTTCCAGTCGCGCGCGGCGCACGTCGTCCAATGGCGCACAAGTCCGCAACTCATCCACTTCCGCGTGCAGCTTCGCGACTTGCTGCGTGCTCCATTGCTGGCATGCCGCGCGTACCTTGGTCGCGCGAGAATCGGCACGCTCTTCGATACGGCGCGCCCGCAAGCGTGCCGCGCGTACCTGCTCGGCGGCCTCGCTCCGGGCGCGCGCTATCGCCTCGCGCGCCTTGTGCTCGGCCTCCAGGACTCGATTGATTGCGGCTTCCGCCGCACCATCCGCGTCGATTCGTCCGGAGGTCATGTTGCGCATCCCCAATTGCTTTGAGCACGCCCGCTGACTCGGCATGCTGCGGATCACTGCCGCCGGTGGCGGCGGTCCAATGGTGATTACCTCACGTGAAACCGCCCGGCAGCGTTCTCATGATAGGCGCGCTGGCTGGAGCGGAATTTGACGAAGATCAACGCGTTATCAACGGACAGTCACGTGGTGGCCGGGTACCTTGATCACAGCCATTGGGAACGTCCCACTCGGCGCGCCGGACCCGGGGCGGACAGCCACCGGCGCATGAGGTGCGCCGCCACGGCCGCAAAAAAAACTACAGCGATCAACGACCCGTACCAGACCAACTCCTCGTGCACATGCGCATCCAGCATCACGAAACCGGTCTCGTGGTGACCGAACGGGTGTGCCCACAGGGCCGCGGGCAGAAGGGAGAATGTGATTACCAGTCGTTGCCAATGCTGCATGTTGGGTCTCCGTTCAAGCATCTGATGTTTCTGGTTTCAGGTTTGAG
>CP070641.1:1985992-1991682 GCA_020354085.1 Pseudomonadota bacterium
GTGAGCCCGCCCTATGTCTTTCCATATCGCCCGGTGCGGATCGCTTTGGTGCCGTCGGAGCGCGAGGTGCTGCATCGGCGCATCGCCGCTCGCTTCAAGGCCATGCTCGACTTGGGGATGTTGGGGGAGGTTGAAACTCTGTACCGGCGTCGCGATCTAGGACTACAGTTGCCGGCGATACGAACCGTCGGCTATCGTCAGCTTTGGGAATACTTGAGTGGATCTGTCAGCTATAATGAAGCCGTGGAACGAGCGGTGATAGCAACGCGCCAGCTCGCCAAGCGCCAACTCACCTGGATTCGCCACTATCCAGGCGTGAAATCGGTCAATATGAGTGATAAGGTGCCCGTGGAGGAGTGCTTGGCCCTGGTCAAAGGGCTCGGCAATGGTGGCTAAGCATGCCGCAGATTTCGGCATGGGGGTCGCTATGCGGTATGCCCGGAAACGTGCGCCAAGCCGGCAGCCATAAAACAAGACAGGAGAAATATGATGAGCCAGCAAAAAGGGCAAGCCCTACAAGACCCTTTCCTCAATACCCTCAGGAAGGAACATGTACCGGTCTCGATCTTTCTGGTGAATGGAATCAAGCTGCAAGGACAGATCGAATCCTTCGACCAATTCGTCGTGCTGCTGAAGAACTCGGTCAGCCAGATGATTTACAAGCACGCCATTTCGACCGTGGTCCCCAGTCGCCCGGTCAAGTTCCAGTTTGACAGCACCGACGCACCCGAAAGCAAGGAATCCTGACGCGCCCTGGCCGTCGACGCGGCGTGCGGCTGAACGCGCGTTACTCGTGCACCTGCGTCTGAGTGGAACCGCCCTCGAAGCGCAGGAGGACGTCGAGGAGCTTCGCCTGCTCGCAACCTCGGCCGGCGCGGAAGTTATCGGCACCGTCGTCGGGCGCCGCCATACACCGGACGCGGGCACCTTTGTCGGCAAGGGTAAGGCCGAAGAGGTGCGCGATTTAGCCGCGCGGGAGCGGGCGGATGTGGTTCTGGTCAATCACGCGTTGTCCCCCAGCCAGGAGCGCAATCTCGAAAAAGTCGTTGGTTGTCGGGTGCTCGATCGAGTGGCGCTGATTCTGGATATCTTCGCCCAGCGCGCCCGCTCGCATGAAGGCAAGCTTCAGGTCGAGCTTGCGCAGCTTGAACATCTCTCCACGCGCTTGGTGCGCGGTTGGACGCACTTGGAGCGGCAAAAGGGTGGTATCGGCCTGCGCGGTCCCGGTGAAACGCAGCTCGAGGTTGACCGGCGCCTGATCCGCGATCGCATCAAGAAACTCAACGATCGTTTGGCCCAGGTTTCCACCCAGCGCCGCAGCCGCCGACGCGCGCGTCACAAGGTTCCGATCCCGACGGTATCGCTGGTCGGCTATACCAATGCCGGCAAGTCGACGCTGTTCAATCAGCTGACGGGCGCCGGCGTGTTTGCGGCCGATCAATTGTTCGCCACGCTCGACCCGACCATGCGGCGTGTCGAGCTACCCGGTAATAATGCGGTGGTACTGGCCGACACGGTTGGTTTCATACGGCACCTGCCGCACGACCTCGTCGAGGCCTTCAAGTCGACGCTGGAGGAGGTCGCCGACGCGGATCTCTTGCTGCACGTGGTCGACAGCCATCATGGCGAGAGTCTCGAGCAGATGGCGCAGGTCAACGCAGTGCTTGCCGACATCGGTGCCGCGGGGATTGCGCAGGCGATTGTGTTCAACAAGATCGATCTCAGCGGTGAGCCGGCGCGCGTTGAATACGGAGATGGTAAGGTCTTCGCGCGCGTATGGCTGTCGGCGCGCAGTGGCGAGGGTGTTGAACTGCTGCGCGAGCTGCTTGCTCAGCATTATCGCGCGTATCGCCGCGTCGTTCACCTGGAGCTGCCGGCAGACATGGGGCGACTGCGTGCGCAGATCTACGAACGCGCGGAAATATTGTCGGAGACGCCACTGCAATCCGGTGGATGGATGATGGACGCGGCCGTGACGCCGGCGCAACTGGCCTGGCTACAACAACAGAAAGACTACCGTCCGGAGTTCTTGCGGGACGAGGCGCTCGCGCGCCTGGCCGCGACTGGGTCTTGACGCGGGGAGAGAGATCCTGCGCACGTCGGTGGATGTGATGGCGCCGATGAAAGCGCTTAGGGGTGGACTTTTGCGGCAAACTGTTAGAATGCCGCCAGCAATCAGGGCCGAAGTTCTGGCCTGCAACTGAAGGAGTCGAATCGTGGCGTGGAATGAACCGGGTAGCCCGGGCGGCAAAGACCCATGGGGTCAACGTCGTCGTGGTGCCAATACCGACCTGGATCAGGTCGTGCGCAACATCCAGCGCAAGCTTGCCGGCATCTTTGGCGGTCGCGGCCGGGGCGGCGACGGGGGTGAGGGCGGCGGTGCGGCCGCCGGATATGGGTTCGGGCTGATCGTGCTCGTGATCTTGGGCGTTTGGCTCGCGACCGGCACGTACATCGTGCAGCAAGGTGAGCGCGGCGTGGTGCTGCGGTTCGGCAAGAAGGCTGACATCACTGAAGCGGGTCTGCACTGGCGCTTTCCCTACCCGATCGAGCGTGTCGAGAGGGTAAACGTGGAGAAAGTCTCGACCATCGAAATCGGTTACCGCAGCGACCCGCGCAGTGGCACCAAACGCAAGGTACCGAAAGAAGCGCTGATGCTGACGGAAGACGAAAACATCATCGATCTCGAGTTCGCCGTGCAGTACAAAGTTAAGGACGCGGCCGATTATATATTCAACGTGCGTGATCCCGAGGGCACCATTGCGCAGGCCACCGAATCGGCGGTGCGTGAGACCATCGGGCGCAGCACCATGGACTTCGCGCTAACCGAAGGTCGCGATCAAGTAAATCAGTCCACGCGCGGCTTGTTGCAAGAGATTCTGGACCGCTACAAAGCCGGTATACACATTGTCACCATTGAGATGCAGAAGGCCCAGCCCCCTGAAGAAGTCAAGGCGGCGTTCGACGACGCCGTTAAGGCGCGTGAAGACGAGCAGCGCGCCAAGAACGAAGCCGAGGCCTACGCAAACGACATTCTGCCGCGCGCCCGTGGCGCCTCAGCCCGAATGGTGCAGGAGGCTGAGGGCTACAAGGTATCGACGATATCGCGAGCCGAAGGCGACGCACGACGCTTCACCCTCATCGCGAGCGAGTTTGCCAAGGCGCCGGCCGTCACGCGCGAGCGCATGTACATCGAAACTATGGAACAGGTGATGTCCAATACCAGCAAGGTGTTGGTGGACCAGAAGGGCGGCAACAACATTTTGTATTTACCGCTCGACAAGATTGTCGGCGGGCGTGACCCGTCCGGCGCGGCGGCCCAAATGCCGATGAGCGAGCCGGAGGCTGCGGGGAGCGGGCAACCGAACGCGCGCGGCCGAACCGATCTGCGTCGGCGC
Source organism: Pseudomonadota bacterium (assembly GCA_020354085.1). Lineage (GTDB taxonomy): Bacteria > Pseudomonadota > Gammaproteobacteria > Acidiferrobacterales > Sulfurifustaceae. The sequence goes on from CP070641.1 coordinate 1,989,391, forward strand.
GGGGGGCAACCATGAACCAGACAAAGATCATTGCCGTCGTTGCGCTCGTCTTGGTGGGCGTTGTGATCGCGCTTTCGGCGGTTTACACCGTGGATGAACGCGAAAAGGTGATCGTGGTGCGCTTCGGGCAGGTGCTCCGGCATGACGATCCGCCTGGCTTGCACGCGAAAACGCCCTTTATTGACGACGCGCGTTATTTCGACGCGCGCATTTTGACGCTCGACGCCGACCCACAGCCGTTTTTGACCAAGGAGAAAAAGTACGTCTTGGTCGACTCGTTCGTGAAATGGCGCATCAAGGATGCCTTGCAGTTCTATCTCACCGTCGGTGGTAGCGAGAGTGAAGCGCGGCGGCGACTAGAGCAAATCGTAAACAGCGGACTGCGCGACGAGTTTGGTAAACGCACTGTGCAGGACGTTATCTCTGCGGACCGCGCCAGAATCATGGAAATCCTCACCGCAAACTCGGGGCGAGAGGCGTTCAAATTCGGCCTCGAGGTCGTCGACGTGCGCATCCAACGCGTCGATTTGCCGCCCGAGGTGAGTCAATCGGTGTTTCAGCGCATGAAAGCCGAGCGCTCGCGTATCGCCAATGAGTTGCGCGCGCAAGGCGCAGAGACGGCGGAAAAGATTCGGGCGGATGTGGAACGCAAGCGCGAAATCTTATTGGCCGAGGCCTATCGGACGGCCGAACGGTTACGCGGTGACGGTGACGCGCGCGCGACAGCGATCTACGCCGGTGCGGCCAATGCCGCCCCTGAGTTCTACTCGCTTTATCGCAGCCTCAACGCTTACAAGGAAAGTTTCAAGCACAAGGACGACGTGCTAGTGGTCGATCCGAGCGCGGATTTCTTCAAGTACCTGAAGAAACCCAGTCGCTAGCCAGAGTGCGCGCCCATGCGATGGCACGACCTCGGCGTGGCGCTCGCCTTGCTGCTGGTAGTGGAAGGGGTTCTGCCGTTTCTCAACCCGAGCGGTTTACGCCGCATGCTGGCGGCGATGGCGGAGATGACCGACAATCAGCTGCGTGTTGCCGGCCTGACCAGCATGGTCCTGGGGCTGGCGCTGCTCTACTTCATCAACGCCTAACTCCCATGTCGACGCAAGATCGCTGGCTCCTGCCCGAGGGCATCGAAGAGGTGCTGCCGCAGGAGGCACGCCAACTCGAGGCGCTGCGCCGTCAGGTGCTCGACCTGCTCGCGACCTGGGGCTACGAGCTCGTGATGCCGCCGCTCATCGAGTACGTCGATTCGCTGCTTACCGGCCTCGGCCAGGACATGGCGCTACAAACCTTCACGCTGACCGATCAGCTCACTGGGCGGCTCATGGGGGTGCGCGCTGATATGACGCCACAAGCCGCGCGTATCGACGCGCACTACCTCAAAAGTGACGGGCCGGTACGGCTGTGTTATTTGGGTCCAGTGCTGCGCACGCGACCGGGTGAGTTCGGTGGCTCGCGTGAACCCCTGCAGATCGGCGCGGAGCTGTTCGGCTACAGCGGACCGGCGAGTGACGCGGAAGTGCTGGCGCTGATGATCGCGACGATTCAGCGTATCGGCATCCGTGACGTGCACGTCGACTTGGGCCACGTAGGCGTGTATCGCGCGCTGGCGGCGGACGCACGCCTGGACAGCGAGCGCGAGGCGCGCGTCTTCAATGCGTTGCAACGTAAGGCGCGCAGCGAGCTGGAACCACTATTGAGTCATGGGGTGGCAAGCGACGCGCGCCGGCGTCTTTTGGCGTTGCTGGAGCTTTCCGGCCCGGCCGACACGCTCCCGCGTGCCCGCCAGGAGCTGGCCGGCGCACCGGCGGCGGTGGCAAAGGCGCTCGATTACCTAGAGGCGGTCGCAACCCAGGTCGCGCGCCAACCTGCGGCGCCGTCGCTGCACTTTGACCTGGCGGAGGTCAGCGGATACCAGTATTACACTGGCGTTGTGTTCAGCGCCTTCGTGCCGGGCCAAGGACGCGCGATCGCACAGGGTGGGCGCTACGACGGCATTGGTAAGGCATTCGGGCGCGACCGTGCGGCCACCGGTTTCGGTGCGGACCTACGCCAGCTTGCGCGCTTGGCGTCCATGCCCGGCAAGGGGCGGCTTGCCATTCTGGCGCCCGCCGGCAATGACGCGGCCCTGCTGTCGGAGATCGCACGGCTGCGCGCGGCGGGCGAGCGCGTGGTGCAGGCCTTGCCAGAACAAGAAGCCAAAGCGGCAAGGATAGGGTGCGACCGGCGACTCGTGGAAAAGAGCGGGCGTTGGATCGTGGAATCGATCAAATAGCGAATACGGGCATATGG
>CP070641.1:1991782-1995428 GCA_020354085.1 Pseudomonadota bacterium
CGCGACATCGGGATTGAGAATGTCCGCAGCGCGCTTCTCGAGCAGCGGCCTGAACCCGGTCTTCGTGTAAGTCGCCTCACCGATCACGACGGGAATACCGATCTGGTGGCGGATCAGTGCCAGCTCATCCGGATATTCCGCCGCGCAGGATTCCTCCATCCAGTAAAGGCCGAATTCCGCGAGCCGCCGGTCAAGCCGAATCGCGTGCATCGGCGCAATACGCCGGTGTTGGTCGATGAGTATGTCGACGTCCGGGCCGACTGCGTCGCGCACGGCCTTTACGACACGCACGGCGCGTTCCTCGTGCTCCTTCGGTATGTAAGTCCGCCACGGTGCCGGCAGCGGGTCGAACTTCAAGGCGGTCCAGCCCTGGGCCACCACCTTCTCCGCCGCGCGCGCATAGTCCGCCGGGTCCTTCAGCCCGTAGCTCCACCCATTGGCGTAGACGCGCACCTTGTCGCGGCAGCGCCCGCCCAGGAGGTTGTAAACCGGCTGCTTGCACGCCTTGCCCGCGATGTCCCACAGCGCCTGTTCGATGCCGCTTAATGCGCAAAAGAGCTCCACTGACCCGCGACGCGCGGCGTAATCATCGAACGCGATCTGGGTGAAATGCTTGATGTCGAACGGGCTGCGGCCAATCACGTAGCGGCCCAGAGCGTCGAGCTGCGCCACGACCGCCGGGTCCCGGTCGTACTGCGAATACGCTTCGCCCCAGCCGTGTATGCCTTCGTCGGTCTCGACCTTGACGAAGATCAGGTTCTTGCGCCAGCCCGGGTGCAGTGTGTAATGCTTGACCGCTGTGATTTTCATAAGGAGCTCGTGTTGGGATTGAGAATAACCGCCGCCGCTGAATTTACGGCCTTCGGCAGCCGACGTTCATTCTTTACATTAGTAGACCATCGCCGTAGCGAGACGCACCGCATCGGCTACATTTTTGAGGCCCACAATGTCGCCGTCAATACAGAGCGATTCGACGACACCCTTCTCATCGAACACGGGGCCTGATCGCGCCACATAGGTGATGCCCTGCTTGGCGGGAATCGTGAACTGGTCGGGATCAAGATTGTGCTTGGCGATTAGTTTTTTAACATCACTCAGGGTCTCGTCGTAGGTTCCGGGCGTGTTGTTGATACTGCGCAGCATCGCAGCGACAAGTTTCGGTATCGAGAGCGCATAGTCAGAACGCTCGTCGTGCAAAAGAAAGTTCGCAAGGCAACTCTCGTTAGCGAGCAGCACCAGCGAATGCTGTGAAGGAATGAGATCGCGATGGAGAGGGCGCCCATCGCCGTATTCCTTGGTAAACTGGCTGGCCACGGCTCCGCCCAGGGTCGGAAAAAGTTGCGCCATCCCGATACTGTGGCGCGAGGTGCCCCGCATATTGAGAGGGCGGTTGAGCTTGATGAACCGCTCCACTGCCCAGAGGTTTGCTATTCCGCTGAAAATATCCGGCGCAATGGTAGGAAAGTAGCTCCCGGCCTTTTCCCGCACCCGATCGATCAGCCTTCGGTGCACGAAGGAGTTGTACACCATCGGCAGCATGTTCCAATCCAGGCTCTGCTCGAAGTAATCTTTTTCCAGCACCCGGGCATTGACCATATTGGCCGAGTTGAAGTCGCCGATCTTCACAAAGAGGCGGTTCCTCAGATGGGGCACGATGCAATCGGGCCACCAGTAGCTGTGGGGATCCCAGGCGATCAACTCCAGCTCCGGTTTCCCTGAAAGCACCGCATTGAGCGCGGCGATCGCCTGGGGCATCATCGCATCGTCGTCGCCGATGAAGTGGATCCATTCGCCCTCGCAGGCTTTCAAGGCCATCTCCCAGTTCTCCGACATCGGAAGGAGAGTATCGCTTCGCGAGTAGACCAGCTTGGGGCTCGCGAAAGACTCGACCACCGCCCGGGTGCCTGGACCGCTGGCATTGTCTTGTACCACCACCTGATAATCGTCCCCCTCCATGGCCATCGCGGTCGCAAGGCTCGAGCGCAGAGTGTCGGCGCGCTCGCGTGTGGGGATCACAATGGAATAGCGGGGCATTCTATGACTCCAGCGTTTCAGAACAGGGCCACGATCAGTTGGCGTGCCTGCGACCACGCCCGTACTGGATCCGTAGGGTGCCAACTCTCGGAAGCCCGGCAGGATCGTTGTTCAGCGTCAGCGAGGTCGGTGTGTATTTCTCAAGCAACTCGGCGTCGGGATCCCTCCAGTCCGGCGGAGCGCGCCTTTACAATAGGGAAGCCTGATAGCACAAAGCACGAGCCCCCTGGCAAACGACAGTCCGGTTCGCCGCATCGCGGTTGACGGCGGGCATGAGGCGCCCAGCCTGGATTTTAGTACAGTAGAATACCGCTGCGCCGGGCACGTCGCCCGGCAATTTTTCCCATTACAGAGACGAAATTATGGATCTCAAGCTATCCGGCCGTACCGCCTTGATCACCGGCGCCTCGCGCGGCATCGGTCTCGGCGTCGCCGAGGGACTGGCGGCAGAAGGCTGCAATCTTCACCTTGCCTCGCGCAACGCGACCGACCTGGAAGCCGCTCGCAACAAGATCGTCTCGGCTTATCCCGTCAAGGTCACCTGCCACCCCGTGGACCTTGCCGTCAGCGAGAACGCGACGAAGCTGGGGAAGGAGTGTGCCGGCGTGGACATCCTCGTCAATAATGCCGGCGCGATTCCGCAGGGCACGCTCACCGCGCTCGACGAGAAGGCATGGCGCGCTTCGTGGGACCTCAAGGTCTTCGGCTATATCAACCTGTCGCGCGAAATCTACCGCGCCATGTGCGAGCGCAAGCGCGGCGTGATCATCAACATCATCGGCGGTGCCGGCGAGCGCCCCACCAACGGCTACCTTGCCGGGAGCATGGCCAACGCGGGCCTGATGGCGTTCTCGCGCGCGCTGGGCGCGGAAAGCCCGAACCATGGCGTGCGGGTGCTGGGCCTGAATCCGTCGGCGACAGCCACCGACCGCGGGGTGATGCGCTGGCGCAACCAGGCAAAGGAGCAGCTCGGCGACGCGGAGCGCTGGCGCGAGCTGACCAAGACCTTCCCGTTCGGCCGGCCCGCTGAAGTGAGCGAGGTCGCGGACGTGATCGTGTTCCTGTGCTCGGACCGCGCGTCCTACGTCTCGGGCACGATCGTGTCAGTGGATGGGGGAAACGCGTCGCGCAAGTAGCGTCGCTCGGCCGCCGCGTGACCAGGTAACCGACTCATCGAGTCGCTGCGTTGCTGCGTTAACTGGTTGCTTAGTCACTCAGTCACTTAGTCACTGGCTTTTTGGCGGGCGGCCCCACGCCTTCTCCACGGCGTCGAGCGCCGCTTTGTGAGCCTTGCGCGCCCGCGCCTCCCTCGCCTTGGCCGAGTCTAGCGCTTTTTTCATCTTGTCGAGCTCGCGCTTGATGTCCGCGGCCGGCGGCGGCGCCGCGCGATACGCATCCTGGGTATTGATGTAATCCTGCTCGGCGAGTTTCAACTCGTACTGCGCCTGCTCGAGCTCGCGGTACGCGGCGCTCGCGCGAATCTGCGCCTGCTGCACCGCGCCCGACCGGTCTCCCGCCGGCGGCTGGCCAAACGCGGCGGTCGCGATCGTTGCCGCCAGCGCTGTCAACAACACCTTCAGCATTTCGTTTCGACCCCCGATCGCACGATATA
>CP070641.1:1995528-2002625 GCA_020354085.1 Pseudomonadota bacterium
GTCGCGATCGTGCCAGGCATCATGCCAATCACCAACTTCAAGCAGCTCGCGCGCTTCTCCGATGCCTGCGGCGCGGAAATCCCGCGTTGGATTCGCAAACGACTAGAGGGTTTTGGCGATGATCTCGAGTCGCTGCGTGCGTTCGGCCTCGACGTCACATCTCAGCTTTGTCGGAAGTTGCTGGAAGCGGGCGCACCGGGGTTACATTTCTACACCATGAATCGCGCTGCCGCGACGCGCGCGATTTGGCGGCAACTCGGCCTCTAAGCACGCCTGGCGAGCGCTCGGCGCGATTTAATATACTCCGCGCCCATGAGTAGAGGCGTGCCCGCGCTGTCCATCGTGCTAGCCGTATTGGCGTTGGCGGCCTGCGACGCCTTGCGCTCGGCCCCACCCTTGCAGCGCGACTATCCCCTGAAGCGCCTAGGCGAACGCGTCTATGTGATCGAAGGACCGAACGAGAGTCCCAGTCCGTCGAATCAGGGCTTCACCAATAATCCGGGCTTTGTCCTCACAAAGCGAGGCGTCGTGATCATTGATCCCGGCGCCAGCGTCCAGGTGGGCGAGATGCTGCTCGCCAAGATCGCGAGCGTAACAAGCGACCCCGTCATCGCTGTACTCAACACGCATGGTGATGGCAATCACTGGTTGGCGAACGCCGCCATCAAGGCCCGGTTTCCACGCGCCGTTGTCTATGCCCACGCCCACTTGAAGTCGACCGCCGTGGCCGCGGGCGAGCGCTGGCTGACGTTACTGCTGCGGGAGACGGATGGCGCCGTGCGTGGCACGCGCCCGGTGGGTCCGGACATCACGCTCGAGGGCGGTGAAGTGCTGAAGCTCGGCGATCGGCGCTTTCGCGTGCATCAGCACGAAGGCGGACACAGTCCTGGCGCGATTATGATCGAAGTCGTGGAAGGCCGCGTGTTATTCGCCAGTGACTACCTGGTCAATGAGCGCTCCGCGGCGCGCGACCGTGTTGACTTGCTTGGCCAGATGGCCGCCGTGGAAACCGTGCTGGCGACCGCCGCCGAGTATTTTGTGCCCGGCCACGGACCCGTGGGCGATCGAAGTGCAGTGCTTGCGCTTCAACGCGATCTGAGCGCCGCGCAGCGTGAAGGCAAATCTTCGGCTGACTAATTTGCATGCACAGGCTTTTTCCCGAGATCGAGCCCTACGCCACGCAGCAACTCGCGGTCGGTCGGGTGCATCGTCTGTACATTGAAGAGTGCGGAAACAGGGATGGGCTACCGGCGGTATTTCTGCACGGCGGCCCTGGTGCTGGTTGCGAGCCCTACCACCGGCGTTTCTTTGATCCGAACCGCTATCGGATCGTCTTGTTCGACCAGCGCGGCGCTGGCCGATCGACGCCCCATGCGAGTCTTGAAGACAACAGCACGCAGGACCTGATAGCCGATATGGAAGTGATCCGCAAGCGCTTGGGGATAGAGCGCTGGGTACTGTTCGGCGGGTCGTGGGGATCGACCTTGGCGTTGGCGTACGCCGAGACGCATCCCGAGCGCATCGCCGGCATGATCTTGCGCGGCATCTTCCTGTGTCGCCCCTGGGAGATTCATTGGTTCTACCAGGAGGGCGCGAACCACCTGTTTCCCGACCATTGGCAGGAATTCATCGCACCGATTCCGGATGACGAGCGCAATGATTTGCTCACCGCCCACTATCGACGCCTGACGGGTAGCGATGAGATTGCGCGCATGCACTCGGCCAAGGCGTGGTCGCTTTGGGAGGGTCGCACCGCGACGCTGCTCAACAATAAGTCGGTCGTCGACTTCTTTGGCTCACCGCATACTGCCCTGTCGTTGGCGCGCATCGAAGCACATTATTTTGTGCACGACAGTTTTCTCTCGGCCGATCAGCTGCTGCGCGATGCGTATCGTCTGCGCGACATCCCCGGATATATCGTCCACGGTCGCTATGACATCGTCTGCCCGCTGCAAAGCGCGTGGGATTTGCACCAAGCGTGGCCGCAGGCCAAGCTCGAGATCGTTCCGGACGCGGGACATTCCGCGGCCGAGCCTGGCATCACCCACGCATTGATTCACGCCACGCAGGAACTGGCACAGCGCCTCGCTGGTGGGTCGAGTCCGTAATGGCGACGTACGCACTCGGTGATGTCCAGGGTTGTCTAGCAGCGTTGGAGGCATTGCTTGCGAGGATCGAATTCGACCCGAAGTACGACACCCTTTGGTTTACCGGCGACCTTGTCAATCGCGGCCCGCATTCGCTGGGGGTCCTGCGGTTCGTCCGATCCTTGGGCGATCGGGCCATTAGCGTGCTGGGCAATCACGACCTGCATCTCTTGGCGGTCGCCGCAGGCGCCAGCAAGCATAAATCGTCCGACACGTTCGATGATGTTCTTCGAGCGCCCGACCGCGCCGAACTGCTAACGTGGCTGGGCCGCCGCCCGCTGCTGCACCGCGACGACGACCTTGGTTACACCTTGGTACATGCCGGCCTGTTGCCGCAGTGGACGACCCAGCAAGCAGCAGCCCTCGCAGCAGAGGCACAAGCGGCCCTTGCTAGTGCCGAGGGCGAGTCCTTCTTTCATCACATGTATGGCGACCTACCGGACCATTGGCACGACGGACTACACGGCATCGAACGTTTGCGTGTGATCATCAACGCCTTTACCCGACTACGGTACTGCGATCGCGAAGGAAATATGGACCTGCGGCACAAGGGTCCGCCCGGCACTCAACCGCCCGATCTGCTTCCCTGGTTCACTGTTCCCGCACGGCGGTCCACCGACACATGCGTGGTGTTCGGCCATTGGTCGACCCTGGGGTTACACAACGCCAATGGCGTCATCGGACTAGATACCGGCTGTTTGTGGGGACGCAGCCTCACGGCCGTGCGCCTGGATAGCGAACGCCCAGAGTTTGTCTCGGTTGATTGTATTGACGCACAACGCCCGGGGTAGTCGAGAAATCCGCCGCGCTTGCGTATCGCCCTGCCCAATGCGTTTCGCTTGAGGCAAAATAGCGGGCCCAATCTCAACGCCGAGTAGTTCCCCTATCGCAATGCGGCACCAAATCGAAGTATCCGTACGCAGCTCCTATATCCCCGCGCAGTCTGCGCCGGAAACCAATCGCTATGTGTTTGCCTATACGGTCACCATTACCAATAGCGGCAGCGTGCCGGCTACGCTGCTGACGCGCCACTGGATTATCACCGACGCGAACAACAGGACCCAGGAAGTGCGCGGCGAGGGCGTCGTGGGACAGCAGCCGCATCTTTCCCCCGGCAGTAGTTTTGAGTATACGAGCGGCACGATCCTAGAGACGCCGGTCGGCATGATGCGGGGGAGTTACCAGATGCGCGCCGATGACGGTACCGAGTTTGACGCCGAAATCCCCGCCTTCACCTTAAGCGCACCGCGCAAATTGCATTGAATTGGGCCGAGGCGCCGTACCGCGACCGCTCCTAAACGTCCAGATTGGATACGAACAGCGCGTTGCGTTCGATAAACTCGCGGCGCGGCTCGACCTGATCACCCATGAGCGTGGAGAACACTTCTTCCGCAGCCACAATGTCATCGACATTCACTTTGAGCAGGCGGCGCGCTTTGACGTCCATGGTGGTTTCCCATAGCTGCTCCGGATTCATTTCGCCCAACCCCTTGTAACGCTGTACTGTTTGCCCGCGGCGCGCCTCTTCCATCAACCAATCAATGGCGTCTTCCAAACGCGCGGCCTGATGGGCCTTGTCGCCACGCTGCACAGCTGCCTCGGCGCGAAATAGCTCCCGCAGCCGCGAACCCAATTTAGAGATCGACTCGTATTCGCTCGAAGCGGCGAACTCACTATCAAGGCGCGATTGCACGACGCTGCCGTGCTCGGCACGGGTGATCAAAAGATCGTGAAGATTGTGACGGGTCTCGAAGCCCACGCTCACGGTGTACCGAACGGCGTTGTCCGGGCGCCGCCCGAGTCGCTCGGTCAGCGCGTTGGCGAATTGCTCGGTGCTGCCTTTCTCCCTGAGCTGCTCGGCCGTCAAACGTGGCAGATACAAAAGTTCGTGCAAAGTCTGCGCGTCAAACCGGCGCGACAAACGCCGAATCTGTTGCTGCACGGCAAAGTACTCTTGGCACAGCCCAGCCAGTTCCTTGCCGGCGATCGTGGTGCCGTTGGCGAACGTGATCGTGGTGCCGTCGATCGCAACGCTGATCAGATGATCCTGTAGTTCACTGTCGTCCTTTAGATAGCGCTCGGTCTTGCCCACCTTCACTTTGTAGAGCGGTGGTTGCGCGATGTAGACATGACCACGTCGTATCAGCTCGGGCATTTGGCGATAGAAGAACGTCAGCAACAACGTGCGGATATGCGAGCCATCGACATCCGCGTCCGTCATCAGTATCACTCGATGGTAACGTAACTTGTTGATATCAAACTCATTTGTTCCGATTCCGGTGCCGAGTGCGGTGATGAGGGTTGCGACCTCGGTGGAAGACAACATCTTGTCGAAGCGCGCCTTCTCCACGTTCAAAATCTTGCCCTTGAGTGGCAGCACGGCTTGGAAGCGGCGGTCGCGGGCCTGCTTGGCGGATCCGCCGGCCGAATCACCCTCGACCAGATAGAGCTCACACTGGGCCGGATCACGCTCCTGGCAATCGGCGAGCTTGCCCGGCAGGCCGGCCAAATCAAGCGCGCCCTTTCGCCTTGTAAGTTCGCGGGCCTTCCGCGCTGCCTCGCGCGCCCTGGCTGCCTCGACAATCTTTTGTGTAATCGCTCGTCCGTCGGTCGGGTTCTCTTGAAGAAAATCCGCCAAACGTTCATTGACGATGGTCTCGACCGCACCCTTGACTTCAGACGATACGAGCTTGTCCTTGGTCTGGGAGGAGAACTTTGGGTCCGGCACCTTTACTGACAGCACGGCGATCAGACCCTCGCGGGCGTCGTCACCGGCGATATCGACCTTTTCTTTCTTGGCCAGTCCCGTCGTCTCAATGTATTGGTTCAGGGTCCGCGTCATGGCGGCACGCAGACCCGCTAAGTGCGTTCCCCCGTCTTTCTGCGGGATGTTGTTGGTAAAACAAAAAATATTTTCCTGATAGGAGTCATTCCACTGCATGCAAAGCTCAAGGGCGATACCGTCGCGTTCGGCCGCAATATAGATCGGCTTCGGATGCAACGGTGTCTTATTGCGATTGAGGTGTTGCACGAACGCCTGGATACCGCCCTTGTACTCAAACACGTCTTCCTTGCCGCCATTCCGTTCGTCCAGCAGCTCAATCCGCACACCCGAGTTGAGGAACGACAGCTCTCGTAGACGTTTGGCGAGCACGTCGTAACTGAAATTCGCGTTCGAGAAGATCTTTTCGGAAGGACGGAAGCGGACATCGGTACCAGTCTCGCTAGCCGTGCCGATGACTTCCAACGGATGCTCTGGAACCCCGAGGTGGTAGCGCTGCTGATGGACCTGGCCCCCACGCCGGACCGTGACTTCCAACCAATCCGACAAAGCGTTCACCACAGAGATACCGACACCGTGTAGACCGCCTGAAACTTTGTAGGAGCTTTGGTCGAACTTACCTCCCGCGTGCAGCACCGTCATCACGACCTCGACCGCCGATCTCCCCTCGTCGGCGATGACGTCGGTTGGTATACCGCGCCCATTGTCGGATACGGTCACCGAGCCGTCGCTATGTAATACCACCGCGATGCGATCGCAGTGGCCCGCAAGCGCTTCGTCGATCGCGTTGTCCACGGCCTCGAACACCATGTGGTGCAGGCCTGTGCCATCGTCGGTGTCCCCGATGTACATGCCCGGGCGCTTGCGCACGGCGTCCAGCCCTTTTAGGACCTGGATGCTGGAGGACTCGTAGCCCTCGGCGGCGTTCTGCTGTTGTGGGTCAGTCATGATGGAATTTTGCTGCGGTCCGGCCTAGGAAATAGCTAGCCCGCCCTACTCCGGCCAGCGGCATTGGGTTGGTTTCACGTGAAACAGAGGTGCTGTGTTCCACGTGAAACTTAGAGGCGCATGGGCATTACTACGTAGCGTGGAAACTCCTGGTCCGGGCCATGTATTAAACAACTGCTGTTGGGGTCATTGAGCCCGACCACGACCTTCTCAGTATTAAGGGCGCTGGTGGCGTCGATGAGGTAGCTTACATTAAAACCCACCTCCATAGGTTCACCGCTGTACTCGACTGACAGCTCGTCCTGCGCCTCCTCCTGCTCGGGGTTGTGAGCCACAAACTTCAGTATCCCCGGCTCCAGCACGAGACGCGCGCCGCGAAACTTCTCATTCGACAATATCGCCACCCGATTTAGCGCCACCCGCAGGGCCTCACGGTCTAGGAGTAAGCGTTTGGATTGCCGAGCAGGCAAGACCTTACTGTAGTCAGGATAGCGCCCGTCGATAAGTTTGGCTGTAAAAGTCAGTCCCGGCGCCTGCACGCGCACATGATTGGGGCTAAATAGCAATTCAATTCGCCCGGTGGTGTCGCCCAGTATCCGACTAATCTCCAGCACCGCTTTGCGCGGCATAATTACCTGTCGTCCCTCTGTTAACTTGCCCTCGGCCGGTATCTGACTCAACGCCATTCTATGTCCATCGGTTGCCACCGCCCTCAATGCGCCAGTCACAACTTCGAGCAGAACGCCGTTTAGGTAATACCGAACATCCTGTTGGGCCATGCAGAACTGCGTTTCACTAAGCACTTGGCGCAGTGCCGCCGCGTCGACAGATAAACGCAGATCCCAGTCTGTGGTTTGAATGCTCGGGAAGTCTGAGCTCGGTAGTGTTCGAAGAGTAAAGCGGCTGCGCCCCGTGCGTACAACCGCCTTCTCTCCTTCCGTGCGGATCGTGATCTTCGCGTCCTCCGGCAATGCTCGACAGATATCCAAGAGCTTCCGTGCTGGAAGCGTCAGATCAGTCCGGTCGTTGGTCTCACCACTCGCACTAACTACTACTTCCGTTTCCAGGTCTGTACCGGTGAGTGTCAGGCCATCAGATTCACTTCGCAACAGCACATATGACAATACAGGCACGGTTTGCCGCCGTTCAACGACACCAGTCACATAGGTTAGTGGCCTAAGGAGTCCTTCACGCTCAAAGGTAATATTCATTTAGTTTGT
>CP070641.1:2002725-2006383 GCA_020354085.1 Pseudomonadota bacterium
TAGACAACTTCGGCAAAGTAGTACCGGGGTACGACTTCATTACCAATACGATTACCGCCAACGATGGTGGCGGGCGTGACAACGACCCGACCGATCCGGGCGACAACGTTTCCGCGGGATTTTGCGGCGCGGGGTCGCCGGCTCGCAACAACAGCTGGCACGGCACGCACGTAGCCGGAACGATCGGCGCCGAAACCATGAATGGATTTGGTGTCGCGGGCGTGGACTGGGCTGCCAAGATTCTCCCGGTGCGCGTGCTCGGTCGCTGCGGCGGTACACTTTCGGACATCGCTGACGGCATGCGCTGGGCCGCGGGTCTTCCGGTTGTCGGCGTTCCAGACAACCTCAACCCGGCCAAGGTACTAAATCTGAGTCTCGGAGGGGGAGGGCCATGCGCAGCTACGTATCAGAACGCAATTAACGACATCGTGCTCGGTCGTAGCGTGACGGTGGTTGTGGCGGCCGGCAACGACGCAACTAACGCGGCGAACGCGAACCCGGCGAGCTGTGCCGGAGTTATCACGGTGGCCGCCAACAATCGTGGCGGTGATCTCGCGTACTACAGCAATTTTAGTACGACGCTTATAGAAATATCCGCGCCGGGCGGAGATATTCGCGCGTCAGCGACCAACGGCGTTCTATCAACCCTCAACGCCGGAACCACTTCGGTCGGCGCTGACAACTATCAGTACTACCAGGGCACGAGCATGGCCGCGCCGCACGTGGCGGGTATTGCCTCGTTGATGTTGTCACGCAATCCGTCGCTCACGCCTGCGGAAATTCTGTCGATAATTCAGAGCACGGCAAGGCCGTTTGCGCCGGGCACACGCTGCGCGAGTTCAAGAGACTGCGGTGCCGGCATCATCAACGCGGCGGCGGCGGTCGCTGCCGTGACCCCCGCCCCCTTCATTAGCGCAGTCAATCCATCGACGTTACTCGCCGGCGCGCAGGCCCCTGTCGACATCACTGTAAGCGGCAGTGACCCGAAATTTGTTGGAGCTGAATTCGTGCCGAGCGCGGTGGTGCGCTGGAACGGTGCCGACCGGCCGACGAACTTTGTGTCCGCCAATCAGCTGACGGCGACCCTCACCGTCGCGGACCTCGCCATCGGGGGATTCCCAATCGTGACCGTGGCGAATGGAAGCGCCGTGTCGAATGGCGTCATGGTGTCCGTCGTCAACCCCGCGCCGTTACCAACAAGTCTAGACCCGAGCACCGTCACGGTCGGGGGCCCTGACTTCACGCTCACCGTAAACGGCAGCGGGTTCTTGCAGAACTCGGTGGTGCATCTGAATGGTTCGGCCCGCGGCACGACTTACGTGTCAAACTTGACCCTGACGGCAACCATTGCCGCGGCGGACATTGCAACCGTCGGTACGGCCAACGTCACTGTTGTCAATCCGACCCCGGCGGGCGGCACATCTGCGCCGCAAACCCTGACCATTGCACAGGCCAGCGGTGGTGGCGGTGGTGGCGGTGGTGGTGGCGGTGGTGGTGGTGCAGTCGGTTGGCTCACGCTTGCCGGATTGTTCGTGGCAGCGCTGTGGCGGCGTCGACGCGAGTCGTGGACAAAGGCATAGTCCTTCGCGACACCGATCCAAGACGACACTGAAGGCCCGCCTCCTGGCGGGCCTTTCTCTTGCAATCGCCGAACAGAAAACGACAAGGGCCTCACGCGGGAGGCCCTTTATTGGGATCTAGCCTACGATGGCGCGACTAGGCGGCAAGCGAACCCTTCATTTGTGACAGCGCTTTCTGTTCGATTTGACGGATGCGCTCGGCCGACACGCCGTACTCGCGCGCCAGCTCGTGCAACGTCGGCTTGTCATCGTCGAGCCAACGGCGTTGGACAATGTCGCGCGCTCGGGCATCGAGTTTCGCCAGCGCCTGTGTGAGTTGTTCGCTGCGCGTGTCCTCGTGATCAGACTGGGCGACCAGAACCTCCGGGTTGTAACGCATATCGGGCAAGTAACCGGCCGGCGCGGCAACAAAGCCCTCATCGTCGCTCGCGTCGCTTGGATCGAACGACACATCGGGACTTGCCAGCCGCGACTCCATCTGCTGTACGACTTCCGGCGCTACGTCCAGTTTGTCGGCCAGCGCATCGACCTCGTCACGGGTCATCCAGCCCAGCCGGCTGCGCGTTTTGCGAAGGTTGAAAAACAGCTTGCGCTGCGCCTTGGTGGTGGCGACCTTGACGATACGCCAGTTGCGCAGGATGTAGTCGTAGATCTCCGCGCGAATCCAGTGAACCGCGAATGACATCAGACGCACGTTGCGAGCGGGATCGTAATGTTTCACCGCCTTCATCAATCCGACGTTGCCTTCTTGAATTCAAATCCGCCTGCGGCAAGCCGTAGCCGGAGAAGCCGCGCGCCACGCGCGCGACGTAGCGCAGGTTGGACATGACCAGCTGACGGGCAGCGTCGAGATCGTTGTGTTTGCGATAGCGCACGGCGAGCGCCCGCTCCTCGGCAGCGTCGAGCACCGGCAGCGCGTTCACGGCCTTCAGGTAGGCCGACAAGCCCTTGTCGGGATAGAGGCTGATAGGAATTGGCAGGGTCTGGCTCATTACGTTGTCTCCCTCGGTTCTCTCCAAGCGCGTCTGGCGACGCAAGTTTAGCACTCGATATCTATGAGTGCTAATGGTAGAGAAAAGTTCAAAGCCGGAAGGATGACCGGTATAACTAATTGATTTAGCGTAACCTTATTCTATCGTTCAAGCGCACGCAGGTGGCGCCCAACCGCGAGGCGTGTCCCCAGCCAGCCTAGGAAGCCGCCAGCGCCGAGAAGCGCCGCTACGGTGCCTAAGCCCGGCCCCTCAGCGCGGATCTCGCTTCCGTAGAGATTGGCGAGGTCTCGTACAGGATCGCCCAGCAGGAACAGGCTAAGCGCCAGGAGTAACCACGCCAGAAGCGCGCCCGCCAAACCCTGTTGAACGCCAGCGTACAGGAAGGGGCGGCGCACGAAGGCCATCGTGCCCCCAACCAGCCGAATGATCTCGATCTCGTCCTTGCGATTAAGCACGGCCAGGCGGGCTGTGTTGCCAATGATGAGCAAGACCCCCGCCGCCAGCAGGCTCGCCAATATCCACGCGGCGCGCTCGGCGACGCGCAGCACAGCATGGAGTCGCCGTACCCACTCCAGGTCGAGTTGGGCGATATCAACCTCCTTCTCGGCGCGCAATTCGCTCACGAGCGTCTCGAGCTTTTCGGGCGGCGTGTCGATACGCGGGTGCACGACAATTACCGGCGGTAGTGGATTGCGATCTAGCGCATCGAGCGCGTCGCCAAAGCCGGACACGCGCTTGAATTCCGCCAATGCGCTGTCCGGCGAAATGTACTGAGTACGCGCCACCACCGGGAACCGGCGGATTCTATCCGCCAACTTCTCCGCGCGCTCGCCTCCGATGTCGGCTTTGAGGAACAGCGAAATCTGTCCCGCGCCTTCCCAACCACGTCCGACGCGCTCCAGATTGTCTACCAGCAGATAGAAGCCAGTTGGCAGTGCCAGCGTAATGCCAATGACGCCAACGGTCATGAATGTCGCGACCGGCGCGTGCGCAAGCCGTCCAAGGCTCTCAAAGAAAGCCTGTGCGTGCGCGAGAAAGTACCGCCTCATGCCTGTGCTCCGCTGTCTTCAACCAACTCGCCGTGCC
>CP070641.1:2006483-2025559 GCA_020354085.1 Pseudomonadota bacterium
GTCGATACCCATGCGCACGAACTCGTTGGGTCCGTACTGGCCGTGCACCGCACGCAGCGTCTCCGCACCAATGATGGGATGGGTCTTCATGATTTGCCATTCTTCGGCGTCGAGCTTGCCGGGTTTGAGCAACACATGGTCTGGCACGCCGACTTTGCCGATGTCGTGCAAGGGGCTCGCCGCGTAGATCGTATCGACGAACTTCTCGTCGATCTGGTCCGCATAGATGCTGCGGCGCGCCAGCTCCCGAGACAGCAGGCGGCAATACTCGCGCATGCGCTCAAGGTGCGCCCCGGTCTCGGGGTCTTTGGATTCGGCCAGACGTGACATCGCGTAGATTGCCGCCAGTTGCGCGGTGCTGTTTTCCTCGCCTTGCGCCTTGACGCGCTCTTCGAGCAGCGCATTGCAGTGCGTCAACACGGCGCGGTACTCCGCCTGCTGCTGGTAGAGCCGACGCTTCTCCAGACAAGCGCCCACCCGCGCGCGCAGCAGCGTCGGGTTGAATGGCTTGGCCAGATAGTCCTCGGCGCCGAGCTCGATGCAGCGCGCGGCACTCTCGAGCTCATCGAGCGCGGTAATCACGATGACGGGAATGTTTTGCAGGGCTTCATCGGCCTTGATATGGCGTAGAACCTCGAAGCCGTCGAGCTCGGGCATCATGATGTCCAGAAGTAGCAGGCTCACGCCGCCACGCTTCAAGCGCGCCAAGGCCTGCAGGCCGTTCGCGACGGTCTCCACGTCGTGACCCTGTGCAAGCAGCCGTCGCTCCAACAGATCGCGGTTAAGGGAATTATCATCCGCGACGAGAATCACCTCGTGAGATTGGACCCCGTTGGCGAGCGCGCTTTGTGGCATCGGTCGCTCCGTGCTAAGCAGCGTGTCGTGGCGGCGTGTCGCCGCCGTGACCGCGTTGGATGCGCCGCACCAGGGCGCGCAGCTTTTCGACGTGATCCGCCACGCCATGGACGTCGCGCTTGACAACCTCGAATTCGAGCTTGGCCGCCTCCGCACTCACGGGCGCGAAACCGTAACCACCCCCCACCGACTTGAGGTCGTGGGCGCGCGCCTTGAGCGTGGCCCAATCCTGTGCCGCCTGCGCTGCGGCGAGTTCCTCGATAAGGCTCGGCAATCTGGCGATAAAGTTTTGCACCAGGTCGGCGAGTTCCGGCTCCTCATGGAGCAAGGTCGATACCAACGCCGACTCCTCGAGTGCGGGCTCCACCGTCTTGGCGGACAAGTAGCGCGCGACGGTCGTCGCAAAACGCAACGACTCGATGGGCTTCGTCAGGAACGCATCGCAGCCCGCCTCTTCGCAGCGCCGTACATCCTCGACCATGGCGTTGGCCGTGAGCGCCACGATCGGGCGATTGTAACCCTTTGCGCGCAGGCGGCGCGTCGCATCGAGCCCGTCGAGCACCGGCATTTGCATGTCCATGAGCACCAAATCAAAGTGCTCGGCCATGGCGTGCGCCACTGCCTCTTCACCATTGTGCGCAATGACGTAATCGGCCCCGAGCCGCCGCAGGTGCAGACCAATGAGGCGTTGATTGTCGGCATTGTCTTCGGCGAGCAGCACGCGCCCCGACACGCGCGGACCGCCGGTCGCGCGCCGCGCGACCTTCGACGGTTGCCACTCAAGCGCATCATGGACCAACACGGAGGAATCGAGCTGGCCAGTCGGCACGATGACGGTAAAGGTACTACCCTCACCGGGCATGCTCGCCACTTCCATTGAGCCACCCATCTTCTCCGTGAGCTCCTTGGACAGGTAGAGCCCCAGACCGGAACCGCCGTACTTGCGAGTGGTGGAGGAGTCGGCCTGAGTAAAGGGCGTGAACAGGCGAGCGACTTGTTCCGCGGTCATGCCGATGCCCATGTCACGCACCGCGAATGCCAATCGCTGCGCTGCTGGATCACAGCGCAGGTGCAAGATGACCGCTCCCGCCTCAGTAAACTTGACGGCATTATTGACCAAATTGATCAGCACCTGCTTGAGCCGCAGTGGATCGCCGGTGAACTCTTTGGGCAGCGGAAACTCGCACTCGATTCGGAACGTGACCCCTTTTTCCTGGGCGCGCAATGCGCCGAGCGCCTTGATGTCGTGCAGCAGCGGCATGAGCGGCACGCTGATGCGCTCGACCTCGAGCTTGCCGGCCTCGATCTTCGAGAGATCCAGAATGTCGTTGATAACGCCGAGCAGGTGCTTGCCGGAGCGCGTGATGGTCTGGATCGCGTCCACCCGGTCCGACAGCGTCTGGCCGTGTTCCAGGAGCGACTCGGAAAACCCGATAATCGCCGTGAGCGGCGTGCGTATTTCGTGGCTCATGTTGGCCAGAAAGGCGCTCTTCGCCTTGCTGGCCGATTCCGCAGACACCTTGTCGAGCAGCGCGGTGCTGGCAATGATTTCGGCCTCCTTGAGCGCCGTGAGGTCGGCGATCACGCCGATGAGTCCGGCCAGGCTGCCGTCGGCGTGGGTAAAGGTTGCCTTGCTGTACATGGTCTCGAAGCGCCGGCCATCTCGCATGGTAACGGTGGCCTCGTAGCTCTGCGTGCCGGGTCGCGCCCAAAGCTCTTCGTCCTTGGCGGTATGCAAAGCGGCGGTCTCGGGGTCGTGCGGATAAATCTCTTGCAAGGTGCGACCGATGATGTTGCGGCGCGCGATGCCGAAGAAGCGCTCCCATGCGGCGTTCACGCCGAGATAAGAACCGTCGCGGTCCTTGTAGTACAGCGGAAGCGGAATCGCGTCATACAGCGCTTCGGTGAAATGCAATTGCTCCGCAAGCACCAAACGGTTGTCGGACAAGGCGCCCACGAGCTTCTCGATGCGGCCAGCCATGTTGTTGAAGGCCTCGACCGCATCGCGCCCTTCAGGCGCGCCGCGTGCAGCGATACGAATGTGATAGTCACCGCGACGCACGCTGTCGGCGGCGGCCGACAAGTGCGCCAAGGTGCGCAAGTTGGCGCGCATCAGGCCCGCGATCACTGCGAAACTCGCCAGTGTCACGGCGAGCAAGACGCCGGATTGGTACAATACCAACCGCCACAATTCGTCGATCGCGAGCAGTGGCGAATGGCGCACGTGCAGGCTTCCATAATTTACCCCACCCAACCTGACCGGCGTCGCCGCCTCGAGCACCGTTAATCCGGTCATCGCCGCGAACCAGTTGGGGGCGCGGCGCGGCGGCGGCGGGCTCTGTGACTCGATCTCACGACCACCACGATCGCGCCACACGAACCGTTCGATGTCAGCGCGTCGTTCGACCATTCCAGCCAAGAGCTGGCGGATCGCCGTGTAATCGCCGACTATGGCCTGCTCGGCGACGAGCGGCGTCAGCGCCTCGAGCACCTCCCGCTGCTCGTCAATGTGACGCGTCATGTACGCCTGAGCGCTGATGCGGACGATCAGATGCGTATGCACGATCGCGCCAAGGGCAAACACGATGGCCACCGCCCACAACAACCGTGCGAGCAGCCCGGTATTGCCCCACCATTCCTGCAGGCGCGCGAACGGCGTCACTTATGCTCCGCTTTGACCAGCGTGGTTTGATAAAAGCGCCGGTAGTTGGCGTAGTCCTCGTCGCCGGCGCGCAGAAATCCGACCGGTTTCTTGAGCTTGAGAAGTTCGGCCCCGGCTCTTAGAACCCGTTGACCCTCGGGGTCAGCACTCATTCCAATGAGCGCCTTGCGCACCGCCTCGACCTTCTCGACCGGTACCGTCGGATTGGCGATCACGGGCAAACCGTGGTAACCGTCCGACGTCCATAGGGCACGATAGGTAAATCCTTCGCGGCGTGCATAGTTTTCCAGCACCTGCGCATTTACTGCTGCGGCGGCAACGATGCCGGCTTGCAATTGGCCCATCGCGCCTTCCTGGTTACCGGCAAACGACGGTTTCACTTTCACATTCGCCTTGAGCAGCGCGTCCATCGGCACCCAGTAACCGACAAAGGCCTCACGCGACGGAAACGCGACCATCTTGCCATCGAGTTCTTTGAGCGACTGTAGCGATGATTCCTGGGGCACAATGATGGTGGCGCGAATCGGCGCCGCATCACCGCGCGCGATGACTCGATAGCCGAGCCGTACGCGCTCCGGCGTGAACAAGTGATTGGTGTACGCGAACGCAAACTCGCCGCGCACCGTCATCTCCGTGGTCTCGACCGCGGTCTTGCCCATCTTGAGCGCGAGCGGCACGCCGCTCTTGTTGCTCACGTACTCGAGAATCGGATTCCAGTACTGCGCGGTGAGCGCGACGCTGCGTTGATTGAGAACACCGAAATGATAGGGGGCACCGTGATCGGCGCGCGCAGGCGCGATCGAAAGCCCTACCAGCAGCGCAAGAATAACCAGCCGAGTGCCGAATAACATCGAGACCTCCCTGTCGACGGAGATATGCAACCCAGTATTGCTATGAATTATCGACTATCCAGTGCCCGGCCGCTGGCGAGCCGCCTCCCATCCTTTTGGGAGCACAGTCACCCGTGTCATAGGGTGCGGCCGCAAAGCCACCGATCTTTAAAGGGAGAATAGCCTCGATTTTGGCCCGGCGCAGGTGTGATGTGTCATTTTCGAGACATGGCCAATAGCTCGGTTGCTGACGCCAGTCACGCGGGGCGCTTGACCGATCCAGACGGAGGTTCGACATCCACGCATGCCTTGCGTAGCGAGGCAGCGGCGCGTTGCCGCGATTAGGCGACATATTATTGGCGCTGGTGTTGGTCACCATAGCGGACTCGGTGCAAAGCGCCGGCGACCCGGCAGCCGGCAAGGCGAAGTCCGCTCTCTGTGCCGTCTACCACGGTGTGGACAGCAACAGCGAGGCCCCGACCGCCCCCAAGCTTGCCGGACAATGGGCGGAGTACATTCCTATGGAGATGGAGGAGTTCCGTTTCGGCCGGCGCAAGCCCTACTTGATCAAGGCACTCAAGCGTATTCGTGCCGGCATGCGCTCGACGGACCGTTATTGGCTCATGCAACAATCGTCTTGCACAACTGAGCGATCAGTAGATCGGAGGAATTGCGGAGTTTCCGACAGGTCTCTAACCGCTAACGCGCAAGCTCGCGGGCGTGATCGAGCGCTGACTGCGCACCCGCCGTGTCGCCGCGCGCGGCGCGCGCATCCGCGATTAGCCGAAAGTTAGCGGCGCGCAGCGCCCGATCGCTGCCGGCGAAACTGTTCGACTTGGCGGCGAGCTGCTCGGCCTGGTCGTAGCGACCGTCGGCCAACCGCACCTTGGCGAGTTCGCGCCACAATGCCGCGTTGCGTGGTTCGATACGCAAGGCGCGTTCGAGCGCCGCCGCGGCATTCGAGCGCCTGCCGGCGTCGAGATCGGCGCGCGCCTGGCTCACCAAGGCCGCGACGGCGGTGTTTTCCGACACCGGCGCGCTATCCACCGGCGTCTCGCCGGGTGGCAACGTCGCACAGCCGCCGAGGACGGCGACGCCAACCAGAATCCAATGTTTCCAACCATCGATCATTCAAACAATCTCCGAAACCATCCCTTGGTCTTGGTCACCGCACCGGCGCACGCTGCCGTCTCGCGCGGGGCAGAGCCCTTGATAAACGGCAGCTCGATGGCGCCCTCGCACTTCGCATCACCGCGCAAGCGCGTGGCAGGATCGATCCACACCACTTCAACACCCTCGGGCGCGGCGGGCAGCATCGGCTCGGGGTCGAGCTGCGCCATGAGCATACCCCATACGGTCATGGCGCCGCTCGCGCCGGTGAGGCCGGTCGGCTGATTGTCATCGCGCCCGATCCACGCCACTGCCACATGGTCACCGCTGAAACCGGCGAACCAGCTGTCGCGGAGTCCGTCCGTGGTGCCGGTCTTGCCGGCGATGCCGAGCTCCGCCGCCGGCAAGTACTGCGCCAGCCCGACACCAGTGCCCTCGCTCACGACATCCTGCAATGCGCGGGTTAACAGGTAAACCGGCGCCGCTGACGCCACCTGCTCAACACGCAGCGGATAGCGCTGCAACGGGCGGCCATCGGCGGTCGTGATCTCGCGAATCGCGCGCAACGGTGTCCGGAAACCGCCGTCGGCGATCGTCTGATAGATTTGCGCCACTTCATATGGGCTTAGCGCGTTGGTGCCCAACACGCTTGAGGCGTGCGCCGTGAGCCGGCGATCCACGCCCAAGCGCTCCAACCGGTCGACGACAAGGTCCACGCCCAAGGCCAGACCGAGACGTGCCGTTGACACATTATAGGAATGCACGAGCGCCAGGCGCAGTGGCACCTCACCATGAAACTGCTTGTCGTAGTTCTTGGGCTCCCAATCGTCGGTACCGCGCTGACGCAGTACAAGTTTGCTGTCATCGAGCAACGTGGCCAGGGTGTACTGCTCCGGCTGCTCAAGGGCCGCCAAATAGACCGCCGGCTTCACCAACGAACCCACCGGACGCTCCGCATCGAGTGCACGATTGAAGCCGCTGAAGCGCGGGTCGCGCCCCCCAACCAACGCCTGCACCTCGCCATGTTGCGTGCTGGTGACGACGAGCGCGGCTTCCAGGGATTTGGCAGGCAGGCGGTGGATCCTTTCCAACTCTGCCAGGCGGCGAGCGAGCGCGGTCTCGGCCAACGCCTGTGCCTGCGGATCGAGCGTGGTGAAGACCTTGAGACCCTCGGAACGCAAGTCGCTTTCCTGGTAGTCGCGGCGCAGCTGTCGATAGACCAGTTGCAGGAAGGCCGGATAGGCCGAGGTGCCGACCGGCGCGCGCGGCACGACACCCAGCGGTTGGTTTTTGTGCGCGATGAACTGTTCTTGCGAAATGCGCTCATGTCGAGCCAGCTCCTGCAAGACCAGGTTGCGGCGCGCGAGCGCGCGCTCGGGGTGGCGGCGCGGATCGTAATACGACGGCCCTTTGACCATCGCGACCAGGAGCGCGAGCTGATGCAGTTCCAGCTGCTCCAGCGGTCGATCGAAATAGAAATGACTCGCCAGGCCGAAGCCGTGGATCGCGCGGTTGGCATCCTGGCCGAGGTAGATCTCGTTTATGTAAGTCTCGAGGATTTCATTCTTGTCGTAGTGCAGCTCAAGCAAGAAGCTCATCAACATCTCGTTGAACTTGCGCGTGAGCGTGCGCTCCGGCGTGAGAAAGAAGTTCTTCACCAGTTGCTGTGTGATGGTGCTGCCCCCTTGCACGCCCTGCCCGGTCACGGTCTTGTAGGCGGCCCGCGCCAACCCGCGCGGGTCCACGCCCCAGTGCTCGTAGAACTTGCGGTCTTCGACCGCGATCAGCGCCTCGATCAGTGCCGGCGGCACTTGGTCGAGTCTGAGCAAGGCGCGATCCTCGTTGTGGCCCGGATAGATGCCGCCAATTAGCGGCGGCTCGATACGAACGATGTCGACGGCGGCCTTCCCTTCGCCCGGGCCATTTACGGCACTGACGCGCTTGCCATCGAAACGCACGCGCAACGTGCGCGATGGCTGTGGGCCGTCCCAGAACTGGAACTCACGCGTGGTGAGTTCAATCGCCTGTAGCTCGCGACGAAAGGTCCCCGGTTCCCTGGGTTCGGGCGATTCCCGATACGCCAGACGCGCCAGCTCGCCGGTGAAGTCATTCAACGAGATCTTTGCGCCTGGATAGACTTCGAGGGCGCGTGCATAGACGCGTGCCGGCAACGCAAACTTCTTTCCCTCAAACGCATCACGGACGGTGAAATCTAGATAAAGCAAATAGGCGGATAACAACAACACACCCAATAGCGCGGCGATGCGCAGCGGCTGGCCGCGCAGCGCGCGCCACGAGCTTCGCGCGAGAGCGGCAAAGCGCGCAACCGCCGCGTTTAGACGGCGAAAACGATAGGTGCTCATTAAAGGGTATCGAAGCTAACGGCCTGGCCGGCGGACAGAACTGTCGGTGATTATACGCGAGCGGCGCAAGCCTCGACGCGGGGACGACGACGCGCGCAGTCCACCGTTCGCGTTACTTGCGACGTTCGTCCGTCGGAAACGACTGCAAATGGAATTACCAGGCCCGTCTAGAACTTGTAGCGCAGCGACAGACTAATGAAGTTCACGTTGTAGTGGGGGCTGGACTCGCCGAGACTCAGGACATTGGGAATGGTGCTCGGATTCACACCGTCGAGCTGCCAGTCTTGCGAGCGGTAACTCTCATACCAATACGCCGCCGCCAGTGACAGGGTGTTGCTGAAACGATAAGTGCCGGAGAGCTTCAGGCTGTTAAGTTGTGCTGTGATATCTGGAAAGCCCGCGCCGCCGCCCGTTATCGTAGTCTTGCCGCGCGACCGTGACGCCGCGTAGTCCGCGCCGAGGTCGAGCTTTCCGCCCAAGGTCTTGCGCTTCACCCCCACGCCGACGGTTCCGATCACGTCGTCGTTGGAGGCATACCAATCGGGTGGATTCACAAACGACGACGCACCCGCTTGTTGTGAATGGATCGTTTGATAGTTGGCGAAGGCGTGGAAGGTGGTGTTCTTGGTCAACAGCACGGATAGATCGCCGCTGAAGTTCCAATCCTCGCTATTCAGCAGTCCTACCGATGAGCTGGAGTAGTCATCGGCCGCATAGTCGATTCCGAAACCCAGCGTCATCCTTTCGCCCACGACCCCCGTGGTACGCAGTCCGATCGTATCGCGCGTGCGATCGGCCATGTTGTATTTCCGCATGAGAGGATTCTCCGGCGGGCTGATTTCGGCGACGGGCTCATAATTATCGCCATCGCGTTTAGCGTGCGCTACCTTGAAGCTCAAGTCGCTGCTATCGGCCGCGCGTATCGTGTACTTCGCCCACAAGGTTCCCTCGGTGGTTTTATCAACCTCCTGGTACGTGCGCTCATACATGTCGTAGTCGACGCCGGCCGCGACCTTCTCGCGCGCCGCCAACCGATAGTCGGCGGCCAGTTTGACCAGGTTGCGCGTGAAACTGTACGGCAGATTGACGCGCGGCGTTGCCAGTACCGAGTCGGTCGACACCCAATTGAACGTATCCTGCGGCGTCTTGTTCTTGCGGTCGTTGTACGTATAGGCCGCATCAAGGCGCAGTTTGTCGGTTACTGACGACACCAGCTTGAGATCGGCATTCACGGTATCGACACGCCCTTGCAACGAGTTGCGTGGCGGCGAGACGGCCGCAAAGTTCGGATTGACCGAGGGAGCGACGAAGGATTCGTCCTGCTCTGCGCGCCCAACCGCAAGCGTCGCCGTGCCTCGCGTCGCGTCGGTGAACTGATAGCCGGCGCTGGCGAGCAACTGATGAAACTGATTGTCCGGCGGCAGGGCGAGCTGACCGGCGTCAGCGCCAGTAAAGAGCGCGGTGAACGGGTTTTGCCAGGTTAGCGCGTCATTGCTATTTCGAAACGCCGAGTACTGGTAGGCGAATTTCACCTGTGTCTTGCGCCCGGCGTAGGACGCGGCGGCCTCGAGATCGTCGGTCGTGTAGTCGACGGGCGCCACGAATTGCGCGCCGCTGAACAAAAACGCACCGGCCATGCGCTTCGTGCCTTCGCGCGTTTCATGTTTGGCGTTGAGACCGTACTCCCAGTCGCGCACCGGCAGCGTCAGCCCCAGCCCGACGCGCTTGCGCGTGCTGTCGATGTTGACGTCCTGCAGACTCGACGACAGCGCAGTCATGCCGCCAGTGCTGCCCGCACGCACCCAACCGGGCGGCAATACCAGCGAATCACCACCTGTGCCGCCGAAAGGTGTGCGCGCCGAATCGGATATGTTGTGTGGCAGCTCGCTGTACTTCAGGAACAGCTTGTACGTGCCCTGCTTGCCGCCCTCCACTTCGATAGCGCGGTAGGGGAAACCGAGATCGGTGGCATACAAATCCCAGTAGGTCGCTTTCTCGGCGTCGTTGTAACGGGCCGTCGCGTTGCCGACCGCATAGCCGCCCTTCTCCAGGCCGGTGTACTCGCTGAACTTATAGGAATCGTCGGAAACGTAGGCGGCCCCCAGCTCGAACTCCCCGCTCCAGCCCTTCGGAAACGCGCAGAACTTGCATACCCATTCGGAGGTATCCACCGCCGGCGGCGCGGCCGGGGCGGCTTGCTCTTGGGCACTCGCCACAGCCGCCGGCGCCGCCAAGGCAAACATCATGATCAAGCGTGGTGTGGTAGTCATCGGCCGATTACCTCATGAGCTTCACGCCGGACGGATGATTCGATCCGTGCACTTGCGAGTGGCAGTTAAGGCAGCTGCCCGCGAGCAAGAAACCCGATGGCGTGCCGCTCGGCAAACCGGCGCCCGTGTAGGCCACGCTCGGGTGACCGGCCTGCGAATGGCACTGCTGACAAAGCAGTGGCGCCCGCTTGGTGAGCAAGGCCGGATGAATCGAGCCGTGCGGGACGTGGCACAATGAACAGTCTTCCGCCACTGGCGCATGTTCCCATAGGAACGGCCCGCGCTTCTCCGCGTGGCATTGGTAGCACGTCTGGTTAAGCGTGGGCTTGTTGAGCGAGCGCGTCGCGACCGACGCGTGGGTGTTGTGGCATTCACTGCACGGCAGAACCCCGAACCGCACCGGGTGCACCGACGGCTTGAGGAAGTCGGCGCGCTGTTTAAGGTGACAGGCGTAGCAAGTCTCCGGCTGGGCATTTTCCGTCAGCACCGGATCGCGCGGCGCATGCACGCGATGACAGCTGGCACAAGCGACATCATTGGTTTCGTGCGCGCTGCCCTTCCAGCCGATACGGCTGTCGCGGGTGTGGCAATCGAGGCAGATCTTGTTCTGCTGCGCACTCGGCGTCGCGGTCTTGGCGCCGAAATTCATAATCGGTGGGCGTTTCTCCCCCGGCCTGATCTTCTGCGAGTGATTGGCGCCCGGCCCGTGACAGCCCTCGCATTGCAGTTTCGCGAATGGCGTGCGGCTGTCGGCGCGGCGGGCGTGTTTGGTCTTGAAGATCGAGAACACCGGATACTCGGAGTCCTCGTCATGACACTTGATGCAGGTATCCGCGCCCTTTTCCGTGTACTCCACCCCCTGCACCAGATGCGCGGAGGCAGCTGCTTCGCTCGTCGCCGCGTCCTGCGCGGGCGCTTCACTACCAACCGATAGCCCTACCATCAAGCACAGCGCGGTAAACAGCCGACGGCTAGTAATCATTGTTGTGCTCACCTACTGCATCGTTTTGGCGTCACTGGTCCGCCGACCGATCCTTCGTTGGCAGGTCTCGTTCGCCATCGCGGATCGGCCACAGGGTCTTCCCGTGCCGTGGCCGACGCCGACTTCCGTTGCACAATCGGTCGGCGCCAGCTCATCGGCGGGGCTGGGGTGCAGCCCCTTACGGAATATCCTCTCCGAACTCTTCCGAATGCACGAAGTCGACACTGGCGATCTTGCCCGGTCCATGGCAGATCGCGCAGGTTTCGCCGGTAGCGGTGATGGCGCTCTGCAGCACGCCGAACTGCGCGCCATTGAGCGTCATGTGCGACTGTGCCAAGGCGCTGTCATGGCACGCCGAGCACACCGCCGCCGTGGGCGAGATCACCAGGTCGTCCGACTGATCGGCCACGACGCCCGTGTTGATGGTGCTGCCCAGGATGCCGTTGAGCGTCGGCTGCTCCCACTTGCCGGTGAGTTGATACGCTCCGTCAAGATGGCAGGTGGTGCAGCGGCTCAACACGCCCGGGAAACGCAGGTGGCTGTAGTCGTGCGGCGTGCCGCCATATCCGTAAATCACCAGCCCCTTCTCGCGGAAGCCATGGGCGGTGGTGCCGTCGAAATTCGTCTTCGCAGCGGCATGAATACCATGGATCAGCCGCTTGAAGTCGATCGACTCCTCGGTCTTGCCGTCGATCCCGACACCCGACCGCCGAGCGATGTCGGTATTGCGCGGGTTGTGGCAGGTTACGCACAGTTGCGCGTCGTCACTGCGATTGTTGCCGTGCACACTCAGCAGATCGTGGCAGCGGTCGCAGTTGGTGATGATGTTGACCGCCACGCGCCGCGGCTTGGCCGGATTGTCGGTGATGCCAAAGGCGGCGGTGACGCCCTTCACCCTCGCCGACACCGTCAGTGCGCCTTGTGCATCAGGACCGGCCGGATGACCTTCCAGCGCCACGGTACCTGAACCTGTGGGCGCTGCCGCTGGCGGCACGCCGATCGGGAGCGCCACCGTCACGGTATAGGTTCCGTTGCCATTGTCGACATAGTTCGGCCCAAGCGCCGTCGACTTGAGATTGAAGCTATTGGCCCGGGCCGGGCGCGTTCCGCTACCGCCGTCATTGGTGTAGTCGCTGGTATTCCAGGCGGTGAGCAGATTGAAGCTGGCCGCGGACGCGGTGAACTCCGGATCGGACTTGATGTTGTACGCGTTCCCGTAGCCATGGTTCGTGGCGCCCGTCGGATCGGTCACCGAGAGCACCACTACCGCCGTAGCCGGATTTCCGCACTGCGGGTTGGAGCCCGGTGCCTGGCCGCAAACGGAGACGATGTTGAACTGGAACTTGTCTCCCGCGAGATTCTCGAAGATACGATGAGTCTTGGCGGGCGAGCCAGCGACGTTGGTATCGACGTGGCAGGTCAGGCACTGCGCGTCAGTGACGATACCGCCGGGATGGCTATTTGGCGTCGTGCCCGGCGCCTCGTCAAACTTGGTTTGCTCATGACAAGAACCGCAGGCCGCGATGCTCGGCGCAGTGTTCCAGTTGGCGCCCTGCGGCGTGTCGCTATCAGCGCCGTCATGGCACTTGACGCAGTTGCGGATGTCCTGCGGCAGGTGCACGTCCTTGAAACTGTGAATGGTACCGCCGTAGCCGTAGATGGCGTAGTCACCGCCGCCGGTAACCACGCAGCCCGGGCGATTGCAACCGCCGACAGTCGGTAGATTCGCGCCGCGGTGAATCTTGTGGATCATGACCTTGAAGTCCACCGTGTTGCCGCTATCGGGGTCGCTCGAGCCGGGGTTGTGGCAGGTGACGCAATACTTGGTCTCGATGCGCGCGTCATGCGCTTCGATGCGGTCGTGGCATTCGTTACAGTTCGAGGTCTTGACGATCTCGCGCGAGAAGATGCCCGTCGTGGCGCCGTCGGAAGGGCGAAACGTGTATAGGGCATTCGCCGCCGGTAGCGCGCCGCGCGTCTGCACACCGACCCGATGAGTCAGCGTGGCGTCATAAGAAACGGCGATCGGACTCGTGACATTGGTGACGTCGGTCTTGAACGTGTAGCTGTAAGTGCCGTCCTTGTTGTCGACCAGCGTGCCTACGAACGCGCCCGTAGTGCCGCCTTCGCGCGTGGCCTGAATGGCGGTATTGCCGGCACCGGGAGTGCCGACAGCGCCGGTCGCGGTGGTGTTGATATAGCTCTGCCAGGCGCTCGGACCGCCGTTCGAGCCCGGTGTCAGCTTGGCGAAGGTGAAACGCAGATCGCCGAGCGTCAGCCCTGCGACCGGTGTGCCGTTTTGATTGGTTACGCTGAAGTTGACGACCGGTGGGCTCGCCACCGTTACGCCAGTGATGGTGAAGTTGAGCGCCGTTGCCTCGGACGGCGGCGGCAGTCCGGGTGCGCCGGGAGCCCCTTGTGCGCCGTCGTCGCCATTACAACCAGCAAGCGCAACTCCGATTACCGTGATCGTGGCGAGAAGATACTGCCACCGTGAAGTCTGTCCGCGTCCGCTCATGGTACCCTCCTGCAGGATTCTGAGGTCGCTCCACATCCATTGTTGAAACGACGGGCCCCAATTTCCCGTGCATGGTAATCGTGTTACAACAGGGGCAACATTGACATATGTCAAACACGCCCGGCGTCGGTGGGTTATAAAGTGCACCACATTCCATACCGCTAACGCTTATCAGATTTTACGATGTGAAAACAACGTTGCAGCTGCGTGACGTCGCTTTGCAAACGATCAAGCGCTCACCGACGAAGACTTAATCGCCTGCCCCTTACTGGAGTGACTAGACATGACCATTACCCAACTGATCGGCAAGACCACGGTGGTTCTCGCATGCGGTGCCGCGTTTGCGATGTTTGGCGCGTCCAGCGCCTCGGCCGCCGACATAGCCAAGATCGCGGCCGAATGCGACAGCTGCCATGGCAAGGACGGCGCCAGCACTGAATCCAGCGTGCCGACGATCGCCGGCATGTCCGCAACGTACCTCAGTGACAGCATGAAGATCTATAAGAAAAAAGAGCGCCCGTGTGTGGAGGCCAAACATCTGACCGGTGACAAGAAGGGCAAGAAGTCCGACATGTGCAAAGAAGCCGCTGATCTAAGTGACGCCGACGCCAAGGCGATCGCCAAATACTATGCGGGCAAGAAGTTCGTACGCGCCAAGCAGCCGTTCGACGCCGCCAAGGCCAAGCGCGGAAAGAGCGTGCACGATTCCGAGTGCATCAAGTGCCACGAAAAGGGCGGCAGCTCGCCGGATGATGACGCCGGTATCCTCGCCGGTCAATGGATGTCGTACATGCGGGACCAGTTCGTTGCCTATCGCAATGGCAAACGTCCGCAGGAAGAGAAGATGAAGGTCAAGATGGACAAGCTCAGCAAGGACGACGAAGAGGCGTTGCTGCATTTCTACGCCAGCCAACAGTAGTTCGTGGCGCACTGGCATCGCGGCGGCAGCTGCCATGCATCCAACCCGCAGCAGGAGTTAGGCCATGCCCGAGACAAATAGCGAGAGATCGCAAGATTGGTGGCAGTCACTGTGGCGCAAACCCAAGGCGCGCTGGTGGCTCGGCATTCCGGCCGGTGGCTTTGTGATGTTCGCCGTCGGCATCATTTTCTGGGGCGGATTCAATACGGTCCTGGAAGCGTCGAACAGCGAGGCGTTCTGCATCTCCTGCCACGAG
This sequence comes from Pseudomonadota bacterium, assembly GCA_020354085.1. Classification (GTDB taxonomy): domain Bacteria; phylum Pseudomonadota; class Gammaproteobacteria; order Acidiferrobacterales; family Sulfurifustaceae. The sequence goes on from CP070641.1 coordinate 2,021,249, forward strand.
ATGCGCAACACCGTCTACAAGGAATTGCAGAAGACCATCCACTACACGAATCCGTCGGGCGTGCGCGCCACCTGCGCCGACTGCCACGTACCCAAGGAATGGATCTATAAGGTCCGGCGCAAAATTCGGGCAAGCTTCAACGAGCTGCCGGGCAAGATCTTGGGCACCATCGATACGCCGGAGAAATTCGAGGCCAAGCGCCTGAAGCTGGCGGAACACGTATGGGCGGAGATGAAGGCGACCGACTCGCGCGAGTGCCGCAACTGTCACGAGATGGTGTCGATGGACTTGGAAAATCAGGGCAAGAGCGCGCGCAAGAAGCACGATCCGGAACGGCTCAAGGATTCGCCCAAGACCTGCATCGATTGTCACAAGGGCATCGCACACGAAATGCCGAAGGGCTACGTCGAACCGGAAGAGAAGGACGCCAGCGCCGCGACCACGCGCGGCGGCTAAATCGTTCTCTGCGGTGGCTTGTCGTGCTCAGCGCGCGATCAGGCGGCCGCGATACATGCTCATCTGGCAGGTGAATTCATGCTCGCCGGCGGGCGGCGTGAGGGTTACCTCGGTGGTTTCGTTGAGCGCCAGATCGGCGGCGACGCCCAAATCGTCAAACAAGACCTTTTCGGCGCAGGGTGTCGCGTCTTGGCGCAGGAAGCGCAGCCGCACGGGGCGGCCGGCGGCGACCTCGATGCGCGCCGGCGCATAAACACCGTCCGCTACCATGATGTCGATGACGTCGCCAGCCACGTGCTCAAGGCGCGGCGTCGATAGCCAAAACCACCAGACGATGAAGCCGATGGCGAGCAGGCCGGTTAGGTTGGTAAGAATCAGGTCCATGCACTGAAGGCTGTGTTACGCCCGGAAGAATCGCAGGCGGTTGGCGTTGCTCACCACCGTCACCGACGACATCGCCATGGCAGCGCCGGCAATCACCGGGTTGAGCAGCAAGCCGGTAAACGGGAATAGCACGCCAGCCGCCACGGGAATGCCGAGCGTGTTGTAGATGAATGCCCCGAACAGATTCTGCTTGATATTGCGCACCGTCGCCTTGGAGATGGCGATGGCGTCCGGCACGCCCGCGAGCGAGCCGCGCATCAAGGTCACATCCGCCGATTCGATGGCGACGTCAGTACCGGTGCCGATGGCGTAACCGACGTCGGCCTGCGCCAGCGCCGGCGCGTCGTTGATGCCATCGCCTACCATTGCCACGCATTCGCCCCGCGCCTGGAGTGCCTCGACTTTCTTTGCCTTGTCCTCGGGAAGAACTTCGGCGATCACCTCGTCGATCCCGACTTGCTTGGCCACCGCCTCGGCGGTGGCGCGGTTGTCGCCGGTGAGCAGTATTACCTTAAGCCCGAGCGCATGCATGCGCGCGACCGCAGACTTTGAGTCCTGTTTGATCGGATCGGCGACCGCGACGATGCCGGCCGCTTTGCTATCGACGGCCAAATACATCGGCGTCTGCGCCTGTGCGGCGAGTTCCGTCGCACGCACCGGCAGTTCGCTTAGCGCGACATTGAATTTCTTCATGAGCTTGTCATTGCCGAGCAGCACGTCCCGACCACCAACGCGGCCGTGCACGCCGTGACCGGCAATGGCATCGAAATCTTCGACCGCCGATACCGACGCGCCCCGCTCTTTCGCAGCCTCAACGATGGCCAACGCCAAGGGATGTTCCGAGCCGGTCTCGAGGCTGGCGGCGATTGATAGCAATTCGGATTCCTCGAAACCGGAAACTGCAACCAGCGTTGTCACGGTCGGGCGCCCGGCCGTCACCGTGCCAGTCTTGTCGAGCACCACCGCCGTCAGGCGGCCGGCCTGCTGCAGCGCCTCACCATTCCTTATAAGGATGCCGTACTCGGCGGCCTTACCGACCCCGACCATGATCGAGATCGGCGTGGCGAGTCCAAGCGCGCAGGGACAGGCAATGATCAGCACCGTCATGGTCGCCACCAGCGCGAAACTCACGCGCGGCGCGGGTCCGAGGTTGAACCAAGCCAGGAAGGTCAGGACACCAATAATAAGTACGGTTGGAACGAACACGGCTGAGATCTTGTCCGCCAACCGCCCGATGGCGGGCTTGCTCGCCTGCGCCCGCCGCACCAACTCGATAATGCGCGCCAATGCTGTGTCGGCACCGATGCGCGTGGCCTTGAACAGAAACGTGCCGCTCTTGTTGATCGTGCCACCGGTCACGGCGTCGCCGACCTGCTTTTCCACCGGCAACGGCTCGCCGGTCAGCATCGATTCATCAATCGTCGAGCGTCCGTCGATGATCTCGCCATCGACTGGAATCTTTTCACCCGGACGGACGCGCACGGTCTCATCCAGTCCCACCTGTTCGATCGGTACATCCAGCTCCTTACCGTCCCTGACCACGCGCGCGGTCTTGGGCTGCAAGCCGATCAGGCGTTTGATCGCCTCCGAGGTCTTGCCGCGCGCGCGCATCTCGAGCGCCTGGCCGAGATTGATCAGGGCGATGATGATCGCCGCCGCCTCGAAATAGGCGTGGCGCGCGGTACTCGGCACGACCTCGGGCCATAGCACCACCAATATCGAATACACCCAGGCCGTGCCAGTGCCGAGCGCGATAAGCGTGTCCATGTTGGCGTTGTGGCCCAAGAAAGATTTCCACGCGCCGCGGAAGAAGTGCCCGCCGGCGTAGACCAGCACGAACAGCGTGGCCGCGCCGACCACCAGCCAAAACGGCAGGGTTGCAGGCACACCGACATGCGGCATGAGCCCAAGTGGTTCGGCGATCATGAGCGGTGCGCCGACAATTGCAGCGACGATGAATTTGCGCAGCAGCCCGCGGTAATGGGCGTACTCCGCCGCTTCTTTCTTTGACTCGTCCTCCAATCCGCGCAACTCGGCCGCCTGATAGTTGATGGCCTGCACAGCGGCGATGAGTTGTTGCGCGTTGGCACTGCCCGCGACGCTCGCGGTACGCTCGGCCAGGTTGACGTTGGCCTCGGTGACGCCCGGTACATTCTTAAGCGCCTGCTCGACGCGCGACACACAGCCAGCACAGTGCATGCCGGTTATCGACAGACGGGTCAGGTGTTCAGGGGCGGCGGTCATGGGTTGCACGGGCCTTACCGTTGAGACAGTGGACGGCGCGGCGCCGTTCACTTTGCCACAAGACTCCTGCTTCGCGCGACAACGTGCGCGAAGCAGCGATTCCTTAGAAGAGATGCGCCGCTAGCCCTGTGTTAGGTCTGCTTTCCGCTTTCGGCGTTCTTCTCGCCTTTCTTGGACTTCCACTGTTCGTAGCATTCCGCGCCGCAGAAGTAGTAGACGTATTCCGTTCCCTCAGGCGAATCGGCCACTGATTTCGGGACCTCTTTCAGACAGACCGCGCAGGCAACCGTTTCGGGCTCGACGATGTCTTCTTTCTCGACCATGACACGTCCTCCTCGCTTTCATGCTCAAAGTCTATGCCTTGAGTCGCGATATTTCATTACTCTCTGCGCGCCATTAATGATCCTTATTCGACGCCCGGTGGGGGACCGATCGATTTACGCCGCGGCCAGCCTGTCACGCACGCGTTCTAGTTTGACGCGAACTTCCTTGGCAACCGCGACGATGCCTGGGTTGTCAGTGAGCTTCATCACCGCGATCGGATCCATGAATCCGATATTGATCTTCTTGTTCGGCTCCTCGCGCACGACCACGTTGCATGGCAGTAGCAAACCGATATCCGGGTCGGCGGAAATTGCGCGATGGGCAAGCGGCGGATTGCACGCGCCCAGAATCCGATAGGGTTGCCCGTCGATGTTGAGCTTGGCCTTCATTGTGGCCTGCACGTCGATCTCCGTCAGCACGCCGAACCCTTCGGCCTTAAGCGCCTCGGTGACGCGCTTGATGGCATTGTCAAAAGAATCTGAAATCTCGATGTTGAAACCGTACATGGAACACTCCGGAAACGAGCGGGCCAGGCAGACCCGTTACTTCTTGAGCAGGTACTTTATTAACGCGGCAATGACGAGGATGACGATGATCCAAATGGCGACCTGCATGGCCATAATTCCTCTCGGGTAGATACCTTAACCTTTAGGCGGTGGCATGGCGCTGTTGGCCTTCTGCCAGCGTGCGTAGACATCGGGCGGCCACAACGCCTGAAACCAACTGATGATTTCCTCGATCTCTTTGTCCTTGAGACGATCATCCCAGGCCGGCATTACCGGCACGCCGTCTTTCTTCACGCCCTGTTTGACGAAGGCGATCATCTCGCGCTTGCTGCGCTTCCATTCCTTACCGGTTCCGTTGAGCGGTGGCGCCGCGGCCGGGACCTTGGGGTTGCCCCAA
>CP070641.1:2025659-2034912 GCA_020354085.1 Pseudomonadota bacterium
TCACTCATTTGCGCACCGACCCATGGGCCATTGCGGGCCTGCAGCCACTAGCGCAAGGACTCTCGTGCGGGCTTTGCTGGCTATATTTAGTAGATATTGTCCAGAACGCAGAATGAGGTGCCCCGTGATCAAGAGACGCTACCCTTCCCCTCAGGACATCGGGATCTCGATTCCGCCAACGCTGATCGCCGAGCGGTTCGACCGCGGCTTTGCGCATGGAGTGCGTGGCGGGCAGCTCGATCGAATCGATTACTTCCGGCGGTCTTTCCGGCTCGGTTTTCGCGCTGCCAAACTTTATTTGCGACAGGTCCGGCGGCGCTGCAGTATAGTCGAATTTCCACAGCGCTTTCGCTTGCGCGTGATCTGACCCTCGAGCGCAGCTAGCGCACGCTTGTTCGCGTGCCCACCTCAGCCGTGACCGACCCATCCCCCACCAACCCGCGCCAAGAGCGCTTTAGGCTACGTCTGCCCGCTGCGCCGCCGCCGCGCGCCGACACGGTGCTTGTGATTGGGCTGGTGGTAATGATCGGACTCATGCTTTTCATCACGGTCCTCGGGTTGCAGCGTCTAACGGCCACGGAGGAGCGCCTGGAGCGAATCGTCGCCAATAACATGGCCAAGATTCGACTCGCGAGTCGCATGCACAACGCCGCGCGCGAGCGCACGGTGAGTTTGCAGAAGATGATTTTGTTGTCCGATCCGTTTGACCGTGACGCCGAGCGGATTCGGATCTATGAGTATGGCGGCGAGTTCGCGGCGGCACGCGAACGCCTGCTCGCGATGGACTTAACGTCGGCGGAACAAGAACTGCTAGGCGAGCAGGCCCGGTTGACGAGAATTGCCGTACCGCTGCAAGAGCGTATTGTTGAAATGGTGGCGCGGGACGAAACCTCGAGCGCTCATCAGCTGCTGGTTGAGAAGGCAATCCCGGCGCAGGACCAGGTACTCGCACGTTTGCAAGCAATGTACGCGCTGCAGGAACAGAGCGCTACCGAGGCGGCACAAGCGGCGCTCGCCTCGGGCGTGCAGGCAAGGCTGTGGATGTTGATGCTGTCTGGCGGCGCGCTCGGCCTCGGGATCGCGATCGCTTTCCATGTCGTGCGCCGCACGCGCCGCACGGAAGGATCACTGCGGCAGGAGAAAGAGCGTGCCCAAGTAACCTTGCACTCGATCGGCGATGCCGTCATCCGTACCGACCGTGATACGCGTGTCGAATACATGAACCCGGTCGCCGAACGGCTAACGCGCTGGAACGGTCAAAGTGCACGCGGCCAACTGCTGGCACGGGTGCTGAACCTGCGCAACGACGCCGACGCGGCGTCGACAGATAATCCGATCGACCGCGCCTTGCAGGAAGACCAGATTGTCACGAGCTCGCGTGATCTCGTGCTGCAGGCTGGCGCCAACGTCGAATATGCCATCGAACTCACGGCCGCGCCGATTCACGACGACGAAGGGCAGATTGCGGGCGCGGTGCTGGTATTTCGTGACGTTACGGAAATGCGCACCCTCGCGCGCGAACTCGGTTACCAGGCAACACATGATCCGCTTACTGGCCTGCTCAATCGGCGCGAATTCGAGCATCACTTGCAGCGCCTGCTCGATAAGGCGAGGACCAGCCAACAGACGCACGCCCTGTGCTACATCGATCTCGACCTATTCAAGGTCGTCAATGATACCTGCGGACATATCGCCGGTGACGAGCTATTGCGCCAACTCGGTCATGTCCTGCGTACGCGTATGCGCAAATCAGACGTGCTGGCGCGCCTCGGAGGAGACGAGTTCGGCGTGCTACTGGAGAACTGCGCGTTGGAAGAGGCGGAACGCGTGGTTAACGAATTGCACTCGGCCATACGCGAATTTCGCTTCATCTGGGAGAACAAGAGCTTTGAAGTCGCCGCCAGTGTTGGGCTCACGCCGATGACCGCAGCGAGCGGAAGTCTTTATGACCTCTTGCGTATCGCGGATTTGGCCTGTTACGCCGCCAAGGACGCCGGCCGCAACCGCGTGCATGTTGCCCGCCAACACGATCTGGCGCTCGCCGAACGCCAAAGCGAAGTCGATTGGGTGCAGCGTATCAAGCAAGCGCTGCTCGAAGGCCGCCTTACCCTGCATTGCCAGCGCATTCAGGCGCTGAGTCGCGGCGCCGCGCAAGAACGCTACGAAATCCTGGTGCGCCTGATCGATGACAATGGCGACCTTGTCTACCCCCGCACCTTTCTTCCCGTCGCCGAACGCTACCAACTCATGCCGGCGCTCGATCGCTGGGTATTTCGACGCGCCCTTGAGTTGCTCAAAGGTATCCAAGCGGCCGGCACTACTAAAGCCATTGGCTTCAATATCAACCTTTCCGGGCAGTCCTTGGGCGATGTCAGTTTTCGGGAGTTCTTGATCGGCGAAATAAGCGCGAGCGGACTGCCGCCGCATTGCATATGCTTCGAGATCACCGAGACAGCGACCGTGGCCAATTTGAGCAGCGCGACGCAATTGCTGGTGGCGCTCAAGGATATCGGCTGCCAGTTCGCGCTGGACGATTTCGGTAGCGGCCTGAGCTCCTTTGCCTACCTCAAGAATCTGCCGGTCGATTACCTAAAGATTGACGGCGCCTTCATCCGTGATGTGCTGCATGATCGATCCGACCACGCCATGGTCGCCTCCATCCATCAGCTTGCACATATCCTCGGCATCAAGACGATTGCCGAATACGTCGAAAGCCGCGAGATCCTAGCGGCGGTCGAGCGCATCGGCATCGACTACGGGCAAGGCTACGCGATCGCCCAACCCGAGCCCCTGGAAGACACTCTCGTCGCCCTCACACAGGTCGGCGAGCGTACCGGCACAGCCTAGTCTCCACGCGGTTTGACGGACTGCGAGGCGCCCGCTAGAGTCGCACGCGAGCAGCGAGCGGCAATGTATCAAGCGATCGTTACAGATATCGAGGGCACCACGTCCTCCCTGTCGTTCGTCAAGGACGTACTGTTTCCATACGCACGGCGACACCTCGCGGATTTCATCATCGCGCATCACCGACAAGACCCAACAGTCGAGGCGGCGCTCAACGACGCCCGCGCGATTGCTGGTGCCACACTCGACGATCAGGCCGTTGTTGCTCAACTGCTGCGCTGGATCGACGAGGACCGCAAGGTCACTCCGCTCAAGACATTGCAGGGCCTGATTTGGGAGGACGGCTACCGACGCGGCGATTTCCAGGGCCACATCTACGACGATGCCGCGCGAGCGTTACGACGCTGGCATGCGCGTGGGCAACGGCTCTATGTCTACTCTTCGGGATCTGTGCTGGCGCAGCAACTGTTGTTTCGCCACACCGCCTACGGCGATCTGACCGGGTTGTTTAGTGGTTACTTTGATACTCGCATCGGCGGCAAGCGTGAGCCCAGCTCGTACCAGGCGATCACCGAGGCCATCGGGATTAGGCCGGAGACTATCGTCTTCCTGTCCGACATTCGCGAGGAACTCGACGCCGCCCGAGCCGTTGGCATGGCCACGCGCTGGCTGGTACGAGAAGGCCCGGTCGATCATCGCGCCTCACATCTACAAGCGCGCAATTTCGATGAATTGTATCTATAAAACAAAACGGGCGCGGCCGATATGCCGCGCCCGTTTTGTCGTTCGAATGAAACGAGGGCTACTTCTTGTGTTGACCGAGTGACACCTTGCCTAGCGTTGCATCGAAATAGCCCTGAGCACCGTTCTTCATGAAGAAGTATTCACGCACGCCTTTGTTTTCGAGATAGTACTGAAACCAACGCACTTGGTGCCCCGCCGCGTCGTACACCAACAACGTCTTGTTGCCCTTGATGGCTTGATCGATGGCGGCATCGAGCTGATCCTTCTCGCTCAGCTGAGCACGCTGCTCTTTGAACGGAAACAAAGCGCTGTCGCGCTGCGCGCGGTCGCGCACATCGAGTACGACGGTGTTGTTACCGACGCGGGAAGCGAAATCCTTGGGATCCAAGATTCGCGACTTGAAAGCCTTATCTTCGATCAGGTCGGTCGGCTTGATGGGGCTCACGCCGAGCAGCGCCGTGAGATCTGGGTTGGCCTTGGCCCAATCGAACACACCGGCATCATAGGCCAGCGTGTTGGGGATGCGCGCGGACTGCGCAGCCAGCACAGCGTCATAAGACTTGCGACAGGTCTTGCCGTTGCAGTAAAAGACGATCGGCTTGGGTGAGCCTTCACGCAGTTTGCGTATCTCGTCGAGGAAGACGCGCGTGCCAAGCGGAATGTTGACGGCATCTTTGACTCGAAGAGTTTGATACTCGTACGCCGAGCGCACATCGACGACAATGACATCGTTGAACCGCTTGTTGAGGTCGGCGGTTTCGATAATCGTCACGTCGATATACTGCGATCGGTAGGGGAATTCCGCGGTTGATTTCGCGGGCTGGGCATTCGCCACGCCGCACGTCAAACCAAACACACACAAAACTAATCCAAGCACTCGATTCATCGTCAAACCTCCAAAAAGACGGCGATTCACGGACTGCGCTACTTTGCCCCGCCCTGGCATTCGATTGGTCCCTGGGCGCCGGGTGTGAACCCACCCTTTCCCGCGCCACGAGCATCCCATAGCCGCCGCTAGACACAATGGGTTGTAGCGGCTGTTGCAAATCATGTGCCTTAGTGGCCGCAACCGCCGAACGCAGCAGTGTTTCCCCTCCCCAGCGAGGCTCCCGACGTCGGCCGGATTGGCAAGTAATTAATTCATAAAAGGTTTTCGTGGGTCACATGTGCGCTCGCGGTTGGCCGCCCCCGACCCTGCAAGTGAGAGTCGACCGCCAGAATTCCGGCGAAGCTAATAGAATTAGTCCAATTACTGACGCAATGTTGGGTCGCATCGGTGCCGCATCAGGGCAGGTTTCACCATAAACAAATATCTAACGAAGAGTCCAGCGCTTCCCGCTTCGGTCGTCGCCAAACCGAAGGGGCCTACCAACCGCGCCAACCGCCGCGGGCGGCCGATGCCAAGTCACGACACTATACTTTAGACGGCGCACTGGGACCACGCCTCGCGCCCCAAAACCTACCAACTCGATACACGAAACGATTCGCCGTCCGGCATGCCGCTCTTCCTTGACACCGGCCACGCCTCCGTAGACACGCGGCAGCACCGCGCCCTCGAGCACTGCTATGCCTCGCCGCCCACTAACGAAGTCACCGTGAGTTATCACGGCGCACTGCTCGCGCTGGCTGACGGGCTCACCGATAGACCGGATGCACAGGGTGCCGCAGCGGACGCCGTGAACACCTTGGTCGATAGCTATTTCAAGTCCCCTGAGGCCTGGCCACTGGAACGCGCCTTACGCGAGTCGTTTTACTCCACGCATCGGAAGGTTCGCGCCGGCCAGGAGCGTGGTCGCGCCGCAGCCCTATCGGCACTCGTCCTGCGCGACCAACACTGGCTATTGGGACACGTTGGCGACACGCGTGTATGGCGACTGCGCGACAACGAACTGAAAGTTCTATCGCGCGACCATATCGAGCCGCGCGTGGGCCAGCACTATGCCGTTAGCCGGGCGTGCGGACTGGAGGAAGAGCTGGAGATCGAAATCTCAAGCGGCGAACTGGCCACGGGTGATATCTATTTGCTCACCAGCGATGACGTGCACGGCGCCTTGCCCGGCAGCCAGTTACTAAGTTGCCTACTAACGGACGCGAGCGCACAGCAGGCCGCAGACTGCGCCATTCGCCAAGCGATCGTGGCCGGTGCAAGTGGCGACCTCAGCGTTTGCGTGGTGCGCGTCGAGGCGGTGCCGGAGAATGGCCGGCAGACGTCGGGCGAAACGCTCACGCGTCTTCCCGTGATCGATCCACCGGCGGTCGGCGTATTGCTCGACGGATTTCGCATCGAGGCTCTCGTTCATAAAAGCCGTCTCTACCACCTCTATCGCGCCGTCGACCTGGCCGACAACTCGCACGTGGTTCTCAAGTTCCCCAACCCGATGCTCGCGCGCTCGGAGCGCTTCGTGGACAGCTTTTTCCATGAGGAATGGATTGCCAAGCGGGTAAAGAACCCTCACCTCGTGGAGCCGCTGGCGCTTGCAGCCAACCGGCGCAGCGCCCTCTACAGCGTGATGCCCTACCATCGTACTGAAAACCTATCGCGCCGCGTGCGGCGCAAGGACGGCCTGCGGGTATCCGAGGCGAGCCAAATCACGGGGCAATTGCTGGAGGCGCTGGATCAGCTGCACCGCGAGGGCATCATTCACCATGACGTGCGGCCGAAGAATTTGCTCTACGACAAACGCAAGAAGTTCCTGCTACTCACCGGGCTCGGCAGCAGCTATATCCATGCGCTGGGCGACACTACCGCATCTGTTTCTGCTGTGCAGGGTTCTGCAAGCTATCGCGCGCCAGAACTGTTCGCCGGCGCTCCACCAAGCGTACAAACCGACGTTTACGCTGCCGGCGTCACCTACTATCGCCTGCTCACCGACCACTATCCCTACGGCTATCTCAAGGGCCATGACCATCCACCGAGTGGTGAGATGGTGCCACCTTCGCATCACAAGCCGGACCTGCCGAACTGGCTAGAGGAAGTCTTGTCGCGTGCCTGCGCACTCAACCCGGCCGCGCGCTATCAAAGCGCACGTGAATTCGCGCAGGCCATCGTCACGGGGCGGGCCCTGCGCGAACACAAACCCGGGCCGGCTTCTGCTTCCGTCGCCCCGGTCGCCACTCGCTCACGCATCAAGTGGTGGGAATGGGCGTTCGTCGCTCTGCTGCTGTCGGGATTGGCAGGCTATATTCTCTTCGCCTTGCGTAGTTAACGAAAAAGGGGCCAATGGCCCCTTTTTCGACGACCCCGCGCGCGGCCGACTACGCCGGTTGCTGCTCCACAGCCTTCATCGACAAGCGAATGCGGCCTTGCTTGTCGACTTCGAGCACCTTCACCTTGACGGTGTCGCCCTCGCGCAGCTTATCGGACACGCTTTCGACGCGCTCGTGGGAGATCTGCGAGATGTGAACCAATCCGTCGCGTCCCGGCAGGATCGTCACGAACGCCCCGAAGTCCATGAGCTTTACAACCTTGCCTTCGTAGATCGTCCCGACCTCGACATCCGCCGTGAGCTGCTGAATACGGCGGCGCGCTTCTTGGGCCGCGGCGTTATCGGCGGAGGCAACCTTCACCGTGCCGTCGTCCTCGATGTCGATAGTGCAGCCGGTCTCTTCAGTGAGTGCACGAATGGTGGCACCACCCTTGCCGATGACGTCGCGAATCTTATCGGGATGGATCTTGAAGCTGATAATGCGCGGTGCGAACTCGGAGAGTTCGGCGCGTGGGGCAGAGATTACCTGGTTCATCACCCCCAGGATATGCAGGCGGCCTTCCTTCGCCTGCTTGAGTGCAACGTCCATGATTTCGCGGTTGATGCCCTCGATCTTGATGTCCATCTGCAGGGCCGTCACGCCCTGCCCGGTACCCGCCACCTTGAAGTCCATGTCGCCGAGATGATCCTCATCGCCGATGATGTCGGTGAGCACCGCAAAGCGATTGCTTTCCTTGATGAGGCCCATGGCCACACCGGCGACCGGCGCCTTGATCGGCACGCCGGCGTCCATCAGCGACAATGACGCGCCGCATACGCTCGCCATGGAGCTGGAGCCATTGGACTCCGTGATTTCCGATACCACGCGCAGTACATAGGGGTAGGTCGCCATGTCCGGCAGCACGGCAATAATGCCACGCTTGGCCAAGCGCCCGTGGCCAACCTCGCGCCGCTTGGGACTGCCGACGCGACCGACTTCGCCGACCGAATACGGCGGGAAGTTGTAGTGAAAAATGAATGGCTCTTTGCGCTCGCCTTCGAGCGCATCGATGATCTGTACGTCACGCCCGGTGCCGAGCGTCGTCACGACCAACCCCTGAGTCTCGCCGCGCGTAAATAGCGCCGAGCCGTGCGTGCGCGGTAGCACCCCGGTGCGCACGGTGATGGGGCGTACGGTGCGGGTATCGCGCCCGTCGATGCGCGGTTCACCCGAAAGAATTTGATCACGCACCGTACGGTACTCCAAGTCGCCGACCAGTTTGGCAACTTTTTCTTCCGTACCCTCGGCGCTGCCTTCCGGCGCGAATTTGGCGCGCGCCTCGGCGCGCACTTGCGCCATGCGGTCTTGGCGCGCGACCTTTTCCTTGATGCGATAAGCGTCGGCAATGGCGCTACCAAACGCACTCTGAATAGAATTTTTTAGACCGGTGTCTTCGGTAGGCGGCTGCCACGACCACGGCTGCACACCGGCGTCGCGCACCAGCTCGTTGATGGCCTTGATCGCGGTCTGCATCTGCTCGTGACCGAACATCACCGCCCCAAGCATTACGTCTTCCGGCAGTTCCTTGGCTTCGGACTCCACCATGAGCACGGCCTTCTCTGTGCCAGCCACCACCAGATCGAGCTGCGAGGTGGTTAGTGCCGCGAATCCCGGGTTGAGCAGATACTGGCCGCTTGCATAGCCCACGCGTGCCGCGCCGATCGGACCCATGAACGGAACACCAGAAAGCTTGAGCGCCGCCGAGGCGCCCAGCATTGCGGGGATATCCGGATCGATGTCGGGGTCGGAGGACAATACCGTTACGATGATCTGAACCTCATTGGTAAAACCCTCCGGGAACAGCGGCCGCACCGGTCGATCGATGAGCCGCGAGGTGAGGATCTCTTTCTCCGAGGGGCGACCTTCGCGCTTAAAAAATCCGCCGGGTACGCGGCCAGCGGCATAGGTCTTTTCCTGGTAGTCGACGGTGAGCGGAAAAAAATCGCGTCCGGGGCTCGCTTCTTTCATCGCCACCGCAGTGGCCAGCACCACGGTGTCGCCCATTGACGCCATGCAGGCGCCGCTTGCCTGGCGGGCGATCTCGCCCGTCTCCAGGGTGACTTGGTGTTGACCGTACTGGAAGCTCTTGCTGATCTTCGCCATGTTTTGGGCCCGCCTTACTTGCGCAGCCCGAGGCGATCGATCAGTGCGCGATAGCGCTCCGTGTCGTTGTTCTTGAGGTAATCCAACAGCTTGCGACGGCGGTTGACCATCTTCAGCAAGCCGATACGCGAGTGGTGATCCTTTGGGTGGCTCTGAAAATGCTGCGTAAGATCTTCAATACGCGAAGACAAAAGCGCGACCTGCACCTCCGGCGATCCGGTGTCACCCTGGTGGGTTTGATATGTCTGCATCACCTTGGATTTCGATTCAGCCGTCAGGGCCATCTGCTTAACCTCATTAACTCGTTGATTGGACT
>CP070641.1:2035012-2045123 GCA_020354085.1 Pseudomonadota bacterium
TCTCCGACCCGGCGGTGATCATCGGTCTGTTCATCGGCGGTTTGGTACCCTACCTGTTCGGCGCCATGGGCATGGAGGCGGTCGGCCGCGCGGCGGGTAGCGTCGTGATCGAAGTGCGCCGCCAATTCAAGCAAATCAAGGGCATCATGTCCGGCAAGGCCAAACCGGAATACGGCACCTGCGTCGACATGCTCACCAAAGCCGCGATTAAAGAGATGATCATCCCCTCGCTGCTACCGGTATTGGTGCCGGTGGTCGTGGTGCTGATTCTCAACTGGCTGATGGGGCCGGGCGCGGGCGTGAAGGCGCTAGGTGGTGTGCTGATGGGCTCGATCGTGACTGGCATCTTTGTCGCGATCTCCATGACCACCGGCGGCGGCGCGTGGGACAACGCCAAGAAATACATCGAAGAAGGCAATTACGGCGGCAAGGGCGGCGACGCGCATAAGGCGGCGGTCACGGGCGACACCGTCGGCGATCCCTACAAGGACACCGCCGGCCCGGCGATCAACCCGCTCATCAAGATCATCAACATCGTGGCGCTGCTGATCGTCCCACTTTTGTAAAGAACAAAGACAAGGGGATAAAACAATAAGAAGAATGGGGCCGGCCTTGCGCCGGCCCTTTTTTTTGATGTCCAGGGACGTACACGGTGAATCAGTGCAGGCGAACCCCAGGCCGCGAGGAACTCGCGTTTGGCCAGGGATGATGTACACGGAAAAGCGAGTCGGAGGCCACAGCCGTGACGCGTTAGAATAGTAATATGAAAATCTGCATCGTTTCCGACAGCCACGACCATCGCCCGCTGCTTGAGTCGGCAGTGGCGGAGGCCAGGTCACTGGGGGCGCGCGCCGTGATCCACTGCGGCGATTTGGTTGCGCCGTCTACCTTGCACGCGATTCAGCATTTCGCGCTGCCGATCCATCTGGTGCACGGCAATAACACGGGCGACCTGTTCCATTTGAGCCGGCTTGCCGCCAAGCCCGGCAGTCATGTGCATTATTATGGGCAAGATGCCGCGTTGGAGCTGGCGGGGAAAAGAATATTCGTCGTGCACTACCCGCACTACGCCAAGGCTATGGCGTTGACCGGTGACTACGACCTGGTGTGCAACGGTCACGAGCACCGCGCTGTGATCGAGCGCATTGGCAACATCAAAGGCGGCCATACTCTGCGTGTCGATCCCGGTACGGTCGCTGGTATCGGTACGGCGCCGACCTACGTACTCGGCGATCTGGAATCCATGACCTTTTCTATCCGGCCCGTCCCGGTACCGGACTTGGCTGAACCACTGCGGGCCGCGCGAAGCTAACCTCAGTTTCTCAGGTGGCGGGACACAGGAGGTGACAGGGTGTCCAGGAAGAAACGCCGGCGAAGCAAACCACGGTACGCTGCATACGCATCAGCGCTCTTCGCTGCCGCTGTGCTCGCCTTGTTCTGGCTCACGCGTGAACCACCGATCTCCTGGGTCACGGATTTTGAAAGGGGCGTGGCAGCAGCACGCACGCAGTCGCGCCCAGCAATCGCCGTGTTCGACGCCACGTGGTGCAGTTGGTGTCAGCTCTATCATCGTGGAACACTCGCCGATCGTGGCGTCGTAAGCGCCATCACGCGCGACTACGTGCCGATCCTCATCGACTTCGACGCGCGCCCGGACCTCGCCGCGCGTTATCAAGTACGCGGCCTGCCTTACACCCTGCTGTTGTCCCCGCACGGTGAGTTCGCCAGCGGTTTCGTCGGGATCTTGCGGCCGGCCGACATGCTAGCGACCCTCACGGCGGCGCGCAGCGGCCAATCGCCCGACGGTGCCGGGACGCTTCCGGCTATGACGATCACGCCGCGCGCCGCAACACGCGCTGAATACCAGCGCATACGCAGCGCATTTCTCGATCATCTGGAGCAGTTGTACGACCCCGACGTCGGCACCCTGCTCGGCAAGCTCGCGAGCGGGGCCACGCTCAAACGTCCCTCGCCCCGCACCTGGTTGTACTTGACCGAGCACGAGTTGTGGAAGGAGCGCCGTCTGCGCGCGGCGCGTGCCGAGCGCACGCGATTGTTCGATCCGATCGATGGCGGCTTCTTCAATTTCCTCGATCCGTCGGTGGCGACCGGCGACTACTTGGAAAGCTCCAAGCTGCTCGAATCAAACGCCTGGCTCACTCTGTGGTTCGCGAACGAAAAGGACGAGGCCGCGCGCGGCGGCTGGCACTATTTGCGAAACACGCTCTGGGACCATCGGTTCGGTGGATTCTTCCAGGCGCAGAACGCCGATGACCATTACTACTCGCTTAGTGCCGAGCAGCGAAGACAGCGCACGATCCCGCCGCTCGATCGCATCAAGCGCGCCGACACCAATGCCCAGGCCGCCTGGGTGCTGGCCGCGCTCGCACGCTTGTGGAATGAACGCGAGCCCGCGGCACTCGCCGCCCAGACGCTCAATTTTGTCTTGATTCGCATGTGGCGAGATGGACATCTTTTCCATGCACTGCGCGGCCAAGCGCTCAACACGCCGGATCAACCGCTCGACTGGTTTTGGCTGCTGGCGGCGGCCGCCGAGCTGCCGCACGATGGGCTCGACCCGGTCGCACGAAGAAACCTTGAGACAGCTAGCCGTCAGGCGGCTGAGTGGCTGCAGATTCGGAAGAGTCGCACGGATGCCGCGGCGATTCCCGCCGAGCTCGCAGGCCTGATCGCCTGGGTCGGTGGCCGGCGTGACCGCTACCCTGCCCTACCGGTGGAAACTCGGGAGCTAGGGCTGCGCGCACTGCGTCTCGACGGCGAAACCGCCCCGGATGATGTCACCTTGGCGCTGCAAGCCTGGGAGACCTTGCTGACCCAAAGACCTCGCCGACCAACAGACTAGCAAAGGCAACTATGAACCCGCGGCAGTCTTGCTAGGAGGCACGGCGGGTATGACCGGCAGCTCGGCATGCATGCCAAGTTTGGCGAGCAATTCGAGATCACGGCCAGTGTCAGGATTAGGCGTCGTCAACAATTGCTCGCCGAAAAAGACAGAATTGGCGCCGGCGAGAAAACACAAGGCTTGCAAATGGTCAGGCATCTGCTGGCGACCCGCAGACAGACGCACGTAAGAAGTCGGCATGACGATGCGCGCCACCGCTATAGTGCGCACGAACTCAAGCGGCTCAAGCGCCGGTACGCCCTGCAGCGGCGTGCCGGGGATCTTGATCAACATATTGAGCGGCACGCTCTCGGGTGGTGGGTTGAGCGCCGCGAGTTCGGCGAGGAAGGCAACGCGGTCGGCGCGCGATTCGCCCATTCCAAGAATGCCGCCGCAACATAGGTGGATACCGGCATCGCGGACTTGCCGCAAAGTGCGCAAGCGATCATCGTAACCATGCGTGTGCACGACATTGGCGTAGTGCTCGCGCGATGTGTCGAGATTGTGGTTGTAGTAGTCGAGGCCAGCCGCTTTAAGTCGCGCGGCTTGACCATCCTTGAGCTGCCCGAGGGTCACGCAGGTTTCGAGCCCGAGCCCCTTGACCGCCCGCACCATCTCCACCACGACATCAAGGTCCTTGTCCTTAGGTCCGCGCCAGGCGGCGCCCATGCAAAAGCGCGTCGCGCCGCGTGCTTTGGCGGCCTGTGCCGCTTGGACGACGTCGGCCAAGCCAAGCAGCGGTTCGCGATCGACATGAGTGTCGAAGCGCGCAGACTGCGAGCAATATCCGCAGTCCTCGGAACATCCACCAGTTTTAATCGACAACAGCGTTGACAGCTGGACCGTGTTCGGGTCGAAGTGCTGACGGTGCACCGTCTGCGCCCTATGGATCAGATCGCTGAACGGCAGGTCGAAAAGTGCGGCGATGCGGGAGGAATCACGATTCATAACGGCGACCATGCAGTGAACGGGCCGCTCACGCTAGGGGAGAACGCGCACCCAGTCAACCGCCTGATTAAGACGGCGTTGACCGATGCTCAGGCGCTGACGCTTACCTCGCCGGCCATGCCGCTCCCCATACCACGCAACCGATCGGCGTCGAGAATCTCGATCTGCCGACCGTGGACGCTGATCAAGCCTTCTTCCTGAAAACGCGAGAACAGCCGGCTCACGGTCTCCAGCGCTAACCCCAAGTAGTCGCCCAAGTCCTGGCGCGACATGGCGAGTCGCAGTAGCCGATCTGATAGCCCAAGCCGGGCCTGGCGACGCGCGAAATTGACGAGGGCCGCCGCCAAGCGCTCTTCAGCCGTCATGCGCCCGAGCATCATCAACATTTGCTCGTCGCGCACGATCTCGCGACTCATGATGCGAAACAGCTGATGCTGCAAGGCCGGGACCTTCTGCGCCAACTCCTCCAGCGCGTGAAACGGGATGTCGCACACTTCAACGGTTTCCAACGCTTCAGCAGTGCAAGGATGTTGGTCCGCGTTGATGGCATCGACACCGAGTAGTTCACCCGGCATATAGAATCCGGTCACCTGCACGCGGCCATCTTCCATGAGCCCGGTGGTTTTCACCGTGCCACCCTTGAGTGCATACAACGATCGCAATGGATCACCGTAGCGGTACAACGTTTCGCCTTTCTTTAAGGTACGACGGCGCTGAACAACGCGATCGAGCGCCGTGAGATCAGCTTCATGCAGTCCAAGCGGCAGGCAAAGCTCCCGTAGCGAACAATCTTTACATGCCAACTTGATGCCGCCGATGGTGACGACGGCCCCTACGCGATCGCGCATCTCGTTCTCCCTGGCTGGGTTTTAATCTTAAACGCCCTGTTTGGTACGCGTCCATTTTTTTCGCCGCCAAAGGCCGACCAAGGATTGCGCTTAGCGGAATACGATCATGCTGGACGCCCAGTATGTACTGCCGTCACAGCCTTACCACACCGGTATTGAGGGTTTATTGGCAACCGTGCGTTGCGGTCGCGACGGTCAGATTACCTTGGAAAAGTGCTGATCCGGCTTCTCCCGCAAGTAACGATCGAACACCATACAGATGTTGCGAATCAACAGCTTCCCGGCGGGGCGCACCCTGATGCGGGTGCGCTCGATGTCCAACAGACCATCCCGCTGCATCTCCTTAATGGAGACACATTCGGCTGCAAAGTACTCCGCAAAACGGATACCGTATGCACGCTCGACGGCGGCGGTGTCCAGGACGAAGTGGCAAATAAGCTGCGTGATGACCTCGCGCCGCAACAGATCATCGGCCGACAGCTCGATGCCGCGGAAAATCGGCAGCTCTCCGGACTCGATGCGCTCGGCGTACTCCTCGACCGTGCGCACGTTCTGCGAATAGCTATCCCCCACCATGCCGATCGCCGTGATGCCAAGCCCGACCAAGTCGCAATCGGCGTGCGTCGAATAACCCTGGAAGTTCCGATAAAGCGTTCCGTCGCGCTGCGCCACCGCCAGTTCGTCATCGGGCTTGGCGAAGTGATCCATACCAATATACACGTAGCCCGCACGTGTCAGCTGCTCGATCGTGAGTTGCAGGATATCGAGCTTGGCCTGCGGACTCGGCAATTCCTCAGCGTTGATCCGGCGCTGCGGCTTGAACAGCTCGGGCAGGTGCGCATAGTTGAACACCGAAAGACGATCCGGTGAGGCCGCGGTGATCTTGGACAGCGTTCGTCCGAAACTTTCGACCGTCTGAAACGGCAAGCCGTAGATGAGGTCCATGCTGATCGAGCGGAAGCCGAGCGCCCGCGCCTCATTCAAGACTGCAACCGTCTGCGCCTCGTCTTGCAGTCGATTGACGGCTTTCTGCACCTTGGGATCGAAATCCTGCACACCCATCGACAAGCGGTTGAAACCGATCTCGCGCAACAGCGCCAGGGTGCCCGACTTGATCTCGCGTGGATCGACCTCGATGCCATATTCCCCGCCGTCGTCGTCACGCAAGGTAAAATGCTCGCGCGTCACGCGCATCAGTTCACGCATCTCATCGTGCGAGATAAAGGTCGGCGTACCGCCGCCCCAGTGCAGCTGTTCGACCACGCGGGTGCGATCGAATAGCGCGCCGTGCATGGCAATCTCGCGATGCAGTTGCGCCAGATAGGGCGCCGCGCGCTTGCGGTCCTTGGTGACTACCTTGTTGCAGGCACAGTAGTAGCAAACCGTGTCGCAAAACGGCAGATGAAAATACAGCGACAGCGCCTTGCGATGGGTGCCAACGTTGCTGCGCGCCGCCCACTCCCGATATTGTGCAGGCCCGAAACCGGCGTGAAACTGCACGGCGGTCGGATACGAGGTATACCGCGGTCCCGACTTGTCGTACCGGCGCAACAGCTCCGGATCGAATACGATGTGTTGCTCCATGGATGTCCGTAGCAGGCGATCGAACGCTGCATTCTCGCATAGCGCTACCGGCGGAATTTGACTTCGATCAATGACCGGCGAGGGCCGGCCACGAAAAATGCCACCAAGGCCACGCCATCCGTGGCAGCAGAGCAGCCCCCAAGGATTCTTAATGTCCTCCAAGACAAGTTCATTTGTGCAAGCCGTGCTGGTCGCGCTGCTTGCCGCCCTGTCGCTGAGCTGGGCCGACCCGGCCCGTGCGCGTCATGAGGGGTCGCACCTCTACGCCCAGCACTGTTCGGCCTGCCACGGTGCCGACGGCCACGGCGGGGTGGGCGTACCGCTCGCCCTGCCTGATTTTCTCGCCATCGTGAGCGATGACTACCTGCGAAACAGCATTCGTTTCGGACGGCCAGGGCGGGTGATGCCCTCGTTCGCGCACCTAACCGATGCCGAGATCGAAGCAATCGTGCGCCACATGCGTGGTTGGTATAAGGGCGAACGCCGGGCGGCGGTCAAGATTGGCAAGGGTGACGCGAAGAAAGGCGAGAAAACCTATAAGCGCAATTGCGCGGGCTGCCACGGTCCGGAAGGTGAAGGCGGACGCGGGACGGGCTTAACTTTTTCGCGTCCGCGCGATTTGCCCGTACTGGCCCCCGCGTTGAACAACCCCGGATTCCATGCGGCCGCCGACGAACAACTGATCAAGGCGACCCTGATCCATGGCCGCCAGGGCACACCGATGATGTCGTTCCTGAAGATGGGATTGTCGGAGGCGGATATCGACGACGTCGTGGCCTTTGTACGCAGCCTTGGTAAGAAACGCGCGCCGGCAAGCGCACGCGTACTCGACTCCGAGTCAGCGGTGCTGGTGCGGCGATCACCGCATGACGTGGCGACCACAGTCGAAAAGGTCAAGAACGCCATGGCCGCCGCCAACATGAGCGTCATTCGCGCTGTGCCGTTCGATGAAGGTATGGTCGACAAGAAACTCGAAAACCGCAAACGCATCATTATCGACGGCTGCGATTTCAACTTTCTCAATCAAGCGCTCACTGTCGACCCACGTGTCGGCCTGTTCCTGCCCTGTCGCATAACCGTAACCGAGGATGCCGGCCGCGTGCTGGTTATGGCAGTGAACCCGAAGCGCTTGTCGACGATTTTCAACAATTCCGAACTAAACGCCATGTGCGAGCAGATGCACGAGGTTTACACGCTCATACTCGAAGATGCCACGCTATGAGACGCCTCACCGGAGTATTCGTCGCCTTCGGGCTGATTGCGCTACTGGCAGCAGGGGCGGCGCGCGCCGAGGAACTTATCATGGTACGCTCCCCGCAGCCGTTTCCGGAAACCATCGATGCCCTGCAACGACTCATTCAGGAACATGGTTACAAGGTGCAACGTGTGCAGCGTGTCGATGTGGGGCTGGCTGCCAAGGGCTTCAAGACGGACTTTTACCGCGTCGTATTCTTCGGCAAGCCCGAAGAGACGCGCCGGCTCGCCAACTTGCATCCCGAGTTGATTCCCTACCTGCCGCTCAAGATAGTGGTCTTTGCCGAAGAGAATACGACACTGGCACTGACCAACAACCCGGTGCTGCTCGGCACGTTTTTCAAGGATAGCGAGCTGGCCGTCTATTTTCGGCGATGGGAACGAGACATCCGTTCCATTCTCGATCACGTGGCCAACGACTAGCTTATTCCCCGGTGAATTGAATGGCCGTTAACCTACCTTACCGAGCTCGCGGCGGCGAAACTTGACGCCCATGCGATCAGCCAGCGCTGAGCATGCGGAGACATCCACACCGGGCAAGCCGTCGATGGCGCTGACACTGACGTCCGGCACGAATTCGCGCGCGCGCGAGGTAAATTTCAGCATCGATGCGAACGAAACATTGTCGCGCGGCCGACAATGCTGATTGTAGGTGCGGGCATCTTGGCCGTTCATGGAGATCGACAGGGCATCGATGAGATCTTCAAAGTCTGGCGTCACATCGCGCCCGAATACTAAGCTCGCCAATCCGTCGGTGTTGATGCGAATGCGTCGCGCCCCGAGCTTGCGCAAGCGCGCAGCGGTTTCCAGGACTTCGTAGAGCCGCAGTGTTGGCTCTCCCAACCCGCAGAACACTACTTCGCGAAACTCGGTGGGGTTGCCAACGGAGGCGACCATCTCATCCGCGGTGGGTTCACGCGCCAGGCGCAGCCGATAGGATTGTACTGTCCACGTCCCGTTGAACTTGGGGCAGAAGGCACAGCGCAACGTGCAGCGATTCGTGACGTTGATATACCGATTGCCCCGCAACGTATAGCCGATACAGCCCGGATTCCTTAGCATGACACGCTGCACCCTACGCGCCGTGCCAGCGCCGAACCTTGATCTCAATCAAGACTTCGGTCGCACTATCCTTGCGCGATGAGGATCCACAGCGCGGCACTCGCTTGAAAAAGAAGGCCTTCTTAAAGCCGATGCCGAATCCCACGCCCCCATCAGGCGATTCTTCAGGATCCACCCTTAAGCAAATCCTTTAAGTTGGCAAATGGCTTCTGCGTCGCCGCTTGTGGCGTTGCGGGCGGTTGAATCGGGTCCCAACCGCGCACCAGGTGCGCGAACCGTTGATGCTCGGCGTCGTGGCAGTACAGACACAGGTTCTCCCAATTGCTGCCGTCCGGAGGATTGTTGTCGTGGTTGTGATCCTTGTGATGCACAGTCAGTTCGTGCAGGTTCTCGCGCGTGAACGTGCGTCCGCAACGCCCGCATACCCACGGGTGGAGCTTCAGCGACTGCTCGCGGTATCCCTGCATACGCGTGTCGCGCTCCTTGTTAGCGCGCGCCACGATGGCATCAAGTTTTTCGGAGTTGATCGGGTCTCCCGCCCGCCGCGGCCCGCTGCGCTTGCTTGCCATGATGCTGATCCTCGAAGTCGTTTCCAACCGCGTACACTATATAATGTCTTTGTTTCTCCCGCGTCGCCAACCCGCCTTGCTTCGAGATTGACCGTGCCTGACCTAACGCTCTGGGGCCTATTCGCGAGCGCCTTCGTGTCATCCACCTTGTTTCCAGGCGGCTCCGAGGCGGTGCTCTATTGGCTAGCTAATCAAAGGCAACACGAACTCTGGTTGCTTGTCACCGTCGCGTCCGTCGGCAATACGCTCGGAGCGCTTACCACCTGGTTCCTCGGGTGGCTCGTGGCAGTGCGCTGGCCCCTCGACCAACCACGGAAGCCGGCACAGCAACGCGCGATCGATCGGGTAAGGCGTTTCGGCAGCCCGGCGCTTCTTTTCTCTTGGCTTCCAGTCGTCGGCGATCCGCTTTGTTTCGCAGCCGGTTGGCTGCGTCTGTCGTTCCTGCTTAGCGTGTTGTTCATCGCGCTCGGCAAAGTGGCGCGCTACGCCGTAATTGTGTGGGCGACCTGAGCAGGGAGGATAGCGGCCATGTGCGGCATCTGCGGTGAATTGCGGTTCGACGGAATGGCCCCCGACCTCGCGGCAATCGCACGCATGACCGCGGCCTTGGCGCGCCGCGGTCCGGATCACGAAGGCGCGCATTCAGATGGGCCGATCGCCTTCGGCCACCGGCGGCTGGCAGTGATCGACCTGTCGGAGTCCTCCGACCAACCCATGGTGGATAGCGAACTCAAGCTCGCCGTTGTATTCAACGGCACGATTTACAACTATCGCGAGCTGCGTCACGAACTGACTGGCCTCGGTTACCACTTCTTCTCGAACGGTGACACTGAGGTCATCCTTAAGGCCTATCACGCCTGGGGGACCGACTGCGTCAAGCGCTTCAATGGCATGTTCGCCTTTGCCGTATGGAACGCACACGACCACGATTTGTTCTTGGCACG
>CP070641.1:2045223-2057748 GCA_020354085.1 Pseudomonadota bacterium
CCTCACCGCGCACCGAGCGTTGCATCTCAGTCACTTCTTCCGGACGCTCGTCGATGAGCAAAACGATCAGGTACACATCCGGGTGGTTGGCGGTAATCGAGTGCGCAATGTTCTGCAGCATCACGGTCTTACCGGCTTTGGGGGGCGAGACGATAAGGCCGCGCTGCCCGCGGCCGATGGGCGCGATCATGTCGATCACGCGCGCGGTCATGTTCTCGCTTGAGGCGTTGTCGCGTTCCAGCCGGAAGCGGTCCTGCGGATGTAGCGGCGTGAGGTTCTCGAACAGTATCTTGCTCTTGGCCGCCTCCGGGTTCTCGAAATTAATGTCATCGACTTTGAGCAGGGCGAAATAACGCTCCGACTCCTTGGGCGGGCGGATATTGCCCTTGACGGTGTCACCGGTACGGAGGTTGAAGCGGCGGATCTGCGAGGGTGAGACGTAAATATCATCCGGTCCCGCTAGGTACGAGGCGTCCGCCGATCGCAAGAAGCCAAAGCCGTCTTGCAGGATCTCGACCACGCCTTCGCCCAGAATGTCCTCACCCTTCTTCGCCTGGGCCTTGAGGATCGCGAAGATCAGGTCCTGCTTGCGCATGCGCGCGCCGCCCTCAACCTCGAGGGCCGCAGCCATTTCGGCAAGCTCTGTCGCAGGTTTGCGTTTGAGTTCAGTGAGGTTCATGACGTTGGGGCTCATGGGGATCACCGGATTGAAACGGGCTGGAGGGGGCGGGCGGCACCCGCGCTGACTGCCCGAGAACTAGGGAAAGAGTCGGAACAACTAAGAACGAGAGGTCTTAGTCGATTTCGCTGTTGTTAGTAAACATTATCACCGGTTTTGGGTGTCGTCTAGGTGGCGTTCAGGCGCAGACCAGCCCGCGGGCGGTCACCTACAGATTGCCATCGATGAAGGCAGACAGCTGAGACTTGGAAACGGCGCCGACCTTGGTGGCCTCGACGTTGCCGTTCTTGAACAGCATCAGGGTGGGGATGCCGCGAATTCCATACTTCGGCGGAGTTGCCGGGTTTTCGTCGATGTTGAGCTTGGCCACGGTGATCTTGCCAGTGTACTCCTGGGCGATCTCCTCTAGGACCGGGGCGATCATCTTGCAGGGGCCACACCACTCCGCCCAATAGTCAACCAATACCGGACTAGCAGACTTGAGAACGATCTCTTCGAAGTTGTCATCCGTTACGTTGACGATACCCTGTGCCATAGGTTGCGGTGCCTCCGTCGTGAATTGGGAAAGGGCCGTGTGCCGGCTCTAGATGGGATCTGGCGAGAAGGCCCATATTTGAGCGAATTGGCCTTGGTGATGCAAGCGCGTAGCAGGGCAGCGCACTTGACAAGTGTCCGACATGTCAAATCCTGTTATCCTTTATAAACTTACATGACAGCACACCACCTCTCCGATACCCCCTTCTCAAGCCTGGGCCTCGCGGACGAACTACTCAGTGCGATCCGGGACACTGGCTTTGAGTTCTGTACACCGATCCAGGCCGAGGCCCTGCCCCATGCCCTGGCCGGCCGCGACGTAGCGGGCCAGGCGCAGACCGGCACCGGCAAGACAGCGGCGTTTCTCCTGGCCGCTTTTAGCCATCTGCTGAAGCATCCGGCGCCGGTAACGCGTAAGCCGACCTCGCCGCGCGCGGTAATGTTGGCGCCCACCCGCGAGCTCGCCGTTCAGATCCACAAGGATGCCGAGACCCTTGGCAAGAATACGGGTTTCACGCTGGGACTGGTATTCGGCGGTACCGGCTACGACAGCCAGCGGCGCATGCTTGAGGCCGGCGTCGATATTCTTATCGGTACCCCCGGGCGAATCATCGATTATTACAAGCAGCATGTGTTCGGGCTGGAGGCGGTGCAGGTGATGGTGCTCGACGAAGCTGATCGCATGTTTGATCTGGGTTTTATCCGCGACATCCGCTTCCTGCTGCGCCGCATGCCGGATCCGACCCAACGTCTCAACATGCTGTTCTCGGCCACCCTCGCCTATCGTGTCACCGAGCTCGCCTACGAGCACATGAACAACCCGCAGTTCGTGCAGATCGAACCGGATAAGCGCACCGCCGACAAGGTCGAGCAGGTGCTGTACCACACCGCGATGGAGGAGAAGATCCCGCTGTTGATCGGGCTCCTGCGGCACATGGACCCGACGCGCAGCATGGTGTTCATCAACACCAAGGACATGGGTGAGCGGCTCGCGGTATGGGTGCGCGCCAACGGCTTGAATGCCGCGGTCTTGTCAGGTGACGTCCCGCAAACGCAGCGCCTACGGCTGTTGCAGGACTTCACCGAGGGCCGCCTGCCGATCCTGATCGCCACCGACGTGGCGGCGCGCGGGCTGCATGTGCCTGAGGTCTCGCACGTTTTCAATTTCGACCTGCCGCAAAACGCCGAAGACTACGTGCACCGCATCGGTCGCACGGCGCGCGCCGGCGCCTCCGGTGATGCCGTGAGCTTCGCCTGCGAAAAGTATGTTTTCGGCCTGCCCGATATCGAGACCTATATCGGTCACAAGATTCCCACCGCCGCCGTCACACCCGAACTGTTGGCGACCCTCATCGAGCCTGCACCGGGCGATTTGCCCACGCGCGAGGACCGGCGGGGCCGCGAACGCGGCGGCCCTCGGCGTGGGCGGCCCGACGGGCCGCGGCCTCGCGGAGGGGAGGGGCGTTCCAGAAGCGCGGAACCACGCAAGGCCCAGTCGCCGCCACCGAGCGCAGAAGAACCGCCGCGGCTGCGGCGCGTCGAATCGGTGTCCCCTGCCCACAAGCCCGCCGTCGGGCGCCGCGTGCGACCAGAGATCCCCGCCGTCGGCTGAGCCGAGTATGATACGGGCAGAGCCGCCGTCGACCGCGACAGGCTCGCAGAGCTGCGCAATCAATTGACGACTACCGGAGGAGCTCGACAATGGCCCGTATCATCGAACCCAGCGGCAAAGAGATTCGTGATCTGCCCGCCATCCAGGCGCGCCTCGCCAAGATCGGTATCGCGCTCAAGAGCTGGCCAGCGCCGAGCAGTGCGCGCGCCAAGGAGTTGCTCGAGAAGAAAGCACTCATGGACGCGGAGAAGGAGGAGTTGCTCAAGTTGGTCGACAATCGCTTCGAGGAGCTCAAGCGCGACAAGGGCTACCAGACGCGCGATTTGGTGGTGATCCACGAGGACATCCCCGGGCTTGCTGACATGCTCGCCAAGTTCGACAAGATTCACACGCATTCTGACGACGAGGTGCGCTATATCCTTGCCGGCAGCGGCTACTTCGGTTTCGTCGAACCCGGAGGCGAGCAATTCATGCTCGAGGTGGGCGCGGGTGATTATATTAACGTGCCGGCCAACAGCGAGCATTGGTTCGAGATGCGCGACTGCACGCGCTGCAAGGCGGTGCGCTACTTCATCGACACCAGCGGCTGGACGCCGCACTATACGGGACGCACGCGCGCCTTCGAGGAATCGAGCGCGGTCGCCTGAACCGCGCGATGGCAAGCACCTTGGACGATGTGCCGGCGCGCACGGCGCTGGTCGAAGTCGCAAGCGATTTTCACGCCCGTGGCTGGATGGCCGGCACCGCCGGAAACTTGAGCGCGCGCGCCGATGCCGAGCATTTCTGGATTACGGCAAGCGGCAAGCCGAAGGGCCGTCTCGACGAAAACGATTTCTTATTGGTGCGCGTGCGCGACGGGCAAGTCACAGAAAAGCGCCGCCCAACCAACCAGCCCTCCGCCGAGACCTCAATCCACGCTGTGCTGTATCGCCGGTTTCCGCAAGCGCGCGCGGCGCTTCATGGCCACAGCGTCGAGGCAGTGCTCGCCGCCGCGCGTGCGAAGAAGGGCGCAAAGTCACTGCCGCTGCCGCCCATCGAGATGATCAAGGGCTTTGACATCTGGCAGCAGAACCCCAAGGTCGAGTTACCGCTGTTCGTGAATCACCTCGACGTCGCGAAGATCGCGAAGGATATCGAGGCGCGTTTCAAAAAGGCGCAACCCGCGCTGACCGCGCTGATGGTGCGCGACCACGGGCCAACGGTATGGGGCCGCGGCCTGCAAGAGGCCTACAATCGTTTTGAGATTCTCGACTTTCTTTTGCGTTTTCTCGCACGCGGTCGCTAAGGGCGTTGCGCGCCGAGCATGAGTCGCATGCGCTGGTGCGGAATGCCGGCTTCGATATACACCTCGCCTTCGGCACGAAACCCAGCCGACCGGTAGAACGTGACGGCACTCGTTTGCGCTGACAGCAGCACCTCGGCATGCCCGCGTTCACGTGCTGCGCGCAGCAGTTCCCCGAGCAAGGCGCGACCGACCCCCCGCCCGCGCCAAGCGGCGAGCACAGCCATGCGACCGATACGGCCGCTTGGCAATAGACGTCCCGTGCCAATGGCGTTCGCTTCATCATCGAGCGCGAGCACGTGCAGGGCCTCTTCGTCCGCGCCATCCCATTCAAGTGTTGCTGGGACGTACTGCTCGCGCACGAACACCGCCTCGCGCACGGCGCGGAGCGAGCGCTCGTCTTCCCGCCAGCTCGCACGCTGAACGCGAAAGGTCATGTCAGCGCGCGGCCTGTTCAAAGGGAATTTGATTTGATAAAGGCCGCGATCGCACCCACCACCTCAGCTTCGATGCCCAGAAAGCCGTGCTGGCTTGTGGCGCCGCACGGTTTGGATTTCGGCGGCTTGCCGCCGGAAAAAGTCTGAATTTCCACCTTAGGTGCATTCTTGAGGCCTTTCTTGATGCGCTCGGCGCCGCTTGGCGGCGTCACACGGCAACCGTCGTCCTTGTGCACGACGACCAGCACCGGCGTCTTGATCCGGTCGAGCGCCATTTCGGTTACCGCGACCCCATCGCTGTTCGGTTCTGTCACGGACGAGGTGAGTACCAAGCCGGCGACGGGGGCGGTAGCGCGGATTGCGACGTTGGTTGCGGACTCCGTGCCGCGGCTGGTACCAACCAACCACACCGGGACGTTCGCCTCTTTCTTGATATGAGCGATGACGACGTCGATGTCCTGGGCGTGCTCGGTGCTGGCGCGAAAGCCGCCCAGCATCCCGCGCTCGCCAGCATGATCCGACGGTGCATCGACTGTCACCACCACGAAACCGTGATCGGCGAATTTTTCGCGGCTACGAACCAGAAAGTTACCTTTTCCTGAAACGAGGGACGTGCCGTCAAGCTTGAGAGTGCCAGGCCCACCGGCGAACAGCACCACCGCGGCCACCGGTTTGTCGGGGCGAATAACGAGCGCTTTTTGTACAACATCGGGTCGGGTATTGAGCGCGATGGCGCTTTCTGCGTAGGCGTTAACTGAAACCAGTAGTAACGCGATGAGCCAGACTGGACGACAAATCCGCATAGATTGTCCTCTCGCTTGGGAAAGAAGTCCGTTGGTTGATCGCCTGGTCGGCGCGCACAGACAGCTCGCCGTCGCGCCCAAGCATACGCGCAAATTCGGCACGCTTGCATCGCAGGTCCTGACCGTGGCCACAGCGGACAAGTGTGGTTCACGGAACTCGCCATTGATACAAAGGGATAAGCGAGATGGCGGATATCCGGTAGCCCAGTAGCGCCACGCAGCTGCTCGCGATCTCTGGTATCGTGTAGCGATGCGCGTGTTACGAATTTCGTTTTTTGTTGCGCTTCTCGGCTGGCCGTTCCTGATTGCGGGCAAGACCGACCCGGCGCCCAGCGGTACCGGCGCGGCGCCCGGCAAGATCGTCCAGCTCAGCATCGCAGGACCGATCGGTCCGGCGACGGCAGACTACATCGGTCGCGGGCTCAAGAAGGCGCAGGCCGCCAACGCGGCACTGGTGATCCTGCGCGTCGATACGCCCGGCGGTCTCGACACCGCGATGCGTCAGATTGTGCAAGACATCCTGGGCTCGCCGGTCCCGGTGGCCACCTTCGTCGCGCCGAGCGGCGCACGCGCCGCCAGCGCCGGTACCTATATCCTGTACGCCTCACATATCGCGGTCATGGCGCCGGGAACCAATCTCGGCGCGGCCACGCCGGTGCGCATGGCCCCGCCGGTAGGGGAGCCCGGCGCGCCGCAGAAACCTGCGCCCAAAGACGAGAAGGACAAGGAGCCGAAGGAAGCAAAGCCGGCCAAACCCGATATGGATCAAAAGGCATTGAACGATGCCATCGCCTATATCCGCGGGCTCGCCCAGGCGCGCGGACGAAACGTCGAGTGGGCGGAAAAAGCGGTCCGGGAAGCCGCCTCCCTTCCAGCCGAGGAAGCGGTCAAGTTGAACGTCGCTGATCTGATCGCTACCGACACGGCCGATCTGCTCAAGAAACTAGATGGCCGCAAAGTGACACTCGATGGCCGCACCATCACGCTCGCGACCAAAGGGCTCGAGGTCACGAGTATCGATCCCGATTGGCGCAGCCGTCTGTTATCGGTCATCACCGATCCCAATATCGCCTATCTCTTGATGCTGGCCGGCATTTACGGCCTGTTCTTTGAGCTGTGGAATCCGGGCTATGTCTTCCCCGGCGTGCTCGGCGGCATCTGCCTGCTGCTCGCGCTTTACGCCTTCCAGGTCTTGCCCATCAGCTACGCCGGCCTGGGATTGATACTGCTCGGCATCGCCTTCATGGTGGCGGAGGCATTCGCGCCCAGTTTCGGCGCGCTCGGCATTGGCGGCGTCATTGCCTTCGCGGTCGGGTCCATTATTCTCATGGACACCGAGGTGGAGGGATACCGAATCGCCTGGCCGTTGGTCGCAACTGTCACGGCAACCAGCGCGCTGTTCTTCATCGGTGTGGTGATGATGGCGCTACGCGCACGTAAACGCCAGGTGGTCAGCGGTGCCGAGGAAATGGTAGGTATGGTGGGCGAGGCGCTTGAGACCTTTGCGATGGACGCCAGCAGTCGCTACCGTGGGCGCGTGCGTGTGCACAGCGAAGAGTGGCAGGCGCGCGCCGCTCGTGCCATCGCACACGGTCAAACGGTGCGGGTCTTGTCAATGCAGGGACTGATTCTGGAAGTGGAGCCGCACGCGGTCGGCGGCAACCAAGCAAAAACTTAACGCGGAGAGTCAACCATGGGCTTTTTTACTTCAGGGTTCGCGGTCGTTGTCATCATTCTGCTGTTGCTGTTTTCCTCGTTGCGCATCATGCGCGAGTACGAACGGGCCGTGGTGTTCATGCTCGGCCGCTTCTGGAAAGTCAAAGGTCCGGGCCTGATCATCGTGCTGCCGGTCATCCAACAGGCAGTCCGCGTCGATCTGCGCGTCGTGGTCATGGACGTGCCACCGCAGGACGTGATCTCGCGCGACAACGTCTCAGTCAAGGTCAATGCGGTGGTGTATTTCCGCGTCGTTGACCCGCAGCGCGCAATCATCCAGGTTGAGGACTATTACGCGGCGACCTCACAGCTCGCGCAGACCACCTTGCGCTCGGTGCTGGGCAAGCACGAGCTCGACGAGATGCTGGCCGAGCGCGACAAGCTCAATGCCGACATTCAGAAACTGCTCGATGCCGCCACCGACGCCTGGGGCATCAAGGTGACCAGCGTCGAAATCAAGCATGTCGACATCGATCCGACCATGGTGCGTGCTATCGCCCAGCAGGCCGAGGCCGAGCGTACGCGGCGCGCCAAAATCATTCATGCCGAGGGCGAACATCAGGCGGCAGAGAAGCTCGTGCAGGCCGCCGAGCTCATCAGCAAGAGCCCGCAGGCCTTGCAGCTACGCTATTTGCAGACCTTGTCGAGTCTGGCGAGCGAGAGGACCTCGACCGTGGTGTTTCCACTCCCGATCGATCTCATAACGCCCTTTATCGACGCGCTCAAGAATAAGTAGCATGGCAACGACCGGCGGCGGGTGCGCGTTGCATCCGCCGAACGATCGCTAGTGCACGACCCAGAAGTCAATCTGCCGCGGCTGGCCGTTAAAACCAAACTCGAGCGAGGGATAGTAGCCGTCGGCATTGGGTAGGGTGCTACTGGTCAAAATGATTAGATCGGCGTCGCCCTGCACGGCAGTAAACGGCACCCAGCGATCTCCGCGCCGCGCCACCAGCGGTTCTTCGATCAACAGGAAATGCGCTACCCACAATCCGTTGCGGGCACGGAAGTAGCGTACGCCGATACGGCAAACAAGCTGCGATTGCTGGGGCGTGCCTCGGTAAAGCTCGACCAAGCGATTGGGCGGTTGCGCAGGCGCATCAATCGCGGCACCCGGTAAAATGGTCCACTGCAGCGGGCGCACTCCCTTTATCGGCACCTCGGTTGCGCCGGGTTCGACCTTAATACGAAAGCGCCCGAGATTTTGGCCGTCACGAAACTGCAGCACCATGAGATCCGGAACGCTGGCGGGCTTATCCGGAACCGGCATGCCTTCGACGAAGTCATCCACGGATGGTAACGGGGACGGCGTAATCGGGACGGGGCTGTTGGCCGCGGCCGGCGTGCACAAAGCTAGCGCGGCCGCTGAAAGCGCGAACACGAGGAACCGAGACGTCATGATCGAAAGCGTAGTGGCTCGCATTGCCGCTGTCTACGGCAACCGTTGGCGCATCATCTTGGTTTTCGCATCGTTCGCTTTGCTAACGAGCGTTTCGCCGCCGGTCGGTGCTGCGTCGCGCGATGTAAAGCTTGCCGATGGCACGCTGATTCCGGTCGAGGTGCACACGGCTGCGAGCGCGGGCGAGAGCCTGCTACTGTGGTTGCCGTCGGGCTTCAACAGTCATGCCGCCGAGGCACCGCTGGCACTAGAACTTGCCAAGCGCGGCATCGAGGTGTGGCAAGCCGACATGCTCGCCGCGCGGCTGTTGCCGCCGCTTGAGAGCAGCCTCGACGAGATACCGGACAACGACATCGTGCAGCTCATCGATAGCGCTGCGCAGGCGAGCGGTCGGCGTGTCTATTTGCTGGCTTCGGCACGCGCCGGCATCGTGGCGCTGCGAGGCGCCAATGCCTGGCGGCGCTCGCATCCGCAACGGCGCTCGTTGGGCGGCGTGGTGCTGTTGCATCCGAATCTGTTTACCACGCCGCCTGAGCCTGGCAGCGACGGTATTTACCATGCGGCGGTGGGCGCCTCGCAATCGGCAGTGTTCATTCTGCAGCCCGAGCTTTCGCCCTGGCGCTGGCGACTCGATGCCCTGGTTCCCACCCTCGCGCAGTCCGGGGCTGAAGTATTCACACGGCTACTGCCGGAGGTGCGCGATCGTTTTTATTTTCGCCCCGATGCCACTGCACGCGAGCAGCGCGAGTCCGAGCGCCTACCGCAGCTGATAGTCGAAGCGCTCGCCAAATTGCGCACGGCGTCGGCCGGTACACAACGCGCCGCCAGGGCGCCGAACGCAATCGTCGCGGCAGAGGCGCCACGGGCGCGGGCGCTTCGACCTTACCGCGGCAACCCGACGCCGCCGCCGTTAGATCTTGTCGATTTGGACGGCAAGCGGCACGTGCTAAGAGATTATCTCGGGCAAGTCGTGGTGCTTAATTTTTGGGCGTCCTGGTGTCCGCCCTGTGTGCACGAAATGCCATCGATGCAGCGCCTCAAGCACAAGTTTGCCGGCCGACCGCTGCAAGTGCTCGCGGTCAACATGGGGGAAGATGAAAAAGTCGTGCGCGCGTTCCTGCGCGAGAAGATCAAGGTCGATTTTCCCGTCCCGATGGATCGCGACGGAGCGGCACTCAAGCGCTGGAAGGTGTTCGTGTTTCCGACCAGTTTCGTGCTGGGCCTGGACGGCAAGATTCGCTACGCGCTCTTCGGCGAGCTTGAGTGGGATGACGAGGCGACTACACGCGTTATTGAATCGTTGCTACCTCGCTAGCGCATGGGCATCAAGCCGGCGGCACGGCGCGTTTCTTGCGATGCTTGTCGATGGCAACGTAGGTCAAGACGGCATCTGTTACCAGCACGACACTGCCCGGATCGGGTGCATAGAAGCCACGCTCGGCGTACACCTTCACATCAACGGTGAGCGAGGTCGTACCGACGCGCACCACGCTGGCGTAGAAGCTCACGATGTCACTCACGTACACGGGTTCGCGAAAGGCGAAGGCGTTGACCGCCACGGTGACCACGCGCCCGCGGGCCCGCCGCACAGCGGCAATGGCACCGGCCATATCGACCTGGGACATGATCCAACCGCCGAAAACGTCGCCCGCCGCATTGGTGTCGCGCGGCATGGGTACAACCCGCAGGGTCGGTTCTACACCGCTTGGAAGCTGTGCCGCGCTCATATCATCCCCATTGAGATGCCGATCGTCGGCCGCCGTCGGCTGCCGGACTCGGCGGTTATGGTAAGGTAAAACGCTCGTCGAGTGAGAACTCGACGCTTCAGCGAGGCAGGCTCAATGGCGATTTCCGCACTGGTGGTGGATGATTCGCGCGTCGCCTTGGTGGCGCTCGCTCGCATGCTGCGCGCTTATGGCTTTCACGTGGACACGGCCGAGTCGGGTCCGGAGACGATGGACTATCTACGCGCCAACCTGCCGCCCGCCGTGATCTTTCTCGATCACATGATGCCGGGGATGGACGGCTTTGAAACCCTAAGCCTGCTCAAGCGCGATCCGTCGACCACCATGATTCCGATCGTCATGTACACCTCGCGTGAAGGCGACGCCTACATGGGGCAGGCGCGTGCGCTCGGTGCGGCCGCAGTCTTGCACAAACCAATCAACCCACTTGAGCTCTCCGGCATTCTGACGCGCTTGAGTCTCGTGCCCGATCGCGTCGCGGCAACGCCGTCCGCCACGGTCGTGGCGCTGCGCGCCGGCGCCGGTTCCGCAACAAGCCAGCGCCCTGCGCATGGCCCCACCAGCATGACACCGAGCACTCCGCCGGAACGTGCCGTGGTCGCGAACGACGCCGATTGGCGCTCGCGCGTCCAGCCTACACAACCGCCCTTGTCGGCGCCGCCGGCGGAACCACGGCGCCGTGGCGCTTGGCTGTTGCCGGCGCTCTATGGCCTGGTACTGCTACTCGCCGCCATGTGGTTGTGGCACCAGCACCAAGTGGCCGGGCAGTTGCGCGCTGAGCTGGCCGAACAACGCAACGCCTTGGCCGAGCAACAACGTGCCAGTGATCTTGCCGACACGCGTCTGCAATTGGTGCAAGCTACCATGGAGGCGCAGCGCCGCGCGCCGGCCACCCCCGCCGGCTGGATCGACGCCCTGGTGTGGGCCGTCAACCAACATGGACACTACGAGCACGACCAAATCGCGTTGAGCGATGAGCGCTTGCTCATGGTGCGCGAACTCCTCGCGCGGCTGGGGGGCATGGGGTTTCAGGGCACGGTGCGGCTGGAGACGCACATCGGCGAGTTTTGTCTCGTCCGCGATGGCGACGGGGCCTATCGCCTGCCTGCCATCCAGGCCCAGATGTCGAGCTGCGAAATCGTGCGTTACAGCGCGGAGCAGGCCAGCACACTCGCGCACCGGCAATCGCCGGCGTTTAGTCGCTTTATCGCCGAACGCAGCGGCCCGCGTGTGCCGATTCATCTCGCGCTCGTTGCGCACGGCAAGGCACAGCCGCTACTGCCCTATCCGGACCCAACAACCGTGCAAACCGCCGGCGAATGGAATCAGATCGCGCGTCTCAATCAACGAGTAGAGATCAGCCTGGAGCCGGCGCGCTGATGTCGTTTTGGCGCTTTGGCGGCAGGCACGCGTCGGCGCCGCAACGCGCTCGCGGGCTGCACCTTACGTCGCTACGCGTGGCAGTTCTTGTTGTCGTGCTGGGCGCCGCCGCGCACGCCGAGCCGCTCAACCTGCCGCCGGCCTTCACCGCCCGTTACAGCGGTGCGATGGGCCTGGTTGATTCGCGCATGAGTCTCAAGCGCATGGGGCGCTTCCTGTTGTACGAAATTCGAACCGAACTCGCTGGATTCAGATTCTATGAGTGCAGTGTCGTCGAGGCAGGGGAAACCGAGTTCTGGCCGCGCGAATACATTCACCGACGTGTCGGAGGCAGTGAGGAGCGCGATATCGAGGCACGCTTCGAGCGTGAGCAGCATCGCATCCTGTTGACACGCGGCGGCAAGACCGAAGTCCTGAGCGACGTCGATTTTCCAGTGTGGGACGCCTTGTCGGTGCAGTTGCGCATGAGCGCGGATCTAAGTGCCGGGTCACTCGCCGACTCCTACAAGATGGTGGACAAAGGCGGAGTTCAGGAGCGCCGTTTCGCTCTTGGCGCCCGGCAGCGTGTTACTGTGGGTGGGAGTGAGTACGACGCCGTGCGGATCGACCGCACTGATCGTGAGGAACGGTCGTACGTGACCGTGGCACCCAAGCTCCATCATTTGCCGGTAGAGCTGGGTTACAACGCCCGCTGGATCGGCTGGGTGCGTGCCCAGCTAATCGAGTTCACGCCCACGAGCGGGGAAACGAAGGCTGAGGCCCCGCCACGCTGCCAACGGCGCTAGCCCTTGGCCAACCAATCCCGTGGCTTGAGATAATGCTCGTAGAGCTGCGCCTCGGGCGCCACGGTGCCGGTGCGCGACTGATCGAGCGGTAGTGCGGCGAATCGGGCGCAGGTCGAATCGGGTTCCATGGCGTCAGCCGAGACAGCGGCCCCC
>CP070641.1:2057848-2069500 GCA_020354085.1 Pseudomonadota bacterium
GATCACGGCGCGAAAACGGAATTTCGCCTGAGGCTTCCGGCAGACCTGGACCGTCTCGCGGAGGCGCGCGATTTTCTCGCAACTGCATTCAAGTCCCTAGGCGTCGATGACACGATCGGTGCCGATCTGGCGCTGGGAATCGACGAGGCGATAACCAACATTATGGTCCACGGGTATCGTGGCGGCCCGGGCTCCATCCGCCTCGAGGTCGAACCGCAGGGTTCCAGCCTGCATATCCGGATCGAGGACAGCGCACCACTGTTCGATCCGACTACCGTGGTCTCGCCGGATCTTGCGCAGCCCCTAGAACAGCGACCCATCGGGGGCATGGGCATTCCGCTAATGCGTCGCACCACGGATCGCCTCCTCTATCGCGTCACACCGAACGGTGGAAACGAACTCACGATGATCAAGCATCACGCCGTACATACGCGCCACCCGGCCTGAGGCCGGGACGCGATACGCTGCGTCGATAGCCGACAATCAAGCGCGGTCGGAAATCCGAACCTTGCAGTGAGACGAACACATGGCGGCGGTCATTTGCGGCGCGCGCGTCAACCGTGCTGCTCCTTGATCGCGCAGCGACACCAAGCGTAGAGCGCGTCGTACATCACCATGCCGTGTTTCAGCATCTCGTGATCGTTCTCGAAGTTGAGCGACAAGCCCTTCGAGATCGCCAGCAGGCCGGCCGCCTCCTTGGCCAACTGCGGTGCACTGCAATCGGCGGCGCGCACGATCAGCGCCAACTTGTCGAGCGCCGCATCCTTGAGCTGGTACTTGGCGATGAAGGCGTCGAAGCTGCAGCGGTCGCCGTGATGGCCGAGTTCGACGCCGGGCACGTCGTAGGGAACGGCGCCAGTCTCGGCGGCGACCTTCATGACGTCACCGGCGGGCATGTAGAGGAATTCCGGGCGCTCATCGACGAAGCGTGCGATGAGCCACGGGCAGGCAATGCGGTCGATTTTCGGGCGCTCGCGCGTGACCCATTTCATGGCTATTTCGCCGCCGTCGCGCCGCCCGCGGTCTTCCAGGCCTCGATGCCGCCTTCGATATAGCGCGCCTTGAAACCCTGACCCAGCAGGTTGTCGAGCACCGAGTTGCTCACCGAACCACCGCGTGCGCAGTAGATGACGATTTCCTTGTCCTTGGGCAGTGTCTTGCTCCACTCCGCAATTTGCTCCGGGTTCTTCCAGGCCGCACCCGGTAGCGTTACGGCATCCGCGCCATAGTCGTTCTGACGGCGGACATCGAGTACGGTCGCGCGCTTGCCGTCAACCAAGGGCTTCAGCTCATTGACAGAAATGGTGCGACTCATTTTGCGCAGTCCTCATAAAGGCGGGCAACATTCGCCCAGTTGATGTTGTTCATACTGGCATCGACATAGGCCGCGGCCTTGGCTCCGTAGTCCACGTGATAACTGTGCTCGTACATGTCGAGCGCCAGAATTGGCGTGGCGCCAGCGAGACTACACGTATGGTCCGCCGCCCACTGGTTGACGAGCTTGCGGTCGCGATGTGAATAGGTGAGCAGCACCCAACCGCTGCCGCCGCCCTGTGCCTTACCCATGAATGAGAACTCGGCCGCCCAGCGCTCGTGGCTGCCGAAATCGCGCTTGATCGCATCGGCGAGCATGCCGCTCGGCCCGCTCGCCTCACCGAGCCCATCGAAATAGAGTTCATGCAGGATCATCGAATTGCTCGCGATCAACTCTTCGCGCTTGAGACCGTTGATCTGGAACACCGGCGCCTTGCTGAAATCGAGCGCGGCGAGCTGCTCGCTGATCGCGTTGAGCCGTTTGACCGCTCCGCCATAGTTGTTCTCGTAGTGCGAGACGATCAGCTTTTCCGACAGGCCCTTCAGCCTTCCCGGATCGCAGGACAAGAGCTTCGTTTGATAGGCCATCGCGTTCTCCTCAAATACCAAGCGGTTTGAGCATGAATTGCCACACCAACCCGGCGGCCGCGCAGGCGCCAATCACCTTCATGATGTCGACCTTGAAACGCCATAGCGCGAGGAAAGCGGCGATGCCGACGATCACGGCGAACCACTCGAAGCGTCCGGCAAACGGTGCAGCCTGACTGGCCTGCGGCCACAGCACGTGCCAGGCGAAGAACACCGCGAGATTGATGATCACGCCCACTACCGCCGCGGTGATCGCGGTGAGCGGTGCGGCCAGCTTGATGTCGTGGCGTGAGGCCTCGACGGCAGGTCCGCCAATGAGGATGAACAGAAATGACGGCAGGAAGGTAAAAAAGGTCGCGACCAGCGCACCGGCGATGCCGCTTACGCCTAACCAATCGGCGCCGAATACTTGTTTGGTCCAGCCGCCGATGAAGCCCACGTAGGTCACCACCATGATGAGCGGGCCCGGCGTGGTCTCGCCAAGCGCGAGGCCGTCGATCATCTGCGGGCCGGTGAGCCAGCCGTAGTGCTCGACGCCGCCCTGATACACGTACGGCAACACCGCGTAGGCCCCGCCAATGGTGAGGAACGCCGCCTTGGTGAAGAACCAGCCCATTTGCGTGAGCGTGCCCTGCCAGCCGTATACCGCGAACAGCCAGCCGAAAACAGCGAGGCCGAGGGCAATCCCGATCGCAAGGAACGTGGCAACTCGCACCCAGCTGAAGCGCGCGTGGTCCGGCACCGGCGTGTGGTCGTCGATCAGCGCCGGGCCATAACTCTTGTCGGATGCGCCATGCCCGCCACCGGATTTGAATTTGTCGGGTGCGATCCGCCCGCCAATCGCGCCCAGGATCGCGGCGCCAAACACGATGAGTGGAAACGGTACGTCGAACGCGAAGATCGCGACGAACGCCGCTGCCGCCAGCGCCCACAGCACGCCATTTTTAAGAGCCTTGGAGCCGATGCGATAGGCGGCGAACACGACGATCGCCGTCACCGCCGGCTTGATACCATAAAGAATACCGGCGATCGCAGGCATGTCGCCGAAGGCGATATAGATCCACGATAGGCTAATCAGGAGGATCAGCGCTGGCAGGAAGAACATCACGCCGGCGACGATGCCGCCGAGCACGCCATGCATAAGCCAGCCGATGTAGATCGCCAGTTGGATCGCCTCCGGCCCCGGCAGCACCATGCAGTAGTTGAGCGCATGCAGGAAACGATGCTCCGAAATCCAACGGCGTTTTTCCACCAGCTCTTGGTGCATCATGGAAATCTGCCCGGCCGGACCGCCGAAGCTGATGAAACCGAGCTTGAGCCAGTAGCGGAACGCCTCCCAAAACGGAACGGGTTCTAGCGCACCCGTCGCGACAGAAGCGTTGCTTGTAGTTGTCATACGGTATCACTCCTCCTGATAAGCGACATAAAGGGAATCAAAGATGCGGCTCGCCTCCGCGAGCAACGCGTCGTCTTTCGAAAGGCGTGCGCGCGCGCCGGCGAGGATCGTGGCTAGTCCCTGCGCCTCGGCGACCGGGGCACCGCCAACGTCGAGGCAATGCACCAATTGGCCGATGCGCGTGAGCGCGCCATCACGCTCCAGATCAAAGCTCGCCAATAAGGTTTCGAAGGTCACGCGCGAGCCGACATGCGTGAACGTCGCGCCATCAAAATCGAAACCGAGCCCCCGCTTCGGGATCTTCTTGATGTCCATGAGCCACAGGATCTTGCCCTTGGGATCGATGAAGCGCTTGATCAACCACGCCGACGCCAGCCGGTCGACCCACGGGCGTGCTCGTGTCGCCCAAGTGCGGCCGCGGTAGGCGCGCCGGTCGAGCGCGGCGATGGCGCCGTCATGGGCGCGCGGTTCATCGGGCGACGCGAGCGCTGCGACCAGGGCTTCCACTTCGCTTAGACGTTGGGCGGTCTGTTCCGCCGCCGCACCGGGGAAATGGTCCGCGGCATACAGGCTCTGGAACGCGCGCCGTATCGCGCGCACCTGTTTGCTCGCTTGCGGACTGCGGCGCCGCGCCAGGGTACTGCGAAGCTTATTGAGCGCATCGATCAGGGGGCCGTACTCGGACGCGCGGTCGAACAGTGCGCGAAACGTCTGCTCTTGCTCGCGGGCGACCTCATCGAGCCGCAATACATGCGCGCTGCCGCCGGCCGCGCGAATGACGCGCGCTTGTTTCTCGAAGGCTGCATGCGCAGCCGACGTATCCGGTAGAAGATATACTCCATCGCGCAATACGGCGGCGCCGGTCGCCTTCAAGGAACGCCACACGCGCATGCGCGCGGTGCCGCGGCGCCCCGGCAGGCTGATGACGAGTGTGAGCCAACGGGGTCGGGCGTGCGTATCCATAGGATGTGGAAGATTCTACGCTTTGGTAGCATCTATTACATCCAAACGCCGACGCGAGAATCCCAATGCCACGCGCGCTTGCCGCCGTCGCCCTGTGCCTGACCGCTCCCGCGGTCGCGGCGTCACCGCTGACGCTGCAACCCGTGCCGGTCGTGGAGCGTGTGTATGCCGTTATCGGTGATCTCGGTGGTCAGACCTACGAGAATGACGGTCTCAACGCCAATCTCGGCTTTATCGTCACGGATGCCGGCGTCCTGGTTGTCAACAGCGGTCCGACGCAACAGGTCGCCAAGGCGTTGCACAGGGCCATTACCCAAGTCACGATTCAACCGATCCGCTGGGTCGTCAACCTCAACAGCCAGAATCACTACTGGCACGGCAATGCGTACTTTGCCTCTATCGGCGCGAATGTAATCGCCCATGAAGCAGCCGCCGCTCTCATGCAGGAGCTGGGTCAGGCGCAGCTTGAGAGCAATCACCGCATGCTCAAAGAGAAGGCCGACGATACGCGCCTGGTATACCCAAACACGACTTTTCCCGATCGACAGGAGATTCAACTCGGTGCGACGCGCATCGAGCTCTTACACCTGGGCCCGGCGCACACGCGCGGCGATGCAGTAGTATGGTTACCGCGCGAGCGCGTGTTGTTCGCTGGCGACTTGATCTACACCGATCGCCTGCTGGCGGTTATTCCGATTGGCGACAGTCGCGGCTGGATCGAGGCCTTCGACAAGGCGCTCGCGCTGGAACCGCTTTTTATCGTGCCCGGTCATGGGAAGTTGGCGACGGCCAGCGAGGCACGGCGTGATACGCGTGACTACTTGACCTACCTGCGCGAAGAGATCAAAAACGCTATCACACGCGGCGATGACATGATCGATACCGTCGATAAGATTGATCAATCACGCTTCCGGCATCTGGTGAACTTCGACCTGCTGGCGGATCGCAACGTCACCCAGATGTATCAGGACATCGAGAAGGAATAAGCCGAAGGCGCTCTACCGGTGGGGTTGCCGTTTGCGCGGCCGGCGGTGAGGTCGCGCGCCCCTTGTGGTCTTATAACCGGGACCCGCGGCACCCGTTCGCCGCCCTTTCCGTTTTGTCTCCGGCAACGTAAGCCCAGCGAGCCGGTAGAGTTCCGCCGCTTGCTCCGGTTCCAAATCTTCAAAGCGTCCTGGCCGTAAGTGGCGCGGCAGGGTGACATTGCCATAGCGCACCCGGATCAAGCGTGAAACGCGGGCACCGACTGCCTCCCACACGCGCCGCACCTCGCGGTTTCGCCCTTCGCGCAGAATTACATGGTACCAGTGATTCATGCCGCTACCGCCGGCGTCGATGATGTCATCGAAGCGCGCCGGCCCGTCCTCCAATTGCACGCCCGCCTGAAGTTGCGCCCACATCTCGGGCGTGACTTCGCCAAATATGCGCACCGCATACTCGCGCTCAATCTCGCTCGAAGGATGCATGAGCCGGTGCGCCAACTCGCCGTCATTGGTCACCAAGAGCAATCCGGAGGTGTTGAAGTCCAGCCTTCCCACCAGGATCCAGCGGCTGGCTCGCAGGCGCGGCAAGTTGTCGAACACCGTTGGCCGCCCCAGCGCTGTGCCTTCCGCCTCCTGCGAGGCAACGTTCGAAGGTGCATGATCAACGCGCGAACACAGCTCGCCTTCCGGCTTGTGATAGATCAACACGCGCGGACGCGGCGTGATGTCGGTGGCGCTGAGCGGCCGGCCATCGAGCGCGATACGCTGACCGGGCGACACGCGCTGCCCCACGACCGCGGGCCGGCCCTCCACAGTGATTCGACCTTGCGCGATCCAGCCTTCGATCTGGCGGCGGGAACCGACGCCGACGCGCGCCAACACCTTTTGCAGCTTCTCGCCGCGCGCGGACGTGTCCGGCGTGTGGTTACTCTTGGGTTCGGAGACCGCGGAGTGCGGCGGGCGGCGCCGACGGTCGCCGCGCACTGGGTTACGGTTATCGCGAGTATCCGCGCCGCGGCGACGTGCGCTCACTCGTTGTCGGCCGGCCCTGCCTGCATCGCCACCATCGGTTCGGCCTCGGCCGCCTCCGATACGGCGTCGCCCGCAGCCGGGGAAGCAGGGGCATCGGATTCCGCCTCGCTCGCGTCTTCGCTCGCACCCGGGGCTGTGCCGAGTTCTGCAGCGATCTCGGCGATTTCACGCATCTGGGCAAGGGTCGGCAGGTTTTCCAGGCTTGCCAGATTGAAGTACTCAAGAAACCCACGCGTCGTGCCGTACAGCATCGGGCGGCCGGGCACTTCTTTGCGACCGACCTCGCGAATCCATTCGCGTTCCAGCAGCGTCTTGATGATCTCGCTAGATACGGTCACACCGCGAATACCCTCGATGTCACCGCGCGTGACCGGTTGCTTGTAGGCGATGATTGAGAGTGTCTCGAGCAGCGCGCGCGAATAGCGCGGCGGCCGCTCCTCGACCAGCTGCGCGATCATTGGTGCATAGGTCTCGCGCGTCTGGATACGCCAGGCCTTGTCGATCTGCTTGAGCTCGATACCGCGCTTGGCGTAATCCTTCTCCAAGGCCGCGAGCGCGCTTTTTACCTCATCGCGCGTCGGGCGCGAGTCCTGCGGGAACATCGCCAGCATTTTCTCGACGGTCAACGGTTGGCCGGCGGCGAGCAAGGCTGCCTCCAAAAGGTTTTTCAGTTCCGTATTGGCTTGTTGCATCAGGCGGCCGCCTTTACGTGGATGGGATCATAGGGTTCCTGCTGGACGATCACGATCAGCGACTCCTTCATCAGCTCCAGAATCGCGAGGAAGGTCACCACCAATCCGAGCCGACCCTCTTTGAGATCGAATAGGGACTCGAAGCTCGTGAAGTTCTCGGCGTTGATGCGCGTCAGGATTTCGGTCATGCGTTCGCGCACGCTCAAGGGCTCGAGCCGGATGCGATGATGGCGATAGAGCTCGGCACGTGCCATCACTTGGCGGAAGGCATCGAGCAGATCGGTGAGCGTCACATTGGGCTGCGGCCGTTGGCTCGGCTCGCACTTGGACTCGATCAACACCAAATGCACCTCGCGTCCCACGCGCGGCAGGCGGTCGATGTTCTCCGCGGCCATGCGGAAGCGCTCGTACTCTTGCAGGCGCCGCACCAGTTCAGCGCGCGGGTCGGCCTCCTCCGCCGGCAACTCGGCCGGACGTGGCAGGAGCAGGCGCGACTTGATCTCGGCCAGCGTGGCGGCCATCACCAAATACTCCGCAGCCAGCTCGAGCTTCACCTGGCGCATGAGTTCCACATAGGCCATGTACTGGCGCGTGATCTCGGCGATCGGAATATCGAGGATATCGATATTCTGCTTGCGGATGAGGTATAGCAGCAGATCGAGCGGACCCTGAAAGGTCTCGAGGAACACCTCGAGCGCTTCGGGAGGAATGTACAGGTCTTCCGGGAGGGTAAGGACGGCCTCGCCGTTTACCTTGGCGATAGGATCGATGGTCGTATCCGTCTCGTTCATTCAGTTGTATCCGAGGCCCATCGCGTTGCGTACCGCGTCGAGCGTCTGTTCCGCCACCTCGCGCGCCCGCTGGCAACCGTTGGCCATGATATTTTTAACCAAAATGGGGTCGCGTGAAAACTCCGACGCGCGCTCCTGAATCGGCTTGAGCTCCTGCAGCACCGCGTCGATTACCGGGCGCTTGCATTCCAAGCAGCCGATACCGGCGGAACGGCACCCCTCCTGCACCCACTGCTGCATTTTCTCGTCGGAGTACACCAAGTGGAATTCCCACACTGGGCACTTGTCGGGATTGCCGGGGTCGGTACGACGCACGCGCGCCGGATCGGTGGGCATGGTCTTGAGCTTCTGTTCGACCTCGGCCGGTGGATCGCGCAGCGAGATGGTGTTGTCATAGGACTTGGACATCTTGCGACCATCGAGCCCCGGCATCTTGGCCGCCGCGGTGAGCCGTGCCTGTGGCTCCGGCAGAATCATCTTGCCGCCACCCTCGAGGTAGCCGAACAAGCGCTCTTTATCGCCCAAGGTGATGTTTTTCTGGCCTTCCAGCAGCGCACGCGCTGTGGCCAGCGCGTCGGCATCACCCTGTTCCAGATAGGCGGTACGCAGCTCAAGATAGAGCTTGGCGTTCTTCTTGCCCATCTTCTTTATGGCCTTCTCCGCCAATTCTTCATAGCCGGGCTCGCGGCCATAGAGGTGGTTGAAGCGACGCGCCACCTCGCGCGTCAACTCGACATGGGCTACCTGATCTTCACCCACCGGGACGATGCCGGCGCGATAGGCCAGGATATCGGCGCTTTGCAACAGCGGATAACCGAGAAAACCATAGGTATCCAGATCTTTCTCGCGCAACTGGGCCTGCTGATCCTTATAGGTCGGCACGCGTTCGAGCCAGGATAACGGCGTAATCATCGACAGAAGCGCGTGCAGCTCGGCGTG
Source organism: Pseudomonadota bacterium (assembly GCA_020354085.1). Classification (GTDB taxonomy): domain Bacteria; phylum Pseudomonadota; class Gammaproteobacteria; order Acidiferrobacterales; family Sulfurifustaceae. Next base: position 2,066,547 of record CP070641.1, read on the forward strand.
TTCCGGCACGCGCGATTGAATGAATAACGTCGCGGCGTTGTGATCGACTCCGGCGGCCAACCAGTCTGCCACCATTTCCCACACCGACTCGCCAATGATTTGCGGATTCTCATAGTGGGTCGTGAGCGCATGCCAATCGGCCACGAAGAAATAGCACTCGTATTGCTGCTGTAACTGCACCCAATTCTTGAGCACACCGTGATAGTGGCCGAGATGCAGGCGGCCGGTCGGACGCATGCCCGAGAGCACCCGTTGCGCTTGTCCGGGGAGAACGGCGCTCATGCTGTCGGCTACAACCCTACCGCCGCCGTCACGAGCTTCGTGACCAGGGATATGAGCGGGCTAATCAGAAACCACAGTACCCCGCTGACCATAAGCGCAATCAGAATAAAGAATCCATACGGCTCAACGCGGCTCAAATACCAACCCCAACGGCCGGGCAGCAATCCAACCGCGACGCGACCGCCATCGAGCGGCGGCAGCGGCAGGAGATTGAATACCATCAGCAACACGTTAATGAGAATGCCGATTTCCCCCATGTAGCGCAGCGGCACCGCCGCCCACTCGGGGGCGAAAAGGCTCAGCTTCGCCACCAGGGCCCAGCCGAGGGCCATCAACAGATTGGCTGCGGGGCCGGCGGCCGCGACCAATACCATGTCACGCTTGGGATGGCGCAGGTTTTCCCAAGTCACTGGTACCGGCTTGGCCCAGCCAAACAGAAAGCGCGCACCGATCAGCAACAGCAAGCCCGGCACCAAGACGGTGCCAATTGGGTCGATATGCTTTAGCGGATTAAGGGTGAGACGCCCCAAGCGCTGCGCGGTGGGATCGCCGAGTTGTTTGGCGGCCCAACCGTGAGCAACTTCATGGACAGTGATGGCGAACAGGATCGGCAGGATGGATACCGCGATGATCTGCGGCAAGGAAAGACTCACCTCGTGCATCGTCGCAGTATATCAAGGCCGGCCGCCTCGACCAACGCAAGAAACCTCCAAAACACCTTACGAATGAAGGTCTTGACTAGGAAAACGGCGTCGGGTCACCCTTGCCAACGCGCGTTACTTGTGCTGTGCCGTCGTGCAGTTCGACCACGGTACTCGCCTCCAAGCCAGTTGCACCGCCATCGATCACCAGATCCAAGGCATGCTCGAGCTTTTCGCGTATCTCCTGGGGATCGCTCAGCGGATAATCCTCGTCCGGTAGCGATAGCGTTGAACTCATCAAGGGCTCACCCAGTTCGGCCAACAGGGCGCGCGCGATCGGATGGTCCGGCACGCGCAGGCCAATCGTGCGACGTTTGGGGTTCTGCAGGCGGCGCGGCACCTCGCGGGTTGCCGGCAGAATAAACGTGTACGGACCCGGCGTATGGGCCTTGAGAATGCGGTAGTCGGCATTGGTCACCATCGCGTAGGTGGCAAGCTCCGAGAGGTCACGACACACGAGCGTGAAGTTGTGCCGTTCATCGACGCGCCGGATGCGGCGAATACGCTCCATCGCGTCTTTGTCGCCGATGTGGCAACCGAGCGCGTAGCTGGAATCCGTCGGATAGGCGATCACCCCACCCGCGCGCACGATTTCGACCGCGCGCTTGATCAGGCGCGGCTGCGGGTGCGTCGGATGGACCTCGAAGTACTGAGCCATGGAGGAACCTGACCTTGCGTACTCGATAACGCTAGGCCGCGTGCGGCCAGCCGTCCCATACGGGTTTGAGCCCTTCGGGTAGTGCGGGCAGACGCCCGAGCTCCACCCAGGCGTTTTCCGGACCATGGTAGTCAGAACCGAGGGAGGCCTTGAGATCGTGCGCGCGCGCGATGGATCCGAAATGCGCATTGGTCTGGACCGGCTGGTTGCCCGAGATCACTTCGATCGCCGCACCCCCGCAGTCCTTAAATTCGGTAAGTAGCGCCTTGAGCTTGCTGTGCGTGAGCTGGTAGCGGCCCGGATGCGCGACCACGGCGTCACCCCCGGCGCCCGTAATCCAGTCCACGGCCTCGCTCAGTGTCGCCCATTCGCCGGGCACATAGGCTGGGCGGCTGCGTGACAGGTAGTGATCGAATGCCTCCTGCACGCTCGTCACGCGACCCTGCTGCACCAGGAAACGTGCAAAGTGGGTGCGCGACACGATTGCGCCCTTGGCGAACTGTCCGGCGCCGGCCAGCGCCCCATCGATGCCGCGCTTGGCGAGCCGGCGATCAATCTCCTGCGCGCGCCAGTTACGGAATTCACGCAGACGCGTGAGTCCACGCTCCAGCTCGTCATGCCCGGGGTGAATATTGAGCCCGACGATGTGCACGGTCTGCTTTCGCCAGGTCACGGAGATCTCAACGCCGGCCACGAGCGACAGCGCGTGGCCGGAGGCCGCGCGCTGCGCCTCGGTGATGCCGTCGGTGGTGTCGTGGTCGGTGAGCGCCAGCACATCCACGCCCTGCTCGACCGCGCGCGCGATCAGGGCCGACGGCGTGAGCGTACCGTCAGAGGCGATACTGTGGCTGTGCAGGTCGTAACGCACGAGTGCAATGGGCGGGCTAGCGGCGCGGGGGCGCTATAATCGCCTATTGTGTGGCGCTATGCCACCTTTGGCAGGGCGCCCGATCGAGTTGCCACCCCCCGCTCGGCGATGCGAGAATAGCCCTACACAATCCCCGCGAAGTCTATGAAATTCCTCTACGATCTTTTGCCGCTGCTGCTGTTTTTTGCGGCCTACAAGCTCTATGACATCTACACCGCCACCGCGGTGGCGATCGTCGCCTCACTGGTTCAGGTGGGTGGCTACTGGTGGAAGCATCGGCGCTTCGAGACCATGCAGGTCGTCACGCTCGGCGTGATTGCGGTGTTCGGCAGCTTAACGATCGTGCTGCAGGACGACACGTTTATCAAATGGAAGCCAACCCTGGTCTATTGGATCCTCGGCGCCCTGGTTCTCGGTAGCCAACTGGTTGGAAATCGCACCATCA
>CP070641.1:2069600-2073585 GCA_020354085.1 Pseudomonadota bacterium
GACAAGACGAACGCGCGCGCGAAATAGTCAGCGCCGACCGACCAAGCGCAGCGCAGTAGGGCTACGTTGAATGCGCGTCAACTCGCAGTCCGCGTACGTCTTGCATCATCGCGACTACAGTGAAAGCAGTTTGGTGCTGGAGGCCTTCGCGATCCACCATGGGCGCATTGGCCTGCTCGCCAAGGGTGCGCGCCGACCGAAGAGCCCCTGGCGAGGCCTGCTCGAGCCGTTCCGACCGCTATTGCTGAGTTGGACCGGCCGCGGGGAACTCGCCATTCTGACAGGTGCGGAGTTGGAGCGCGATGCATCGATCGTCGAGGGACGGCAGGTCTTCTCCGGGTTCTATCTCAATGAGCTGTTGATGCGATTGCTGCATCGCCACGACCCGCACGAGAATCTGTTCGCGGCCTACCGTCGCGCCTTATTCGCGCTATCCCAAGGGGCAGACGATGAGACGGTGTTGCGGGTGTTCGAGAGGGATCTGTTGCGCGAACTGGGATACGGGTTGGTGCTCGATCGAGAGGTGTCGACAGAGTCGCCGCTTGAGGCAGAGGCGGTTTATGATTACCTTCCCGAGCACGGGCCGCGGCGCTTGGCGCAACCGGACGCGGCCTGCGAGGGAGTACGTATTAGCGGTGCGAGCTTGTTGGCGCTCGCGCACGATTCGCTCGACGGCGTCGACACGCGGCGTGAGGTCAAGACACTGATGCGTGCGACCCTGGCACGGCATCTGGGTGACAGGCCGCTTAACAGTCGTCGCCTTTATCAGAGCATCGTGGCGGCCCGCCTACGCAACAACGAACGAGATTCGCGCTCATGATCAAGCTCGGCGTCAATATCGACCATGTCGCCACGCTGCGCCAGGCGCGTGGTACGCGCTATCCCGATCCCGTCCAAGCCGCCTACGAGGCCGAGCAGGCCGGCGCCGACGCCATTACGTTGCATCTGCGCGAGGATCGCCGTCATATTCAGGAACGGGACGTGGAAATATTGCGTGCAGCATTGCAAACGCGCATGAACCTGGAAATGGCGGTTACCGAGGAGATGGTTCGCTTCGCGTGTCGGGTGCAGCCGCAGGATTGCTGCCTGGTACCGGAACGTCGGCAGGAACTGACTACGGAAGGCGGTCTGGACGTCGCGGGGCAATTCGACAAGGTTGCCGCAGCCTGTGCGCAGTTGGGCGAAGCAGGCATTCGCGTGTCGCTGTTCGTCGACCCCGAAGAACGACAAATCGAAGCCGCCGCCAAGACCGGTGCGCCGGTGATTGAGATCCACACCGGCCAGTACGCGGAGGCGGATGATCCGCAGTTATGGCGCGAAGAGCTGGCGCGTATCGAGCAGGCGGTGGTGCTCGGTCGCGAGCGGCGCCTGCAGGTCAACGCCGGTCATGGTCTGCACTATCACAACGTGCAGCCGATCGCCGCGATCGCCGGGGTGTCCGAACTCAACATCGGGCACGCCATTGTCGCACGCGCCCTGTTCACCGGGTTTGGCGCCGCGGTGCGGGAGATGAAACGTCTCATGGTCGAGTCCGGCGCGCAGAAATGATATTCGGTATTGGCACCGACATCGTTCGGGTGGCGCGCATGGCGAAGGATCTGGAGCGCTTCGGTGACCGTTTTGCCGAACGTATCCTGACAGACAGCGAGTTGGCCGAATTCCGCGCCACCGAACGGCGTGCGCATTTTCTGGCGAAGCGTTTCGCCGCCAAGGAAGCCGCCGCCAAGGCCATGGGCACCGGCTTCAGCCAGGGCATCCATCTACGGCAGGTCGGGGTGGCGCACGATACGCGCGGCAAGCCCTTGCTTGAATTTAGCGGCGCGGCCCGTGAGTTCTTGGAGCAGCACGGGATTCGCGTGACGCACGTGAGCCTTGCCGACGAGGAAGATCATGCGGTGGCGTTCGTTACGCTGGAAACGAACTGAGAGCAATCGCGCTTGGTTGCGCCAAGCCCTAGAAATTGGCTCCCCGGAGAGGACTCGAACCTCTGACCCAGTGATTAACAGTCACTTGCTCTACCGACTGAGCTACCGGGGAATGGAGAAATTTCGCGTGCCGGCGTGCAGCAGGGCATGCCGGCCCGGGCGTCAGGGGCGCGTATAGTAGTGGCGCGAGGCCGGAAGGGTCAAGCCGCGCCGGGGGGCGGGCAGCGCGGCTTTTCGCCAGAGCCGGTGCGATTCGACACATACGGACGCCCGACAAAGTTCACGATGACAGTTTTGGCCGTGCCATTGCGCCCGCAAAAGACAAAAGTGCCATTCTTTTGTGATTGGCCCGTGGGCTGATAGCTGATCGCATCGTTGCGCCGTAGCGCCGCACTCCACGTCAAGCCATGGCCCGGACTGAGCGGCTGCTGCACGCGCAGTACGGGCTCGCCCTCGCTGACCTGCTGATCATCATCGAAGTCAACGAATACGATCCAACCCTGCTCCCAGCGACTGGCGCGCGTGCAGGTCTCGCCGTCAGAACTCTTGCACAATGTCACGGGCGCAGAGCGGCGAATCGCTTCCGAGCGTGTGAACTGAAGATGGGTAATCAGGCGATTGATATCTGAACTGAGCCGCTCGCGTTCAAGCAGTGGCTGCATGCTTGCGACGGCGCCGGTCGACAAGACGCCAACGATGCTGACGCTTGTCAGTAGCTCGTGTAAGGAAAGACCATGCTGAGAAAATGACGTACCGCGAAAAGCCAAGGGGAAACCGACGCTTGGGTATTCCATGACCCACCCTCCATGGTTGTTGTTCTGTCATTCATGACAGACGTACCGCAGATATCCTTTTCTGCTTGGCACTATGACGCGATCCGGCGCCACTTGTAAAGCGCCAAGACGACTTGGCTAGTGCCAGCCGATTCCGGGCACAACATCGACGGGTGTAAAGCGCACAAGCACATCGAGACGGCCCTCGAATATTGCATCGAGGCGCACATGTCCCGGGGCCGTTACAGCGCGCAGCCGAATGGGGGCTGGGTCGATGGAGCGGAGACTTAGAGAATTAGCGGGATAATCAAGCACGATCTTTACATGCATCGGGAAAAACCCGTCGAAGTAGCGGCGCATATAGGGACCGCCTTGCCACTCATATTCGCCGCTCAGCTCGTTGCGGCGCAGCGACCGATTCTCGCTCAAGATACACAGCACGGCGTCCTTGGTAAGGTCCGTGAGCTGGACGGTAGGCCCCTCGACCCAGGCGCGGCCGACACCTTGCGTCTCGATGATTTGCAGGTTGCGCACGCGCTCGCGATGAAATACCACCTGCAAGGCGCGTGTCGGCCCAAGATGATGGTGGCATTGTTTCATCTTGATCCAACCGGTTTTGAGTGACTCGGTGCCTATCGCAATATGATTGATCTGGGTGTGCGCTGGTCGGTCCGGCGGCTCGACCAAGAACTGCAGCTCGCCTTCATTGATCTTATCGGGGGAAAGCTCCTCCTCCGCAATGGACGAAAGCGGTGCAATGCACGCAAGCGTGGCGATCAACAGCAGGAAGAAATTTCGAAAGAGACCTACCACAATCCCCTAAGCGGCGCCGAGCAGCCTCTCAATGCGGTTTAGCGCCTCATCGAGCGTTTGCATTGACGTCGCGTACGACAGGCGCAAGAAACCGTCCGCGCCGAAGGCCGAGCCGGGAACCAAGGCTACGCCTACCTGATTGAGCAGATGCTCGGCGAGCGCCACGTCGTTCGCAAAACCGCCGGCCGCAATCGCCGCACGGAAGTCGGGAAAGGCGTAAAATGCCCCCTGCGCCGGTAGGCAGCGCACACCACGAATGCGGTTTAAGCGCTGCACGACATGGTCATGCCGTTCACGGAAGGCTTTAATCATGGGCACGATGCAGCCTTGATCACCGTTGAGTGCGGCTTCCGCCGCTACCTGCGCGATCGACGTCGGGTTGGACGTGCTTTGTGACTGCACGTTTTTCATCGCTGTAATAAGCGCAGTCGGGCCCGCGCAGTAACCGATGCGCCAGCCCGTCATGGCGTAGGC
>CP070641.1:2073685-2088794 GCA_020354085.1 Pseudomonadota bacterium
CACGCGATCAGTATCCGCATCCGCCAGGATCTTGATGAAACCGCTCGCCACGCCACCGGCTTTGGCGCGGCCGTTGGCAGCGAACGGGAAGTTGCCGGTGCGATAACGCGCACCGAGTTTGCGCAGCGCCTGTTCACTTTTACCGGCCCACGCAATCTCGGGTAGCGTGTAGATCACCGCAGGGATGCTTTCGTAGTTGACGTGCCCGTGGCCACCGGCGATGGACTCGGCCACCATCATTCCCTCTTCAGAGCCTTTGTGCGCGAGCATCGGTCCGCGCACCACGTCGCCGATGGCATAGACGCCGGGCAGATTGGTGCAGCAGCACTCGTCGACATGCACGTAACCCCATTCGTCGAGCAAGAGCCCGCTCTCGGGTGCAAACAAACCGTGGGTGTTGGGACGGCGGCCTACCGCAACGATCAGCTTGTCGAAGCTCTCCTGATGATCGCCGTTTTTGTCCTGGTAGCCGACCGTGACCGCCTTGCCCTCAACTTTGCTCGTCATCACGCGCGCACCGAGGCGCACATCGAGACCCTGGGCGGTAAAATGCTTGAGCGCCTCCTTGGCAACTTGCTCGTCGGCCATTGCCAGGAACTCGTCCTGCGCCTCAAGCATCACCACTTCCGCCCCCAAGCGCCGCCAAACACTCCCGAGCTCGAGACCAATCACACCGGCACCAATGATCCCGAGGCGCTTGGGTACCGCTGCGAAGGCGAGCGCGCCGCTCGAATCGACGATCACATCATCGTGTAGCGGAGCCGCGCCGATCGCCACTGGCTGCGAGCCGGTGGCAAGAATTATGTGCTCGCCCTGTAATGTCCGCGACTTGCCGTCGTGCGACGTGACCTCGATCTGTTTATTGGCCAGTAACTTGCCAGTGCCGGCGATGGCGGTCACGCCGTTCGCCTTGAACAGGCTGCCAACTCCGCGGGTGAGTTCGCCGACGACCTTGTCCTTATGCGCCATCATGCCCGCCAAGTCGAGCGTCAAGCCTTGCGCACGTATCCCGAACTGTGCGCCGTGGTCGCGCACGTGCGCGAAGGTCTCCGAGGCTTCAAGCAACGCCTTGGAGGGAATGCAGCCAATATTGAGACACGTACCACCCAAGGCCGCTTCGCCTTTGGCATTTCGCCAGTTGTCCACGCAAGCGGTATTAAGGCCAAGCTGGGCACAGCGTATGGCCGCGACATAACCGGCCGGGCCGGCGCCGATGACAACGACGTCGAATTTATCCGTCATGCGGTTGGTCGCCTTGGTTGTTGTCGTGGCAAGCGGGCCATGCCTCAAACGCCCATCAGCACGCGCGCAGGATCTTCCAGCATTTCCTTGATGGTGACCAAGAACTGCACCGCTTCGCGTCCGTCGATGATGCGGTGGTCGTACGACAACGCCAGATACATCATCGGTCGCGCCACGATCTGTCCGCCCTCGACCATGGCCCGATCCTCGATCTTGTGCATCCCGAGAATCGCACTTTGCGGCGGGTTCAGTATGGGTGTCGACATAAGTGAGCCGAACACGCCTCCGTTGGTAATGCTGAAGGTGCCGCCGGTGATTTCTTCGATGGTGAGCTTGCCATCTTGCGCCTTTTTGCCGTAGTCCTTGATGCGCGCCTCGATGGTGGCCATGTCCATCTGATCGGCGTCGCGCAAGATGGGAACCACCAGTCCACGCGGGCTGCTTACTGCAATGCCGATGTCATAGAAACCGTGATAGACGATGTCGTTACCGTCGATCGAGGCGTTGACCTCCGGAAAGCGGCGTAGCGCCTCGACCGCAGCCTTCACGAAAAAGGACATGAAGCCCAAACGCACACCGTGCTGTTGCTCGAAACGCTCGCGGTAGCGGTCGCGCAGTGCCATCACCGGCGCCATGTTGACCTCGTTGAAGGTGGTGAGCATCGCCGCGGTGCGCTGGGCTTCGACCAAGCGCTCCGCGATGCGCGCGCGCAGCCGTGTCATCGGCACGCGCTTCTCCGAACGGCCCTCCGTGCTTACCGGTGGTGGCGACACGGCTGGGGCGGGTCTGGCTGGCGCTGGCACCGCGGCCGGCTTTTCGGCCGGCGCCGGTTTGGCGGCCAGGGCGACAGTCTTGCTCTCGACCACCTTGAGCACGTCTTCTTTTGTAACGCGTCCGCCGCGACCACTGCCCGTCACCTGCCCCGGATCGACGCCACGTTCGGCCATGAGTTTTTTGGCCGCCGGCATAACGGCGCCACCACTGGCCGCGACCCGTTCGCTCGCGGCCGGCGCCGCGGCTGCCACGGGTGCGGCCGCGCGCGCGGCGGCGTCGAGCCGGCCGATGACCTGGGCGGCGACAACCGTGGCACCGACCGGCGCCAAGATCTCGGCGAGCACGCCGCTTTCGGCTGCCGGGACTTCGAACACGACCTTGTCGGTCTCGATATCCGCAACGATCTCGCCTTGCTTAACCGCTTCGCCGGGCTGCTTGCGCCAGGCGGCGATGGTGCCGTCGGCAACGGATTCAGGAAAACTGGGAACCTTGATGTCAGTAGTCATAGGGTTCGCTCTCGAAACAGATTGTTAGTTCGTCGAGGGTTTGCCAAGCGCCTGCGCGATGAATTCCTGCATCTGCTTGACGTGCAGCTGATAGTTGCCGACCGCCGGCGCAGCCGCGATCGCGCGACCGGCATATTCGAGCTCAGTGCCGGGCGGCAGCGTGGCGCGCACATGATGTTGGCTCGGATACCAGGCGCCTTGGTTCTTCGGTTCTTCTTGACACCATACGAAACGGCGCGCGTTAGGATAGCGAGCGACCTCCTCACGCAGCACTTCCTCCGGGAATGGATAAAGCTGTTCAATGCGAATGATGGCAACGTCCTCGCGCTTGGTCTCACGCCGCGCCTCAAGCAAGTCGTAGTAAACCTTGCCGCTGCAAAGGATCACGGTCCGTACCGCGACTTCCGGCAGCGGGTCGAGCTCGCCGATCACCGTCAGATAATCATTCTGCGTGATGTCCTCGAGACTGCTGACCGAGAGGCGATGGCGCAACATACTCTTGGGCGTCATGACGATGAGCGGGCGGCGCGCGCGCCACAGCATCTGTCGCCGCAACAAGTGAAAGAACTGCGCCGGTGTTGTAGGCGAACACACAGACATGTTGTGTTCGGCGCATAGCTGTAGGTAACGTTCCAGCCGCGCGGAGGAGTGCTCCGGTCCTTGGCCTTCATAACCGTGTGGCAGGAACACGGTGAGCCCGCACAGACGGCCCCATTTCTGCTCGCCCGCGCTGATGAACTGATCGATCACCACCTGGGCGCCGTTAGCAAAGTCACCGAACTGCGCCTCCCATATCACCAACGTGCGCGGATCGGCCGTGGCATAGCCGTACTCAAAGGCCAGTACCGCCTCCTCACTCAAGGGCGAGTTGATCACGACGAAACGAGGTTGGCCCTCGAAGAGGTTGCGCAGCGGCACATAGGCGCCGTTGTCGCGTTGGTTATAGATCGTGGCATGGCGATGAAAAAAGGTGCCGCGTCCGGCGTCTTGTCCCGAAATGCGAACGTTGTATCCGTCTTTGAGCAACGTGGCGTAGGCAAGGTTTTCCGCGAAACCCCAATCGAGCGCCATCGCGCCCGCTGCCATGCGCCGACGATTCTCCATAATCTTGCCCACCGCCGGATGCAGCTCGAATCCTTCCGGTACCTGGCTGAGACGCTCGGCCAACTCGCGCACACGTTCGACGGCAATGCGCGTGCTGATCGGCTCCAAGTCCTCCGGCAAGTAGCGACTCCATTCGGTGGCGTGGGCGTAACTCGCGCGTTCCTTGGGCACGAAACTCGGTACCACGATCTCGCCGCGCGCCAGCGCTTCCTGGTAACGCGTATAACGCGTCTCGGCTTCTTCGTTGCTCAGTACCCCGGTCTCGGCGAGCTTGCGCGCATAGAGCGTGCGCGTGGCGGGCAGTTCGCGGACGCGCCGATACATGACCGGCTGCGTGACGGTGGGCTCGTCGGCCTCGCTGTGACCGTGACGGCGATAACAGACGAGATCGATCACGACGTCCTTGTGAAATGTCATGCGGTAATCAAGCCCAAGCTGCACGGCGAACAACACGGCCTCGGGATCATCGCCATTCACGTGCAGGATCGGGGCATTCACCATCTTGGCGACGTCGCTGCAATAAAAGGTGGAACGCGCGTCCTGCATCAGGCTGGTGGTGAAGCCGATCTGATTGTTGACCACAATGTGCACGGTGCCCTTGGTGGAGTAGCCGCGCAGCTGCGACATGTTGAATGTCTCCATCACCACGCCTTGGCCCGCGAACGCGGCATCGCCGTGCACGACGACCGACAACACCCGCGCACCGTAGCGGTCGCGCAGCCGATCCTGGCGCGCGCGCACCGAGCCTTCAACCACGGGGCCGACAATCTCCAGGTGCGAGGGATTGAAGGCGAGTACCACGTGCACATTGCCGCCCGCAGTGGCGATGTCGGAGGAGTAACCGAGATGGTACTTGACGTCGCCGGTTCCGAGCCCAGCTGCATGCTTGCCTTCGAATTCGGCGAACAAGTCGGCCGGACGCTTGCCCATGATGTTGACCAAGACATTGAGCCGCCCGCGATGCGCCATACCGACTACCACTTCGCGCACGCCGTGATTGCCGGCGCGTTGAATCAGTTCATCCAGCATCGGTATCAGCGACTCACTCCCCTCAAGCGAGAAGCGTTTCTGGCCGACGTACTTGGTGTGCAGATAGCGCTCCAGGCCCTCGGCTGCGATAAGGCGATCGAGGAGGGCACTGCGCACGTCACTTGGATAGTCAGGTACACCGCGCACGCTTTCGAGCGAGCTCTGGAGCCAGCGCTTCTCGGCGGTGTCGGTGATGTGCATGTACTCCGCGCCTAGCGTGCCGCAATAGGTTTGCTGCAGGATGTCAAAGATGTCTTTGAGCGGGGCGCGCTTGGGCCCGGCCAACGAGCCTGTTTCGAATACAGTGTCGAGGTCGGCCTCAGTCAGGCCGTGATGACGTAAGTGCAGCTCCGCCAAGTCCTCGCTCTCGCGCAGGCCCAGCGGGTCGAGCTTGGCCACCTGATGGCCGCGGAAACGATAAGCGTTGATGAGCTGGAGCACGCGCACTTGTTTTTGTGCGGGCTCGGCGCCGAGGGCAGGGATCTCAACTGCACGGCGCGCGCGCGCCAGATCCCGAAAGTGCGCGCGTACCACCGAGTGCGCAGTATCGGTCGCGCCGTTTACCCGCGGCAGACCCTCGAAGTAGCGCCGCCATTGTGGGTCGATGGCGCTCGGGTCGTGCAGATAGGCCTCGAACAGCTCTTCGAGGTAGGGGGCATTAGATCCCGCCAGGGCCGAGGTCTGCCACAGCGCGTGGAGACTCGACGTGCGTGTCCGCTCGTCCATGGGTTCCTTGTTGGCTCCCATACCCACACCCTGCGTGTGGGCCGGAACCTAAAAAAATAGTAGCAGGTTCGCTACCGGCCGCCGCGCGGCGGCAGCGGAGCGCTAGCTAGCGCGCGGCGCGGCGGGTGCGCTCTTTGCTGGCCTTGTCGATCAGGAAGTCGACGACTTTCATGGCCGCCTCTTCGCCCCCGGCCATGCTCGGGCTGGTCAGGTACTTGCCGTCGACGGCCAGGGTGGGCACCGAGTGCACATTGAAATCCGCGTTCTGGCGCTTGGCGCGATCAAGCTTGATGCGCACGCCGAAGGAGGCGTAGGCATCCTGGAATTTCTTGGCATCACCGCCGTGCTTGGCGACGAACTTGGCGATCGCCTCGGGCGTGTTGTAGGCGCCCTTTTCCGTTTGCACAGCGTGAAAAAACGGCCCGTGCAGCTTGTCGACCATACCGATAGCCTCGAAGGCGTAATAGGCCTGCGCGTGCACCAACCAACTCTGCGCCACACCAGGGGTGCGTACGAACTCGACCTTCGCGGGCTTGCGCTTGAGCCAGCGATTGAGTTCCGGTTCTAAGGTGTAGCAGTGCGGGCAACCGTACCAGAAGAACTCGCGCACCTCGATCTTGTCCCCCGTGTCGACCGGTTGCGCAAACGGCACCTCGCGATAGTGCACATTTTCTTCCGGCGCGGCGGCCTGTGCCGCCGACGCCATGCCAACAGCCAAAGTCATTGCCAATACGTATGCCTTCATGCCTGTTTCTCCCGTGAGGTTTGCGCAGCCGCCTGCAAGCGCTCGATCAGGCGCGCATGAATATTCTCGAAACCGCCGTTACTCATGATTAGGACATGATCGCCAGGACGCAGTTCCAGTGCAAGCTGATCCAGAATCGTGCCGACCGACTCGAACACCTGCCCGCGCCCTTCGAGCGGGCGGGTGACGCGATCCAGGTTCCACGTGAGATCGGCAGGGCGCGACAACAACACGCGATCGGCAAGGCCGAGCGAGGGCCCAAGCGTATCGCGGTGCACGCCCAGACGCATGGTGTTGGAACGCGGCTCGAGCACGGCCACGATGCGCGCGTTACCCACACGCGCGCGCAAGGCGCCCAAGGTGGCGGCAATGGCGGTGGGATGATGGGCGAAATCATCGTAGACCGTGATGTTGTTGACGACCGCACGGACCTCCAGGCGGCGCTTGACGTTGCGAAAGCTCGCAAGCGCCTGCAGGGCGACGTTCACCGGTACGCCGGCGTGACGGGCGGCGGCGATCGCCGCGAGCGCGTTGTGCATATTGTGCTGCCCGGGAAGTTCCCAGCGCGCCTCACCGAGCACCGCACCCTCGAGCATGACGTCGAATTGGCTGGCATCGGCCTTGCGCGCGTGCGCGCGCCACAGATTCGGCGGCGTGTTCAGTGTGGCGCGCGATGTGGCCGATGGCGCGTGCGTGGCGAAGTACTCGATCGGTGTCCAGCAACCCATGCGCAGTGTCTCGGTAAGCGCGCTATCACCTTGGTTGGCGATGATTCGGCCGTTCGCCGGGACGGTGCGAACCAAGTGGTGAAACTGCAGCTTGATGGCCTCGACGTCGGGAAAGATATCGGCGTGATCGTACTCTAGGTTGTTGAGGATCACGGTACGCGGGTGGTAGTGAATAAACTTCGAGCGCTTGTCGAAGAACGCCGAGTCGTACTCATCCGCCTCGATCACAAAGAAAGAATGCGCGGCCGCTCCCGACATCTCGTCTCCCGCGGCGCTCGTACGTTCGTGTACGTTGCCGAGACGCGCAGACACGCCGAAGTTCTCCGGTACGCCGCCTACCAAGAAGCCTGGCGCAAGCCCGGCGTACTCGAGGATCCAAGCGAGCAGGCTGGTGACGCTGGTCTTGCCGTGCGTGCCGGCTACCGCCAAAACCCAGCGTCCACGCAAGACGTGCTCGGCGATCCATTGCGGGCCCGAGGTGTAGGGCAGCCCCGCCTCGAGCACGGCCTCGACGGCCGCGTTGCCGCGCGACAGGGCGTTGCCGATCACGACAACGTCGGGGTGCGGCGTCAGATGCGAGGCTAGATAACCTTCGCGCACCTCGATACCCTGGTGCGCCAGCTGGTCGCTCATCGGCGGATAGATCTTGGCGTCCGATCCCGTCACCCGATGGCCCAGCTCGCGTGCCAGGATGGCGACGCCGGCCATGAAGGTCCCGCCGATTCCGAGAATGTGAAGATGCATCGTCTTGCGAGGCGTCAGTTCCGTCGCCAGGGGTGGCGACAGCTTGGCGCGCCCATTATAGGCCAGCGCGCAACGCGGCGCTGCCGACATCAAGCGGGGGCTATTCAATTCGCTGTTACACTAACGCAGCAGCCCGCCGCCTCGTTCAATCGTGATCACACCCTACATAAGCGAAGCGCAAGAGCTTGAAGCACTTGCGCGAGCGCTTACTGCCGCGCCCTGGGTGGCGCTCGACACCGAATTCGTGCGCGAGCGAACCTATTACGCGCGCCTGTGCTTGCTGCAAGTGGCGACGCCGGCGTTCATCGCCTGTGTCGATACCCTGGCCTTGCCCAACCTCGACGTTCTGCTCGCCGCGCTCGCGCGCCCGAGCTTGCTCAAGGTGTTACACGCCGCGCGCCAGGATCTCGAAGTGCTGCATGACCTGCGTCGCAAGCAAGGTGGCGCAACAGTCTTGGCGCCAGTCTTCGACACCCAGATCGCGGCGGCCCTACTCGGTCATCCTGATCAGATCGGCTATGCGTCACTGGTGGAAGCCGTCACTGGCGTACGCCTGGCGAAGCTACAAACGCGCACCGATTGGGCCGCGCGGCCGCTAAGCGCCGAGCAGCTGCACTACGCCGAAGACGATGTGCGCTATCTATGCGACGTTTACCAATTCTTCGAAAAAGAATTGCTGCGCACCGGCCGCCGCGACTGGCTTGCGGAGGAGTGCACACATCTGACCGCCACCGTGTTGAAAGGCAATAGCGCACAAGATGCTTGGCAGCGGATACGCGCTGGACAGTCGCTTTTCCCGCGGGCGCAAGTGATTCTGCGCGCGCTCGCCGCCTGGCGTGAAAGGGAAGCGCAGACACGCGATCTGCCGCGTGGTTGGTTGATCAAAGATCCCGTGTTGGTGGAGATTGCGCGCCGCGCGCCGCGCGACATGCAGTCGTTGGCGGGCGTCGACGGATTGGCGGCGTCGAGCGTACGAAACTTCGGCAGGCCGCTTTTGGATGCGGTGCAGCGCGGATTGAGCGAACCGCCGGTGGCACTGTGGGCCGCGGCCGACAGGCTCGATGCTAGACAACAGGACCTCTACAAGATCTTGGCCGCGAAGGTGCAGGAGTGCGCCGTGAGTGAAAGTATCAATGCCACACTCATCGCCACCCGCCAGGACTTACTCGCGCTCATTCGCTGTGGTGACAGCGCCGTGTTGCACGGCTGGCGCCGCGCGCTCATTGGCGAGCAACTACTTCAGCTGTGCGTGCCCTCGAAACGTTAGCGCGCGACTGGCATGAGCACGTACAGCTGTCCGGTTTGCTTCATATGGCCGGCGCGGCGCTCGGCCTCCGCACCGAACCCAAAGAACACATCCGCGCGCACGGGTCCCTTGATCGCACCGCCTGTGTCCTGCGCCACTAGCAGGCGCCGGTACGGTATGGCAGCCTCCGGCGATGTGCAGGATGCAGGAGTGTCGCGGGCGCACGGATGCGCAGGAGCGACCAACGTCGTATCGAGCCAGATTGGCGAGCCCAGCGGGACGAACGCTGGATCGACCGCCGCCGAGCGCTCAGGGCTGAGCGGGAGTCCGAGCGTACCGAGCGGCCCCGCGGCGTCCGCGGCCCGTAGCTCGAAGAAGACGTAGCTCGGGTTGCTATTGAGCACGGCTTCGGCCTCACCCGGGTTCGCTGCTAACCAGTCACGGATGGAGTAGAGATTGACCTCGTCCACTGTCAACGCGCCGCGTGCAATGAGGGTGCGTCCGATCGACTGGTAGGGGTGGCCGTTTTGATCGGCATAGCCCACCCGCAGGATCTTGCCGTCGGTGAATCGAATGCGCCCGGAGCCTTGCACTTGCAGGAAAAATAGATCGACCGCGTCATCGACCCAAGCCAATACCGGCGCATTCTTGGCAAGACCGCGCGACTCAATGTCCGCGCGCGACGGGTACGGCACCACGCGGCGGCCGATGAGGCGCCCACGCACGCGCTTGTCCCTGAGCTCCGGATAGAGTTCGCCCAGATCGATAGTCACGAGATCGTCCGGCCGGCCGTAGAGCGGATATCGGAACCGCGTGCTGCGCGTCGTGCTGCCGTTGAGCAACGGTTCGTAGTACCCGGTGATCAAGCCATCGCGCGCGCCCGTGCCGTTGAAGAGCGCGTGCGGACGAAAACGCGTCTCGAAGAAGGCACGCGCGAGGTCATCACTTGGATCTGGAAAAAGGGCGGCGTCGTCACACAACGCGCGCCAACGCGCATCGCGGGTGGCGAGCTTCTGGCAATTAGTGATCAACGCCGACCACGCCTCCGCATGGCGCTCCTCCGACCAGCCGGGCAAGTCCTGCCAGGCGATGGCGGCGCCGATCCCGGGCGGGGGCGCGACGCTGACGCACCCGGCGAACAGCGTCGCCACCATAAGTAGCGCGATACGAATGAGGGCAAGCGGAGCCACTGCGTACATCCGGTCCATCGCCTTCAAGCATAGCGCGCCGCGGGCGTGCGGCGCTGCGCCGTTAATTGGCGGGAGCCTCGAACGGCTCGGCGAAATCACATTCTTTCTGCGGACAAACCTTTTCCGTGCCGCGCCGCTTGGTGGTCTTGATGGTGAGGATCGGATGGGCGCACTTCGGGCAGGGCTCGGGTATCGGCGGGTTCCAGCAAGCGTACTTGCAGTCCGGGTAGCGCGAGCAGGAGTAGAAGATCTTGCCATAGCGTGACTTGCGCTTGAGCATCGAACCCTGCTTGCACTCCGGGCACTCGACCCCCGTATCCTCTGGCTTTTCGAGCGGTTCCATGTGCTTGCAGTTCGGATAGGAACTGCAGCCGATGAACTTGCCGTAACGTCCGCGCTTGATAACGAGCGCCGAATTGCACTTCGGACAGCTGCGGCCTTCCACGATCTGCGGCTCGTTGCTGGCGCCTGCGGCCTCATCGACGTTGCGCGTGTAGTCGCAATCCGGGTAACCAGTACAACCGATGAAATAACCATTGCGCCCGAGGCGCTTGGCGAGCTGCTTGCCGCACTTCGGGCAGTTCTCCTCCAGCATCTCCACGCCGGGGCGCTCGACCGTCTCCTTTTCCTTCACCTGGGTCTTGAATTCGGTCCAGAAATCCTTGAGCACCGGTCGCCAGGCCTTCTCGCCGCGCGAGATGGCATCCAAATCGTCTTCCATGCGCGCGGTGAAGTCGTAGTCGACGTACTGATGAAAATGCTCGGACAAGAACTTGTTCACCACGCGCCCGACGTCGGTTGGCTTGAATCGCCGATTGTCGAGCGTCACGTATTCACGGCGCTCGAGCGTGTCGATAATCGAGGCGTAGGTAGACGGACGGCCGATGCCAAAAGCCTCGAGCGCCTTGACTAGACTCGCCTCCGAGTAGCGCGGCGGCGGCTCGGTGAAATGTTGTTCAGGTCGGATGGCGCGCAGTTCGACCATCTCGTCGCGCTCAAGCGGCGGCAGAATCGCCTCCTTGTCCTCCTCGGGCGTCTTGTCGTCGCTGCCTTCTTCGTACACCGCAAGAAAACCGGGCTTAACCACGGTCGAGCCGTTGGCGCGCAGCAAGTTCTTGTCGTCCGGCGCCTGGGCCGGCACAAAGTCGACTGCCACCGTATCCATGACCGCGTGCATCATCTGGCAGGCAACTGTGCGCTTCCAAATCAGATCGTAAAGCTTGGCCTGTTCGGGCTTGAGGTGCGACTTGATGGAATCCGGTATGCGCGCCGCGGAGGTCGGGCGAATCGCCTCGTGCGCCTCTTGGGCGTTCTTCGACTTGTTCTTATAGGTAACCGGCTCGTCCGGCAGGTTGTCGGCCCCGTAGCGCTCCTTGATGACCTCGCGAATCTCCGTGACCGCCTCGTTAGCGAGGTTTACGGCGTCGGTGCGCATATAGGTGATCAAGCCCACCACCTCACCGCCGATGTCGATGCCTTCATATAGCTGCTGCGCGGTGCGCATGGTGCGCTGCGCCGTGAAGCCGAGTTTGCGCGAGGCCTCCTGTTGCAGGGTGGAGGTGGTGAAGGGCGGCGCCGGGTTGCGCCGACGTTGTTTCTTGTCGACCGCCACCACGCGCAGCTGACCGGCGGCTTGGACCTGCAAGGCGTCGACCACGGTCGTGGCACGACCACCGTCACTGATCGAAAACTGCTCGAGCTTGTCGCCGGCGAAGTGCGTAAGCCGGCCGATGAAATTCTTGCCCTTGGCGGTGAGATCGGCCTCAATCGACCAGTACTCACGCGCCTGAAAGCGCTCGATCTCCTCCTCGCGCTCGACAATCAGGCGCAGCGCCGGACTCTGCACGCGACCTGCTGACAAGCCACGGCGCACTTTCTTCCACAGCAAAGGCGAGAGATTGAAACCCACGAGATAGTCGAGCGCACGGCGCGCCTGCTGCGCATTGATCAGGTTCTCGGAAAGCTCGCGCGGGTTGGCAATGGCCTGCTTGATGGCGGTCTTGGTGATTTCATGAAACTCCACGCGATGCACAGGTTTGCTGTCGAGCGCCTCTTCCGCTTTGAGAATTTCATAGAGGTGCCAGGAGATGGCCTCACCTTCGCGATCGGGGTCGGTCGCCAGATACAGGGCTTCAGCCTTCTTGACTGCCTTGACGATGGCGTCGACGTGTTTCTTGTTCTTTTCGATGAGCTCGTACTTCATCGCGAAACTG
This sequence comes from Pseudomonadota bacterium, assembly GCA_020354085.1. Lineage (GTDB taxonomy): Bacteria > Pseudomonadota > Gammaproteobacteria > Acidiferrobacterales > Sulfurifustaceae. The sequence goes on from CP070641.1 coordinate 2,085,933, forward strand.
TTATCGGCATCGACCGCGCCCTGCTTCGGGACCAAATCGCGCACGTGGCCGTAGGACGCCAGACAGGCGAATTCCTTGCCCAAGTACTTGGACATGGTCTTGGCCTTAGCGGGAGACTCGACAACAATCAGATTCTTGGACATCGCTTTGATTATGCTCTTCGCGCTTGCTGGGCATGCGTGCGACCGTCACCGGCCGCTACGCGCGCGTCACGTGGCGCTTGTATAGGCCGCGGCCCGCGGCGCAGGCGCGAATTTTTGACGAATTCACATGCCTCTTGTCAAGACAAATTTGCCGCAACCCTCGGGCACCAGCGCTGGACCACCTAGCGGCGCTGGAAGTCCGCGCCTTTCGGACGACAACGAAAACGCGTGAAAACGACTAGGTTTGCGGCGATCGCGTAGGGCTTACACTGGCGCGCCGTAGCGGCAAGCGGTCAGTGAGCGTGGGTCGGCAAAATCTCGTCGAACACCATGTCTTCGAGGAAATCGTAGGCGGTCTCTTGGCCAGGTTGATTGAACAACACCATCAACATCACCCATTTGAGCTGCTCAAGGGAAATCTCCTCCACGTCGAGTGCCATGACGCGTTCAAGCACCATCTCGCGCGCTTGCGGACTCAACACGGCACTATGCTCCATGCTGAGCAAGAAACCACGGCATTCGGCCGAAAGCTTTTCCAACTCGGCACGCGAGTAGTGACGCACCGATCCAACGGTACCACCGTGCACCAGCGCCGTCGGCTGTTCGCGCATCAAGGTCAGCCCCTCAAGCCAATGGAACGCCTTACGAATCTCGCCGCGCGGAAATCCAGCTTCCGCCAATTCCAGCGTGAGGCTCTCTTGATCGGGATTGAACTCGGGGCCGTCATCCATGTAGTTCTCGAAGAGGTACATCAACACATCGAGCACATTTTCTTTCATCGGGCTGCCCATGCTGTCAGGTGGTGCGCTGGTAACGGCCGCCGGCCAAGCTTGCGACCATGCCGCGTAGCTCCAACTGCAACAGCATGGAGGAAACCGCTTGAGGCGTCAATCCGCTACAAGCTACCAAGCCGTCGATATCGACCGGATCGAAACCGAGACAGTCGAGCAGTCGACGCTCGGCAGCATCGGTCGGCGTGTTGTCGGCACCGGCAACAACTGGCGTCGACGTTACGACACCGGCCAACGCGCCGAGTTCCTCAAGAATGTCCTGCGCGGTCTCAACGAGCTTAGCGCCCTGCCGAATCAACGCGTGACAGCCGCGCGCTAACGGCGAGTGGATCGAGCCCGGGATCGCAAAGACCTCGCGACCTTGCTCACCCGCCAGCCGCGCGGTGATGAGCGAACCACTCTTACACGCGGCCTCGACCACCAGCACGCCGAGACTCAAGCCGCTGATGATGCGATTGCGAATCGGGAAGTTCTCCGCACGCGGCGGCGTACCAAGGGCGAATTCCGACAGCAGCACTCCGTGGTCGGCGATACGATGCGCCAAGGCACGGTTGCGCGGCGGGTAGACGCGGTCGAGTCCGGTGCCGGTCACAGCGACTGTCATGCCGTTGGCCGCTAACGCCCCGTTATGCGCCGCCGTATCAATGCCGAGCGCGAGCCCGCTCGCGACACTTAGCCCGGCGCGTGCCAGATGTTCGGCAAAAGCATGCGCATTGGCGCGCCCGCCCGGCGTGGGATTGCGTGAACCGACTACAGCAATCGTCGGGTGGCTGAGTGCCGCCCGCTGACCCACGCCGTAGAGCAGCAGTGGCGGGTCGGAAATCTCGCGCAGCAGCGGCGGGTAATCGGCGTCAGCCCAGGTAACGAGAAAATTTCGCGCCTCGGCAAGCCAAGCGCGCGTCGTCGTCTCAAGCGCAGGGTCGGGACCGGCGAGCAATTGATCGAGCGCCGGCAGGCGTTCACCCAAGATGCGCTCGAGTTCCGCTCGACGCGTATCGAATAAGGCGTCGATGGAAGGGAAATGCGCAAGGAGTTGACGCTTGCGCGCGGCGCCCACCCCGACCGTATGGTGCAGCGCCAACCAGCGACCCAGGCTGTCCCCGGCAGCGATCTCCGTGCCTTGCGTCGGCTGGCTGTCCCTGCCGGCCATTGTCAGAATCGGTATCTAGGGAGTAATGACCGCGTCGCCAATGTTAATCGGACGGGTGGCCGTTAATATCAACGCGTAGCTCAGTTTCTCGAACGTGCGGAACACCAGCGCCAGACCGGATTCCTCCTCGGGCAGCTGATAGCGTGAGCCGGTCATTGGGTCGCGACGGGTTCCGGATTGGCGCATCACACGCAGCACATGGCCTTCTTCCATACCGTCGCGCGCGCCCAGGCTGATTGAAACAACGGCGAACTGACCGACCTCAGCCACCGCGTTAGGCGACGACATAATCCATCCACGCACGTCCTTCTTTGGCGCGTGCGGATGGTAGAAGGGCAGGGGCGCCTGCTTGGGCGACGCCACCAATCGGTCCTTGGGCACGACTTCCTGCTTGGCATTGGTCAGCATGAGCTTAACCGGGTCGCTGCCTTCGAGTCGTTGCGCTGCGCCCAAGAAGGTGGTGTCGTAGCCCAGCAACTCGCCGCTGTCGGGATTGCGTAGGGGTTTACCGGGGCGCACCACGGCAAAGTACTCCTGACTCGCGTCGGCGAATCCGCGCGCGTAGAACTCACTGTTATTGCCGAGCAAGAGCCGATCATCGAGCCCCACTGTAACGTAGGCCGCGTCGCGCAGCTCGTCCTCACCGACCGCAAACGGCTGTGTCAGGAACGGCAGGATCGCATTGGGCGGTATCGTCGGGATCGCCTGGTCGAGCGGCTGGGCATGCACTCGCGGCCGCAATTTTTCAGTGCGCGTATCGGTCGGCGCGGTCGGCTCT
>CP070641.1:2088894-2104169 GCA_020354085.1 Pseudomonadota bacterium
CAACGCCAAGTAGACTAGACCGCTACCCAGCGGCCACCGTCGACCACCAGCGTCTGCCCGGTAATGAATCCGCCGTCGCGCACCAAAAACAAAACGGCACCGGCAATATCCTCGGGCTCTCCGGCACGCTTGAGGGGCGTGCGCGAGATCACCCGCTGCTTGGACATCTCGTCGAGGCCGCGCTCCGGCCAGAGGATGGCGCCCGGCGCGATGGCATTGACCCGCACTTCGGGGGCGAACTCACGGGCGAGCGCCTTAGTGAGCATGACGAGCCCGGCCTTGGCGATGCTGTAGATCGGAAAGTTAGGCAGCGGCCGTTCCCCGTAGATATCGGCGATATTCACCACGCAGCCGTTGGTCTTCTTAAGGTGCGGCGCTGCGGCTTGGGCCAAAAAGAACGGTGCCTTGAGATTGGTGCCGACAATGTCATCCCAGTTTTCCTCGCTCGCCTCACCGACCGGCGTCGGATAGAAGCGCGAGGCGTTGTTCACCACGATATCGAGCCGCTTGAAACGCTCGGTCGTCTCAAATACAAGGTTCTTCAGCAGCTTCTTTCCATTATTGAGATCGCCCCGCACCAGCATCACCGAATCGGCGCGCGCGGCATTGAGTTCGTTCTGCAGGGCATGGGCTGGCGCCTCGGACGTAAGGTAGTGGATGACCAGGTTCACCCCTTCCGCATGCAGGCGACGGGCGATGGCGGCACCGATACGGTGCGCTCCGCCGGTGACCAGCGCCACCTTGCCTTCGAGAGTCTTGTCCGGCATAAACTCCGCTTTCCTGCCGCTCGATCGATCCGCCACCATACCGTCTAGCCCCCCAAAACGCTATTACCGACCCCATGCGTACACCGGTTGTCGATCTACCCGACCCCAGCCCCGAGCAACAGGCGCGCAGCGCCGAGCTCGCAGGCGCGCTTCGTGAGGAGATCGACAAGCACGGACCGCTGCCGTTTGCGCGCTTCATGGAACGCGCGCTCTATACCCCCGGCCTTGGTTACTACAGCGGTGGCCATCGCCAGTTCGGCGCACAAGGGGATTTCATAACGGCGCCTGAGCTTGGGTCGGTATTTGCGCGCTGTCTCGCGCGCCAATGCGCCGAGTTGTTAAGCGCAGTACGGCAGGGTGATCTGTTGGAAGCTGGCGCTGGCAGCGGCGCGTTGGCTCGTGATTTGCTGCTCGCGCTTGAGCGCCTCGACGCCCTGCCCGACCGTTACTTCATCCTTGAGCTTTCCGGGACGCTGCGCGCGCGGCAACACGCCACGCTGAAAGCGCGTGCTCCGCATTTGCTTGACCGCGTTAGCTGGATCGACACGCCACCGGCAGACGATTTCCATGGCATCATCCTCGCCAACGAGCTGCTCGATGCGCTTCCCGCGGAACGGTTTCGCGTGACCCCGAACGGCGTCGCCGCGCTGGCGGTGGGATGGAACGGCACGGGCTTCACCTGGTGTGAGTTGCCGGCACCTGACGCGGTGAACGAGCGCGTCGGCACACTCGCCTTGCCGCACGGTTACACCTCTGAAGTGGGACTTCAGGGTGAAGCGTGGGTGCGCACGCTGGGCGGCGCCGTCGCGCATGGCGCCATGTTGCTAATCGACTACGGCTTCCCGCGCGCCGAGTTCTATCACGAACAGCGCACGCAGGGCACACTCATGTGCCATTACCGTCAGCGCGCGCATACCGATCCGCTGATCTTGATCGGGCTGCAGGACATTACCGTGCATGTCGACTTCACCGCCGTCGCCGATGCGGCGAGCGCTATCGGGCTCGACGTACTCGGCTACACCAGTCAGGCGGCGTTCCTGACGGCGAACGGTCTGGAGGAGATCGTGGCGGAATCCGATGCGCGCAATACACGCGCGCATCTGGATCTGACGACCGAGATAAAACGCCTCACGCTGCCGTCGGAGATGGGCGAGTTATTCAAGGTGATCGCGCTCGGGCGCGGGATCGACAAGGCGCTGCGCGGCTTCAGCCTGCAGGACCGACGCCACCGACTGTAGCGAACGCTACACGCCGAACGCGCCATATCCTAGGGCGAATTGCTGAGCCGGTGCGCAGGGCGTCCGCCGTCGGGGTTGGGAAAGGCGCTCGGCGTGGCCGTCACCGGCCCGCGACGCTATTTCACCGCCCTGAACGACCAACCTTCCTGGTACCGGTTCCTGACATGGTTGTTGCCGCAGTTGCCGTTGCGGCCGGAGGCAAGGGTGAGGATGTCCGTGTAGCGCGGATAAAATTCGCTCAAGCCACAAGGATCCCCCGATGACATGCCCTCACCGGCAGCTGTGAAGGGTTCCTCCCACTTGAGGTCTTTGTCGAGTTCCGGGCGGCGGCAGAGGCGCTTTCGTTCCTCGTCACTGACGAGGTTGATCAGAAACTCGTATTTCTTGTCGTCGTACACCTTGAGGCGGCCCTCCACCGGCACGCCGGTGAAACTTGCCGGTCCGCCACAGCCAATCCGCTCGATGCTGACCGACGCCGCGCCCTTGCCCGTATACTCGCGCCAGCGTCCTTCCTCGTAGTATTCGTCGAATTCCCAGCGAATGGTTCCGGCCAGTTTGCGCGTGTATTCATTGTTGACACTCACGTCGTTCAGACTGAAGCGACCGGCGTAGGCCATGACTTTGTCGATGATCTTGATTCTGGCGTAGAGAATCTCCTTGCGGGCCTTGAAAGTCAGGGTCGCTGTCACGGTGGCTTCGTCGGGCGTCGGTTTGGATGCCGGCGCGTGATAGGTGGCACCCATCTTTTCGCTGCTCACGCGGCCCGGCCCGTCCACCTTCCATTGCACGTTGGTGGGAACCGCCACGAGCGGGGCGAGGTCCCCGTCCCAACCGGGATCACCCTCGCACACGAGGCGCGACGAAGGCTTCCGCTTACCCTTGTCCCTAGACACGTTATCCGGGGGAATGGGTACCAACGGCGCCAGATCATCGCCCGTGTACTTGTCCTGTACCAACGGCGCCAGATCGTCGCCGGCGTACTTGTCCTTAGGCTTGTCACCGGATTTTTCTTCCTTCTTCTCTTTCGAAGCTTCCTCTACCTTGCAAAGAACGAGTTTGAGTTTGACCGTCTTGCCCGAAATGGTCACCGCCGACGCTGGGCGCAGGTGGTAGCCGGTCACCTTTGGTTCGGCGCCGTGCGCGGATAGAGCGAGCAGCGACAGCACGAGTCCGACAGGCCCAATGATCCACTTCACGGTTCTGCCCTCCCCCGCAACGAAGCGCCGCAACGAACGGTGTGATGACCGATGATGGGCCGGTTACAGGCCGAGTTCTTTTTCGAGTGATTTCTGATCCTTCTTGAATTGCTGTTGGCGCTTTGCCTCCACCTTCTGCTCTTCCGCCTCGCGCGCTGCCTCGAGCTTGTCGGCCTTGTCGCTGAGTCCGGCGATTTGGTAATACTCCGCCGCGATCTTCTTCTCGCCTTTCTTGAGATGGGCGTCACCGAGGTGCCGCGCCTTCTCGCGCACCTTCTTGATATTGCCGTCGCTGTTGTGACGGCTGAGGTCGTAATAGGAGATTGCGAGTTGGAGCGAGCTCCGGGAGCCATCCGCGAGCAGCGTATCGCCGCGTTTGACGGCCCGGTCGTTCGCCCGCTTTTCCTGTCTGGAGAGACCGAACCACTTCTGGGCCTTCTCGATCTCTTTCAGCGTTTCGCGCTGCGCCGTCAAGGATGACTTGCGCGCACTGAAGATCCTGTCCTCGTCAGATAGAAACTTTTCTCCGTTTTTTGTCGCTATGGCTTCAAGTTTGTCGAGATAGCCGGCAATCGCCTTAAGACGGGGATCACGCTCGGTCAGCAATATCTCAAACCAGTCAGGAGCAAAGCCTCTCCGCGCAATAGCATCGCGGTCGTGCGGATTGATCTTCCTCAGTGCGTTCATATCCAGCCCGTTCAGGTACTCCCGCGTTCGGCGAAAACCATAAATTGCCTTTGACATGGTTTCGAAGTCGTCCGGCCTGGCTGTCGCTATTTTCATCTCCACGCGGTCGGCGGCGATTCCGTAGTGGTTCTCGCTGAAGTATTTGTGGGCCTCGGCAAGTCCGCCTTTGTTCTCCGCTTCCTCGCCGAGCTTCCCGCCGGACTTCCTGCGAATCGCGGCTAAACGATCCTCCTCCGGTCCGTAGCGCCCGGTCGGTGAACCCCCGACGATGCAGAGTGTATTGACGCGAAGTACGCCGTCATACGCCTGCTTGGTTCTGCCGGCCTTGTCGTCGGCAAGAACCTGCTCATAAGCCTTGCGCGCCTGCTGCGCCTTGGCCTCTGTGAGGCAGCCTTCGCCCCCATCCTCACCGCCAGCACGCCCGGCCTTAAATGCCGCGTATGCAGGAGATGATGCGCATAGTGACAAGGCAATGAAAGCGATAATGTGTTTCATGGTTCGCTTCTCCGGCTCACTTGAACAGCTTTATCGCATCCTTGATGCCGAAGCTGTCCTTCTTATCCTCGCCGCCCTTGACCTCAGGCTCCCGGCCCGTGTTCTTGCCGCCGCCCATCATCATGCTGCCCATGTCCATCTTGGTGTAACCAGCCGGGATCTCGAACATGGCGGGATTCTGTTTGCCGACCTTGAGATTCTTAAGTTCCATCTTCATGCGCTGCTTGTTGTTCTTTTCCACGGCGATCGCATCGAGCTTGACGACGATGCCTTCCTTGCTGACCCAGCTGAATCCGCCCAGTTTGTCGCCGTTCGGGGCGGTCATGATGATCTTGTTCTTGGTGGTGCTGACTCCGTTAACCGTTTCCGTTCCGACCCGGGTCGTTTCCATCTTGTAGCCGCTAAGATCGTCCTTACGTCCTTCCTTGGGAATCTTCATTTCCATATACATCTTGTCTTCCGGCATCAGCATCCACACGACCTTCTTGTCGCGGTGCATGATCATGATCTGCCTTTCGCCTTGTTGAACGAACTCGCGCCGTTCCCTGCCGGGCGTGGAGTAGACCTTCCCCTGCATCGTCCCTTCGGCCGTCTCCATGTAGGAATCGCCTGAGTATTCGACCTTGGGACCCTCGAACGCGACGGCCGGCGTCACCAATGCAATCGCCAACACCAACAGAAAGTGCTTCGCTCGCATGAAACTTTCTCCAGGTAGTTTGCAGCGCCGGTATGGCGCGGGTTAGCGGAAGCTCGTTGCGCGCCGCTACGCCGTTAGGCCTCGCCTCTCGCGCCCATGAGTTGCGCGCGAAGATCGTACACCGAAGCGCCGACAATGCGTACTGCGACTATTTCCCCAGGATGCAAATGTGGCGCATCGTCGATACTGACCACGCCGTCGATCTCGGGTGCGTCCGCCGCCGATCGGGCAATGGCTGAGCGATCCGCCCGGACTTCATCAACAAGTACTTGCAAGGTGCGTCCTAGGTAGCGGCGCAGTCTGGCAGCGGAAATCGCCGCCTGGTGCTCCATGAACCGTGCCAAGCGCTCTTGTCTCACGCCTTCGGGAACCGGGTCCGGCAAGAAATTGGCAGTCGCGCCCTCGATGGGCGAGTAGGCGAAGGCGCCGACGCGATCGAGTTGCGCGGCATCGAGGAAGGCGAGCAGTTCTTGGAACTCTTCTTCAGTCTCACCCGGAAAACCGACGATAAAAGTTGAACGCAGGGTGATGTCAGGACAAATGTTTCGCCACTGTTCGATGCGCCGGAGCGTGTTCTCGGCGGCCGCCGGGCGCTTCATTAACTTCAAGATGCGCGGGCTGGCGTGCTGGAACGGCACGTCCAGGTACGGCAAGACCTTCCCGTCCGCCATAAGCGAGATGACGTCATCGACATGCGGATAGGGATAGACGTAATGCAACCTTACCCATACGCCCAGCTCGCTCAGCGCGCGCACCAGGTCGAGCATGCGAGTTTTGATCGGCCGGCCACCCCAAAAGCCGGCGCGGTATTTCACGTCGACGCCGTAGGCGCTCGTGTCCTGCGAAATCACAAGCAGCTCCCTCACGCCGCCGCGCACCAGGTTCTCCGCCTCCTTCATCACCTCGCCAATCGGGCGCGAGACCAGATCGCCGCGCAGCGACGGAATAATGCAGAACGTGCAACGATGGTTGCAACCCTCGGAAATCTTGAGATAGGCGTAGTGACGCGGTGTGAGCTTGATACCGGCCGCGGGGACCAGGTCCGTGTAGGGGTCGTGCGGTTTCGGCAGGTGCGCATGGACTGCCGTCATGACTTCCGGCAGCGCGTGCGGTCCGGTGACCGCGAGAACTTTCGGATAGGTACGTTTTACTACGTCACCCTTCGCACCCAAACAGCCGGTGACAATGACGCGCCCGTTTTCTTCCAGCGCTTCGCCGATGGCGCCCAGCGATTCCTCCACCGCCGAATCGATGAAGCCACAAGTGTTCACCACCACCAAGTCGGCGCCGGCATAGTCGGGTGAGATCTCATAGCCCTCGGCGCGCAGCTGCGTGAGGATGCGCTCCGAATCGACCAGGGCCTTGGGACAACCTAGACTGACAAACCCGACTCGCCCCGGACCTTTGGCGGCAGGTGCGGCCGTATTGGCGCTCACGCGCGGCTTCGGGACGGGACGGCGCGCCGATTTCTTCTTGGTCCGCGCGCTAACCGGCTTGCGCATTACGCGTTTGGCACGCAGGACGCTACTCCACCTTGATATAGGCGAATCCCTGGCGCTGCAGCTCGGCAATCTGGACCACGCCGGAGCGCACGAAGTTCAGCCCCGGGATGAACTTCTCCTTAGGCAGCCGCACGGCTTCGCGGGTGATGTCGCACAGCTCGAACTTCACGCCCTGCACTTCGCGCAAGCCCTTCATGCGCGCGAGCAGGTCGGCCCGCCGCTGCTTGAGCTCGTTATCCTCGGCAAACGGCGTGTTGGCGAGCTTGTCTTCTGTGACGAATCGTATCCCGTGTGACACGAACACAATACGAATGTCATAGTCAACCAAATCGTTCTGGTAGGTCATCGCCATGTTATTGATGCTGGTCAGCATGGCGCTGTAGCGTCGCGGATCGGAGAAATCGGCGTGATAAACGACCTTCCTGACTTCATCCTGCGGCGGCGCCGCCTTCGCGCTCGCGCTCGGTCCCAACGGCAAACCGCCCAACGACAGCACGCCCAGAATGGCGAGAAAGAGATAGCGAATTTGCATAATCCTACCCTCCACTGAGATGTGTACGTTATTTGACCGCGTTTGATAATACTCGTTTCACCGCACCGATGCGCGCCTCGCGAATGCGCGCGCCGACCTGCGGGCCGCTTGCCCCCGCCGCCAGCGCCGCAGTGTCGATATCCCGTGCGGCCGCGAAGGCGTTGCGAAACTTTTCACCCTGCGGATATGGCCGCATCTCATGTCCAGTGCGTCCACGGTAGTCCGCCTCGCAGGCCAATACGAACTGCTCGATGCGTTGCGGTTTGCGAAACGCATCCATGGCCTCGAAGGTGTCCACCAGCGTCGCCGCGCGCAACTCATCGATACGATGACAATGGCCGTGAAAGCGCGCCGCCAACACGCCAAGATCGCGGTATTCGTTCGGGATGCGAAACCGCTGGCACAGCGCCCGGACCATATCGGCGCCGCGTTCCTCATGGCCGATGTGGCGCGGCCACTCCGTGCTCGGCGTCGTGCCCTTGCCGACATCATGCATAAGAGCGGCAAACCGCACACGCGGATCCGGCGATAGTTTCGCCGCAGCATCCACGACCAACATCGCGTGCGCGCCGGTGTCGATCTCCGGGTGGTGCTTCTCGGGTTGCGGTACGCCGAACAGTGCGTCGATCTCCGGAAACAAGCGGACGAGCGCACCGCAGCCGCGTAACACGGTAAAGAATCGCGACGGCGTGTCTTCCGCGAGTGCTCGCTCCAGCTCTGCCCACACGCGCTCGGCCACCAGATGGTCGATTTCGCCCGCCGCCACCATTTCCTTCATGAGCGTATTGGTCACGTGGGCGACGCGAAATCCCCATTTGGCATAGCGCGCGGCGAAACGCGCCACGCGCAGCACCCGCACCGGATCCTCGGCAAAAGCCTCGGATACATGTCGCAGCACGCCATTGCGCAAGTCCACGGCGCCGCCATACGGATCGACCAACTGCCCGGCTTCGTCCTCGGCCATAGCATTGATGGTCAGATCGCGTCGTTTCAAATCGTCCTCGAGCGTGACATCGGGCGCGGCATAGACTGTGAAGCCCTTGTAACCGTGGCCGCTCTTGCGCTCGGTGCGCGCGAGCGCGTATTCGGCCTTGGTTTCGGGATGCAGGAACACCGGGAAGTCCGCGCCCACGGGTTTGAATCCCTGCGCCACCATTTGCTCGGGTGTCGCGCCGACCACGACGTAGTCACGGTCCTGCACTGGCAGGCCGAGCAGCTTGTCGCGCACGGCGCCGCCGACTAAATAGATCTTCATGAAGTCATCCTAATGTGACAGACCGATCAGCGCCAAGTAGTATCTCCCGCCGATGCGCAAACAGCTCTTGCTCCTTTCGCTCGCGTCGTCCCTGACCGGTTGCGGCACGATCAACTTCTATTGGCAGGCGATCGGTGGACACCTTGAGGTGCTCACCAGTAGTCGACCGATTGAAGAAGTCATCGTCGACGACAGGGTACCCGCCGCGACGCGTGCCAAGCTCGACTACGTCCGCGACGCGCGCCGTTTCGCCGTGGAGGCACTGGCGCTGCCAGATAACGGCAGTTATCAGAACTATGCGGATCTCGAGCGGCCGTTCGTGCTGTGGAACGTGTTTGCCACGCCCGAGTTTTCGGTGACACCGAAGGAATGGTGCTTCGTCATGGTCGGATGCGTGACGTACCGCGGTTATTTCAATCGCGACCATGCCGAAGCGTTCGCGGCGCAACTGCGCGCCGACGGTTACGACGTCTATGTCGCGGGAGTGGCCGCCTACTCCACGCTCGGTTGGTTCAGCGACCCTGTGCTCAACACCATGCTGCGGCGCAGCGACGCCGAGGTCGCCGCCTTGTTGTTCCACGAGCTTGCGCATCAAAAGCTATACGTGAAGGGCGACACTACCTTTAATGAGTCGTTCGCCACCGTCATCGAACTCGAAGGTACCCGCCGTTGGCTCGCCAGCCACAATGACGAGGCGGCGTTCGGCGCGCAGCGACAGCGTATCGCGCGCCACCGCGAATTTACTGCGTTGATGCTCGACTATCGCGCGCGCCTGGCGGCGCTCTATCGCATCGAAGAAAGCGACGCCGACAAGCGCGCGACCAAGCAGGCGCTGCTCGCGCAGATCAAGCAGGACTACACGCACCTGCGATCGACATGGGACGGGGATACGCGCTACGACAAGTTCTTTGACCAGGCATTCAACAACGCGCACTTCGCCGCCGTCGGCGCGTATCATGGCTATGTTGACGGGTTGCAGGCGGTGCTGGTAGAGAACGGCGGCGACCTGGTCGCCTTCTACCGCGCGGCTGAGGTCTTGGCGCGTCTGCCGTCGTCCGAGCGCGCCGCACGACTCGCGCGCGACTCACGTCCGGCGGACAGATAGCCCGGCACGACACTCTCGAGCGCCGTTGGCTGGAATCCGAAGACATCCGGAAAGGTTTGCGAGCAAACGCTGTCAATCTGCAGCGACTTGTAATTGTCGAGCGAGAATGGTTTGCCGGGGACCCATTCGAGTACGGCCGCCTGCAACCACGACAGGGTTTGATTGAGCGGAACGATCTTGATGCGCTTGCCCATGCACGCGGCGATATAGGCCACCAGTTCAGCGAGCGTGTAGACCTTGGGACCGCATAGGTCGTAACGCGCGCCATAGGTTTTGTGATTGCCGAGCGAAGCGACGAAACAGCGCGCCACGTCCTCAGCGTAGATCGGCTGGAAGCGCGCGCTGGCGCAGGCGAGCGGCATCATGCCCGGCGTCAGCCGCAGCAGCGCTGCAAAGCGGTTCACGAAACTGTCGCGCGGACCGAAGATTACGGACGGCCGGAAGCTCGTCACGCGCAGGTCAGGTCCATGGGCGCGGTGCACGGTGTCCTCGCCCATTGCCTTGGTGCGCAGGTAGTGACTCGGCCCCTTTAGCGATGCGTGCAACGCGCTCATGTGCAACAGGCGCGACACGCCGGTCTGGCGGCAGGCCTCGATTATCTTGGCTGGCAGTTCCGCATGCGCGCGGGCGAAACCACGCCCGCCGTGACCACTTTCGTTAAGAATGCCCACCAGGTTGATCGCGGCATCTTGGCCGTCTAACAACTGGCGCAAGAACGCCGTGTTGTGCACGTCGCCCTCTACTAACTCCACGGTAGGAAACACAAGGAGCTCGCGGTGGCGTTCGCGTCGCCGCGTCGGGATCGTCACGCGGTGGCCTTGGGCGACGAGCTGCGCGGCGATACGGCTACCGACGAAGCCGGTGCCACCGATGATGCATATCTTGGATGTTGGCATGTGCCTTAGTGCAGGCGGCGAAGCGGGTTTTGCCGGCCTTTGTACAAACGCGCCATGGGTCCGTCAAGGTGCCTCGTTGCGCGGGATCGTCACCGGCGGCATGCGCGCCGAAAGCCGCGTCGGGCGCGCGCCCAGACGATGATCGTAGACGACGGTATAGGCCAAAACATTCTTCACGTAGTCGCGCGTCTCGTTGAACGGTATCGATTCCACCCAGATCTGGGTATCGAGGCGCTGCTCTGGCATCCAACCGGCCACGCGTATGGGGCCAGCGTTATAGGCGGCGGTAGCGAGGACTTGATAGCCGCGATGTCGCTGCAACATTTCTTTGAGATAGCGCGTACCGAGCCGTATGTTGTTTTCGACGTCCAACAGCGCCTGAGAACTGCCGACGGATAGATTGAGCTTGCGGCCCGTCTGGCGCCCGGTCGCGGGCATGAGCTGCATCAATCCGAGCGCCCCGGCGGATGAGCGCGCATCCACGACAAACGCCGACTCCTGGCGTACCACGCCATAGATCCAGCCGGGATCGATACTGGATTGATTCGCGTTGGCCTCGATCATGTCGCGATACAACACCGGGAAGCGCAGCTCCAGGTCGTCATTGTGGCCACTGCGCGCGACGGTGAGGATCGCGCGGTCGTACCAGCCCCACTGGCGCGCCACCACCGCCGCTACCTGCAGCTCGCGATTGTTCATGTGTTGGGTCGTGTAACTCCACTGACGACGCGCATCCGGCACGAGACCGATGAGATACAACTCGCGCGCCGCTTGTATGCCGGGGCGGGCAAGCATGGCGCCAGTCTCTTCGGACGTTGCCTCGATGCTCTCATGCTGCATCGAGTAGTCGGCGCCGACTCGGTCGGCCGCGAGGAATCCATAGTAATTGCGGTCACGTGCGAGGCTCGTGTAGAGCCGATTGGCTTCCTGCATTTCGTCACTATGCTCGAGCGTGCGCGCCTTCCAGTACCGCCACTGCGGTTCGTTCTGCTGCTCCTGCGGCAGCGCGGCGACAAACTGGCGCGCGGTTCCCCATTGAGCGGCCCGCAGGGCCGCCCGTAGTCGCCACAAGTGCAGCGACTCATCGTTCGGGTCCGCCGACACCGCCGACAGCAGCGGCAGCGCCGATGGCAGATTGTCTTGGGCTGCGAGGATGCCGACGTGCCGATAGACATAGTTGTCGTCTTCACCGAAGACCTGGTGCTTTGCCTTGATCCTCGCCCACTGGCGCATGGCCTCATCGGGATCGCGGTAGGCCAGGCGCACGATGCCGTGCCGGACAATCATGCGCGCGACGGGCGTCTCGACCGGATAGCGCAGGTTGGCCAGCTCGCTGACCGGATTGCGGTGCATCGCGATCCAGCGCGCTACCCAAACGCGCTCGGATGCGGGCAGATACCGCGCCAGTTCATTCGCGAGCGTCAGTTGCCGATTCTCCATGGCAAGCCGCACACGCTCCCAAACTTTTTCGCTCGTCATGTGGCCGGTCTTGTGCCACGCCGCGAACACGGCGTCGCAGGGCGCCGGCAGGCGCTTGCCGGTGCGCCACAGTGTCTCAATATCTCCGATGAATTCGGCCTGTTGTTCGTTAGTGCGCAACAAGTGTCGCAGCCGAATGCATTGTAGTTCGGGATCGTCCCCATACCGCCGGTATTCGGCGTGAAAGAGCTTCCAGTCGCCGCGTGCGGCAAGCTCGCGCAACCCGAGCTTGCGCAACGAATCCGCAACCGGGGCAAACGCGCTGCGCGCCAGAAACGCCTGGAGCTCCGCGCTGCGCAACGCCCCAACACGGTCTTTGTAGATTTCGTACTCCAGGTAGCCCTGCAGCACATACCCGTCAAGCTTTTCAGTGAGTGAAATCGCCCGCGCGCGCTGCCCGGCGCGCAGGGCATCGAGCGCCGCGCGATAATCGGCACGCTGATCTTCAATCGACGCGGCCGCGGCCAAAGGAATTCCGCCGAGCGCTAGGATCGAAATCAAGATGAGATACAGCAATCGAGCAACCATAGGGTGTATTGTAGATGACCGGGCCTCGCTCGGTCCTGTGTTGAGGAGAGAGTAAATGGCATTGGAATCGATAAATCCGACCAACGGCGAGACGCTGAAGGAGTACTCTTCTTGGACTGCGGAGGAGCTCGAGACCGTGATGGCCGAAGTCGCCGGAGCGGTTGTGGCCTGGCAAGAGCAAGCTATCGATGCGCGCGCACGCGTCCTGCGGCAGGCGGCCGTCATTCTGCGGGGCGACGTGAGCACGTACGCCAGCCTGATCACACACGAGATGGGCAAGCCCATCCGCGAGGCACGGGCCGAAGTGGAGAAATGCGCGCTGGGGTGCGACTTCTACGCCGAGCATGCCGCCGCCTGGCTGCGTGACGAGATCGTCGAATCGGACGCCGCGCGCAGTCTCATAGCCTACCAACCGCTCGGCACCCTGCTTGCGGTGATGCCATGGAATTACCCGTTGTGGCAGGCGTTCCGCGCGGCGGCGCCGGCTCTCATGGCCGGCAATACCGTGGTACTGAAGCACGCCTCCAACGTCCCGCAATGTGCGCTCGCCATCGAGGCGATACTTGAAAAAGCCGGCCTGCGGCGCGGCGTGTTTCGCACGTTGATGATCACCGCCGATCAAGCGCAGCGGCTTATCGCCGATGATCGCATCCACGCCGTCACGCTCACCGGCAGCGAGACCGCGGGCCGCAAGGTCGCCGCCGCGGCCGGCGCCGCGCTCAAGAAGACCGTGCTTGAACTCGGTGGGTCCGATCCATTCGTAGTGCTCGCCGACGCCGATCTCGATCAGGCCGCCAGTGGGGGCGTCGCGGCGCGCTTTCAAAATACCGGTCAGAGCTGCATCGCAGCCAAGCGCTTCATACTGATCGACGATATTGCCGACGACTACATCGAGAGGTTTGCAGCAACGGCGAAAGCGCTAAAGGTCGGCGATCCCATGCGGGAGGATACTCAAATCGGGCCGATGGCCCGGGAAGACCTACGCACGCAGTTGCATGAACAGGTACGCGACGCCGTTGCCAAGGGAGCGCGTGTCGTCACCGGCGGCGAACCGACGTCCGGCACGGGGTTCTTCTACCCGCCTACGATCCTGGATGGCGTGCAGCCCGGCATGCGTGCGTATTCGGAAGAACTGTTCGGACCGGCCGCGATTGTGTTGCGCGCGCGCGATGAGAATCACGCCCTGGAGTTGGCCAACGACACACGCTATGGGCTGGGCGCCACCGTTTGTACGCGCGATGCCAAGCGCGGCGAAGCACTCGTGCGGCGAATCCAGTCAGGTTTGGGATTCGTCAACGGCATGGTCAAGAGCGATCCGCGCCTGCCGTTCGGTGGGGTAAAATGCTCGGGCTACGGTCGTGAACTGGCAGCCCACGGTCTACGTGAGTTCGTCAGCGCGAAGACCGTGTGGGTGCGCTAGCTCTCGCAAGCCGACGTGCCGCCGATACCACTACTCGCGGCTACGGATCTTGCCATCAGCGTCGGAGATGACCACTTCGACGCGTCGGTTCTGTTGGCGGCCAGACTCCGTAGCATTGCTCGCGACGGGATACGCTTTACCGTAACCGAATACCTGAATGCGACGCTCCTCGATGCCATTGTTGAGCAGCGCCGCGCGCACGGCGTTGGCGCGACGCTGTGAAAGACGCTGGTTGTAGTCGGCATCACCTACGCTGTCGGTGAAGCCCTCGATCATAACGTTGCGCTCGGCATGCCGCTTCAAGAAGTCCGCGAGTCGTTGCGCGACGCGCTGGCCGCCGGGCTTGAGATCGGCGCGATCGAAATCAAACAGCACATCGCCCAGGGTAAGCACCATGCCGCGCTCGGTACCACGCGCCTGAAGATCGGATAACTCCTTGGCCAGTATTTCGGCCTTGCGGCGCGCGGCCTCTGCCTCCCGCGCACGCGCTTCCGCCAGTCTGCGCGCAGCTTCGACCTCGTGTACGCGCGCTTCGAGCAGCACCCTATCCCGCTCCATGCGCGCCTGCTGCACCTCGGCCTCGGCCGCGTTGAGCTTGGCGCGCTCGACCGCGATCGCAACCTTCTGTTGGGCGAGGTAGGCACGATGGTCGACTTCCGTTTTGCCACCGCCACCCTTCCAGAAGTCCTCCGCCGCGCGCAACGATTCCTCCGCCTGCTTGAGCGCGAGTGGAGCGTACTTGGTTACGACGTTGTCGGCGGCGGCGCTTTGGTAAGCGGCGCGCGCCTTTTCCAGTACTTCGCTCTTTTCGGGGGTGCCGGCACAATTGCTCAGCCCAAGCACCAATGCCAAGACCATTCCAAGTCGGATGAGTAGTTGGTTGTTCATGATGGCTCCTTACGACGACGTCACATCGTCAGGACGGGTATGCGCGCGCTCAGCGCGTCAGGCCAAGCTCCTTGCGCAGCAATTGGATGCTCTCTTTAAGCTCCGCTACTGAACGCTGCGCCTTTGTTGATAGTGACTTTGCCTCCGCCAGCTCGGCGTCGACCTGCGCCTGTTCGGCCAGGCGCCGGGCCTTGTCGTTATCCCCGGTTTTCGCTGCGGCACGTGCCTGTTCCAGCTTTTGCTCCGCGGCATGCAAATCGAGTTGCGCGTAGTTGCGCGCGCCGACTTCAATGGCTTGCGAAACGGCCGATTCCGAACGCGTCAGTTCCGCGGTGGGCGGTGCTCCGGCGCACGCGCTGAGTCCAAGCGAGATTAGAACCGCCGGCGCCACGCGCCCTGGCAGCCCCCAAGTGAGATGGTCAGGTTTCATGGTACTCCTCCCGGCGCGACACGCCGTTACCCGCCATTCTGCATAGCGCCACGGGGCGCGCAAGTCATCGCTGTGATCCGGTTGCCATGCCTAGGTTACTGCCACGTGTTGCTGGTTTGGCGCGCCCGATGCGAAGCAGAGCGATCTCGCCACCGAGGGG
>CP070641.1:2104269-2114284 GCA_020354085.1 Pseudomonadota bacterium
CATCATCGCCTCTGCCTGGTGACGTGCCGCGCGCGCCAAGCTGCTATGCAACGCCGGCCAATGTGGCAACAAGCGCGGAATGATCTCGCGGCGCAGCCGATTACGTGTCAATCCGACATGGGCGTTGCTCGGATCTTCGATCCATCTCAGATCGTTTTCTCGCGCGTAATTTACGATGCTCGCTCGACTAAACGACAACAAAGGCCGCGCGTGGCGGCCTGCGCCAAACGCCGTAATGGCCGGCATGGCCGCGAGTCCTTGGACCCCCGCACCCCGCAGCAGTTGCAGCAGCACAGTCTCGGCCTGATCGTCTTGCTGATGCGCGGTCAACAAGACGTCGCGCGGACCGATGTGCCGGTCGAGCGCTTGATACCGCGCATGCCGCGCCGCCTCCTCAACACCACGTTGGTCCAAGTCTGCCACCCGCACGTGCTCCACAACCAACTCGACGCTGAGCGCAGCGGACACCGCTTGGCAATGCTGCGCCCACGCGTGCGCATCGGGGTGCAGACCGTGCTCGATATGGACGGCGCGCACAGCCCAACCCTCAGCGCGCAGCGTGGCGCAAGCATGCAGTAAGACGTGAGAATCTAGCCCGCCGCTGTAGGCCGCCACCAGCGGCGCGTCGACCGTTAGGCCCAGCTCAACGGCAAGGACCCGCGCGAGGGCCGACGGGGAAAAAACGATGTCAATTTTCCTGTAACTCGCCGTAGTGTGCGAGCCGCTGGTAACGTCGTTCGAGCAGTCGTTCGAGCGGAATGGCCTGCAGTTCGCCAAGCGACTTCTTGAGCGCCGCCTTGAGCGTCTTGTTTGCCGTCTCCACGTCGCGATGCGCCCCGCCGAGCGGCTCCGGTACGACCTCATCCACCAAACCCAATCGCGTGAGGCTGTCGGCCGTGATACCCATGGCCTCCGCTGCCTCAGAGGCCTTGTCGGCAGCGCGCCACAGAATCGATGCACAGCCTTCAGGCGAGATCACCGAATAGGTCGAGAACTGCAACATCAACAACTTATCGCACACGCCAATTGCCAAGGCGCCGCCGGACCCGCCCTCGCCAATCACCACGCTTAAGATTTGAGTGCGCAGCTTGGCCATTTCGAAAAGATTGCGTGCGATCGCTTCACTCTGTCCGCGCTCTTCCGCGCCGATGCCCGGATACGCGCCGGGCGTATCGATCAACGTAATGACGGGCAACCGAAAGCGCTCCGCGAGCCGCATGAGGCGCAACGCCTTGCGATACCCTTCAGGGCGCGGCATGCCGAAATTACGCTTGATTTTCTCGCGCGTGTCGCGACCCTTCTGGTGCCCAATCACTACGACGGCCCGGTCATCAAGTCGCGCTAAGCCACCCACAATGGCGAGATCGTCGCCATAGGTGCGATCGCCGTGCAGCTCGACGAAGTCGCTGAACACACCCGACAAATAGTCGAGCGTGTAGGGCCGCAGCGGATGGCGCGCGAGCTGCGAGATCTGCCAGGCGCTAAGCGAGCTGAAGATCGACTCGGTCAGTTTACGACTCTTGGCACGCAGGCGATTGATCTCATCGTTGATGTTGAGATCGCTGTCCTTGCTGCTGTAGCGCAATGCGTCGATCTTTGCCTCCAGATCAGCGATGGCCTGCTCGAATTCGAGATAGTTCTGGTTCATGTATTAGGCTTCCGCATCACACACTTCAGCGGTAATCGATACGCACGTTCTTCTCACCCGCCAAGCGCGATAACTCACTCAAAACACTCGCGGTCGGCATGATTTTCCATTCCTCGCCGAGCGCAATTTCTGCCTCCGCCGCGGCACTCTGATAGCGCAGGTAGACGGGGCATCCACCGCGCACCGCAGGCTGCAGAATCTGCCCTAGCTCATCGACGAACCCATTGTCGGCAGAGCCCTCGGGAAGGCTGATTACCAACCGCGCTCCCCGAGCTGCTCGAGCTTGCTCGATATTATAGACTTTGTCCGCCGACATTTTGAATCCGCCGGTGTACTCATCGACGCTGACCTGCCCTTCCACCACGAGCAGCGCATCTTTGACGAGCAGCTCGCGGCACTGGCCAAACAACTCCGAAAACACGGCGATCTCCAGTCGCCCGGTGCGATCATCAAGCGTGATGAAGGCCATGCGATCACCACGCCGCGTCTGCATGCTGCGAATGCCCACGACCAATCCAGCAACTACGACAGCACGATCCTTGGTCGGCTTGAGTTCGGCAATCGTTGCCTCCGTCAGGCGCGCGAGCTCCTCGGCGAAGCGTGCGATCGGATGACCGGTGAGATAGAGGCCGAGCGTTTCCTTCTCCCCCGCCAACCGCTGTTCTTCCGTCCATTCCGGCGCGCTTGCGTAGGCGTGTACGTCTGCGACAACCGTTGTGCCTCCGAATATATCTGCCTGGCCGCTGGCCGCTCGCTGCCCATGCTGCTCGGCGGCCTGCAATGCGTTGTTGAGCGATAACAACATTGCCGCTCTATGCGGTCCGATGCCATCAAGCGCCCCGGCTCGGATCAGTGATTCCAGGACACGGCGGTTCACTTTGCGCAGGTCAATGCGGCGACACAGGTCGAACAGGTCTTGAAATGGTCCCTTCGTCTGCCGCGCCGCAAGGATTGCCTCGATAGCGCTCTCCCCTAGCCCCTTGATCGCCCCAAGCCCATACAGAATCGTTGATCCATCGACTGGCACAAAAGCATATTCGCAATGATTAATGTCTGGCGGTAGTAGATTAAGCTTCAAGTCGCGACATTCCGCGATCATGGTGACGACCTTGTCCGTCTTATCCATATCCGCCGACAATACCGCCGCCATGAATGCCGCCGGGTAGTGGGCCTTGAGGAAGGCAGTCTGGTAAGCGATAAGCGCATAAGCCGCAGAATGCGAGCGGTTGAAGCCATATCCAGCGAATTTTTCGATCAAATCAAAGATATGCGTGGCGAGGCGCTCCTCCACGCCGCGCTCCTTGGCGCCTAGCACGAATATCGATCGCTGCTGCGCCATCTCCTCCGGCTTCTTCTTACCCATCGCGCGCCGCAGCAGATCGGCCGCACCCAACGTGTAGCCAGACAGCACCTGCGCGATTTGCATCACCTGCTCTTGGTACAAAATCACGCCGTAGGTCGGCTTAAGTATCGGCTCCAAGCTCGGATGCAGATATTTGATAGGACTGCGTCCATGCTTGCGATTGATGTAGTCATCCACCATGCCGGATTGCAGCGGGCCGGGCCGAAACAGGGCTACCAGTGCAATAATTTCTTCGAACTGATCGGGTTGCAGGCGCTGAATTAGGTCCTTCATGCCGCGTGATTCCAGCTGGAATAACGCGGTGGTACGGCACGATTTGAGCAATGCAAACGTTGCGGCATCGTCGATTGGGATGTCGTCGATGACGACCGGTGGCTCGGCTTTGTGTGCGCGCTCAACGTTGATGAGCTTCACTGCCTTATCGATGATCGTTAGGTTACGTAGTCCCAAGAAATCGAACTTGACCAACCCTAAGGTTTCCACATCCTTCATATCGTATTGCGTGACAAACTGGCGACTTCCCTGCTCACAGTAGAGCGGCATGAAGTCCGTCAGCGCCGTTGGAGCGATTACGACCCCGGCAGCGTGCTTACCGGCACTCCGCGCCAAGCCTTCGAGTGCGCGCGCCATATCGATCAGTGCGCGTACGTCCTCCTCCTTTTCATAGCGGTCACGCAACATCGGCTCTTGTTCGAGCGCCTTATCGAGCGTCATCTCAAGCTCGAAGGGAATCAGCTTGGCGATTTTGTCGATGTATCCATACGGATGATCGAGCACGCGCCCCACGTCGCGCACGACGGCCTTCGCTGCCATTGTGCCGTGCGTGATAATCTGCGCCACCTTTTCTTGACCATAGCGACGCGTGACGTATTCCATGACTCGATCTCGCCCTTCAATGCAGAAATCGATATCGAAGTCCGGCAGTGACACACGCTCTGGATTCAGAAAGCGCTCAAATAGCAATTCATACCTGATTGGATCGAGCGCGGTGATCCCCAAGCAGTACGCCACGAGCGAACCGGCGCCTGATCCACGGCCAGGACCGACCGGTACACCATTCTCGCGCGCCCATCGAATGAAGTCGGCGACGATCAGGAAGTATCCGGAGAACCCCATATCTACAATGACACACAACTCTAGCTCGAGCCGCTCGCGATACGCTTGTAGTCGTGCGTCCGCTGCTGGCGGCGATAACTGTCGCAAACGCGATTCGAGCCCCTGCGCGCTTTCGCGCCGCAGCAGCTCATCAATGGTCATACCGCCGGGAACGGGAAAATCTGGTAAGAAGTAGCGCCCGAACTCCAGGCGAAAATTGCAGCGCCGCGCAATCTCCACGCTGTTCGCCAATGCCTCCGGGATGTCAGCGAACAGCTCAACCATCTCTTCTGCCGAACGCAGATACTGCTGCGCGGTGTAGCGACGTGGACGCCGGCTGTCAGTCAGCACACGGCCGTCCTGTATGCACACGCGCACCTCGTGCGCGTCGAAATCCTCGCGGCGCAGGAACGCGACTTGATTCGTGGCAACGACCGGCAGTGAGAGTTGCGCCGCCAAGTCAAGTGCGGCGTGAATGTAATCATCCTGATGCGGTTGTCCGGTGCGCTGGAGTTCGACGTAATAGCGGTTCGGAAACAGCGCCTGGTAACTGCGAGCGAGATCTTCCGCGATGCTTGTACTGCCGGACAGCAATGCCTGGCCGACGTCGCCGTCGGTTGCGCCTGAGAGCGCGAGCAAACCGTCGGTCGCGCCTTGCAACCAGGCACGTTCGACCGCGGGCCGACCGGCGTGCTGGCCGTCACTGTAGGCGCGCGTTAGCAGCCCAGCCAGATTGCGATAGCCCTGCAAGTCCTGGCATAACAGCAACAGCCGAAAAGGCTTTTGCGGGTCATTGGCGTTGGCAAGAAAAACATCCGCCCCGATGAGGGGTTTGACGCCCGCTTTTGTTGCCGCGCCGAAAAACTTCACGGCGCCGAACATGTTGGCAAGGTCGGTCAGGGCCACCGCCGGCATGCCGAGATCCCGCGCATTCGCAACCAGTTCGTCGATGCGGATAATGCCGTCGACTAACGAATACTCGGAGTGCACCCGCAGATGGATGAAGCGCTGAGTCACAGACCCCTATTTCATCGCAGGTCCGACCCCAGCAAAAGAACAAATTTGCCTCGGAAAGTACCTAATGCCAATACTAAGATAGTTACCATATCTCATTGATATGAATACGGTAACTTACCGGCACAGCGCCCTCACGGGCGCAAAGGAGCGGCGGTGCGCGGGGCACAGCCCGTAGCGAGCTAAAGCGGCTAAGTGCCGCGCCGTTGGGTAACCCTTGTGTTGCACGAACCCGTAGTTCGGAAATTCTTTGTCCAATTCGGACATCAACCCGTCACGTGCGACCTTGGCAACAATCGACGCGGCCGAAATGGCCGGTTCTGTCGCATCGCCCCGTACGACGGTGCGTACGGCACAAGACAGCAGCGGCGCGCAGTTGCCATCGACCAGCGCCAATTCCGGCATCAACGCTAATCCTCCTACCGCGCGCCGCATGGCCAGGAGACTTGCCTGCAGGATGTTGAGCCGGTCGATCTCATCGACGCTGGCGGACCCGAGCGCCCATGCCAGGCTACATTCGTGAATCGCGTGCGCCAGCTCTTCGCGCCGCCCGGCGCCTAGTGTCTTCGAATCCGCAAGGCCATCGATTCTGCGTGCAGGGTCTAATATGACCGCCGCCGCGACAACCGGACCCGCGAGCGGACCTCGACCGGCCTCATCCACACCGGCTATGTGAAACCCCTCTGTCAATGTACGGTGGCCTCCCCCAGCAACTCGATTACCGCCGCGGCCGCATGCTCAGCTGCATTGCCCCGCAGACTCAATGCGATCTCTCGGAATTGCCCGAGCAGATTGGCCACCTCCTTGGGGCTTTCCAGATAGTGCATGACGGCCGCACCGAGTTTCTCCGGTACGGCATCACGCTGCAACAGCTCCGGTACCAGCGCGCGTCCGGCGAGGTGATTGGGCATGGCGTAGCGTTCCAGGTGCGAAAACATGCGCACCAACCACGATGTCACCCACGATACGCGATAGGTAACCACCATCGGCCGGCCAACCAACAGCGTCTCGAGTGTTGCCGTACCGGAGGCACATACGACGACATCCGCCGCGATGAGCGCATCGCGCGATCGCCCATTGAGACACAATACCGGTGCCGCCCGTTCGCCAAGCTGTTGCTGTGCCGCTTCGAACAGCCGACGTGTTTCGGCATTAATGAACGGACTGACGAATTGCAGCTGCGGACTGTGCGCGTGTAGCCACGCTGCCGTGTCGGCAAACAGCCTGGCGTGCGCTTTAAGTTCGCTCACGCGACTGCCCGGTAGCAGGGCCACTGTGGTGCGCGCAGAATCAAGACCCAGTTCCAGCCGCGCGCTGTACGGCTCACGCTGCTCGAGAATCTCATCGGCGAGCGGGTGACCTACGAAGACAGCCTCAATACCGTGGCGCGCATAGAATTCCACTTCAAACGGAAACATCACCAACATGCGATCCACCGCGCGACGAATCTGGTGTACGCGCCACGTGCGCCAGGCCCAAACCTGGGGGCTTACGAAGTGTACCGTCCGAATGCCGCGTGCGCGCAGCGCCTCTTCCAGCCCCAGATTGAAGCCCGGCGAATCCACACCAATAAAGACATCCGGCCGCTGTTTGCTGAAATGGGAGACCAGCGCTTGGCGAATCCGCTTGAGATCCCGGTAGTGACCGACAATCTCGGTCAATCCGAATACGGACAACTGTTCCATCGGAAATAGACTGGTGCAGCCTTCGGCTTGCATCTGTGGCCCGCCGATGCCTTCCACCACCACATGCGGCAGTTGGCTTTTGACCGCGCGCAAGAGCCGCGCGCCCAGCGCATCGCCCGATGCCTCACCCGCTACGATACCAATCCGTACTGGCACTGCCTCTGACTTGGCCATCGCGATCCGCTAGTACCACGCGTCACTACCGCGCTGCGGTCGCCGCGTCGCCGTGGAATGGAACGGCATCGCGCACAATCGCCGTGCAGTCGGCGCGCGAGAACCGCGTTGCGCTCTGCTGACAATCCTCTCCTCCGGTCGCAGGCGATGAATGTCAGCGGATAATGCCACGCTCGGAACGCCGCACGAATGACAACAGCTCCGCCACCGCCGGATGTCGGGGCGCCAGTTCTTGCATTTCGCCCACGGCCTCCTCGAGCGTCAATCCGGCTCGATACAGACTCTTGTACGCCTTCTTAAGCGCATCGAGGGAGGCCTCGTCAAAACCACGCCGCTTCAACCCTCTCAGGTTGAGCCCATACGGTTTGGCGGTGTTGCCGTGCACCAGGAGGAACGGTGGAATGTCTTTGAAGCTGACCGTGGCGACGCCAGTCATCACGTGCGCGCCTACTTTGCAGAACTGATGAATGCCTGTAAATCCACCGAGGATCGCATAGTCGCCGACCTCGACGTGGCCTGCGAGACTGGCGTTATTGGCGAATATCGTGTGGCTCCCAACCTGACAGTCATGGGCGATGTGCACATAGGCCATGAAGAGATTGTCGCTGCCGATGCGTGTTATTCCACCGCCAGAGACCGTGCCGCGACTAAACGTGCAACACTCGCGAATGACGTTGCGGTCACCAATCTCGAGGCGCGTGGGCTCGCCGCCGTACTTCAAATCCTGCGGCGCCTCGCCGATCGATGCGAACTGAAAAATGCGATTGCCCACCCCGAGTCGCGTTGGGCCGTTAATCACTACATGCGGCCCCACCCAGGTACCGTCACCGATCTCGACGTGCTCGCCAACGATGGAGAAGGCCCCAATCTGCACGTCACGACCGATCGACGCGCTCGGATGCACGATCGCTTGGGGGTGAATCACGTGCGCCCTCAGGTTCAAATCTCTTTATACGTGCACATGATCTCCGCGCTGGCACACAAGTCGTCTCCGACGTAGGCGCGGCTTTCGAAAAACCAAACACCCTTCATGCGCCGCTTGATCGATGACTCGAAACGCACTTGGTCGCCGGGCTCCACGGGCCGTTTAAAACGCGCGTTATCAGCGCCGACGAAATAGACGATCGAATTCTTGCCGGGGATCATGTCGGCGCTGGCAAAGGAAAGGATAGCGCAGGATTGCGCCATGGCCTCTAGCAACAACACGCCCGGCATTACCGGACGGTTCGGGAAATGTCCTTGAAAAAACGGCTCATTAATCGTGACGTTCTTGATGGCCACGACTGACTGGTCTTTCGTGTAATCCAGGACCCGATCGATCAGGATGAACGGGTAACGATGCGGCAAACGCTTGAGAATTTCGTGGATGTCGAGCTGATTCAACTCACTACTCCTTGTCCGCTTTTGTTGATTCTGCGCTTATGCGCTTTTCCAACTCACGTAGCCGACGCGCAATGTCGTCGAGCTGATTTAATCGCGCGACATTGCGCCGCCACGCATCCGCGCGTTCGGCCTTGACCGACGCCGAATACACCCCGGCCTCCCGTATCGAGCCTGCCACCAGCGACTTGCCCAAGACCTGTACGTCGTCGGCGATCTCGAGGTGACCAGCAATACCAACCTGGCCGCCGATCATGCAACGCTTGCCTATCCGCGTGCTGCCCGCTATCCCGACACAGGCCGCAATCGCGGTGTCTTCGCCGATCTCAACATTGTGCGCAATCTGAATAAGGTTATCCAGCTTGACGCCGTTACCGATGAGGGTGTCATGCAAGGCGCCGCGATCGATGGTGGTATTGGCGCCAATCTCGACCCTATCGCCAATACACACCCCACCGAGCTGCGGGACCTTGATCCACTTCCCTTCCTCCAAGGCAAAGCCGAACCCGTCGCTACCGACGACCGCCCCGGGATGAATGATGCACTCTTCGCCAATCCTGCATCCATGCGCGACGAAAACGCGTGCGTGCAGACAGCTGCCGCGCCCCACCACGCTCCCGCGGCCAACAAAACATCCGGGACCAATGACCACATCCTCCCCAATTACCGCGCCCTGTTCGATGATTGCATAGGCCCCGATTGCCGCCGATGCGGCGACGCGCGCCCCTGGATCAACCGCGCCCGTCGCATGAATTCCGGCCGCGGGCCTAGCTTCAGGATTAAGCCACCCGGCAATGCGCGCGAAGCAGGCATGCGGGTTCTTGGTAACGAGCGCGGGGCCTTGATAATGCTCGAGCAATCGTTCCGTTAGGATGACTGCCGCCACCGATGTGCGCTTTAACGCAGGTAGATACTTGGGATTCATGATGAAGGCGATGGCGCCGCTCGCGCTTGAATCCAATTCGCCGACCTGGGTGATCACCAAATCTGCCGGCCCGCGCAGCGTGGCCCTAAAGCGATGCGCCAATTCACCTAACGTGGTGTGTCGATTATTGTGGTGGTTTTTTTCCAAGCTTTCTTAAGATCTTCTCGGTGATATCCACCTTACCGCTCGCATACAGCACCCCTTCGTGCAGAATCAAGTCAAAGTTCTCCTGGCGCGCCACTTCTTGTATAGCTTTTTGTACGATCTTTTGTAGTGCCGCGAGCTCCTCGTTGCGTCGCAAGTTATAGTCCTCTCGGAACTCCTGCGTCGCACGCCGTAGCTCCCGCTTCAATTGTACAATTTCGTGCTCCCGCGACCGACGTTCCGGTTCTTTTAGTACTAACGTGTTCTTCTCAAGCTCTTCTTCCAGTTCCTTGATGCGATTCTGCGTGGCAATCAGCTTCTTATCGCGCGGGCCGAATTCCGCGCCAAGCTTCTTGAGCGCAGCTTCGCCTTGCGGCGCTTCATCGATGACCTTGGCAGCGTTGACATACCCAATCTTAAGATCGACAGCGTACGCCGACGGCGCAAACAGCGATAGCAAAGCAACGACGGTCGCGACATTGCGCATCATAATATGTATCCAGCTGCTCGTATTAGCGCAACGGAACGCCAAGCGTGAATTGAAACCTTTCGGTCTCATCGCCAGGTTGCTCATTGAGCGGTTTGGC
>CP070641.1:2114384-2117423 GCA_020354085.1 Pseudomonadota bacterium
GTTGGAGAAGTGACCGTGGTCAAGGTTACTGTCTACTCGACTCGTGTCTGTCCGTACTGCCGTATGGCGGAGAAATTGCTCGACAAGAAGGGAGTCGCTTACGACAAGATCATGATCGACGAACAGCCCGAGCAGCGCGCACACATGGAGCGGTTATCCGGACGCAAGACCGTGCCACAAATCTTTGTTAACAGCACGCACATCGGCGGCTTCACCGATCTCGCCGCCCTGGATCGCGCCGGCAAGCTCGATACGCTGTTGGCGCGCGCCTAGTCGAGTACCAACGACCTCACCGAGGATCCCATGACCGAAGGCAAGTCGGAACCCGAAGTCGTTTTTACCCTCGAGCGCATCTATCTCAAGGATGTGTCCTTCGAGGCGCCCAATTCGCCGGCAAGTTTCGGCGCACCGGCCTCGCCACAGGTGGAGATCCAGCTTGGACTGACGCATAGCGCGGTACAGGCGGAGCAAGGGCTCTATGAAGTCGTGTTGGCTGTCACCGCCACGGCACGCGAGCAAGCCAAGACGGTGTTCCTGGTCGAGGTCAAGCAGGCCGGCATGTTTCAGATTCGCGGCGTGCCGGAAGACGTGTTGGCGCGCGCGCTCGAGACCACCTGCGGGCATGCACTGTTACCATTCGCCCGCGAAGTCGTGAATGATCTCGTCGTGAAGGGCGGGTTCCCGCAGCTCTTAATCAGCCCGATAAATTTCGAAGGGCTGTACGAGCAAAAACTGGCGCACCAAAAGCAACAAGTCGTTCAATAACCGCGCCGCGATCGCAAACCCGCGACATGGCATCGGTCTCTTCACCCTCCATCGCCGTGCTCGGGTCAGGTTCCTGGGGCACGAGCCTGGCGATCCTGCTCGCCCGCAATGGCTACCGCACACGCCTTTGGGGTCACGAGCCCGCGCACCAGACGCGCCTTGCACGCGAGCGGCAGAACGCGCAACACCTGCCCGGCATCGTCTTTCCCGACAAACTCGAGGTCTGCGACGATTTCACTGCCTTGGCTCGCGCGGAGAAAAGATTCCTCGTGGCGGTGCCGTCGCACGCCTTTCGCGCCACCATCGCCGCCATGCAACCAGTCATGGCAACGGACGCGATTGTCGCCTGGGCGACCAAGGGGCTCGAGCCCGGTAGTGGTCGGTTGCTAAGCGAGGTGCTTGTTGACGTGCTGGGGGCACGCATTCGACATGCCGTTATCTCGGGTCCCAGCTTTGCGGTCGAAGTGGCCCGCGGGCTGCCGACGGCGCTCACCGTCGCCTCCCCGCAGGCCGACGTCGCCGATGAGGTTGCCGGCTGGTTGCGTAACGATCACATGCGCGTCTATACCAGCCAGGATGTGGCCGGTGTGCAACTCGGTGGCGCGATCAAGAACGTCATCGCCATCGCCGCCGGAATCAGCGATGGTCTCGGTTTTGGCGCGAACGCGCGCGCCGCGCTCATCACGCGCGGGCTGGCGGAGGTCACGCGTCTCGGGGTCGCGCTGGGCGGGCGCGTTGAGACCTTTATGGGGCTGGCCGGCGCCGGCGACCTGATTCTCACCTGTACCGACAACACCTCGCGCAATCGGCGCCTGGGCCTCGGTATCGGCCGTGGCCGCGGCGCGCAAGAAGTCCTGGCCGAATTGGGGCAAGAGGCCGAAGGCATGGCCACCGCGCGGGAGATCCACGGCCTCGCCCAGCGCTTAGGGGTTGAGATGCCGATTTGCGAGCAGGTCTATCGCGTGCTCTATGAAGGCCTGCCGGCCCAGGCCGCGGTCGAGACGTTACTGAAACGCGAGCCCAAAGCGGAATAGCTGCCGTCTCGGGTCTCGGGTTGCGAGTTTCGAGTTAGACCCGAAACTAGAAACTCAGAACGCGAAACTATTTACTCCCCTCCCGCGAAGCCGTGCTGCCGCCATGCCTCGTAGACCGCGACAGCCACGGCGTTGGAAAGATTGAGGCTGCGGTTGTTGGGGCGCAGCGGTAGACGAACCCGCTGTTCGGGTGGCAACCGCGCGAGCACTTCCGCCGGCAGGCCGCGTGTTTCGGGCCCAAACAAAAGGGCGTCGTCCGGCCGGTAGCTGACCTCCGTATAGAGCTGCGCCCCACGGGTTGAGAAAGCCAGCAGTCGATGTGGCCTTATTCGGCCCATGAAATCTTCCAAGTCGGGATAAGTCTGGACCTCCGCCCACTCGCGATAGTCGAGGCCCGCCCGGCGCAGTTCCTTGTCCTCGAGACGAAACCCCAAGGGCTCGATCAGATGCAGCCGCATGCCGGTATTGGCGGCGAGCCGCATCACGTTGCCGGTATTGGGCGGGATCTCCGGCTGAAAGAGCACGATATGAAACATAAGCGTAATTCAAAGGATTATGTTTCTAACGGATATTAATCCTGGAAGACATCTATAACTCACTGACTTTCCTTGCGACTGTGACCGTTCCGGCCTATATGACAATGGTACGGATCTGCCGAAATCCCCAACACCGACCCCGTTTTGCCGTTCTGGCACAGTGTATGCAGAAAACAGCGGGCAGCCGCCACGCTTTTACGGTGGTACGCGGCCGGCGAGACCCGACACTACATTGTTAACCGTTGGAGACATCGTTTCATGAATCGCAAACTTCTCTTGGCTTTCAGCCTTATGTCCGCCATTGCGGCGGTCCCGCAATTCGCGGTCGCGGCCCAGAACAGCTGTAACTCCTCGAGCTGCACGGCCCCCGTCAACTTGGACTTTCAGGTCGTGATCGGTGGCGTACTGCGCTTCCGCGTCGGCAGCGCGGTAGCGGTCGACACCATTACTTTTACGCCGGCGGTGGCCGACCTCGGGAACAGCTCTGCCGTCGCGGGCGCCGGCGGCGACCTGGGTACGGGCGTTGTTACGGTGCAGATCATCTCCAACCTCGGCGGCAGCGTGCGCGTGCAGACCTCGCTCACCAACCCTGCCAATGGCCTGACCGACGGCGGTGGGCCGGCCAACTTTATCCCGTGGGGTGAAATCGACACGGCCGCCACGGCCAACGTGTCGCCCGCGCCGGTGCTGCAAAACGGCAGTGT
>CP070641.1:2117523-2122350 GCA_020354085.1 Pseudomonadota bacterium
TCACACAGCCAGCCTTTCAATCGGTTAGCTGGGCAACGCTATACGAGACCTTAATAATTGCCGTGCGCGCACGACGGGTTTCTGTCGCTTGCGGCCATCGCCCCGCCTGCTCGCAGCCTTTTGGCGTGGAGGACGGGGTAATTGGGCAGCAAGGGCGACATGCTGGTGTATGCTGCGTGCCGTTTGTGCCTGGATGTCCGCTACGAGTAGCGCATGGTCAGCACGAGGAGACGAGCCGTGGATGAGATCACGATAGACGCGCATGACATTGCGAACGTCCGGTCGTGCGGCGTGGTACGCCGTTACCAGCCGGGCGAGGTGGTGTTTGCCGAGGGGGATCCTGCGGAATTCGTCTATTTCATCGAGTCCGGCAAGGTCTCCGTGTTTCTCCATGAATTCACCAACCGGGTCGAGATCGGCCAACGCGGCGGCGGCAGCTTCTTCGGCGAGATGGCGATAATCAATCCGGGAAAGCGCACCGCCACGGTTACCGCGATGGACGACACCACGCTGGTCGTCCTCGACAAGGAGCAATTCCAGCGCCTGATGGCCAGCGATTGCGAGGTGAGCGACAAAATCAACCGTATCGTTGCGCTACGCACCGAGGAACTCGCGCTCAAAGAAAACCTGCTCGCCGCTGCTGGCATCAAGGGCAACAACCTGCAAATCAGCATTAAGGGCGATCCGTCGATGCGCGAAACGGTCTTTGCGCGTGAGCGGCGCGAGAGCCCAATGGACAAGGTGCTGCCCGAACTCTTGCCCAAGCTGCGAGCCTTACTGCTTGACCGCAGCGTGAGCGAGGTTTCGTTGCACTTCAACAGCGGCGAGATCCGGTTGACGTCGATTTTCGACCCGTTCAACTACGAAATTCATCCCGCCAACAAGCTGATCGACGACAGTTACCTGGACCGCCATTTTCCCGTGCTGGCCTACGCGGACAAGATTCGGCTTGTCCGTCGGTTGTACGACACTCTCGCCGCGGAAGCGAACAGCCTGAGTTTGCCTGGGCATTGCCGGGACGCGTACAAGCGTCGTTACCAAAGCTGGCAGCCGCTGGCGCGAGAGGAAATCGCACACATCATCGACAAGTTGCAGGTCCTGCGGACCATTCCAAACTTCTATCTGCGCAATCTCGGAATCAGCATTACGCGTGACGCCATACGGATGCAATTCAACTGCGACGGCACCCACATCGTCAGCACCCGGGACTACGACCGCTTCCTGGCCGATAACCTCGGCTTGGAATGTGTTGTCTAGGGAAGAGTGATTTTGCCATTCGGTCTTGCGTGGTCGGCCAACGTACCGGATTATCGCGTCCTGTGCAGCGACGCGGAGGCGTGCGGTTTCTGGATTTACCAAGAAACCCCGGCATAATTCCTACCATGCAACAAGATTCCCGCGATTGGTTGACCCCCGCGGCTATTGATCGGCAGGCCGGACCGTGAAGCGGTGGGTCCGAGGCGCGGTCATCGGCAGCTCGATTGGTGCGTGCGGGGTCGTGCTTGCGCTTACCCCTTTCCACGTCCCCCTGGAGACCAACGTCGGCTTGTATGCGCTCTTTCATGTGCGCGGTGAGCGTCCGCCACCCGCCGAGGTGGCGATCGTGGCCGTCGACGGACGGACCGGCGAGAAGCTCGACTTGCCGCCGCTATTTCGAGACTGGCCGCGCTCCGTCCATGGCAAGCTGGTCGAGGAACTGAGCCGACGCGGCGCAACGGCCATCGTTTTCGACATGGATTTCCGCCGCTCGCGCAGCGAGCAAGAGGATCTCGCCTTCGGGCGCGCGGTCGCGAAGGCCAATCGTGTCGTTTTGTTCGAGCATTTGACCGGCCGGCTCCAGCCCGTCGAGGATGCGCAGGGTAGAATGCGCGGCGCAGTATGGGCGGAGCAAGCGGAACCGCCCGTGCCCGCGTTGGCCGGTGCGGCCCGTGCGCTTGGGCCTTTCCCGTTGCCGAAGATGGGCGCCGCCGTTCATCAATTCTGGACCTTCAAGGCGAGCGCGCGCGAGGCGCCGACGATGCCGGCGGTTGCCTTGCAGGTCCATTCCCTTGCGCACTACGAGCAGTGGCGAACGCTGCTCGCCGCGTCAACGCGCGTGCCGCTCGACAAGCTACCCATGTCGGCCGCCGACGTGCGCGATGCCCAGCAGATGAGGGCGTTGATGCGCGACACGCGTTCCTTGATCGCGCAACAGGATCCTGAACTGGCCGAGCGCATCGCCGCAAAGTTGGCGGCCGTTCCGGTCGAGGAATCGTCGCACCGCATTTCCAAAGCGCTGCTCGGCCTCTACGCCGGAGAAGGCGAGCGCTACCTGAACTACTATGGTCCGCCCGGCACTATTCGCACCTTGCCCTACCATGCAGTCATCAAAGGTTCGGATCCCAACCTTTCGCCGTCCGCGCTCGATGTCGCCGGCAAGACGGTGTTTGTCGGTTACTCCGACCTCTTCGATCCGGGACAGCCGGACCGTTTCTTTACCGTGTTCACGCGCAACGATGGCGTGGATCTGAGTGGCGTGGAAATCGCCGCGACGGCTTTCGCCAACCTGCTCACCGAAAGTTCTTTGAAGCCGCTCGGCGCGACGCAGACATCGTTGACCTTGCTGGTCTTCGGTATGGTCGTTGGTGCCTTGGTGTATCTAACGCCGGCCGCTATCGGCGTGGTGCTCGCCCTCGGGCTGGCCACGGCGTATGCCATCGGTGCCCAACTGAGCTTCAACAATGACGGCCTCTGGTGGCCGCTCGCCACCCCGCTGCTGGTGCAGCTGCCGCTCGCGCTGTTCATCGGACTGTTCGCGCAATATCGTCTGGAGCGCAGGCGCGTCCAACACATCAGCGACGCCATTCGCCACTACGTGCCGGAGAGCGTCTCGCGCGTCTTGACCGCGCCAGGAGGCGCCGCGCGCGACGTCAACAAGGTCACCTACGGCACCTGCCTCGCCACCGACATGGCGGGCTTCTCCACGATCGCGGAGAAGATGTC
This sequence comes from Pseudomonadota bacterium, assembly GCA_020354085.1. Classification (GTDB taxonomy): domain Bacteria; phylum Pseudomonadota; class Gammaproteobacteria; order Acidiferrobacterales; family Sulfurifustaceae. The sequence goes on from CP070641.1 coordinate 2,120,506, forward strand.
GCCGGGCGACTTGGCGAATTTCCTCAACGAGTATTTCGAAGTACTGGCCCAGGCGCTCAAACGCCACGGCGTCGAGGTCACGGAATTCCGCGCCGATGCCATCATGTGCGCATGGACCGGATCGGTCGATGACCCCGCCGTGCGCCAACGCCCGGTTTTGGCCGCGCTCGAGGCGGCCCAGGCGATCGGGCTGTTCAACTCGCAGCGCAATCTATCGGGCAGCCTGCGCATTGGCCTCGCGGACGGCGAGTTCTATGTCGGTCACGCCGGCGGCGGCGGGCATTTCGTCTTCAGCATCGTCGGTGATTGCGCCAACACCGCCTCGCGCATCGAAAACCTCAACAAGCATCTGGGAAGCCGCATCCTCGCCACAGGCACCGTGGTCAACGGCCAGAATGAACTGCTGGCGCGCCATCTCGGCAAGTATCGCTTTGTCGGCAAGACCGAGGCCCTGCCGATTTCCGAAATCCTCTCGACCAAAGCCGGCGCGATGGCTTCGCAGATCGATCTGTGCGAACAGTTCGCAACGGCCTTTACGGCGTTCGAACAAGGCGATTGGGCGCAGGCGGTTGAGCGTTTCGAAGACCTGTTGCGCGGCTTCCCGCAGGACGGGCCGACCCGTTTTCTGCTCGAACGCTGTCGGGCTAACCTGCGCCCGGGTGCAACGCCGGATGCGCCCGGCATCATCGCGATGACTGCGAAATAGCACGCGGCCGCGACATGTCCGGTACCACGTCCACGCCAAGCGATACGCGCTATGACCGAGCGGTGGCCTATGCGCTCGAGCGGCTGCGACGCGAGTTGCCGCCCACGCTTACCTACCATTGTGCCTGGCATACGGAAGGCGACGTGCTGCCCGCGGTACGGCGCCTGGCCCAGCTCGCCGGCGTGACGCAAGCCGAGCAGGGGCTGCTCGAGGTCGCCGCTGCCTACCATGACATTGGCCATATCCACAGCTCTCACGATCACGAGGCCATCAGCATTGAGATCATGGCCGATGTGCTGCCACGTTTCAGTTTTAGTCCGGCGGAAATCGAGCGTGTGGCGACAATGATTCTGGCCACGCGCTTGCCCCAGTCAGCGACTGGCGAGTTGGAGCGACTGCTCGCCGATGCCGACATGGACGGCCTGGGCCGATCCGATTTCCTCGATACCAGCAAGGCGCTTTGGCAGGAGCTCGCGGCCCTCGGCCGGCCGCAGAGCTGGGCGCAGTGGCTGGAAACGCAACTGCGTTTTCTGCGCGCGCACCGTTACTTCACCGCCGCAGCGCGCACGCTCCGCGATGAAGGGAAACAGCGGAACATCGCGCTGCTCGAGGACATGATTCGCGATCAGAATTGAATTGGGCGACGCGATCGCCCTTACGCTCGGTTCAGTGCGGTTCGTTCCGCAGACCTACAGACGTTTGGTGGTCTCGCGCAATTTCAGACTCAGACTGCGCATCATGCCGAGCCCCAACTCGGGGTAGCGCAGGACCAATGCCCGCAGCTTGGCCTTGTCCAGTACCAGAAGCGTCGAGTCTTCGAGCACGTGCGCGGTGGCGGATCGGGGCAGATCATCGATCACGCCCATTTCGCCAAAGCAGTCGCCGGGCCCAAGCACCGAGTGAAATTCCTTCACCTTTGGGTCCTTGTGGATCGAGATTCCAATCTTGCCGGTTTCGATGAGATACATGCGATCACTCGGTTCATTGATATCAAATACCCGTTCACCCGCGAAACAGGCATCTTCTTCCAGCTCTCGCGCCACGACCCGCAGGTCCTCGGTGTAGGCGCCCGCAAACACCGGCGCCTTGCTCAGCATGAGAATGCGGGTGTAGAGGTCGGCCATGTTATGCCTCCACGC
>CP070641.1:2122450-2128130 GCA_020354085.1 Pseudomonadota bacterium
GACCGCCCACGGTCATTGAGCGACGGCCCGTCGCCCACTATCACTGTCATCAACCCCAGCGGCACCTATGCGCGCCGCCAACTGGAGCCTGTTTCCCATGCCTAAGACGGCCGAAGAGCCACCCCCTCGTTGTCTGCCTGTCGCCTCTCACACCCCTGCCAAGGTCCTGAGCCTCGTCAGCAATGACGCCTACCCACGCCACTACCTGGCGGTCGACAGACATCGCCTCTATCCGTTTACGATCGACACCAAGGCGCTATTCGACCGCTATGCGCGCATCGCTAACGTACCGCTGTCCGATTACACCTTTGCCAACAACATCATCTGGCTGTCGCAAAAAAGCGGCTTTTACCAAGTCATCGATGATTGCTTCTGCCTGTTCGCCTTGGACGGCAACAGCCTCACCATGCTGCTGCCGCCACTGGGCGAGGCGACACGCCAGCGCACGGCGCTCGCGACCTGCTTTGAAATCATGGACCATTACAACCCGTCGCGCTTCATTGCAGCGGTCGAGTTCGTCTATCGAGAATTCTTGAATAACCTGGGCGACGGCACCGCGATGCATGAACCCGCATGCGACTGGCTCGTCGAACGCCGCCTGCCCGACTATATCTACCGCACTGGCGACTTGATCTCTTTGCAGGGCAACGCCTACAAGACCAAGCGCAGCGAGATCAATCAATTCCGCCGTGCCCATCCAAGCCACCGCTTGGAGGCGCTCGGGCCTCAGCACTGGGACGGCATCCGCGCGCTACTCGACACCTGGCTCAAGAACCGCCTGCAATACCTGACCGGTGACGCCATCGCCGATTTCTTCTATACCGTCGAGCAGGAGCGCCGTGCCGTAGAACGCGCGCTCGTGCACTATGGCACGCTCGACCTGCACGGCCTTTGTTTGTTCATCGACGACAAACTCGAAGGATTCACCTTCGGTGAGCGCATTACGCCGGATGTCGGCAATGTGCTGGTCGAGAAAACCAACTTCGCCATCTCTGGTTCGGCACAATACCTGTTTCGCGAGTTCGCCAAGACGATGGCCGACTGCACCTACATCAACGTCGGCGACGATCTCGGGCTCGAGAATTTGCGGCGGGTCAAAATGAGCTATCGCCCGGCGCTGTTCGGCGAGAAGGTCGCGCTGCGCCGCTGGCTGCCCAAGGGCTAAACGTAGGCGTGCTGCGCACTTTCGCCGCGCCATCGATGTGCCCGAACACGCAGAAACCGCGATCTCGCCAATACCGACCACAGGCTGACCGTTCGTTGACAAACGCAGAAAGGAAATGGTTCGTGATCCAACGACCGAGTTCCGTCAACGGCGTCGATCGAGTCAATTACCGCATTTCGTTGTACAGCGAATTGGCAGTGTCCTATATACGCGCCAACCACCAAGGATTGTATGTCCGTGATGCGGTGGGAATTGCGGTCTTAACTTATCGAGGTCAAACCCATGAATCGTCTCAACATCTTACTCGGTGCCACACTTTTCACACTTGGCACTGCCCCGCTGATGGCAGCAAACATGCTAACTCCCAACGACCCAATTCCGGCCAACGAGACTTCACAGCAGAAGTGCGATCGATGGGCGGATTACAGAAAGTTGAGCGGTGCAGAGCGTACGGAGTTCGTCAAGGATTGCCTGCTGGACCTGCGCGTTCCCGAAGAGCAAGAAGGGGGCGGCGACGGCGACTAACGAATTCGTACGGGCGCACCAACCGCGAAAGTTCACGGGCTAATTACAACACCGCCCGGGCTGGAATCAGGACCCTGGGCGGCGTGAGTTTTCTCAGCGTCCACGCGCCTCAACGCGTTGCCGGCACGTCGCTGGCGCGGTCATCGTTCGCTATCGAACCGAGTGTGCACTCGCTTCTAAACAGCGCCGGGGCGATAGCATGAGCAAGGTCAATGGCACCATTCGCCGTGCTGTCCGAGGCGACCTACAAGCGCTCGTTGCCCTCGAAGCACTGTTTCCTGGTGATCGACTCAGCGCGGCGAGCTTTCACCACCTTCTCGCGCGCGGGCATGCCGACCTCTGGGTTTACGAGCTGGCGGGTGAGATCCGCGCCGACGCGGTCGTTTTGTATCGCCGCCGATCCAAACGCGCGCGGCTGTACTCGCTCATCACCCATCCTGACTACCGCGCCTGCGGTTGCGCCGGGCAGCTCTTGGCACTGGCCGAAAACGCCGCTCATCAACGTGGTTGCACACAGATCGGGCTTGAAGTGCGCGCGGACAACGACATCGCGCGCGGCCTGTACGAACGCCGCGGCTATCGCCCGTGCAAGTTGCTCGCTGGCTTCTACGACGACGGCGCCTCGGCGCTTAGGATGGAAAAATCGCTTACGAACCTGCGGTCGGCAAAGGCGGTAGCGGGCAATGAAGCATCGCACAGACAACACGTAACAATTCCGCCTGGCTCGTCGTAAGCCCGCCGTCGGCCATGGCGACACGCACCAAGGCCTCGACCAATTCCTGCTTCATGGCCGGACCGAGTGCATCCAGTCTGGCCAGCGCTTGATCGAGGACCCGCGGCCAGTCCTGCGGCGGCGCATAGGCAGGGGTATCCATCGGAAATAAACGACGCGCCGCTGGATCGTAGGCAGCGCGTGCGTCCCGCTCCTTGCCCACGCCGGTTTGTGCGAGCAACGACAGCAGCACCTGTACTTCACCGCGTACCGCATGCAATTTTGGCGCTGGTCCGGGCCGCGCACGCGGTGCTGCCGCCTCGGCAAGCTGCAGGCGCACAAGACGTGTGAGCGCATACTCGAACACTGTGATGTGCTCGTCCCAGCGCACCAGCTCATCGAGCATCGCCATCAGCATGCGCAGTTCTCCCGCGCTGCGCCGCCGCAACGCCGGGAAGGCGAGCTCGGACAATGTCAGCCGCAGACCTGGCTCGAGTGTCACAATGTCCGCGCGCCATGGCCTCCAAACGCGCCGCAGCCTCCGCATCCGATGCCAGTCGCGGTTGCAGGCGCTCAATCTGGCGGGCGCGCGTGTCGGCGTCGTGACTCAGCGCCAGACCCAATGTGACGTAGACCGCGTCCCGATACGAATGCGCGGCCGCGGTAAGCCCCGCGGAAAGATTTTGGCGTCGCGTCCGGGCTTCTGCCAACGCCGGCGCCTCGGGATTGCCTACCGCCGCAACCAGGGCAGCAGCAGCCAGTGGTGCAGCCGTCCGCGCACGGCCGGGCACGGCCTCGTCCGCCACGCGCACAGGCTCCAGGCGCCAACGCTTGAGCTCGGCCGCATTGAAGCGCGGCTCGATCGAGCGAATGCGCTCGACGATCGGCGGGTGGGTGGCGAACATGGTGTCGAACATCTTGCGCCCATCGGCGATGAGCATGTGGCTCACTTCTTCAGCCCTGACGTTAAGCAAGGTGCCGCCGCGCACCGCGATCTTCTTGAGTGCGCCGCCGAGGCCCGAGGGGTTGCGCGTAAACTGCACGGCCGAGGCGTCTGCCAAGCGCTCGCGCGAACGCGATACAGCGGCCTGAATCAGGCGACCGAACAACAATCCGGCGTACCCGACGACCAGCAGCATCACGCCCAACACGACGCCCGGCGCTGCGGCACGGCCGCCAGCCTCGAACGAGCCGCGCAGCAACAACCGCCCAACGACGCCGATCGCGAGGATACCGAACAACACGCCGATCAGGCGCGTGTTGAGGCGCATATCGCCGTTCAAAATATGACTGAATTCGTGCGCAATAACGCCCTGCAATTCATCGCGCGTGAAGTACTCCAGCGCTCCTCGTGTCACCGCGACCGCCGCGTCGCCCGGTGAGTGGCCGGCAGCAAAGGCGTTGAATTTGACTTCATCTTCGAGCACGTAGATTTCGGGTACGGGTAGACCGGCGGCAATCGCCATCTCTTCGACAACGTTGATTAACTGCTGCCGCGCCGGGTCGCCAGTTTCGCCGTGCACCCGCACGCCGCCGATCTCACGCATGATCGCGCCGCCCCCACCGGCCAGCCGAATCATGCGATAGAGGCTTGCGCCCGCCACGAAACCCAAGGTAATCAACGTCGTCCAGATGACTGGTGCCGGGTGCGTGCGCAACCAATCGGAAAAGAAAACGGGTCGATCGAGCTCGAACGCGAACGCCCACACCGCGGTCAGCACAACGGCATTGGCCGCAATCACGATTGCGGCGGTTGCCGCCAGGAACAGCAGGACATACCAGACCGTGCGCCGCCGGGCGCGCGCCTGGTGCTCGAAGAAATTCACGCGGCCTTACCAGCCCGGTGCAGAATCAGAATGCGACTTTGGGTACGGCGCGTTTGGCGACGTCCTCAATCTCGAGCATGGTGCCGGCCTGAAAGCGGAAACTGTTGGCGACGATGGAGCTCGGGAACGTCTCGCGCGCATTGTTGTAGTCCAATACCGAGTCGTTATACGCCTGACGCGCGAACGCCACGCGATTCTCGGTGCTGGTCAGCTCCTCGGTGAGCTGCATCATGTTCTGGTTGGCCTTGAGATCGGGGTAGGCCTCGGCGAGGGCGAACAAGCGCCCAAGCGCTTGGTTGAGCGCGCCCTCGGCGCCGGCGAGCTGCGTCAATGCGGTGGCGCTAGTCGGATCGGCCGCCGCCGCTTTCAGACCAGCGACAGCCGTGTTGCGCGCCGCAATCACGGCCTCCAGCGTTTTGCGCTCGTGCTTGAGATAGGCCTTGGCCGTTTCGACCAGGTTAGGAATCAGGTCGTGGCGGCGCGTAAGCTGTACATCAATCTGTGCAAACGCGTTCTTCACCCGATTGCGCAAGGTGACCAAACGATTGTAGAAGACGATGGCAAATACCAACACCGCCACCATCGACCCGAGCACGATCCATCCGACCATGGCCAGCCTCCGCTTAAGTTTGTTGGGCGCGTGCTGCGCGTAGCGGAAAGTATAGCCTCAAGCCTTTGCGGTCAGCGCGTGACCACGCCGGCCGCGACGGCGTTTCGGCGCCAGCGATAATACAACCGATGTCCGAGTAGAACCGTGAGGATCGCGGCATAGATGAGCGGCTCGCGAATGTCCGACTTCACCAGCCACAGGAAATGGATAACGCCACCGATGGCGATGACGTATACCAGTCGGTGCAGCCGCTGCCAGCGCTGGCCGCCGAGACGGCGCACCATCGCATTGGTCGATGTCGCTGCCAACGGAATTAGCAACACGAAGCAGGCGAAGCCGAGCGTGATGTACGGGCGCTTTGCGATATCTTGCAGTATCGCCGGAAAGTCAAAGAACTGATCGATCAGCGCGTATGTCAGGAAATGGACTGTTGCGTAGAAGAAGGCGTACAGACCAATCATGCGCCGCCAGCGCGCCAGCCAGAGCCAGCCCGTGAGGCGACGGAGCGGCGTGACAGCCAACGTGATGAGAAGGAAGCGCAGCGTCCAGTCGCCGGTGTAGCGATTGAGGGTTTCGATCGGATTGGTGCCCAAGTCATTGACCGCCACACGCCACAGCAACCAAGCGAACGGCACCAAGCACAGCACAAACGCCAGCGCCTTGGCGGCGCGGCCCACTACTGCACGTTCGACCATTACTCAATAGTACTTGCGCAGATCCATGCCTGCGTAGAGGCTTGCGACCTGATCGGCATAACCGTTGAACATCAAGGATGCGCGCTTGGGGCTGAACAGGCCATCCTCGCCGATGCGCCGCTCACGCGCCTGACTCCATCGCGGATG
>CP070641.1:2128230-2133504 GCA_020354085.1 Pseudomonadota bacterium
GAAGTATCGCCACATCCGCGTGTTCGGCAATCAACACTATTACAGTCTCAACTACATCGACCAGAAGCTCGAGATGGCCTATGCCGTGCCGGATGCCAACGGCGGCAAGTGGCCGAAGATCATAGTTCAGGATTGCGGCATCGAGCCGCGCCCACCGCTCGACACCGAGCTCGAATATTTCGTGCGTGCGGTGCGCACCGGCGCGCAACCGCTGGTCACTGGGCGGGTCGGGCTCGAAGCGCTGCGCGTGGCGATGCTGGTAAAGGAGAAGATCCACCAATGTCTGAAGTAAAAGCGGTACCGTTTCTCGACTTGAGCACGCAATTCCGCGAGCTCGAGGCCGAGTGGCTGGACATGATCCGCGCGACCGGCGCCAAGGGCAGCTTCATCCTCGGTCCTAACGTCACCGCGTTCGAGCAGGAGTTCGCGCACTATGTCGGCGTCAAGCATGCCATCGCGGTGGCGAACGGCACTGACTCCTTGATCTTAAGTCTGCGCGCGCTTGGGCTAGGGCCAGGCGACGAGGTGATCACCAGCCCGTTTACGTTTTTCGCCTCGAGCGAGGCGATCGATGTGGTTGGCGCCAAGCCAGTATTCGCCGACATTGAGCCGGACAGCTTCTGTCTTGATCCAAAAGACGTGCGCACCCGCGTGACACCCAAGACGCGCGCGATTTTGCCGGTACACATCTTCGGCTATCCCGCCGCGATGGATGAAATCATGGCGATCGCCCGCGAACACAAACTGGCGGTCGTTGAAGATTGCGCCCAAGCCTTTGGCGCCTCGATTGGCGACCGCGTCGTGGGATCGATGGGCGACACCGGTAGCTTCAGCTTCTACCCCACGAAGGTGCTCGGCTGTTATGGCGACGGCGGCATGATCACGACCAATCGCGATGATCTCAACGATCATATCCGCCGGCTGCGTAATCATGGCGCGGTGCGTCCCTTTATCCACGTGGAGATCGGCTGCAACAGCCGCTTGGACGAAGTCCAGGCGGCGCTCCTGCGCCTGAAGCTGCGGGTGATTCAGCGCGATCTCGATGGCCGGCGCGGCGTCGCGGCGGCATATACGCAACAGCTCGCTAGTCTGCCGCTAACGACGCCATCATTGCCAGCCAACGGTACGCATGCGTTTAATCTATTTACCGTGCGGATCCCGGATCGGCGCGATGCTGTGCGCGAGGCCTTTGCCGCCCAACAGATCGGCTTTTCGCAGTGCTACCCGCAGGGACTGCACTTGCAGGATGTTTACCGGCGCCTCGGCTATGCGCCGGGGAGCTTGCCCGTTTGTGAAAGCGCTACCACCGAGACCCTGTCGTTACCAATTTACCCAACCCTACCTCCCGCCCACATCGACCGGGTGTGCGCGGTCCTGCGCCACGCCCTGGCATAAATCCACCGCGACGCATTGGCGTCTATAGTTGAAGGAGTGATGGTTCTGCCCCGCGCGTCAAGGAGCCGGCAACCTCACGCCTGTCGCGCGATTCTCCGGCACCGGTGACCGACATTTGGCGCCAGCTGGGGTGACGCACGGCGGCCATTCCCTGGGTCTGTATCGGAGGGTCCGGATCGCGGACATCACAACTCTGATGAGGTTCTTCGGCGAATATCTGGTAAACGTGGGTGGCGGCGTGTGCCGGCAAACCGTCGTTGTTGCATTGCCGCGGGGCATGCTAATTGCACTCCAGGAACGGCTATTCGTCGAAACAAGAACGGGGGAAAGATGTTGCAGTTCTTAGCGCGGCCACTGATCGCCGCGATCTTGACGGCATTGCTCGCGGGTGCCGCAGTCGTGGCGCGCGCCGAAGGCGGTGCCCCGCCGGTTGTCTACTCCGGTGAACAATGCCCCGAGCCACCCAGGCTGAAAGTGGCAAGCGCGGCGGTCGAGCGCCTGTCCGATCTACGCACCGTCACTGGCGCGGGCGAGCACTTTACCTGGGTGCTGCTCGATCAGATTCGCCCGCAGCTTGAGCAGCGCTTCAATTTGCGCCTAGAGCTTATCGGCCGTGAATCGATGCTGGGCCACGGCTGCAATCAAGGCATCAAGAAAGCCAAAGAGAACCGTTCGGGCCATGAGACCTTCGGTTTCGTCTGTTGCCCGCTCACCAAGGAAGAGGTCGCCAAAGAGGGTCTCACGGTTCATCGCGTCGCCCTGGAGCCCCTGGTCATCATCGTCAACCAGGCGAACCCGATCACCGATGTCCCACTCGACAAGGTACGCGCCGTGTTTCGCGGCGAAATACGCAATTGGAAAGAGTTGGGCGGCGCCGATCGACCCATCGTGTTGGTGTTGCGCCCGCATTGTGCCCAGCGCCCCGGGCACTGGAAGACCATCGTGCCGAGCATTGAGCAGTTCCGCAAGGATCGCATCGAGGTCAAGGCCGAGGCCGAAGTGGTGCAGGGCGTGTCGGATTTCGCCGAGGGTATCGGCACCATCGGTTCGACGTGGACGTTCGAGGAGCGCCACAAAGTCAAGGTCATCACCGTGGGCGGTGTCGCACCTACGGCCGAGAACCTAAAGGCCGGAAAGTACCCCTTCTATCAGGAGCAGTCGATCGTGACCCACGGAGCGGTGTCGCCTACGCTTGCGGGCATGATACGCGAGGTACAGGGCGGCGCGGCATTCCGTGCGGTAGCAAAGAAGTACGAGCTGCTGCCCGTACAGCCGCCGCACTGATGCTGGTCCCGCGCACCTATCGCCTCCGTCTCATCATCTACATCGCCCTCCTGCTGAGCTTCCTGGTCGGCGTGTTGGTGTTGAGCTATCGCGCCAGCAGCGAGATCGTGCTGCGCGAAGCCGACGCCAACCTCGCACGTTTGGCGCAACAGTTGGGCGGGCAGATCAAGATCGAAGCTAGCGACCTGCTCGAGCGAGCAAAGATGGTGCGCGACAGTACGAGTTTTCAGGAATACTTGTTCATCGCCATCTCGCTCGATACCGAAACCGGCGCGCTGCGCGAACAGTTCTCGCGGCAATTCGGCTGGATGCAGATCGATCGTACTATCGTCCTTGCGCGTAACGGCCGCGCGATTTATGGCGACCAACACCGCGACTTGAGCGCGTTGCTGATTGAGCGCGGCTTGCACAAGGCGAGCGATGAGCGGTTGCTCTACATCGACCGTGCCGACGCGGTGGAAATGGTGGCAATCGCACCGATCTACTATCGATCCCAATTACCTGGGGCTGGTGGCGGTCACCAAAGTCCTGGGCGCGGGCTGGATGGCGCAGGTGCGCGGGATCACGGATGGCGACCTGCTGCTTGTTAAGAACGAAAAGGCCTTGGCCAGCACGCTCAAGGATCTGCCATTGGGGCAGAGATTCCCGGCAGGAGCGGAGCGCATCGATATCGGCACCGAGCCTTATGTGGTTAAGCACATCGCGCTCGGCAACGGCTTGCAGGTGGGTGAACTGTGGTTCGTGTTGTCGCAGGCCGAGCTGACCACGCGCCTCGCCGATCAGCGCAATCTGGTGCTTGGGCTGGCGGCGGGCGGCGCCCTCGCGATTCTGATCGTTGGGTTGTTGATGCTACGCAACTTCAGCGCACCGCTGACACGGCTGATCGGCGATATCCAGGCGGTGAGCGACGGGCGTTTCCCGGAAATGCCGGAGGGACATGCGCGTGATGAGATGGGCTATCTGGCCAAGCAATTCGCCGGCATGGTCAACCGTCTGCGCGACAAGCAGTCAGAAATCGCGCGTGTGCAGGCGCAGCTCGAGGAGCAGGCGACGACCGATGCGCTCACCGGTTGTTACAACCGTCACTACCTTTACGACATTTTCCCCAAGCTCTGGTCTGAGGCCATGCGCCAGGACAAGCGCTTGTCCGTGCTGCTTATCGATCTAGATCTCTTCAAGCAGGTAAACGACGAATATGGGCACCTCGCCGGTGACGAGGTATTGCGCCAATTCGCCCAGGTGCTGAAGAGTGGCACGCGCGTGAGCGACTTCCTGTTCCGCTTAGGCGGCGAGGAGTTTCTGGTCTTGACCCAGGGGGATATCGAAGGGGCGCAGATCATGGCAGAGAAGATCCGCGCGGCGGTGGCAGGCACCGCCACCCACCACGACGGACACACCATGCGTGTCACCGTGAGCATCGGCGTGGCGCAGGCCGAACCGAGCGACGGCCTGAAAGGCATTAGCGCCGTGTTGACGCGCGCGGACCACGCGCTTTACGCGGCGAAAGAGGCCGGTCGTGATCGCGTGGCGGTCTACGAGGACCGTCTTCGGCGTCGCGCCTAGGACAGACAGAATATCGGCGCGCGCGATGCCAGCGCCGGTTTCTCGCGTAGGTTTGGAGATTGCGATTTGTCAATCGTCGCGCGGCCGGTAGCGACTCGGTATTTTTTCATCGTACGAAATGCAATCCCGACAGTATTACTCTGTTGTTTTTTGTTAACGGTTTGTAATACTTCCACCCGCTCACAACAAGGAAAACGAGACAGGGAAATCACCCCTCTCGCGCCACAAAAAAGAAAAGCGCGAGGCTGAATCAAGAACAACTTGCACACTAGTGGATGGTGGCCCGGCGGTAAGAGCCACCCAGTATTGTCAGTTGTAGCTTTTCGAGCGAGGTGAGGAAATGAGGCGTTCCGGCATTACGGCGCGCACGCGCCGTCGGTTGTGTTTGGCTGTCCTTCCGTTGTTATCGTTATTCCCTCCGTTTGTTCACGCTGCGAGTTACACCTTTTATGTCGAGCAAGGCACGTTGACCGTTAATGGCGCGGGCGGCGCGACGCTCAATGTTTGGGGTTACACGACAAGCCCCGGCGCCCCGCCCATGATTCCGGGACCAAAAATTGAGGCGCGCGAAAACGAGACGGTGAGCGTGACGGTGCACAACCGTCGCAGCCAACCACACAACTTTGTCGTACGCGGTCTGACGACCGACACCGGTTCCATCCCCGCCGGCGGAGCGAAGACTTATACCTTCACGCCCACCAAGGGCGGCACTTATCTGTACTCCGATACGCTCAATAGCAACATCAATCGCGCCATGGGTCTTTACGGTGCGGTGGTGGTCCGCCCTGCGGATGGCAGCAAGCGCACCTGGACTGGCGGGCGCACATTCAATTTCGAGCGCACCTGGGTGGTATCGGACATGGACAAGCCGCGCTGGAATGACGTCGCCAGCCGAGGCGGCACTGTCAACACCAGCGCGTACAAGCCGAACTACTTCTTGATGAACGGCCAAGGCGGATTCGATGGTATGCACGATCCCAACTCGGTGCTGGAAGGCAGGACTGGCGAAACCGGACTGGTGCGTATCGTCAA
>CP070641.1:2133604-2143041 GCA_020354085.1 Pseudomonadota bacterium
CGGTGGTGCGCCGCATGGTCGATCTCGCCAAGCAACACAACTTGTTGCTACACGTGCATTCGGACGCCGACGCCATCGACCGCATCTTTGCGCACGACCCGCAGGCGCGCGTCGTCTGGGCGCATGCCGGGTTCGAAGAACCGGCACGCGTACGCCAAGCGATGAGCGCCCACAAGAATCTCTGGGCCGACCTCTCCATTCGCAGCGATGTGGCCGACGGCGCCAAAGTCGCGGGCAATTGGCGCAAGCTGTTTCTCGATTTTCCCGACCGTTTCATGGTGGGTACCGATACCTACAGCCCCGAGCGCTGGAGCGACGTCGCGGCGCACGCCGATTGGGTGCGCACTTGGTTGGCCGATCTTCCGCCGTCCGTGGCGGAACGGATCGCCCATAAGAACGGCGAGGCCGTGATCGCGGCGGCATTTCGGTAGCGGCAGTCGCCGGAAGGTCGGCAGCGCTGACAGGGGCGTCAGCCGCACCGCATCTTCCAACCTGATCGCCAGCGTGCCGTTCGTCTGCAGACCGGCGTGCTCCTGTGTCGGACCCCTATATCCCGGGAAATTTCGCGGTTTCGAGTCGGCCCGTGCGCGTAGGCGCTGGACGGCAAAGTGTGCATCGGCTAAGTTGGGAAATAGGTAGTTCCTCCCTAGGTGTCGGTGTGCTCCGGACTGTACCCCGCAAGATCATCGCCGTCGTGGTGCCCGCGTTTGCTGCAATGGTGACGGCGACCCTGTTCGGCTGTGTCACCATTCCGACCGACCATCGCACCTTGCACGGTGACGCGCGTGGCTTCGTGCGCGTGGCGTCCGCGCCGTGCGCGCAGGCTACTGCGGCGCTCGACCGCGAGACCGTGCCGACCCTCGACGCCGAGCGCCTGCGTGTGCTCACCTGGAACATTCATCGGGCCAGCCATCCGAACTGGCGCGAGGACTTCACAAAGTTTGCGCGCGATCATGACGTGCTCGCGCTGCAAGAGGCCTATCTCACCGACGATCTTTATGGTGCCTTGTGGGATCAGCGCTATCACTGGCGCCTGACCGCAGCGTTTCAACTATTCAATGTCGATGCAGGCGTCCTGACCGCATCGCGCGCACCAGCCTATCGGACGTGCAGCCTGCGCCGGGCAGAGCCATGGCTTCGCGTACCGAAGTCCGCGTTGGCAACGTCCTATCGCATCGCGGGCCTGAACGAGTCGTTGCTCGTCGCCAATTTGCATGGCGTGAATTTCACTATAGGCATAACAGCATTCCGCGAGCAAGTTGAAGCCGTGGCGAGCGTGATCGCCGACCACCGCGGACCGGTCGTCCTGGCGGGCGACTTCAATACTTGGAGCGAGGCACGTCGCTTGCTCCTGGAGTCGACGGTCGCGCGTCTCGGGCTTGAGCCCGTGCGTTTGGCCGACGACCATCGCACGCGTTTCCTGGGCGAGCCCGTGGACGGCATGTACTATCGTGGGCTAGAGGTAACCGCAGCCGTCGCGCATCCGGTCACCTCCTCGGACCACAATCCCATCAGCGTGACGTTTCGCGCGCCCACCGCAACGGTTGTCGCGCAACGCCTGTAGTCATGTGGTTCCGGTTGTCCCGCCGTGTCACTGCTATCGTCCTGGCGGCGACATTCCCAGTATTGGCAGCCCCCGCCGATGTCGAGCGCGAGATCGCCTACCTGCTTAACTACATCCAAGAGTCGGGTTGTACCTTCCTGCGCAATGGCGTGGAGAGTCCAGCTGTCGGCGCACGCAATCACGTGCAGCGCAAGTTCAATGCGGTGGAGGACCGCGTGCGATCGGCGGAAGACTTCATACAGCTCGCGGCGAGCAAGAGCACCGTGAGTGGCGAGCCATACCGCGCGCATTGCGGCGGGCACGACATGCTCACCGGCGAGTGGTTGATGCAGGAGCTCGCGCGCTATCGTGGCCGGCTGGCGCGGTAGATAGCCCTCGATTTAATGTGGTGGCATGCGGCACAATGACCGCATGCGATCGGCGCGCCACGGGGTTGTTCGATATCCTCTCATTGTTGTGTGTGCGTGTTTTGCCCCCGTCGCGACCGCGCTCGACGGTTGGCGCTTCGGTGGGCATGTTAAGTACCAGTACACCTATACTGATTATCGCGCGGACGACCTGGCCGCGCTCTACGGTGAAGATCCCGCGCAGGACAATAGCCTCGATTTGAGACTCAAGGGCGACGGTCGCCAGGCGCCGTGGGATTTCTCGGCGCACTACGAGCTCCTGGCGGTCGCGGGCGATTCGGTAGCGACACGGCGTGCGCTTGGGGCGCTCGGGTTCGGGCCGGATGACCGCACGCGCGGCCTGCCCGATGATCGTCGCCAGTTGTTCGATCTCACGCACTTGCTCATCGACAAGGAGCGCACGGCCGCCGAGAGCCGCCTTGACCGGCTGGCCGTGGGCCATACCACCGCGCGCACCACGGCACGCTTCGGTCGCCAGGCGGTAAGCTGGGGAAACGGTCTCGTATTCCAGCCGCTCGATTTCATTAACCCATTCTCGCCGTTCGTGATCGACAAGGAATACAAGTCCGGCATCGACATGCTTTTCGCGCAGTGGATACCCAGCGACCGAGGTGACGTGCAGGGCATCGTTGTCCCGCGGCGCGATGTCATGACGCATGATCTCGAGAGTAGCGAAAGCACATTCGCGGCCAAGTATCGCCAGCGCTTTGCTTCGTTCAGCCTGGAGTTGCTCGCGGCGCAGCACTACGATGAGCCGTTGCTGGGAGCGAGTCTTGCGCGCAGCGTCGGTGGCGCAGTGTGGCGGCTCGACGCGAGCGTGGCCGAATCAAAGACGGCAGGCGCGACGTGGTTAGCAGTAACCAATCTCGACTATTCCTGGGTATGGGCGGAGAAGAACTACTACGGCTACATCGAGTACTTCCACAGTGGCTTCGGGGAAGCCGACCGCGCCAACTATGCGAATCCCAACCCGGCGCTCGCGGCGCGCATTGCGCGCGGCGAATTGTTTACCTTGGCACGCGACTATCTGGCCGCCGGCGTGCAAGTGGAGTTAACGCCACTGGTGAACGTCTTTGCCAGCACCGTGCGCAATCTCAATGACGCGAGCCATGTACTGCAGGCGCGCGTCGTCTATGACTGGCTGCAGAATGTGCAAGCCATGGCTGGTATCAATCTTCCCATCGGTGCGCGCGGCGACGAGTACGGCGGCATCGAGGTAGCACCGGGGGCGTATTCGGCCGCCGGCCGCTCGGCCTACGCCCGCATTGCCTATTACTTCTGAAGAAAGCCAGTGCGTGTCCATTATCGACATCGACAGTTCGGCGCAGTATTGGTCACTTTGCTGGGTGGAACGCTGATCGGCGTGTTGGTGGCCGCGTACGAAACCAATTGGCATCCGCTGGCGCTCGCGGTCTTGGCCATTCCGGCACTGGTGTTGTTGCTGTTTCATTCGCTCACGGTGGAAGTGACGGACGAGATGGTGCGCGCGTACTTCGGCGTGGGGCTGGCGTCGTTCGAGTTCAAACTGGGCGATATTGAATCCGTCTCGGTGGTCCGCAATCGCTGGTACTACGGCTGGGGCATTCGCATCACGCCGCGCGGCTGGCTGTACAACGTCTCGGGGCTCGATGCCGTGGAGCTGGCCCTCAAGAACGGCAAGTTCGTGCGCATCGGCACCGACGAGCCGCACAAACTCGTTCGCGCCATTGAAAGTGCGCGCGCGGCTTGAGGGCCCATTGCGCACGGCGGGTAAGGCTGTGCACCGTGCTTGATGTTCATCAAAGTGCGCAGCGCAGAGATGCACGACTATGCGCCGAGGACATCACCAGAAGGGACGTTGTTATGGGGCGGAAACGGTTTTGGTCACGGCTCACCTTGGCGGGGTTCGGGATGCTAGCAGCGACGGCGGTTTTGGCGCGCCATGACATGCTGGATGAGAAGACGCGCGTCGACATGATGCGCGCCCATGACATGACCCACATGTCCATGTTGGCCGACAGCACGGTCATCTGGGAGCTGCGCAAAGATTTGGCACTGACCGGCAACCGCATGAGCGGCGGCGGTGGCATGCAAAGCGGCGACTTCGGCACCGCCACGCGCACCACGACTTTTGATCTGACCTTTGAGATAGGCAAATCCACCGACGAGTACGATTTGAGTGCCTCGCTACCGTGGCTATACGATCGTACGAGTAACGGCACGACGCACACCGAGTCCGGCGTGGGCGACCTGCGGCTCACGGCCTCGCGAACATTCCTCGCGCCGGCGGAAGGCTTGTTCGCCAGCGGCAGCGTGATGGTGAAGGTTCCCACCGCCGATGAAAGCGAAGGTCTCGGGACGGGGGAGTTCGACGCGGGTGTGTCTGCGACTGTCGGGCACAAGTTCGCGGCCAATCGCATTGGCCTGACGCTGGGCTACATCGTGGTGGGCGATCCGCCCGACATCGACTATGACAACCGCGCATTCGCCAGTGTGTTCTGGTCGCGCAAGCTCGGCGAGAAAACCGGTGGCTATGTGTCGCTCGACACCCGAACGGCGATGTTTGATGATCTAGACAATCCCGTGTCGTTTGGGTTTGGTTACTACGGAAATGTCGGCGAGCATTACACGATCGGAATCGATACCGGTATCGGACTCAACGATACTGCATCGGATTACTACGCTAGCGCCTATCTCTCGCTCTGGTTCTGAGCCCCCGCCCAATGCACGTCCGAACCGAACATGGGTGAGTTGACGGTCCGGGCCGAGCGGCCGACGGACGCCGCCGCCGTGCGCCGTGTGAACGAGGAGGCCTTTGGTCGACGCGCAGAGGCTGATTTGGTGGAGCAACTGCATGCGGCAGGTAAGGTCGTGGCGTCACTGGTGGCCGAAGTCGCTGGCGAGGTGGTCGGCCATATTCTCTTTAGTCCAGTTGCCATCGAGGGGGCGCGCGGGCGGTGCGACGCGCTGGCATTAGCGCCCATGGCGGTGTTGCCAGCGCATCAGCGCCGTGGTATCGGCCGTCGATTGGTCGAAGAGGGCATCATGGCCTGCAAGGAGTTGGGCCATACGCGCATCGTGCTGGTCGGACATCCCGAGTACTACCCATGGTTCGGGTTTCGACCGGCCGTGCGCTATGGACTGCGCTGCGCGTTTGACGCGCCCGAGGAAGCGTTCATGGCCCTCGAACTCGCGCCTGGGGCATGGCAGGATTGCGCCGGGACCGTGCGCTTTGCGCCGGAATTCGCGGGCGTGTGATTTGTGCACATTGATGGTGGACGCCGGAGTCGATGCATAAACTGTTCTTGATCATCGGCGCGTTGGCCTCAGCACTGGCCGTGGCGCTCGGGGCGTTTGGCGCGCACGCACTCAAAGCGCGCCTGGCACCCGATCTGCTTGCGATCTACCACACCGGTGTGCAATACCATTTCTTTCATGCGCTCGGCCTGCTCTTGATTGGCCTGGCCGCGACGCAGTGGCCGGGATCGACTTGGTTGCGCGCATCCGGCTGGACCATGCTGGCGGGGATCGTGTTGTTCTCCGGTAGCCTGTATGTGTTGGCGCTGACAGGCCAACGCTGGCTAGGTGCCGTCACGCCGTTGGGCGGAGTCGCGTTTATCGGCGCGTGGATATTGTTGGCGATCGCGGTGGCGAAAGCATAGGGATGAAGACATGACGCCGAGCAAGACGCAAAAGCGTGAGCAGGATGGCCACGAGTACTACCAGAATTACGCGGAGTACAACCGCACGCTACGTGCCTGGTTCGTCGTGTTCGGTGTCGGTGGCCCCGCCACGCTGATCGTGAACAAGGATCTTTCGTTGCAGCTCGCGCAGGCTGGCGCGCTGCGTTACGTGGTCGCCTTGTTTCTCGTCGGCGCCGCCGCGCAGGTGGCGATTGCGTTGATAAACAAGACCGCGAGCTGGTATTGCTACGCGGCGGAGCTGCACCCCAAACTCGCCCGCACACCCGCGCATCGTTTTTGGGCCTGGGTTAACCAACAGTTCATCCTAGACGTCGTCATGGACCTTGCCAGCGTCGTCACGTTCTCACTGGCGATCTGGAAGCTGTTTGCGTTGTTTGGCTAGGAGTGCTCCTAGCTGGCAGCGGCCGGCTTCCGAACGCTCGATTCTTTTCCTTCCCACGGACCGAGTCAGCCTTATGACGTAGCGATCGACTTGTCTCGGCGCGCCCGTCGGCTCGTTCGATCGTCCTATCAATTTCCAGGTGCCTGTTGCGCGGTTCGCACGGTGCCTTAATCCTGCCTTAAGGCAGACCAGCTAGGTTTTCGTACGAGGTTTTAGCTTGTATTGCTACCTACCTGGAGCCATTCCCTCTATGCATCCCACGACTTCTCGTCGGCGCGTCGTTCGCACGCTTGCTTTGACTGTCGCGCTCGTTTCAACGCTCACCCTGACGGTGCGGGCCGCGCCGGCGCCGGAACTTAAGTTCACCACGGCCAATGGACCGTTGGCGCTCGAGTCGCTGCGCGGTAAGGTGGTTTACCTGGACTACTGGGCTTCTTGGTGTGTGCCGTGCCGCCACTCGTTTCCCTGGATGAACGAGATGCAGGCGCGTTTCGGCGACCAGGGCCTGGTGGTGCTCGCCGTGAACGTCGACGCGGATCGGGCCGAGGCGCAGAAGTTCCTGGCAGCCCAACTCGCCAAGTTCACCGTCGCCTTCGATCCAAACGGCGATACCGCACGCACCATGCAACTCAAGGGCATGCCCACTTCGTTTCTGATCGACCGCAACGGTAATATCGTCTCTTCGCACGTTGGCTTTCGCGAGACTGACCGTCAGCCACGCGAAGCCGAGATCCGCGCGTTACTCGCCTCCAAATCTAAATAGCCTCCGGGAGTCCAACATGCGTCGCTTGATGTTGACGATTGGCGTGCTTGCCTGCGCGCTTAGTGGTTGCGCGTTTGATCGTGTGCAACCTTGGGAGCGTGACGTTCTGGCGCGCAAGTCGATGCAGCTCGACGCCTATCCGCTGGATAGCTTTCTCGACGATCACGTCTACTTCAGCAAGGAAGGCGCGCACGGCGGACGCGGCGTCGGCGGTGGAGGTTGCGGGTGCAACTGAAGCCAAAACAAACGCCGTCTATTCGCCAGGCGTTGACCGTGGCGGCGTGCACGCTGCTCTCGGCGCCGGCCGTCCGTGCCCAGGGTACATGGGAGCTGGACTCGTCCTTGCTGTTCTACTCCGAGCAGGATCGTGTCCGAGCGATCGAACCGGTCGTGCGTTTGAAGAAGCAGATTTCCGAGGATGAGCATTTCGCGCTGCAATTCGTCGCGGACTCGCTGACCGGCGCCTCGCCGAGCGGCGCGGTGCCGACGACCACGCCGCAGACGTTTACCTCTCCTTCCGGCAACAGTACATACAACACGCCGGCTAACGAGATTCCTCTTGACCCCTCGTTTCACGATACGCGTGGCGCCATTTCATTTGATTGGGGACGGCCCCTGTCGCGTGAAAGTCGCGTGGTTTACCAAGGGCATGTTTCGAAGGAGTTCGATTATTTGTCCACTGGCGTAGGCGCTACCCTCTCCTGGGACTTCAATCAGCGCAACACGACGCTCGCCGCTGGCGCGTCCATTGGCTACGACCAGGTGAATCCCGTCGGTGGCGCGCCGGTCGGGCTCGCACCGATGCCGACGTTTCCGACGGTCAAGGCCACGAGCGGCGACAGCGATACCAAGCAGTTGGCGGATCTGCTGCTTGGTGTGACGCAGATCATCAGTCGAACGACGCTGATGCAGCTTAACTACACCTACGGTAAGGAAAGCGGCTACCTGACCGATCCGTACAAACTCGTGAGCGTGGTGGACGCCGGTGGAAATCCGGTCGAAACCCTGTACGAGAAACGCCCCGACACTCGCGCGCGCAATGCGTTGTACTGGCGAACGCTGTCAGCCTTCGGCAAGGACAGGCTCGACTTTTCGTATCGCTACTACTGGGACGACTGGGGATTGCGCGCCCACACCGCAGACTTGCGCTACCGTTTCGAGTTTGGCGGCGGGCATTACCTGGAACCGCAGCTGCGCTACTCGCTGCAAAGCCAGGCCGCGGACTTCTACCGGCCGTTCCTGCGCCAAGGCGAATCGCCGCAGTACGCAAGCGCGGACTATCGACTGTCGGAGATGACGACCAGCACTATCGGTCTTAAATACGGCGTGGCGACCCGCCGGGACGGCGAATTTGCCGTGCGCGTCGGCTATATGCTCCAGACCGGCGAGGACCATCCCGCCAACGCCCCCGGCCAGCTCGCCAATCAAGACCTCTTTCCCGACACCAAGGCGTTGCTCTTCCAGGTAAACTACTCGCTCAAGTTCTGAGGCACTACCCCCGACCTGGGATGACAGAGCTGCGTGTTGAGCGCGTTGCCGACTACTGGGTGGCGCGTTTTCAGGCCATGGCGAGTCCGTGCGAGGTGTTGGTCGATACCGACGACCCAACCGTCGCCCGGCGCGTTGGCGCGATCGCGTATTCCGAGGCGCTGCGCGTCGAGCGGAAATTCAGCCGTTACCGCGCCGACGGCGTAGTCGCACAAATCAACGCCGCTAACGGTGCGACCGTAGAAGTCGACGAGGAAACGGCGGCGCTGCTCAATTACGCCGACGCCTGCTATCGCATGAGCGACGGCCGCTTCGATGTTACCTCCGGAATCCTGCGCCGCGTGTGGCGCTTCGACGGTAGCGCGCGTGTGCCAGAATCGCAGGCGGTGCAGGCCCTCATGCCCTTAATCGGGTGGGGGCGAGTGTCTTGGCAAAACCCGCGGCTTACGCTGCTACCCGGCATGGAAATTGACTTAGGCGGAATCGGCAAGGAGTACGCGGTGGATCGCGCCGTCGGGCTGATTCGCGCGGAATCCCCGGCGAGTGTGCTCGTCAATTTCGGCGGTGACTTAGTATCGAGCGGAGCGCGCCGTGATGGTCGCGCCTGGCAGATCGGCATCGAGAACCCGGCACAGCTCGCGAACGCGAACGCGAGCCGCGGCGGCTTCGAACTGACACGCGGCGCGGCCGCCACGAGCGGCGATACACGTCGGTATCTATTAAAGGATGGACAGCGCTACCCGCATATCCTCGACGCGCGCACCGGGTGGCCGGTCGAGGGAGCACCGAAGTCCATCACTGTGCTGGCGCCGACCTGCATCGAAGCAGGGACGTTGGCGACGCTGGCGATGCTCCAGGGCGTGCAGGCCGAAAGTTTTCTTGACACGCAGGGCGTGAAGTATTGGTGCCTGCGTTGAACGCAATGCCGGCGTACCGTCCGTTGCTTAACAGATACGGGGCAGCGGATCGTCTTCGAGCTCTTCCAAGAGGCGTTCGCCACCAAGCTCAGTCTCCAGAACGACGTGTGGTTTGGAGTTTTCGATCTTCCCGATGACCGCAGCAAGCCGGCCTTGCGGTAATCCACGCCAAATAGTGAGCGCCTTGTTAGCCTGTTCCTGTGCCACCACGGCAACGACACGACCTTCGCAGG
>CP070641.1:2143141-2152881 GCA_020354085.1 Pseudomonadota bacterium
TACTTACTATTACTATTAGGCGTTTCATGACCGACCCCATCTGCATGTACGCACCGACGTGTGTTCGCAAACCTACTATATTGTAGACGACAGTTCGGGCGGCGACGGATCTGCACATGCTTGAGACCCTACTTCGATGTCGGCATAATCCGCGCCACGCGCCAATAATCTGAGGAACAAGGGCGGCTTCGTGTATTTTCGCGTACTGGCGGTCTGGGGAGGCATCGGCATCACGGCGTTAGCGGTCGCCGGCGACAGCCAGGACGCCAACAACGAACAACCTCAGGATGAGGTGGTGGTTGCGGCACCCGCCGCGCCGCCCGCCGTTCCCTCCTTTAGTCCCGCTGTGCCGGCGAGCGCCATCGCGGTACGTGGCCGTCCGGAGCAGGTTCGCCTGCGCTCGAGTGTGGCACTGGTACGCGATCAATCCGACGGTGTGTTGATGCTGGCCCACAGCATCGACGAGCAGCGCCCGATTGCGTCGATCACCAAGCTAATGACCGCGATCGTTGTGCTGGACGCCGCCCAGCCGTTCGACGAATCGATTGAAATCACCGCGGCCGACCGCGATCGCCTGAAGGGGTCGCGTTCGCGTCTGCCTATCGGTTCGGTCTTCACGCGCCGCGAGCTGCTGCACGTGGCGCTGGCGGCCTCGGACAATCGCGCAGCCTCCGCCCTGGCGCGCAGCTATCCGGGCGGGCAGGCCCAGTTCGTGCGCGCGATGAACGATAAAGCGCAGCAATTCGGCATGACCAAAACGCGCTTCGTGGAAGCCACCGGGCTCGACCGGCGCAATGTATCGACGGCCCGCGACCTGGCGCAGCTCGTGACCGAACTCGAGCGCTATCCCATCGTGCGCATGCTGTCGACCACTGCCGATCTGACGATTCATGATCAACGCCACCGCGTGAGCATGAACTTCTACAACACCAATCCGTATGTGCGCAGCCCGAATTGGCGGGTCGACTTGAGCAAGACCGGCTACATCTCCGAGGCCGGGAATTGCCTGCTCATGACGAGCGTAATCAACAATCGGCCGGTCACGGTGGTCCTGCTCAACGCCTGGGGCAAGATGAGTCCGTACGGCGATAGCGCCCGTATTCGCGATTGGCTGACCCGCACCGAGCGCCAGATCGAAAAGCAGAGCCAGCAGGTCGCACACGCGAGCCTCTAGGTTCGCGGTTTCAAGCGGTAAACGCGCTCCGTCAACGCCGTCATGCCGCGCTCGCGAAAGCGCGGGTTTTCGTCCAATACGCTTTTAGCGTACAGCGTGGCGACCACATAACGATCCGCATAGAGACGCTCGACCTCCGCCTGGCGGATGGCAAACGGCGGGCCTTCCATTTCCGACTCCGGGTACTCGAGCGTGATCAACAGTGTCTCGGCGCGTACCGGCAGGATTTCCTTCAGGTGCGTCGCGTAGCGAGCGCGCATCTCCGACGGCAAGGCAATGAGCGAGGCGCGATCATAGACGCCGAGGACGCCGGCCAGCTGCGGCGCAGTGAGGGCGAAGAAATCGCCACACAGGATCGTGAGGCCGTCGCTCTCGTAACGATCGAAAAATCCGTCTGGTTGTATCGACGGAGTCAACTGATTCTCGCGAAAGAACTCCTGCACCGCGAGCGGACTGACTTCGACCCCAAGTACGGGGTGCCCTTGCCCGCGCAGCCACAGCAAGTCGCGGCTCTTGCCGCAGAGCGGAACAAACACCGTACTATCAGCCGGCAACTGCAGCTGGCCCCAGAATTCCTGCAGGTGCGCGTTAATCTCGGCCTGGTGAAAGCCGATCTGCCCCTGCTGCCAGCGCTCCAGCCAGAACTGTGGTTCCAATGTGGCCCCGCCGCACACGCCGCTGTACGTGCGGCGTGCCGATCAACTATTGGAAATTGTGCGTCGTGGTCGCGTTGGCAGCAACCGTCACGTTGGCGGCGCCGGTAAACCCAATGGCGTTGTCGACGGCCGGGTCATCGGCCGCAGCCTGACAGGTGAACGCGACCGTGTACTCACCGGCTTCGAGAAAAGCTGCCGTGTAGCGGTACACACTGTTGTCGAGCCCCACCATCGCCGTCGTGACGGGCTCGACACCGCTGCCGCCGATATCGTCCGGAACCACGTTCGCGCCCTGGTACACATAGACCGCCGGCGTGCAACCCGTTGTGATCAAAGCACTCGCCACCGTCCCGCTGATGCGGCCGACCAGCAGATTGTCCACGATGCGCAGTGTGGGTCGCAGCAGGTATTGACCGCCGCCCGTCATGTGCACCGACTTGCGCAAGTCGAAGTCAACGGTGAAATCGACATGACCGCCGGTGGCGACGGTAAAGCCACGGTTCAGTTTCAGCCCGGTCTCGTCCCCGCTCGGGATCGTGAGCGCGTGCGGGGTGCCGCTCACGACGATGTTGGACTCGTTACCCAAGCCGGTATTCACGTCGAGCCGAATCCAGTTGTACTGCCCGGCCGGTAGCGTCACACCGTCAAGCAAGGTGGCGCTGACGCCGCTATTGAGCGCCAACAGATCCAACTGTCTGGCCTTGGGCGTCGTGCAGGGTGTGGTGCTAACGACGGTATTGTTCGGATCGGCCGGATCCGCGCAGAAATAGAAGTTCAACCGACCGCCTTCGCGCTGCAGCTCGACGCCGCTGAACTGCACGTAGACGTGCTCCACGGTCGCGCTATCTACGGGCGCGTCGGTGATGCGCAAAGTCAGCATACCACTGCCTCCTCCGGCGCTACCTGAACCGTCGCCACATGCGCTCAGCGCCAGCACCGCAGCGGTAACGAGGCCAATCCGCGCGGGAAATGCTCCGAATATGTTCAGCATCACACCTCTCCATGAATCGCGATCGTATTAACGCGCAATTCTATCGCGTCGTCCTTCTCGAGGATCACCTTTTATCGGCCAGCGCTGCGCCCTGGCAGCGATTCGAGTGCTCGGCATATACTCGCCACGAGACCATGATCGCGCTTACCGTCAACGGCAAAACGCACGCGCTCGGGCTCGACCCCGAAACTCCCTTGCTGTGGGCATTACGCGATCATCTCGGCCTTCTGGGCACGAAATACGGCTGTGGTGTGGGACGCTGCGGCATCTGCACGGTCTTGATTGACGGCGAACCGAATCATGCCTGCATGGTGCCGCTCGCACGCGTGGGTGCGCGCATCGTCACGACCATTGAAGGCCTGCCGGCAGATCATCCGGTCAAACAGGCCTGGATCGCCGAGCAAGTGCCGCAGTGCGGCTACTGTCAGCCTGGACAGATCCTGGCGGCGACCGCCCTGCTCGCGCGGCATCCGCACCCGAGCCGGGCCGAAATCAACGACGCGATGTCGAGCGTCTATTGCCGCTGCGGTACGTATCCGCGCATCTGCCGCGCCATCGAGCGCGCATCCGGCCAAGACGATTCGACGCCCGCGGTCACAGCAAGCCGAATGCCGCTGCTGCTGCCATTTAGCGAGTTAAAGGATGCCGTCGCGCTCAATGACTGGGTGCGCATTCTTCCCAACGGCGAGATCGTTTTAATCATCGATCGCTCGGAAATGGGTCAGGGCGCGACCACGGCATTGGCCACGTTGCTCGCGGAAGAGCTTGAGGTCGACCTCGATCAGGTGCGTGTGAGCTTCGCCCCCGTAGACCCGGTCTACAACAATCGCCTGTGGGGCGAGCAATTCACCGGCGGCTCAAGCGCGGTGCGCGGCGAGTGGGAGTGGTTGCGCCAGCAAGGTGCCTACGCCCGCGTCATGCTGTGCGCGGCAGCGGCCAAACGCTTCAGCGTCAAGCTAGATGAATGCCAAGCGCACCGTGGGGAAGTCCTGCATCCGCCGAGTGGCAAACGAGCCAGCTACGGCGCGCTCGCGCCCGCGGCCGCCAAGTTGAAGCCTCCCAAGAGCGTTACGCTCAAGAACGCTGAAGACTTTCGTTTGGTTGGCAAAGCACTCCCGCGCATCGAAATTCCTGACATGGTCGAGGGCCGCGCCACATATGGCCTTGATGTGCGCCTACCCGGAATGCTCACGGCGAGCGTGTTGCGTTGTCCGGTGTTCGGCGGGCGTATCGCCCACGTTGACGACGTTGCGACGCGCGCCATCCCCGGCGTGCGCAACGTTATCGAAATCGATGCCGGCGCCGCCGTCGTCGCCGATGATGCCTGGTCGGCGCTGCGCGGGCGCGAGGCGTTGCGCGTGCGCTGGCACGAAGGCGCGAACGCTGTGCTCGACAACGAAAAGTTGCGCGCATCATTGACCGCGGCGTTTGGCAAGAAAGGCAAGACCGTGCGCGACGATGGCAAAGCCGAACGCATTCTCAAGACCGCTGCGCGAGTCGTGGAAGCGCAATACGAAACCCCCTATCTCGCCCATGCCACGCTGGAACCGATGAACTGCGTGGCCCAGGTGCGCGCCGAACGCTGCGACGTATGGGTCGGCACGCAAAGCCAAGTCGATACACAGAAGACCGCGGCCAAGCTAACTGGGTTGGCCAGGGGCAAAGTCCACGTGCACACGCTTTATTTGGGCGGCGGGTTCGGCCGGCGTCTGGAAACCGATTTCGTGGCCGACGCCGTGCAGTTGGCGAAACGAGCTGGCGCGCCCGTGCGCGTAATCTGGACGCGCGCCGACGATATGCAGCACGACAAGTATCGACCGGCACACGCGGCGCGCTTGCGCGCGGCACTCGCTGATGATGGACTGCCGAAAGCCTTGGTGCTCGACATCGCCGGCCCCGACCTGGCGCTCGACGGGATCAATCTGCCCTACGCCATCGCCAATGTGCGCGAGACGCATCACGAGGTCGAGAGCCCGATCCCGACTGGGCCGTGGCGTTCGGTCGGCGCCTCCAACAACGCCTTCGTTATCGAGGGTTTTATTGACGAGCTGGCGTGCGCGGCCGGTCGCGACCCGCTCGCCTTCCGCTTAGATTTGCTCCGAGATCGTCCCCGCCATCAAGCGGTCCTCGAGCTGGCAGCAACCAAGTCTGGCTGGGGAACGCCGTTGCCCGCAGGGCATGGCCGGGGGATTGCTGCCTACCACTCATTTGGGAGCGTTGTGGCCCAGATTACCGAGGTCGCGGTGACGCCTGAGAGACAGATCCGCGTCGCACGCGTCGTATGCGCCATCGACTGTGGAAGCGTGGTCAACCCCGACACCGTGCGCGCGCAGATCGAGGGCGGCATCATTCTCGGGCTTTCCGCCGCGCTCATGGAAGAGGTGCGCATCGAACGCGGCCGCGTGCTGCAATCAAGCTTCGCCGACTATCCGATACTGAGTCTGAGGGACACGCCGGACATCGAGGTACACATCCTGCCGAGCACCGACAAGCCCGGCGGCGTCGGCGAACCGGGTGTACCGGTGATCGCTCCGGCGGTCGCTAACGCGGTATTCGCCGCGACCGGTCGTCGCCTGCGTCGCTTGCCGTTGCGGCTTTAGTCCGCGCTGCTCTCATTTCCGCAAATCAAACGGTGCAGCACCACTTCCGGCAAGCAGTTCAGGCGCACGTCGACAATCGATGAACCGGCACCCACCGAGGTGTAGCCGATCAAATCGTGATAACGCCAAAGGCCACGTGCATAGCGCCGCGGGCAGCGCGCATCGGTGAGGATCGGAATGCCGCCCGGCAGGCAGATTTGCCCGCCGTGAGTATGGCCGCACAACATGAAGTCGAATCCGGCGTGCGCCACGTGCTGGTAGGTCTCGGGCGTGTGCGACAACATGATCGCGCAGGCACCATGCGGGATGTCTTGGCTGGCCTTCTCGATGTTGTCGACACCATAGTAATGCGCGTCGTCGATCCCGGCCAGGTGCAATACCTCGTCGCCGCGCTCGATACGCACCGCTTCGTTGAGCAGCATGCGCACGCCGGCGGACTCGAAGCGCTGCACCATGTGGATACTGTCATGGTTGCCGAGCACGCCGTAGATCGGGTCCTTGAGGTGCGCGCGCAGGCGTTCCATGCCGGCAACCGACGCTTCCCACGGCCCGTAAGTGCGGTAGCGATAGTCGCCGGTGAGCACGCAGAGATCGTAGTGGAGATCGTGCACGCGCGCGATCAGCGCGTCGAGATACTCGCCGTGCATGTCGACGTGCAAATCGCTGATTTGCAGAATCGTGAAGCCGTCGAACACGCGGGGCAGTGTGGGCAAATGCACGTCTTGACGCGTGACGCGAATGGCAAGAGAGTTGCGTCGGCCGCGGGCGTGCATACCTGTCAGCCGCAACGCCCAGCGGATCAGGGAATGTATCGAGTACCAGTTCTCGATGTGAAAGAAGCCGGCGCCACGACTATGGATCATGGCGTCGTTGTCCCTCTCGATACCGAGCCGCTGACGCAGATGCACGCGTCCGACGCGTTTGGCGAGATATTCGAGCGTTGCCTGGTCCGGTGGCAAAGCCTTCATGGCGATGGACACATCTCCGACTGCGTATTTTCAGCATAGTACAGGCGACGCGCCCTGCTCGGGGGCACACGTACACGCGCGCCATTGGATACCGTAAACTGCGGCAACTTTTCGACACGTCAACCAAAGCCGTGCCAACTCCTGACGCCTTACTGCTGCTGACCGAGAGCTGTCCCTTCTGCCCCACCGTGCTGCAGGGACTGAGTGAGTTGGTAAAAACCGGTCTTATCGGTCGGCTGGAAGTCGTCAACATTGAAGCGCATCCCGAGGTCGCGCGCGAACACGGTGTGCGCTCGGTCCCCTGGGTACGGCTCGGTCCTTTTGAGCTCGATGGGTTGCGCTCCAAGGCCGAGCTTGAAACCTGGGCGAAGCGCGCCGGGACCAACGATGGCCTGGCCGATTACTTCAATGAGCTATTGGCCTCAGGTGGTCTCCACAAAGTGCTGACTCATCTGCACCGCGACGCCAGCGCGCTCGAGGCGGTCTTGGTGCTGCTCACGCGTCCGGACACAAACCTCCACGTGCAGCTCGGTATTGGCGCAATCATGGAAGACCTGCGCGGCACACCGGCACTGCGCGGCCTCGTAGATCAACTCGCCGCGTTGACCACCTCCGATGAACCACGCCTACGCGGCGATGCCGCCCACTACCTCGCGTTGAGCCAAAGCCCGCGTGCCGTAGACCTGATTCGCCCCTTGCTCAAAGATGCCGACAGCAATGTGCGCGAGATAGCCGCCGACAGCTTGCACGAGCTCGAAAAACACGCGCGCGAATAAATCCTTCACTGTTTGTCGCGTTGAATTTCCCGTGCGCGCACCGCGAAAGTCCGTCGGGCCAATGGTCAGCGCGCGTTTGAACATCGACATCACGTAAGGGTACGGATCCTGACGCGACCAATTGAGTACAGCGACCGCACCATCACACGCGATGGCCCGAACAGCGCGGCGACGCCGCACACCGATCTCGCCACGACCGAACAACTCGGCCATGCCAGCGGTCTGGCGTCTGGCGTTGCGTGCGGCCCAATGGATAATGACTACGACACCGGTTCTCGTTGGGATCGCGACCGCGATTGCCTCAATGGCCTTCTGGGTGAGCTACGCCACCAGTCAGTGGCATTGGTTTCCACGCGCGGGGGCGCTGATCGTCAGCACCGGGGCACTGCTTAGCACGCGCCGCATGATTCGCCTCGGCCTGGAAGGACTGATCGCCGGCAGTTCCTATTTCGAAATCGCACACACCGTGCATTCCGGCAGTAACGGGCCGGACCGCGAGACCCATCGCGACCTGATCGCGGCCTATTGGGGTTTTGCCATCGTTGGCTTCGGGACCTTGGTGTGGGCGTTCGGCGACCTGACCGAATGCTTGCTCGCGCTCAGCATGGTTTGTGCGGCTTGACCAAGGCAGCCCTTGCCGTTACCCGTGTTCTTTCTCACACACGGCTGAGTGGCGCGACTCAATGCCTAAGCCCTCTCCGAAGCCGCCTGCGAGGTCCGCTTGGCATTCCCTACAAGGCACGACCAACGCGGTCCGTGTGCGTGGTTATTGTCTTAGGGCGCGCACCTCGACTACGCTCATGTCTTCCTACCAACGGGTCAAAATCAAATAGCGGAGCGACTCAATGACCGAATACATAGGTAGCTGCCATTGCGGGTCTGTAAGCTTCAAGTTCACGGGCCCGGCAATAGAAAAAGGCGTGCGCTGCAACTGCTCGATCTGCCGCCGCAAGGGAGCGATCATGAGCGCCTTCACGATCGCCCCGGAAGAGATCAAGATCGACGTCAAGGATAACGCCCTGGCCACCTATGAGTTCGGCAGTCGTGTAGCCAAACATCACTTCTGCAAGAAGTGTGGCATCTATCCATTCCATCAAACGCTGCGCAAACCGGGACACTACCGCGTCAACGTCGGGTGTGTGGACGGCGTCGACTCACTTTCGCTGCCGGTCGATGTTTTCGACGGGGCATCGATCTGACGACAAACCGCACCGAGAGTCTATGTAGTGGAAATTACTCCCTGATCCGGATTTCGAGGCAATCGAACTGTACTCGCGAATGCGCGCCGCCGAGTAGTTTGACCGATAGACCATAAGTGATGAACAAGCGCGCCGATCAGTTAGCACGGTGGGCGTCGTATCTGCTGGTAGTTGGTCTTGCCTTGTGGGCAAGCGTGTGGGCGACGACTAGCCTGATATCAGATGATCCCTGGATGCCAATAGCCGGTTTCTTCGTGGGGCTAGTTGCCTTTGGAGTCTTCGGCGTCATTCCTGCCATCATGGGCTTCATCGCCCTGCGATTAAAGACCGAGCTCAAAGGGAGGGCCTTTTCGGCAATGAGTATTGGATTCGGAATGTTTCTTCTCGTCGTTCTTCTTTACGCCACGTAACAACCCCGCAGGCGCTTGAACGAGGACTCGCCGTCCAACAATACTACGGCCTTCCAGAGTCCCGGTTGTGGCGTGTGTTAACATGCCGCCATGCCACTGAGCGGCTTCCACCCGTCGGTTTCCCATTGGTTTTCGAAGGCATTCGCTGAGCCGACGGCGCCGCAGCGCGATGCGTGGCCCGCAGTTCGAAGTGGCCGACATACGCTGATCGCCGCGCCGACCGGGTCCGGTAAGACACTCGCCGCATTTCTCTCCGCGATTGATTCCTTCGTGCATCAGGGCCTCGATGGCGGGCTGCCGAACGAGACTCAAGTAGTCTACATCTCGCCACTCAAGGCGCTGTCGAACGACATAAGCCGCAACCTGGAATGGCCGCTCGCGGGCATTCGCGAATCGCTCAAGGAACTCGGCCACGCCGACGTCGGCATTCGCGTGCAGGTACGCACCGGCGACACGCCGGCGCGCGAGCGCGCGCTGATGACGCGCTTCCCGCCGCATATTCTGGTGACCACGCCGGAGTCGCTGTATCTCCTACTTACGAGCGAGTCGGGGCGCGCCATGCTGGCGACCACCCGTAGCGTCATCGTCGATGAAATCCACGCGCTGGCCAATTCCAAACGTGGCTCGCACCTTGCGCTGTCGCTCGAACGCCTTTCGGCGCTGGTTCCAAGTCCGTTCACCCGTATCGGATTGTCGGCGACGCAGAAGCCCATCGAGCAGATTGCCCAGTTTCTGGTCGGTGGCGCTGCGCAACCAGAGAACCCCGCGCCGAATTGCGTCATTGTCGATTCGGGACACGTGCGTGAACGAGACATCGCGTTGGAACTACCGCCCTCCCCGCTCGAAGCGGTGATGTCTGGCGAGGTGTGGGAAGAAGTCTACGATCGACTGGTTGAGCTGATCGATACGCATCGCACCACGCTGGTGTTCGTTAACACCCGCCGCATGGCCGAACGGGCCACGCAT
>CP070641.1:2152981-2159317 GCA_020354085.1 Pseudomonadota bacterium
GGTGCCGCGCGTCTTGGAAGCGCGCGGGCTCGATGTCTCACCGGCTCTGATCCACAAGCTGCAGGCAGCAGGTGATGCGCGCGCGGTAGAAATACTTCACATCATTCTGCGCGACGAGATCGGCCACGTGCGTATCGGCAACCGCTGGTACGCCCACCTGTGCGTGCAACGCGGACTTGATCCCATCACGACGTTCCGACAGCTGCTTGGGGAGTATGGGAGTCTGCGGCTGCGCCCGCCGTTTCACCTGGAAGCGCGCCGGCTCGCGGGATTCAGCGAGCGTGAACTCGCGCTACTGGAACAACTTTCCGCTCCGCGTAGCTCGCCGTGACCGTGGACACTCGCGTGCATTAGTGCTTTGTGTCCCCGGCTAGTCCGCGACGATGAGGTCGACCCACTCGCTCAGCGAACCGTGGTTGAAGTCGCCGAGCTCGGGGTGTTCATGCACGTCGCGCGCGTGTACGCGCCAGCGATAGTAGCCTCCGGGCTGAAGCAAGTTGGCAGGAAGCGTGACTTGCGGCACGGAAATCACCTTGGACTTGAAGATCTCGCGTTCCCCATCCCACATATCGTGCACGTAGACCTGGTAATGCGTGGCGCCCGGTACCGGCTGCCAGCGCAGTTCCGTGGGCATCGAGATCGGCGATCCATCGCTACCCGGCCCCATGTCGCTGGCAAACGGCATCACATTAACGACGACGCGGTCACGGGCCAAGTAGGTCGTACCATTCTTGAGCGTGATGTGCGCGCTGTACCAGCCGCCTGGCGCATTTTCTGGTAGCGCCTGCTGGTTCATCACGACGCGCTTTTCCGGTTTGCCTGGGCTGCGCAGGACGCGATGGCGCGTGAGGTCCAGCTCGGTCAGTATTCGGCCGTCCGGATAGAAAACCGTCACGCGCGCGATCTCGTCATAGCGTGTGGTCGAGAACACGTGCATGAAAAACACCGGTCGATCTGGCCAGTTGCAGACGCGCATGTCGAAGAAACCGACCTCGGTGTAGTGCGGGTCCGCCGCACGTGCGGCTGGTGTCTTGTCTGAATGTGCGCAGGCTGCGGCCAGGCAGGCCACACTCAGGAGCACGGCACGGGCACGGTAGGACCGGTTGGTTTTACTGACGGTTTTGGCCATTAGGAAACCTTTTTGTTAGTTGCACGCAGCCGCTCGCTCAGGCTGCGGATTACGCCCAGGCCGAGCGCTGGATAGGCCTGTAGAATGCCAAGCAGCTTACCCTTGTCGAGCGCCAGCAGCCGCGTATCTTCCAGCACATGCGCGGTCGCCGAGCGCAACTGATCGTCGAACAGGCCCATTTCGCCAAAACACTCACGCGGCCCAAGCGTGGCAATGAAATCCTTGACCGCCGGATCCGCGTGCAGCGAAATGCCGATGCGTCCGTCGGTGATGAGATAGAGTCGATCCGAGGGGTCATTGATGTCGAAGACCCGCTCACCGGCAAAGAACGCCTCCTCGGTCAGCTCCTGCGCCACCAGGCGCAGATCGCCTGTCATAACCGCGCTGAATACCGGGGTGCGCTTAAGCAACAGGATGCGTTCGAAGAGATCCGCCATGTAAATCAACGCCTCGCCGTCGCGGCCTGTTCAGCGCAAGTACGCAACCAATCATCACCCTGCTGTCGACACCACGCGAGAATATCATCCAGCGGCGTGTGTTTCGTCCTTTCCTCGTCAATAATCGCTTGCTCGCTGGGTTGAAGCAGCTCGCTCAGCCCAGCCGTGAGGACGCGGTGGCGCAGCTCCCCGAGAACCTCGATGGCAGCGGCGCGATGGTGGCGCTCGCCGTGTCGCAGACCAGCCCGTATCAGCGCGACCGCTGCGCGCTCTTCAATGCCTTCCAGCGCCTGCAGTGCCAGATCGAGCGCGGCCTGCTCGCGCTCGGCGAGGACAATCGCGAGCAACTCCCGCGCCGGGCAATCGCCGGCAGACGATGCAGCGCCGTTGGCCAGGGCGACGCGAAACCGACGTAGGACGTGCCCCTCTTCAATTCCCTGCCGTGCCAGCGACGCAAAAACTTCTGCCGGCGCGCCGCGTTCAATCAAAATGCGCAGCGCCGCATCTCGTGCGCGCATGCTACCGCCTTTGCTGGCCAGGAATTGCGCCAAGGTAGATGCTGCCGTGGGCTCGCGCTGCCATTCCGCCAAGGCGCTGCGCAGCACCGCCTCATGCGGGTCGCCTAGAGCGCACCACAGCCGTTGCGCGCGCGCTGGCACGGCGAATACGTGAGTGGCAGCCACGGCCGCGGCACGAACGAAACCATCATTACTTGCCAACGCCCGGTCGACAGCGGCTTGGGCTTCCGGCCAAGGTTGGTCTCGCCATGCAGACAGGACCTCCAGCGCCGCGCGCCGGACTCGTACGTTAGGATGATCAAGTACGGGCAGTAGTGCATCGCCAAGTGACGGGCTCGGAAACTGGCGCAGCGCGCACAAGCCGGCCAATTGCGTTTTGTAGTCGTCCGACGTCAGTAGTGCGCGCCAGCGCGTGAGCGCGTCTACCCCGGGGAGATTGATTTCGAAGCGCAGCGCGCCAAGAATGCCGCAGGCCACCAGACGTGGATTGTCACTCGCCAACAGGCTGGGGATAGCATCGCGGGCACGCACGTCGCGCGCACCAAGTAACTGCGTCATGACGCTTGCCCGGTAGTGGTCATCGGCCCCGTCAGACGTACGCCAAAGCACTTCGCGCGCACCGGCGCTCTTTTCCGTATCGAGGAGCCGCACCAGGCGATCACGTAGCGGCACCGACGCGCGCGCCAAGCGCGCGGCCAACACCGCCGGGGCACGAGCGGGAAAATGCTTGGCCAGCAGTTGGGCGTAGGCAAGGCACACGTCCTCGTCATCGCTGTCAACGCCACGTGCGACCTCCTGCCATAGCGCGCGATCGGCGCCTTCTAGCATGTTGTCGAGGCGGCGATGCGGCAGAAACAGCCGCTCCCTGAGCGTATCGAGGATGGCCGGTCGGTAGGCACGGTTGCTGAGCACGCTGCACCACAACAGCGCCACGGCCGCGCCCAACCCGACCCACAGGAAAGCACTCGGATCGGCCTGCGGCAATAACCAAAGCCCTGTCCCCGAGGCCACCAACCCAAACGGCAGCACCAGCCCGAGCGATAAGGCGCGCACCCGCCCTTGCATGTAGTCGGGCAAGATATTGAAAAACAGATTGCGAGTTGGATTGCGCAAGGCCGGCATCACACTGTCTCGGCTGAAGCTCGCGAGCAGAGCAGCCGGCAACGCGAACTGCGCAAGCAGGACACCAAAACTCAGCAGGTGGGTAACCGGAAAGATCAGGTTTACGGTCTTGATGCCAAAGCGCTGCAGCAGTCTTCCTGTCAGCAGCAACTGCATGATCACCGCGCTGGCCGCAGTAACCGCCGCGACCAAGCCCAGAAAGGCCGTCAGATCGGCCTCCGCGATGAAGGTGTCGGTGTAAATACGATTGATCGCGTAAGACAGTATGTAATAGCTCACGACGAGGAACAGCAGCGCCCACGCCTGGGTCCGCGCCAACGCCGAGGACTGCGTAAAACGCAGACCCTGCACAATTTGTTCGATGGCGCGTTTGACCGGTGCGCGTCGGCGCGGGGGCGGACGATAAAGCGGCGAGGAGCCCGCGATGCGATGGTGTCGGCGAATCATCGCGATCCCGATGATGAGCAGGGCGCTCCACAACAGTAACAGGTGGCCGGTGCCGATGAGCCGTGTCGCGGCCGCCAGCAGGATGCCGCCGATAATACGTCCACCTTCGAGGGCCGCGAACAACACCGGAAACAAACGCTTGCCCTGCAGCGCATCGAAGTTTTGCGCCATGTACAGGGAGACATGCACGATGAGCAGTTCCGAGGCGGCCTGATAGACCAGGAAATAGATCGGGTAAGCGGCGCGCCATGATGTGAAGGCAATCAAAAACCAGCTCGAACCGATCAGCGCAGCCAACACCGCCAGCACGACGACGGCCAGGCGTTCCGAAGCTAACCGGTCGGCATATGCGGCGAAGGTGATACTCGTGGCGGCCAGGATCAGGCCGAGGAGGGCATACATGGTCGGCAGGTGCTCGACGCCGTAGCGCTTGAAAAACAGCGCATCGGCGCTGCTGCGTCCGAATGCGAGCCCGGCACCGAGCACCGCAACCAGCGCGGCGAAATACAGCACCGTCCGCCGCTCGTCTTCGCGGATCAGCAGAAGGTCCAGGAAGCGTGACATTAGGTACGCATGCTCGTGGCCACCGCATTGTGCACCGCGTGCAGCGGGCTGACTACCGGTGTAAACGCGATGAGACGCCATCGATCGAGACCGCGCAACTTTTTTGAATGGCCGAGCATCCGAGCGTCTGCTGGTTGTCCGAGCGGCGCACGGCATCGAGTTCCATTCCGGCGACGCGGCCTAGCGGGCTTTCGGTATAATGCCGCGCGGCAACCTCTTCATGGCACCCGCTCCGAATCGCAGCTGGCTGCAAGCGCTTGAGATCTATCGCAAGCCGCGCGTGGTCGCCATGCTGTTCCTCGGTTTCGCCGCCGGCCTGCCGTTTCCGCTGGTGTTCACCACACTCTCGACCTGGCTGCGCGACGTCGGCGTAAATCGCACCACCATCGGCTTCTTCGCCTGGATTGGCGTTACCTATTCCATCAAGGTGCTTTGGTCGCCGGTGGTGGATCGCGCGCCGCTGCCCGTCATCACGCGAGCGCTCGGCCAGCGCCGCGGCTGGATGCTGTTCGCCCAAATCGGCATCGTTGCTGGCCTGTTCGCCATGGCGACGACCGATCCGGTTCAGGACATCACGGCGATGGCATTGTTCGCGCTGCTGGTGGCGTTCGCGTCCGCAACCCAGGACATCGCGATCGACGCCTATCGCATCGAGGCGGTGGCCGCCGAGTGGCAGGGGGCGATGGCCGGTATGTATCAAAGCGGCTATCGCATCGCGGCGGCGCTGGTCGGGGGTGCCGGGGCGCTGTATCTGGCGGATTATGTCTCCTGGACCGCCAGCTACCTGGTCATGGCGGCGAGCATGGTAGTCGGCATCGTCACGGTGCTGGTAATCCGCGAGCCGGAGCGGGCAGTGAACCGCCGGACGATGATGCAGGAGCAGCAGGTGATCGATTTTCTGGAGCGCAGCGCGCACCTGCCTGCTGCTTGGCGGGTACCGGCGGCGTGGTTTATCGGGGCGGTGATCTGTCCCTTCACCGAGTTCTTCAAGCGCAACGGCTGGTGGGCGCTGTTGATCCTGGTATTCATTGGCATCTATAGGATTAGCGACATCGTCCTCGCCAACATGGCCTATCCGTTCTACATCGACCTGGGATTCACGAAGACCGAGATTGCCAACATCGCCAAGATTTACGGGGTGACCATGACCATCGCCGGCGCGGTAGTAGGCGGCATGCTGGTGGTGCGGTTCGGGGTGATGCGCATGCTGTTGCTCGGCGCGGTGCTGGTGGCGGTGACCAACTTGCTGTTCGCACAGCTGGCGGTGACCGGCAAGAGCCTGGCCGGTCTCGCGCTCGTGATCAGCGCCGACAACTTCTCCGGTGGCCTTGCCGGCTCGGCGTTCATCGCTTACCTGTCGCGGCTCACCAACGCCGCGTACACAGCGACCCAGTACGCCCTGTTCAGCTCGCTGATGACGCTCGGCCCGAAGTTCATCTCCGGTTTTTCGGGGATGTACGTCGATGCCTTCGGTTACGCAAGTTTCTTCGTCTATGCGGCGGCGATGGGTGTGCCCGCAATCTTGTTTGTTCTGTACTTGATGCGGCGGTTGAATGTCGATATGAGCACGGTACAGTCAAGCGCGCGATGAACCGAAAACTGCGGGAAGTCGGTAAGCCGCCTGCTTCGCGCGGGTGGCAGTCAGGAATTGGCGGACGCCGGCGAATTGATTTTGTTCAGGATCGCGTCCATCACCTGCGCCTGGCTCGTCAAGTTGTGACGTGCCGCTTCTAGGTCCGCGATGCGCGCACCAAGGCTATTCAGGTTTTCGTGAATCTTTTTCAGGTTCTCGAGGCGGTGATCGATCATGATCTTGTGCTCGCGCACCTGCGCCAGTACCGGCGCCATGATCGCGTTGCTCCAGGCACGCGCGCCGGCGTTACAGTCGGAGAATACTTCGCGCGTGCGCGACACCAGTGTGATGAAGAACTTCTTGATCACGAAGTGTTGCTCGCTCATCACCATTATGGGGCTGTCGCGGTAGTTGGCCGCCTCCTCGTACAGGCGCGCGAGCTGCGCGTGATAATCCTCGAGTGAGAACGGCACTGGATGGAGGCGTGCGAGCTTGTGCTCGGCGTGAAACTTGTTGTAGATCGCCTGCACCAGGCCTTGGATCTGT
>CP070641.1:2159417-2165153 GCA_020354085.1 Pseudomonadota bacterium
GCGCGTGCATCGCTGACACCCGGGCTCTCGGAGATGAGGACGCGCATGCCGAAGGCTTGGGCAAGCCTTCCCACCGCCCGACCGAGGCTGCCGTGGCCCACGATTCCCATGGCGTGCCTGGCCAGGTCGCGGATCGGGAAATTGTGCAGACAGAAGGTTTCGGCGCGCGACCATTCGCCGTCGCGCACCGCCTGCTGGTAGCGCGCCAGGTTGCGCCTGAGCGCGAGCAGCAACGCGAACACGTGCTCGGGCACGGTGTTGGTGGCGTAACCGCGCACGTTGCAGACCGCGATCCCTTGACGCTTGGCGGCGGCCGTATCGATGTTGTCGACCCCGGTCGCGGCCGCGCAAATGAGCCGCAGCGACGGCAACGCAGTGATGAGGCTACCGGGCACTTTGACCTTGTTGGTAATAATCACGCGCGCGTCGCTGGCGCGCTCGGCGACCTCCACGGACTTACTCGTCGGATACTCGATCCATTGGCTTTCTTCCAATGTTTCCGTGGCAAAACGCACCTCGGCAGCGAAGGTAGCGCGGTCGAGAAACACGATTTTCATGCGCCGCTTGTACGGGCTTCGTTGGGCTTTGTCAAAGCGCTGCCGCGCTGGCGAGGGCCAGCGCGAGTCACTACCATAACCCACACCAACCACCTTCACCCACATCATGACCGACGCCACGCCACGTCACCGCGACATCACCTCCCGCTATCGTCAGCACGGGGGGAGCATTCTGATCGAGATGAAGCTCAATACGGCGACGCAGCTGTTCAACTCGCTCGACCCCTCGCCGTTCCACGAGAAAGATCTCGACGATGACGCTGCCGAATATATCGTCAGTACCGCGCGTGACTTCCCGCTGAAGGCACCACTGCGCCTGGAGATTTACTTACCACCTGATCAAATACGGCAGGACACTGAGGAATCCGTCACAAACGCTGTCCATAACTTCTTCGACTACAAGACCGAGGTAGTCGACAGCGACTTGCGCACCGTCTTGCGTCAGGGTCGCGTTAGTCTGCTGATTGGGCTGACCTTCCTGTCCGCCTGTTTGTTCGCCCGCCAATTGCTTGGCACACAACTTCCCCAGGGAACGGTGCGCGAAATCCTGGCCGAGGGACTTCTCATCAGCGGCTGGGTCGCGATGTGGCGACCGATTCAGATCTTCTTGTACGAGTGGTGGCCGATTCGCAACCTGCGACGCCTTTACCACAAATTGAGTCACCTGAAGATTGATGTGCGCGCACGCGATTGATTCCAGCGAACGCATCGCGAACCTCAGCATGCCGGACGGCGTGCTCCTGCACTATCGGCTGCTGCGCACGCAAACCAATGCCACCACTGTGATCGTGCTGCTGCATGGGTTATCGAGCAACTTGACGCGCTGGTCCGAGCTGGTCGCGCACACCACTCTAAAGGACCGCTGGGATGTCTTGCGGGTCGACTTGCGCGGTCACGGTCGATCGCTGACACGCAAGCCGATCGGTATGCGCGTGTGGTGCGAGGATTTACTACGGTTGCTCGCGCACGAGGGATACGCCCGCGCCATCTTCATCGGCCACAGTCTGGGTGCACAGGTGGCAGTCAGCTTCGCGCATCGCTATCCCGAGCGCACCATCGGCCTGGCGCTCATTGACCCGGTTTTCGCCGAGGCCCTGCACGGCACCATGCGCTGGTTGGCGCGCCTGCGGCCGCTGCTTTACCTGGTGGTTGGATGCATTCGGCTGGCCAACGCGCTCGGTATCTACCGCCGCCACATCCCGCTGCGCGACTTGCAGGAACTCGATCGCCGTACGCGCGCCGCGCTCGCTGCTGCTGGCCGGCCGGAGGAAATCGTCTCGCGCTACACTTCGCCCAGCGCCGACATCAGGCACTTTCCGAGCGCGCACTATTTCAAGGAGTTGATCGAGGTAACCCGCCCGCTGCCGCCGCTTGAAGAAATACCGGTACCGGTACTGTTCGTGCTGTCGAAAGGCGTCACCTTCTCGCGTCCGGAAGTGGTGCGTGCGGCCATCGAGCGCGCACCGAACGCGCAAACCGCGATCATTGATTGCTACCACTGGCCGTTGACCGAAAAGCCGGACGATGTGCGGCGCGCACTGGAACAGTGGTGCGCAACGTTAACGAGAAGCTAGGCGACCATCTGCGTATTCAGTTGTTCAGGCGAGATGCCGTGCTCACGCAGAAAGCGCCCGGATGCCTCGGTAAAATCGGCGGGGCCCGCCACATAGAAATCGAACTCCACGAGCCTGCCGTGGGAAGCGGCGATCGACTGCAGCGCGGCGGCGTAATTCCCATCCGCCGCGAGCGCGGTGAAATGAAAGTTGTCGAGGGCATCCGACCAGGCGCGGCACAGGTTTCTCAAATAATGACCGCCACCCGCCTCGCTTGCGAACCAATAGAGATTGATCGTCTCGGCAACCTCAAGCGCCATGGCGTGTTCAACCAGGCTCTTGATCGGCGCGAATCCAGTTCCCCCGGCGAGAAACACCAGCGGGCGCGGCGACTCCTCGCGTAGGATGAAATCGCCCGATGGACCTTCCACCATCACCAGGTCGTTGGTCTTGAGTTGGCCGAACGCATACTCGGTGAGCGGTGTCGCGTCCGACGCGCGCAAATGAAACTCCAAGTGGCGCTCGTCACACGGGCAACTGGCGATCGGCAGTTCCTCGGACGCCCCGCCGACCTCGAGCGTGGCCGACTGGCCGGCAAGAAAACGCAAACGATTGGAGCG
Organism: Pseudomonadota bacterium; assembly: GCA_020354085.1. Lineage (GTDB taxonomy): Bacteria > Pseudomonadota > Gammaproteobacteria > Acidiferrobacterales > Sulfurifustaceae. Next base: position 2,162,148 of record CP070641.1, read on the forward strand.
CGGCATCAGCAATTGCAGCCGCAACATGGCATTTCCGCTCAGCCGATCGATCCGTTGCACGCGCGCGGAGACGGTCTGTAACGGAATGTCGGTCGGCTTGCCGGCTTCGCTCGCCTCGACGACCAGATCGGTCACCGCGGTATTGGAACACAACAGCGTGTAACCACGCGCCTTCTCCGCTTCGCTCAAGGTGTAGTCGTGATGGCGAACCTTCTTGACTTGACCCGAGACGACACGCGCTTTGCACAGCCCACAATTGCCATTGCTGCAACCGTAGTCGAGCGACAAACCGGCGTGCAGCGCGGCGTCGAGTATGGTGTCGTTGCCCTCGACGAAGAACTCGCGATTGCTGGGCAACACCTGTACGTGCGCCGCCATCAGCCGTAACACGCAGACTTGTGCCATAAGCCTTGCTGTGACCTCTTTCTCGGCGATAACGGCATCGCGCTGGTCGTGCAACCATTTCTTCAGGCTCGCCGCGGCGACCTGTACCCCGCCGCCGGTGCGTTCGAGTTCACCGAAACGCATCTCCAGCGCATCGAGAATATTGCGATAGTGCGAGAATTGCGCCCGCGTCCAGCTGAGCTCGCGGCCGAGCTCCAACACTCGCGTAGCAAGCACCTCCGGATCGGGGAGGATGCGTTCGCGAATGCGCCGCGCATAAGCCGACTCACGCAGATGCGCAAGCCGCTCCAGCACAGCGTTGTCTTCGAGTCGGGTCTTGGGAAAAACCTTGAGCAGGTCCGATGCCTTGACCATGCCCTCGAAGGTTGGCAGCTCGCCGTCCTTGATACGCTTTTGCAGCGTGCCGCGGGGCACTCCGACAAGTCGCGCGGCCCGGCTAAGCGTCAGCAATTCAGGCATTGATGCACCGTGCAGCCACTGCATGAAGGCTACGCCTTCGCGCCGCTCCTGACAACTTGCCGCGTCAGTCGCCCTGCAAGAATTGGGACAATCCGAAGACTAGAACAAATCGGATACTTGCGCGGAGCGCCACGCGACCCGCATGGCACGCCAGTCAGACCCTTCGCGTGCCAAGCTGATGTCCAAGCGATGAATATCCGCCGCAATTCCATCGAGCGATGCGTTGCTGGGAAATGGCGTCCCGGCGAGGGCCGCCGCAATCACGACTTCGGCACGATCGGGTGCTGGAAACCGGATGGAGACGATGCGGGTCAAAAGATGGATAGAATCATGGCGCAAGAAGTACACGCGCAGCAAACGACCAAGTGTCTGCCGATCTCGGCCATCGTCGTCTTTGTAGCGTTCAGAAACTAACGCTGTAAGCGCCGTCACGTCTTTGCTCGTCGCGGCGTGTTCGGCTTGCGCCAACAAGGCGCGCACCTGGGCTTCAGGCGCCGGTGCGCGCGTACACGCCATCAGACCAAGAGAGATCGCCAGCACCAGAACACTTCGCATAAAGGAGTATTCCCGCTTTTAGCTTGTTACAAACGATCCTTGCTCACACCACAACGATCCCCAGTCACGCTACGCCAGCAGCACCGCGAGTATGCCTGTCATGAAGATGCCGTCAAACGTACCCGCGCCGCCGATGGCTGCACGCGGCGCGCCGAGGCGCCGGATTTCCGGCAAGTGCAAGAGGTCTGCGCCGATCAACACCCCGAGCGTGCCGGAGATGTAAGCAAGCGGTGCGCTCTGCGCCGGATTGAGCGCTAGCGCCACCAGCGCGGCGGCTACCGGCGCGAGCAGTATCGGCATGCCGATGCCTATGCCCGGGATGGGGCGGCTCGCGATATAGCTCAAGAAAGCGACCGTTCCGACGCCGACAAAGAGCTCAAGCGACGCAAGCCCACTGTGACGCCAAAGATAAATTGAGAACAACGCGGGAATCACGCAACCGCCAACGTTGACCGCCAGCAAGGTGCGACCGCGAAACTGCCGCGCGGGATGACGCAGCAGTCGCGGCCACAACGGTTCCGCCGATGGCGTGGGTAGTACAGGCGTTTCGGCGCGCAGGTACGCGACGGGCAGATTAACGGCGCTGCCGACCAGGGAAACACCAAGTAACGCGAAGGCCGATAGCGGCGACAGCCCGAGCTTGTCAAAGACTACCGTAATCGCGCCGAACTGCACGGCCACTGCGAGCAGTGCCAGCAAGACGACAAACGCCAGGAAACTGCGCGGCACGAACGGTGATGGCATGTCATGAGTCTAGGCCACAAAAACAAACGCCCGGTGCGGGGCCTCCCCCCACCGGGCGCTGCGGGTGCCGTTACAACCGCTACGGCTTGATGACGATGAAGATCCGGCCGCCGTTGCGAATAATCTTGATGAGCACGCTCTCCTTGGCCTTGAGCTTACCGGCCAGGCGCTTGAAATCCGCCACGTTGCGCACCGGCTGCTTGCCGATCTCGGTGATCACGTCGCCCGACTGCAGACCCGCCTGCTCGGCGGCGCTGCCGGGCAAGACATTCGCCACCACGACCCCCGACGTACCAGACGGGAGATCGAGCTGACGGGCGACATCCGGCGTGAGCGAGCGCGCCTCGACACCGGCGAGCGCAGTGTTCTTGCCGTCACCGGTTACCGATTCGTCGCTGCCCTCCGCGATCTCCTTCGGTTGCTCGGTGATCTTCGCCTCGACCACGACGGTCTTCTTGTCACGCAAGACCTCGACCTTCACCTTCGATCCGATCGACGTGGCCGCCACCGTGTTGCGCAGCGTGCTGGTGCTGTCGATCTTCTTGCCGTTGAAACCCGTGATCACGTCTCCGCTCTGCAACCCCGCGGCAGACGCCGGGCTGTCGGGCAGCACCTCGCTCACCAACGCGCCCTTGGCGTCGGTGAGGCCAAACTGCTTGGCAAGATCGGTGGTGAGCTCTTGTATCGATACACCCAGCCACCCGCGCACGACCTTGCCGCGCTTGATGAGGCTGTCCATCACCGTGCGCGTCATGTTGCTCGGCACGGCGAAGCCAATGCCCATGTAACCACCGCTGCGCGAGAAAATCGCGGTGTTGATGCCGACTAGCTCGCCGCGCGAGT
>CP070641.1:2165253-2179965 GCA_020354085.1 Pseudomonadota bacterium
AGCCAGCTTCCGCGCGAAATGGTGCTGAAGAAACTCCAGCCTCTGCTCGAAGACGCCGCGCGACCTAAGGTTGGTCAAAACCTGAAATACGATATCAACGTTTTGGCCAACTACGCGGTGCAGCTGCGTGGGGTGCGCTACGACACCATGCTGGAGTCCTATGTGTTGGACTCGACCGCCTCGCGCCATGACATGGACAGTCTGGCGCTCAAGTACCTGGGCTACAAAACGATCACTTATGAAGAGGTCGCGGGCAAGGGCAAGAATCAGATCAACTTCAGCGAGGTGCCGATCGAGCAGGCGGCGGCCTATGCGGCGGAAGACGCGGATGTAACCCTACGCCTGCACGAGACGCTATGGCCGCGCTTGGCGGAGAACCCGGCGCTCGTGACCTTGTTCGAAGACATTGAGATGCCGCTGGTGCCGATCCTCGCGGAGATCGAGCGCAACGGCGTACGCATCGCGGTCGACATGCTGCGCGCGCAGAGTCGCGAACTCGAACGCCGGATCCTCGACATCGAGCGCGAGGCCCATGCCATCGGCGGGCAGGTGTTCAACATCAGCTCGCCTAAGCAAATCCAAGAGGTGTTGTACGACAAGCTGAATCTGCCGGTGCTCAAGAAAACGCCGACCGGACAGGCGTCGACCGCCGAGGACGTGTTGCAGGAACTCGCGCTCGACTATCCGCTGCCGCGTTTGATCCTTGAATACCGCACGCTTTCCAAGCTCAAGTCGACCTACACCGACAAGCTACCGGAGATGATCAACCCCAAGACCGGTCGCGTGCATACTTCATATCATCAGGCGGTGGCCGCCACCGGGCGCCTGTCTTCCGCCGATCCTAATTTGCAGAACATCCCGGTACGCACGGCCGAAGGCCGGCGCATCCGCCAAGCCTTCATTGCGGCGCCCGGCTACAAGATTCTGTCGGCGGATTATTCGCAGATCGAGCTGCGCATCATGGCGCATCTGTCGGGCGATGCCGGTCTGCAGCAGGCGTTTCGCGGCAATCAAGACGTGCACCGCGCCACCGCCGCCGAGGTTTTTGGCGTCGGCCTCGATCAAGTGACCGAGGAGATGCGGCGCAACGCCAAGGCCATCAATTTCGGTCTCATATATGGTATGTCGGCCTTTGGTTTGGCGCGCCAGCTTAAGATCGAGCGCGCCGCGGCGCAGGCCTATGTCGATCTTTACTTTGCGCGCTACCCGGGCGTGAAGGACTTCATGGAACGCACGCGCGCGCTCGCCCACCAGCAGGGTTACGTCGAGACCCTATTCGGCAGGCGTCTGTATCTCACCGAGATCAACGCCAGCAACCAAGTACGTCGCCAGGCCGCCGAGCGTGCCGCCATCAATGCGCCGATGCAGGGCACCGCTGCCGATCTCATCAAGCGCGCCATGATCGCCGTAAGCCATTGGCTGGCGACCAGCGGCGCGGACGCCAAGATGATCATGCAGGTGCACGATGAACTGGTGTTCGAGATCGCCGAGAGCGCGGTCGATACGGTGCGCGAGGCGGTTCGCGCCTGCATGACCGGTGTCGCCCAACTCGACGTTCCCCTGGTGGTGGATACCGGTGTGGGCGATAACTGGGACCAGGCTCATTAAGGGATCTGCCTAGGATCCGACGGTCAGGGGTAGCGCCGGCGCGCACGGCGGTCAGCAATATCCGTGCGCTGCGTGGGGAATCACATTGCAAAACAACGCTCAGCGGAACCTTGCTGAGTACCCTTGGTCTATACTCGACGAAGGTGGTTGGATAACCGTCTTTCCCCCGTCCCTCCTCCCTGGGCGGGGGAGGTTCTGGAGTCGACTAAGGTCCTCCAGGACGCGTTGAGCCCCGGACTCTCTCCCCTTGTCTCCGGGGCTTTTTTTTGGTCTCCGGGGCTTTTTTGCCGACGGTAAGCGCCTTCCCGCGAGCACAGACCGCGCGTCATGCGGCTGCATGCGTGACATCCATGCCAGGGGCCGCCGCATAGAAATTGACCAGGCCAAGCGCTCTTTGATATATAGGCCGCCCGCTTGCAGCTAGCCCGCGCGCGGTTGACCGCACCGAGAGGAAAACATGACCAGTAACCGTGCCGCCCTTATCCTCGCCCTAGTTTCGGGCGCATGTCTCCTGTTACCCATGACCGCCGCCCAGGCCGAGCGCGGCAGTGCCGCGGCCGGAAAGGGCAAGGCCGCCGCTTGCGCCGCCTGCCACGGCGCGGATGGAAACGGCGGCCCCGACCCGAGCTGGCCGAGATTGGCGGGCACCAATGCCGAGTACCTTGCCAAGCAGTTGGCCGACTTCAAATCGGGCGCCCGCAAAGATCCGATCATGCAGGGCATGGTGGCCGCACTGTCGCCACAGGACATGCGTGACATCGGGGCTTACTACGACAGCCTGTCGCCGAAGCCGGGATCGGCGCGCAAAGAGGAATCGCTCAAGATGGGCGAGCGCCTGTACCGCGGCGGCAACGCCAAGACCGGTGTGGCGGCCTGCATGAGCTGCCACGGTCCTTCGGGGCACGGGATTCCGCCACGCTTCCCGCGTGTCTCCGGCCAGAGCGCGACTTACACGGAAAAGCAGCTGCTGGCCTTCAAATCGAACAAGCGCACCAACGACGGCGAGGCCATGACCCGAATCGCTTTCCGCATGTCGGAAGACGAGATCAAGGCGGTGGCCAACTACATGGCCGGCCTACATTGAATTAACCGGTCTCTATCGTAGTCATGCCGGCCCGCTCACGCGGGCCGGTTCGTTTCTAGCGCCCAGTATCCGAGGGGAACAGGGCCCCAGGATCCGGCGGCTAGATCTGCCGCAAACCGCCCAGTTGCCGTCCGTCTGCCCGCGCGTGACGTCACTCGGCACCCGGTTCCGTCCGGGGGGCAACGATTTCTCTATATCTAGCAAGGGGTTAGTAACTCAACAGCGCTTGGCATGGCCGTTGCTTTTCCCTGTACAGGAAGGCGGCTGTGGCCGCGGGGGTCCGGAGAGTCCGGAGACAGAGCAAACGGAGCAAGCGCATGTTAAGCCATATCGTCAATCTGGTAAGCACCTACGAGCACCACAATGGCTCGCGCCCGAATGTGGTGTACATGAACGAGACGCACTATGGCCATCTGCGCGAGGAGCTTCCCGGTGTGCGCGATCACATCGACGTGGTGGCGATCCTCGGTGTCGATATTGCGCTGTCCGACGACGTGGTGCGGCCGCAGGTCGCGACCGTGCGCTTCGCGGCGGAGAACATCCTGGTCAGCTAACGAAAGATTTGATGTGTGGGGTGCGAACGGGCCGGCATGTACCGGCCCGTCGCTATTTTAGCGATTGAAACGCGCGGCCGGCCGCGGCCACGCTCGCCGCGATATCGCTGGCGGTGTGCGCGCTCGACACGAACCCGGCCTCGTAGGCGCTCGGCGCCAGGTACACGCCCTCTGCCAACATGGCGTGGAAGAATTTCTTGAAGCGTTCGATGTCGCAGCTTGTCGCCTGCCGATAACTTGTGACGCGCGCGGCGTCGGCAAAGAAGAACCCGAACATCCCGCCGACCACGACCGTGCTTAGCGGGACGCCCGCCGCCTTGGCGCCTGCTGCGAATCCCGCCATAAGCTCTTTGCCCTTGCTCTCGAGCGCTTCGTAGAACCCCGGCTCCATACAGGCGCGGAGTGTCACGAGACCCGCCGCCATCGCGACCGGATTGCCCGACAGTGTGCCGGCATGAAACACCGGGCCGTCGGGCGTGATGCGGTCCATGATGTCGGCGCGACCGCCGAAGGCGCCTACCGGCATACCGCCACCGACGACTTTGCCGAGCGTCGTGAGGTCCGGCTTGATCTTGTACAAACCCTGCGCGCCGCCCAAGCCAACGCGAAAGCCGGTCATGACCTCGTCGAAGATCAAAAGCGCGCCGTGCCGTGTGCAGAGCTCGCGCAATGTTTCCAAGAACCCCGGCTCGGGCGGAATGCAGTTCATGTTGCCCGCCACCGGCTCGACGATGACGCCTGCGACCTCCTTGCCGATCTTGGCAAAGCTCTCGCGCAATTGTTCGACATTGTTGTATTCGAGCGTAACGGTGAGTTCGGCCAAGGCGGCTGGCACGCCCGGTGACGACGGCACGCCGAGCGTCAAGGCGCTGGAGCCGGCCTTCACCAACAAGGAATCCCCCGAGCCGTGGTAGCAGCCCTCGAACTTGATGATCTTGTCGCGCCCGGTGAATCCGCGCGCGAGCCGAATGGCGCTCATCGTGGCCTCGGTGCCGCTGCTCACCATGCGCACCTTCTCGACCGACGGCATGAGCTTCTTCAATAGCTCGGCCATCTCGGTTTCGATCACGGTCGGTGCGCCATAACTCATGCCGGTGGCGGCAGTATCGGCGACCGCTTTGACCACCGCCGGATGCGCGTGCCCCAGGATCGACGGGCCCCAGGAAGCGACGTAGTCGATATATTTGTTGCCATCGACGTCATACAGATAGGCGCCTTCACCGCGCGCGAAAAACACCGGCTCGCCGCCAACTTGTTTGAAGGCGCGTACCGCGGAGTTCACGCCTCCGGCGATGGACTTCTTGGCGCGGGCAAACTGTTCGTGGGAGTGTTTGGTTTGATAGCTCACGCTGGGTTCTCGAATAGTCGTGCGTAGCGCCGCGCCGCGGCCCGCACGTCGGTTTGATTGAACACGCCCTCGATAACGGCTAGCGCATCAGCGCCGGCCTCGATCAATGATCCACCATTTTCCGGGGTGATGCCGCCAATGGCAACGATCGGCACGCGCAGCTCGGCACGCGCACGGCTCAGCAGCTCGATCGGCGCGGATACCGCTTGCGGCTTGGAGCGCGAGGGAAAAAACCGGCCGAACGCGACATAGCTGGCGCCGGCGCTCTCCGCCGCGCGCGCCCGCTCGAGTTCGTTGTAACAGGACACGCCGATGATTCGATTGGCTCCGAATTGCGCGCACGCCGCGGCGATGGCGGCATCGTCGCGGCCCACGTGCACGCCATCGGCATCGATGGCCGCGGCGAGCTGCACGTCATCGTTCACGATCAGCGGCACACCGCGCGCGCGACAGACTGCTAGCAATATGAGGGCCTGGCGGTGGCGGCGCGCTCGATCGTGGCCCTTGTCGCGGTACTGGATGACGCGCGCGCCGCCGGTGATGGCCTCCTCTACCGCGCTGGCGAGTCGCTCTTCGGGCAAGTAAAGCGTGTCGGCGATCGCGTAGAGACCGCGTACGACCGGTTCAGGCATTTTGCTTGTGTAGGGTCTCGCGTCCCCAGTAGAGCCGGTCCGGCAATAGCTGGCCCATGCCGGCGCGGTAGGCGTGGCGCAGGCACTCATAGGTGTAGCGCGTCGCCTGCGTAATGGCGCTGACCGTGTCCAGGCCGTGTGCCAGCACGCCGGCACAGGCCGCGGCCAGCGTGCAGCCGCTGCCGTGGTAGTTCTTGGGCAAACGCTCGAAGCTGAACGTCTCGAGCAGCCGATGCTGGCCGTAGAGACGGTGCTGTACCTTGGGAGTGGGCTCGTGCGTGCCAGTGATCAGGACGAATTCGGCACCAAGCGACATCAGGTCTTGCGCGCAGGCATCGAGCGTATCGGCCCCCGGCGCGAGCGCGCGCACTTCGAGACTGTTGGGCGTAACGAGGCGCGCACGTGGGATGAGCAAAGAGCGCAGGACTTCATCCAGCGGCTCGTCGCATAAGTCGTCTCCGCCTCCCGAGGCCTGCACCGGATCGACCACCACGGGCACACGCGGGTAATCGCGCAGGATGCCTTCGATCGCGGCTACCGTCACGCTGGAAGCCAGCATGCCGGTCTTGATTGCCGCCACTGGCATGTCTTCCAGCACGGCGCGCGCCTGCGCGATCACCAGTTCGGGCGGAACAATGTCGAATTGTTTGACGCCGCTTGTGTCCTGCGCGGTGACGGCGGTCACGACCGGCGCGGCGTGACAACCGAGACTGGCAAGCGTGAGGACATCGGCGGCGATGCCGGCGCCGCCAGTCGGGTCGCTGCCGGCAAACACCAAAACGATCGGCGGCGCGACGACCGTCATGCGGTGGCCTCCTTCACCAGTTTGGCCAGGGCGCGGATCAGGCGCGGATCATCATTGAGCGCGGGCACTACGTGATATTGGCCGATGCCAAGACTGCGCGCCAGCGTGGCATAGGTGATGCCAAGTTCGTACAGCGTCTCGATGTGGTCCGATACGAAGGCGATGGGGTAAACCAGAAGCTGGCGCGCGCCAGCCGCGGCCTTCTGCCGGATCACGTCCTCCGTATACGGTTGCAGCCACTTGAGCGGCCCGACACGGCTTTGATAACAAAGCGTCGTCCGTGGCCAGCCTAACTTGGCGCACACCGCCTCGTAGGTAGCGCGGATGTGTGTCTCGTAAGGATCGCCCGCATCCACAATCTTCTGTGGCAAACCATGAGCTGAGAACAGGAGTTCGATGTTTACCGGTTCAGGGTCGGGTAGCAGCGCCGCCTGGTCGCGGATCGTCGCCGCGATCGCATCGACGTAGTCCGGCTGGTCATACCATTCTCGAATCAAGCGCGCATCGGGCGCATAGCCTTGGCGGCGACAATCCCGCTGGAACTCGTTGTAGGAGCTGCCGGTGGTGGTCAGCGAGTAGTGCGGATACAGGGGCAGCAATATGACGCGCTGGTGGCCATGGGCCTTCAGTTCCGCGACGACTTGCGCGGTCATGGGGTGCCAGTAGCGCATGCAAATGTGCACGTCGTAGTCACCGCCAAGCGCTTGCTGCAACGCGCGCGCTTGACGCTCGGTATTGGCGAGCAGCGGCGATTTGCCGCCGATGGCGGCATATCCCTGGGCGGCCTCGTGCTCGCGGCGCCGCGCGATCAGCCAGGCGAAGAGCTTCTGCGTTACAAAACCAAGCGGAAACTTGAAGATGTCCGGGTCCGAGAACAGATTAAAGAGAAACGGACGCACGGCGGCGAGCGAGTCCGGTCCTCCCAGATTTAACAATACGACGGCGGTGCGTTGTGTCATGTGCGCGGCTGAATCAGCGCCCTTTTCCCTGGATTCTACGCGCGCCATCTGGGTTTCACCACGATGCAACGCATGGGAAAATAGCTACACACCGATCGACGAGATTCATCATGCGGACTTATATGTGTGTGATCTGCGGTTTCGTTTACGACGAAGCCCAAGGTTTGCCAGACGAAGGCATCGCGCCCGGCACGCGTTGGGAGGATGTCCCCGAGAACTGGAAGTGCCCGGAGTGCGGTGCCGCCAAGAGCGACTTTGAAATGGTCGAAATCTAGCGCCGCCCCGCGAGCGGCAGCCGCAGCGCGCGAGGGCGCCCTTGCCCACGCCTAGCCTCGGGGCATTGAAGGTGCGGATCTTGGCGTGAAGCGGCCCGAAAAGCGCGAATCCGGCGGGTTGCTATGCTCTGTATGTAACGAGGGCGGCCCTGCGCCGACCAACAAGAATAGGCTACGGCACGAGGTAAACCATGGGATGGGTTTGGTGGATCGTCGCAGTGGTAGCAGTGGCCTGGGCGCTTGCGTATTTCTACGCGCCGTTGTGGTTGTGGACCTTGGTCGCCGGTGTCGCGCTCGTTTTCGCGGCGAGCACCTGGCCGGTTTTGGCCCAGGTATTGATCGCCGTCGCGTTCCTCGCCCCGGCGATACTGCTCAACGTGCGCGTGCTGCGGCGTACGCTTCTCACGCGCCCAGTCTTCCGGTTGTTCGCCAAGATCATGCCGCCCATGTCCGACACCGAGCGCGAGGCGCTCGAGGCGGGTACGGTTTGGTGGGAAGCGGAGCTGTTCGCCGGTCGGCCGCGTTGGAAGAAGCTGTTCGCGGTGCCGCCGCCCAAGCTGTCGGCCGAGGAGCAGGCGTTCATCGACGGTCCGGTCGATGAGCTGTGTCGCATGCTGGACGACTGGGTAATCACGCATGAGCGCCGCGACCTGCCGCCCGAGGTCTGGCGCTTCCTCAAGGACAAAGGCTTCTTCGGCATGATCATCCCGAAGAAGTACGGTGGCCTGGAGTTCTCGGCGCTCGCCCATTCGGAAGTGGTATTGAAAGTGGCCTCGCGCAGCATCACCGCGGCAGTCACCGTCATGGTGCCGAATTCACTCGGCCCCGCAGAGCTGCTGCTGCGCTACGGTACCGAGGAGCAGAAAAACCACTACTTGCCGCGTCTGGCGCGCGGCGAAGAAGTCCCCTGCTTCGGGCTCACCAGTCCCGACGCCGGTTCCGACGCCGCGAACATTCCCGATCGCGGTGTCCTGTGCCGCAGCGAGTTCCAAGGCAAACCCGATGTGCTCGGTATCCGGCTCAATTGGGAGAAGCGTTACATCACGCTCGGACCGGTGGCTACTGTGATCGGTCTCGCCTTTCGCCTCTACGACCCCGACAAGCTGTTGGGACAGGAGGAAGACCTAGGCATCACGCTCGCGCTCATCCCGCGCGACACGCCCGGCGTGCGCATCGGCGCGCGCCACAACCCAATCGACATTCCTTTCCAAAACGGCCCGAATTGGGGTGAGAACGTGTTCATCCCGATGGACTGGGTCATCGGCGGGCGCGAGTACATCGGCCGTGGTTGGCACATGTTGATGGATTGTCTCGCCGCCGGTCGCTCGATCTCGCTGCCATCGCTTTCGACCGGCGCCGGCAAGATCGCCTCGCGCGCGACCGGCGGTTACGCGCGCGTGCGCAAGCAATTCAAGGTGCCGATCGGGCGCTTCGAGGGCATTGAAGAGGCGCTGTCACGCATCGCCGGTTACACTTATTTGATGGACGCAGCACGCACGCTCACCGCGCGTGCGGTCGATCTCGGCGAGCAACCGGCGGTGGCCTCGGCGATCGTCAAGTACCAGCTCACCGAGCACATGCGCAAAGTGGTCAACGACGCCATGGATATCCAGGGCGGTGCCGGTATCTGCTTAGGCCCGCGCAATTTCATGGGACGCGTCTACCAGGCATTGCCGATCAGTATTACAGTCGAGGGCGCCAATATCCTCACACGCGCGCTCATCATCTACGGCCAGGGCGCCGTGCGCTGCCACCCCTATGTGTTGACCGAGATGCGCGCGGTAGCGAACAGCGACCGGGCGCGCGGCTTGGCCGATTTCGATCGCGCGTTCTTCGCGCATATAGGCTTTGTCATCAGCAACGCCCTGCGCGCCCTCTGGCTGGGCGTAACCAATGCCTATCTGGTGCGCGCACCAATTGCGGGTCCCGGCAAGCGTTACTGCCAAAAACTTACGCGTGTATCGACGGCGTTCGCGCTGATCTCCGACATGGCGATGCTGACCCTGGGCGGCGCGCTCAAACGCAAGGAACGCATCTCCGCGCGCTTCGCCGATGTCCTGAGTTATATGTATCTGGCCTCGGCCGTGATCAAACGCTTCGAGGACCAGGGACGCCCGGCGGATGATCTGCCGGTGATGCGCTGGGCGGCGGACTACGCCATCCACCAGGCCGAAAAGACACTGGTGGTGATCATCAAGAACTTCCCCAACAAGTTTCTCGCTTGGTTTCTCGGCGGACTGATGTTCCCCGCCGGCCGGCGCTACCATGTGCCGAGCGATCGTCTGGGCCACGAGTGTGCCGCCCTGCTGCTTGCACCGTCGCCAGCACGCGATCGGCTCACCGCCGGCGTGTTCGTGTCGCGCAATCCCAAGGACGTCACCGGCCGGATCGAGGACGCGTTGCCCAAGGTCATCGCCGCCGAACCCTTGGAGCGCAAGCTGGCGCAGCTAGTAGCGGAGAAGCCGATCCTGCACGGCGATCACGCCGGGCAGGTGCGCGAGGCCTTGGCGCGCGGTTTGGTCAGCGAGGACGAGGCCGGTATGTTGCGTGCGGCGCACGAGGCGCGGCGCGCGGTGATTACGGTGGATCATTTCGACACGCTGTGAGCGTGTAGGAGTATTGCGATGGCAAATCCTGTTTACGTCGTCGACGGCGCACGCACGCCGTTTCTCAAAGCACGTGGCGAGCCCGGGCCATTCGCCGCCGCGGATCTCGCGGTCGCCGCGGCGCGCCCGGTGCTGGCGCGCCTGCCTTTCGCGCCGAGCGAGATCGACGAGGTAATCGTCGGATGCGTGATACCGGCAGCCGACGAGGCCAACATCGCGCGCATCATTGCGCTGCGCCTGGGGTGCGGTAAGCACGTGCCGGCCTACACCGTGCAACGCAACTGCGCCTCTGGGTTGCAGGCGCTGGCGAGCGCCGCCGAACGGATCGCGCTCGGTCAGGCGCACTTGGTGCTGGCCGGTGGCACCGAGGCCATGAGCCGCGCGCCGATACAGTGGAACCACGCCATGAGCGGCTGGCTCGCACAGATGATGCGCGCCAAGAGTCTCAGCGGTCGCGCGCAAGCACTCGTGCGCTTCAAACTGAGTTACTTGCAGCCAGTGTATGCGCTACTGCTTGGACTAACTGATCCGCTGGTCAAACTCAACATGGGACAAACTGCAGAGATACTCGCGCAGCGCTTTGGTATTTCGCGCGAGGAGCAAGACGCCTACGCCCTGCAGAGCCACCAGCGGCTGGCGGCGGCCTTTGACGACGGCAGTCTCGCCGGCGAGGTCGAGCCTTTGTATGACACGCGTGGCAATGTTGCGCTGGAAGACAACGGTTTGCGCCGCGACAGTGATATGCAGCAACTGGCCAAACTCAAGCCGGTGTTTGATCGCAAGTACGGGGTGGTCACTTCCGGCAACAGCTCGCAGGTGACGGACGGCGCGGCGATGTTGATGCTGGCGAGCGAGGAGGCGGTCAAGCGCCACAATCTTCCGGTGATGGGTGAGCTCAAGGGTCATGCCTGGGCCGGTGTTGATCCCAGCCAGATGGGGCTCGGCCCGGTGCATGCCGTCGCCAGGCTGCTCGCCGCGCGCAAGATCCAGATGAATGATCTCAAGCACCTGGAATTGAACGAAGCGTTCGCCGCGCAGGTGCTCGCCTGTCAGGCGGCCTGGGCGAGCGGCGACTACGCACGCGACGAACTTGGGCTCGATGCACCCTTGGGCAGCATGGATCCAGCACGCCTAAATCCACAAGGCGGTGCGATCGCCTGTGGGCACCCGGTGGGCGCGAGCGGGGCGCGCATCGTGTTGCACATGCTGCATGCGCTGCGGCGCGCGGGTGGCGGCATGGGCGTGGCGACGCTTTGCATCGGTGGCGGTCAGGGTGGGGCGATGTTGGTCGAGGCGGCGGCATGAAGCACCTGCGCCAAGAACATCGTGACGACATCGCAATACTGACCCTGGACGCGGCCGGCCAGTCGGCCAATGTGTTGTCCACCGAGATGCTGGATGAACTTGAGCAGACGCTCACCACGCTCGCTGGGCAGTCGCTCAAAGGTCTCGTCATACGTTCCGGCAAATCCTCGGGCTTTGTCGCCGGTGCCGACGTGCGCGAGTTCATCACCATCACCGACCCGGCGCGCGCCACCGAGCTCGCGCGTCACGGTCAGCAGGTATTCGGCCGCATCGCGGCGCTACCGTTTCCGACGGTTGCCGTGATCCACGGTTACTGCCTGGGTGGCGGGCTCGAGCTTGCGCTCTCCTGCCGCTACCGGATTGCGCGGGATGACGCGAGCACGCGCTTGGGACTTCCCGAAGTGCGGCTTGGTATCAACCCGGGTTTCGGCGGCACCGTGCGGCTGCCACCGTTGATCGGCCATCTCGCCGCACTCGACATGATGCTGAGCGGCCGCGCGCTCGCGGCGAAACAGGCCAAGCGCGTGGGGCTGGTGGATGATGCCGTGCCGGAGCGGCACTTGGAGCGCGCGGCGTATGCCATTCTGCGCAGTGATCCGGGCCGCCGCCGGCCAGCCTGGTATCGACGCCTGCCGGGCTGGATGCCGTTGCGGCCCACGGTCGTCAAGTTGTTAACGCGCAAGGTACGTGAGAAGGCCAATGCTCATCACTACCCGGCGCCCTATCGTATTCTCGAGCTGTGGCAGCAAGACGCGGGCTTCGAGCAGGAGGCACGCTCCTTGGGCGAACTCTTGGTATCGCGCACCAGCCACAACCTGGTGCATGTGTTTCTGCTGGGAGAGAGCCTTAAGAAACGCGGCAAAGAGGGAACGCACGACATCAAGCGCGTGCACGTAGTGGGCGCAGGTGTCATGGGCGCCGACATCGCCATGTGGGCGGCGCACCGCGGCTTCGAGGTGAGCCTGCAGGACCGCACGCCGGAAATATTGGGGCGTGCGATGAAGCGCGCACATGAGTTTTTTCAGAAACAATACCGGCGCGATGCGCGTGCGGTGCAGGCGGCGATGGATCGGCTATTACCCGATGTGCGCGGCGATGGATTGAAGCGCGCTGATCTCGTCATCGAGGCGATCATCGAGAAGGCCGAGCCCAAGCAAGCGCTGTTTCGTGATATCGAGGCAAAGGTGCCGGCAAGGGCTTTGCTGGCGACGAACACCTCAAGCATTCCGCTCGAGACCTTGTCGACGGCGCTCAAAGACCCGACGCGCTTGGTTGGGCTGCACTTCTTTAATCCGGTCGCCAAGATGCAGTTGGTCGAGATCGTTCGCGGCGAGCAGTCGAGCGAAACTGCGCTCGCGCGCGCCCGAGCGTTCACTACCGCCATCGACCGGTTGCCGCTCGATGTCAAAAGCAGCCCAGGCTTCTTGGTCAATCGCATCTTGATGCCCTATCTGCTTGAGGCTGTGCGTCTCTACGAAGAAGGTGTGCCGGGGCCCGCCATCGATCAGGCGGCGCGTGACTTCGGTATGCCCATGGGGCCGATCGAGCTGGCCGATACGGTCGGGCTTGATATCTGCCTATCCGTTGCCCAGGAACTCGCGGGGCCGCTCGGGGTGGAAGTGCCCGGGGTGCTGCGACGCACGGTGGATACTGGCAAGCTTGGTCGCAAGAGCGGCGAGGGATTCTACAGGTACGACACCAAGGGGCATGCGCAAATCCCAAAGACGGATGCCACGACTTCGGTTCCCGTAACCGAGCGGCTTGTGCTGCGGTTGCTCAACGAGGCCATGGCCTGCCTGCGGGAGGGCGTGGTGCAGGACGCCGATGCGGTGGACGCTGGCATGGTGTACGGCACCGGGTTCGCGCCATTCCTTGGCGGTCCCATGCGCTATGCGGAAAGCCTGGGTGAGACCGGCATTACCCACAGCCTCAGTAGGTTGGCCGAGGAGTACGGTAAGCGCTTCAAGCCCGACGGTGGCTGGTCACAGCCTGGACTGTTACAGCGGCGAAACTCGCCAGGCTGAGTGGGCTTGCTTGGCCGTAGCCGAACATTAACATTGCTCGAGTAATTGCGTGGGTTGGTGCATCACTTCTACTGCATTGATCGTGCGCGGGAGAGTGGGCGATAACGAGCCGTTGTCACTAGCACTCCGATAGACATTCGCTGCGCGTCACTAATTGCGCACCGACGGGGGAAGAGCATGGAGCTAAGCGAACAGTCCAACCTCTATGATCTATTTGTACAACGCGTACGCGATACGCCGAATACGCCGGCGTATCGTCAGTACGAGGGCGATCGCTGGCGCGACTACACCTGGAGAGAAACGGGCAAGCAGGTAGCGCGCTGGCAGGCCGCCCTGACGCGCGAGGGATTGAAGGCCGGCGATCGCGTCGCGCTGTGTCTGCGCAACCGCGTTGAGTGGGTGCTGTTCGATCAGGCAGCACTCGGTCTGGGGTTGGTGACTGTGCCGCTCTACTTCGGTGATCGCCCCGACAACATGGCGTTTTGCATCAACGACGCCGGCGCCAGGCTGCTGTTGCTCGATAGCGGTAACGTATGGAAGGAACTCAAAGAGCATACCAAGACGCTCACGCGCGTCGTATGCCTGTGCGACGCAGATAACACTAACAGCAAGATCGTGTTGGCCGATACCTGGCTACCGGGCCACGACGACCTTGTACCGAAGTCGCCTGCGCAAGCGACCGAGCTGGCGTCGATAGTCTACACCTCGGGCACGACCGGTCGGCCCAAAGGGGTGATGCTGTCGCACCGCAATATTCTGAGCAACGTGCTCGCTGCCATGCGCGCCATTCCCGTGTATGGCCATGACCGGTTCGTGTCGTTCCTGCCCTTGTCGCACATGCTTGAGCGGACCTGTGGCTATTACGCAGCGATATGGGCCGGCGCGCAGACGGTTTATTCACGCGGGATCACAGTATTGGCCGACGACATCCGCGACCAAAAACCGACAGTTCTCATTGCCGTGCCGCGCATCTTCGAGCGCATCTATACGCGCATGCAGGAACAGATGCGACCGGGCTCGCTCAAGCAAAGACTGTTCGAGGCCGCCGTTAACGTCGGGTGGCGCCGATTCAAGCGCAAGGCGACTGGCGCAGACGCGTTTTGGTGGCTGGTGCTGAAGGTTCTGGTGGCGAAAAAACTCTATCGTCGACTGGGCGGGCGCATCCGCCTGATCATTGTGGGCGGCGCGCCCTTTGCGCCACACCTGGCGCGTGTGTTTATGGGATTGGGATTGCCGATCCTCCAAGGTTACGGACTGACCGAGACGGCGCCGGTGCTTGCAGCCAATCGTCAGTCCGACAACGATCCCGATTCGGTCGGCCGCCCGCTCGAGGGCGTGGAGTTACACTGCGCCGAAAACGGCGAGTTATTGGCGCGCGGGCCTAACGTCATGCTTGGCTACTGGAACAATGAACAGGCCACGAGCGCGATCATGGACAAAGACGGCTGGCTGCACACCGGCGATCTTGTGCGCATTCGCGACGGGCGCGTTTATATCACCGGGCGCGTGAAG
>CP070641.1:2180065-2185566 GCA_020354085.1 Pseudomonadota bacterium
TCATCAAGGCCGATCACGTGGACGGCGCCGATAAACTGCTGCAACTGACGGTCGACCTGGGCGAGGGCAAGACGCGCAACGTCTTCGCCGGCATTCGCTCGGCCTATGATCCGAAAACACTGGAAGGTCGATTCACCGTGGTGGTCGCGAATCTTGCGCCGCGCAAGATGAAGTTCGGCGTGTCAGAAGGCATGGTGTTGGCCGCCGGCCCCGGCGGCAAGGACCTGTTCATCCTCTCGCCCGACAGCGGCGCGCAACCCGGTATGCGCGTGAAGTAGATCTCTCAGTGCGTGGCGGCGCCGGTAGGCTTCAATCACTTGCCGCGCGTCGCGCAACCACGCCTCGAGCTGCGGAACGGTTAGCCTCGGCGTCCCTGACCGGTGTCATTGCCAACCATGCAACGATATGGTTTATAGCAACACCATGGGCCCACAACAATGCACTGGAGCTGCTAAGAGGCGCACATGAAACGAACCGTACCTTTGCTTTTCACCACGCTGCTTGTGGCGTTGCCGGCCGGCGCCGGCGACATGGATCAACGCGTCGCGGCAAGCCGTGACGCCGTCAAGTCTTTTCAAGCCGCGTTGCAGAACGAATTGCAGGCCGCCATGAAGAGCGGTGGCCCGGTGAATGCCATCACGGTGTGCAATACAAAGGCGCCGGACATCGCTGCCGCGATCTCCAAAAAACACGGGTGGCAGGTGGGGCGCACCAGTCTCAAGCTGCGCAACCCGGCCAACTCACCGGACGCTTGGGAGCTGAAGATCTTGCAGTTGTTCGAGCTGCGCGCGAAAGGCGGTGAGAATCCGGCCAACATCGATTTCTACGAAGTCGTCGACAGCGGCGGCAAAAAGGAATTTCGTTATATGAAGGCCATTCCCATCCCGGAAGGCATGCCCTGCCTGACCTGTCACGGCCAGGACATCGACCCTAAGGTGCAAACCAAGCTCAAGGAGCTGTACCCCAAGGATCAGGCGACCGGCTATCAGCGCGGGGGCTTGCGCGGCGCCTTCACCATCCGCCAACCGATGTAACGCCGGGCGACTAAACGCCGCCGCGCGTGCGGCGGCGTTATTTAGTTATTAGTAGATGCCGGGGAAGAAGCGTTTTACGCTGCGCGCGTAGCGCGCGTACTCAGGATAGTGGTTACGTAACCAGCGTTCTTCCCGGGCCGCCTTGCGATCGAAAAACAGCAGGACGATCGCGGCATAGGCAAGCCCAGGCCCGCTTTGCCACCAGATCGCCCAGCCCACCGTACCAACCATCATGCCGCAGTAGATGGGGTGGCGCATCCAACCGTAGATGCCTCGTTGCTTGAGCGCACTGCCGTCGCGCGGGTGCGGATAGGGCGTAAGGGCGTCACCCAAGTTCACCAGCCCCAATATCGCCGCCAGGCCACCGAGCATCGTTAGCGACGCGCCCAGCCATTGCGAAAGATGCGAGAAGCCGAGCGCGCCAGACCCGCTCCAAATCGGAATCAGGAGCGCGCCCAACATGATCGGCACTTGTGCGGCCACCCACCATCCGCCGCGTGCCCTGAAACTTCGTCTACGGTGACCGCTATCGTGCCCCATGTTGTCCTTCCACTTGCGTCAATTATTGCCGCAGCCGTCAACGACGACCATACTCTTGCCTCATGTCTTCAGCCATCGAAATCGCGGCGCGCATCGACTCCTGTTTGCCACAGACCCAGTGCACGCGCTGCGGCTATCCGCGCTGCCTGACCTATGCCGAGGCCATGGCCAGGGGCGAGGCCGACATTAACCAATGCCCACCCGGCGGCGACATCACAATTCAGGCGCTGGCGAGGCTTCTGCAGGTCGACACCAAACCGCTCAATCCGGCCAACGGTAGTCACCAAGGCCGCGTTGTGGCCTGGGTCGACGAGGAACTGTGCATCGGTTGCCGCAAATGCGTGGACGTGTGTCCGGTCGACGCAATAATCGGCGCCAACAAGCTGATGCACACCGTGATCGCCGCGCAGTGCACCGGTTGCGAACTGTGCCTGCCGCCCTGTCCCGTGGATTGCATACGCCTGCGGGCGGTGAACATCCCTGTCGATCGCGCAAGTCCCTGGCCGGACTATACGCGCGCCGAAACAGAGCAATGGCGCCGGCGCGCCGCTGCACGCCTGCAACGCCTGGATCAGCGCCGCGCGGCGCGCGGCGCAGCGAAAACCAGGCGCAGAGTCGCAAGCGATCAATCGGAGCGCGAGCGCATCCGCGCCGAGATTCGCGCGGCGGTCGAGCGTGTGCGCCGTCGTAAATCCTCCGCATGAGCCCGGCAAAACGGCGCGCGCTGTTTGAGCGACTGAAGCGCGCAAATCCGGCGCCGACCACCGAGCTTGAGTATCGTACGCCTTTCGAATTGTTGGTCGCGGTGATCCTGTCGGCACAGGCCACCGACAAGAGCGTCAATCGCGCCACCGCGGCGCTGTTCAAAGTCGCCAAAACGCCGGGGAAAATCTTGGCGCTTGGCCTGCGGGGGCTTAAGCGCTACATCAAATCAATCGGGCTCTACAACACCAAGGCGGCAAACATCATGAAGACCAGCCGCATACTGATCGCGAAGCATCGGGGCCACGTACCGCAAACACGCGAGGCACTCGAAGCGCTACCGGGCGTCGGTCGCAAGACCGCTAACGTCATCCTCAACACCGCCTTCGGCCACCCGACCATCGCGGTCGATACCCATATCTTCCGCGTGGCGAACCGCACCGGTCTCGCGCCCGGCAGAAACGTGCGGCAAGTTGAAGACAAGCTCAACGCCTTGGTGCCGGAACGCTATAAGAAAGATGCCCACCACTGGCTAATCCTGCACGGCCGCTACGTTTGTACCGCGCGCAAACCACGTTGCCGCGACTGTGTCATCTTTGACTTGTGCGCTTACCGGGATAAAGTAGCCGCATGAGCGAGACGCCAGCACCTGCTCGCAACACGCCGCCCCGCGTTGCTACCGGTTTGAGTCACAGCGCGCGCACCGTGCCCGAACATGCTACTAACGCCGTGCGCATGGCGCTAGAACGCGCGAAGCTCACGCGCGCCAACGCGGTAATTCTGTTTCTTACCGCGGACTATGCTTCCGATCCCGAACCCGCGTTGCGTGCCGCGGCACGCGCCGCCGGCACCATGCAGGTACTGGGCGCGAGCGGCGCCGGCAATTCTCACCGAGGACGAGTGGGTGCTGGACGGCCAAGGCGCTGCCGCGATGGTCTTAGGCGATCCAATTCACCTGGCGTTGGCCGACACGCGCCCGCGTTACGACGAGGCAATCCGTCTGAGTTTTTGCACACCGTCGGGCTTGACCGCCGAGTGGCTGGACGTCACCTCGCCGCGCATTGGTGCAGTGTCGGGCGATATCTTCGGTCATGGGCCGTTTCGCGTGTGGTCGGGCGGACGTGTGGTCGAGGCCGGCGCGGTCGAAGCGGTCATGACCGGTGTGCGCGGGGCGATTGCCGCCTCGCAAGGTGTGCGCGCGCTTACTGCACCGATCGAGATCGCCGAGGCACAAGGCTACGAACTCAAACGCCTAGGCGGCTATCCCGCTTTCAGCGTGCTGATGAAGTCATTGCCCCAGGCGGTGCGTCAGCTCGAACAGATACCGCTACACATGCTCATGGGGGCGATTACATTTGGCGATCCCAACACGGCGATCCGCGATGGGCGCTACCGGCTCAATCACATCGTTGCGGCCAATCCGAGCGAACAGACTCTCACGCTCTCGCAGCGGCCAAATCGCGGCGAGCGGCTGTTTTGGGCGATGCGCGATGCGCTCGCCGCCGAGCGCGACATGCGCACCTCGCTCGCACGCACGCGCACGGATCTGGGGGAGGACCCGCAGTTCGCGCTGCTCTTTCCCTGCATGGGCCGTGGGCCGCAGTTCTTCGGTAATCGCGATCGCGACCTCGAACTGCTCAAGAGCCGCTTCCCCGGCCTTCCCGTCATCGGCTTTTACGGCAACGGCGAAATCGGGCCGCTCGACGGCGTCAACCATCTCTACCAATACTCGGCGATTGTCGGGCTGTTCGCGCTCTCTGCCCCCTAAACCATGTTCGAGGGTGCCAGTCGCGAAACCCTGCGCGCCGTGTTCTTCCGTGCCTGGCAACGCCAGCAACGCGGCGAACCACTGGAAGGCGCCGAGGCGCTCATCGTCCGCGTTGCACAACTGCACCCTGAATACCACCACGTACTCGCGGCACCGGATCGGTACACGGATCAGGACTATCTGCCGGAAGTGGGCAAAACAAATCCGTTCCTGCACATGGCCATGCATATTTCGATCGAAGAACAGCTCGCACTCGATCAGCCGCGCGGCGTGCGCGCGCACTATCAACGCTTGCTGCAGGCGCTCCCCGATGAACATGCGGTGCAGCACGCCATGATGGAGTGCCTGGGCGAGATGCTGTGGCAAGCTGCGCGTGCGGGCGGCGTACACAGCGAGAAGCTCTATCTCGATTGCCTCGCGCGCTTAGCGACGGCAACCCGGCGCTAACGCCAATTTTTTGTCTCGGTATTCTCGATAATTGGATCGAGAACTTTCTCGTAAGGTTGCCGCTCGCGCCGCGACCAATGCCGCGATAGACATCGCGCGCGTCGATGCTGTCAACCGATCAACTACATTGAAGGACACTCGCACTATGCGGCGACCATCCCAAGCAATATTTCTCTCCTCGATTATCGGCGGCGTGTTGGCGCTCGCCGGCCAGGCGCAAGGCGCCGATCTCGTGCAGTGCGCGGCACAGGAGCGCTGCTATGGCGTCACCAAGGCCGGCAAGAACGACTGCTCGACCTCAACCTCGGCCTGCGTCGGCACTGCCAAGCAGGACTTTCAGAAGGACGCCTGGATCTACGTGCCGAAGGGCACTTGCCTCAGACTCGCCGGGGGCTCCCTGTCCGCGACACCTCCAACTGCGAAACCCTAAACACGAGAACCCGAAGCGTGCGGGGCCGCTCGATCGAGTGGCCCCGACTTCACAGGACGTTCAATCGGGACAGGCCAACCGGGTCGCCGCGCTGCGCTTGCTTGCGCAGTCCAGGTACTCCGTGTGTAATCGCGACGGCAGGCGCTATGTCCAAGACCGAATCCCGCAACCGCGAGGCGCTCGATACTCGCACCTGGCTCGATGAGCATGGGGACGCGCTTTATCGTTTCGCCCTCCTGCGCGTGCGTAACTCAACTGTGGCCGAGGACTTGGTGCAGGACACCCTGCTCGCCGGCTTGCAGGGCAAGACACGCTTCGCCGGCGGGTCCTCGGTGCGCACCTGGCTGATCGGCATTCTCAAGAATAAGATCATCGATCACATGCGCCGCACTGGTCGCGAGGGGGTGCTGCCGGAGGAGCCGATCGACGACGTGTGTGACGCGATGTTCCGTGAGGACCACAGCTACCATTGGCGGGTGATGCCCTCGGTCTGGGACGACCCGGATGGGGCCTTGGAACAGCAGGAGTTCTGGGAGGCGTTTTATCGCTGCCTCGGCGATCTCCCCGAACGCCAGAGCCA